>JASGMJ010000001.1 GCA_030156535.1 Candidatus Sumerlaeota bacterium
AGGGCAAAAGGGACCAAAGGGACAGCAGGGACCAAAAGGACAGGCGGAGCGAAAGGGACAGGCCGGCCGAGAGGAGAAGGGGGGCCAAAGGGCCAGGGGGGGCAAGCGGGCCGAGAGGACAGACAGGGCCAAGGCAGGCCGGGGGGGGCAAGCGGGCCGAGAGGACAGACAGGGCCAAGTCAGGCCGGGGCCAAGGCGACAAGCAAGAGGGCACGCCACGCCAGGCCGCGCAGGGGCGGGGTGCTGGCGCTACTTTGCGGTGATGGCGATGATGCGCTCGGCGATTCTTTCCGCGCTGAGGCCGAGTTCGTCGTACAGCTCTTCGGGCGAGCCGTGGTCAACGAAGCGATCCGGAATGCCAAACGGGATGACGCGGGAGGCGATGCCTTCTTCGCCGAGCATCTCGTTGACACCCGAGCCGAATCCGCCTGCCAGGACGTTGTCCTCGGCGGTGAAGACGAACTCGTGGCTTTTGACAGCATCGCCGATGAGTTCGCGGTCGAGGGGTTTGGCGAATCGGGCGTCGATCAGGGTGACGGGGTGTCCGAGCTTCTTCTCAAGAAGATGGGCGCTCTCTTCGAGAACACCGACCATGCTGCCGATGCCAATGAGGGCGATGCGTTTGCCGGTGCGCAGCGTTTCGCCTTTGCCGATGGCGAGGATACGGGGCTCGCGGCTGGTGTCGAGGCCCAGGCAGGCTCCGCGTGGATAGCGCATCGCAATGGGGCCGCCGGTGTGCTCGATGCCTGTCAGGATCATGTCGCGCATTTCGACTTCGTTGCGCGGGGCCATGATGGTCATGCCAGGGACCATGCGCAGGTAGGAGAGGTCGAAGACGCCGTGGTGGGTCGGGCCGTCGGCGCCGACAATGCCGGCGCGGTCGAGGACGAGGAAGACAGGGAGGTCCTGGATGGCGACGTCGTGGATGACCTGGTCAATGGCACGCTGGAGGAAGGTTGAATAGATGGCGCAGACGGGGCGCAGACCGTCGGCGGCCATGCCGGCGGCCATGGTGACGGCGCATTCCTCGGCGATGCCGGCGTCGAAGAAGCGGCTGGGGAACTCTTTGCGAAAGATGTCGAGTCCCGTGCCGGAATCCATGGCTGCGGTGATGGCGACGATGCGTTCGTTCTTGCGGGCAGTTTCAACGAGTGTGTTGCCGAAGACCTTTGTGTAGGCGGGAGGGCCGTCCTTCTTTGCCATCTCGCCGGTTTCAATCTTCATGTTGGCGGCGGCGTGATAGGTGATCGGGTCTTTCTCCGCGTACTTGTAGCCTTTGCCCTTCTGAGTGATGACGTGCAGGCAAATGGGGCCGTTGAAGTCCTTGATGGCTTCGAGGGTCTCGACCATGGTGGCAATGTTGTGCCCGTCGATGGGGCCGATATAACGGAAGCCCATTTCCTCGAAGAAGAGGCCGGGGACGAAGAATCCCTTGAGGGCCTCTTCAACGCGGTGCGCGTAGTTGATGAAGCCTTCGGGGCTGACCTTCTTGATGACATCGACAACGTCTCGGCGCATCCGGTTGTAGAAAGGGGAGGTCACAGCCTTGCGGAACATTTCGTGTACGACCCAGACGTTGCGGCCGATGGACATTTCGTTGTCGTTGAAGACCACGATCATCCGTGTCTTGCGCAGGCCGGCGTTGTTCAGCGCCTCGTAGGCCATGCCGCCTGTCATGGCGCCGTCGCCGATAACGGCGGCAACGCGATAGTCATTCGCGGTGCAGTCGCGGGCGATGGCCATGCCGAGGGCCGCAGCGACGGAAGTGGATGCGTGCCCGGCTCCAAAGGCGTCGCATTCGCTTTCCTTGCGCTTGAGGAAGCCCGAAAGCCCGCCGTACTGGCGGATCGTCTCGAAGGCTTCGTTGCGTCCCGTCAGAATTTTCCACGCGTAGGCCTGATGGCCGACGTCCCAGACAACGCGGTCGCGGGGGACGTCAAACTGGTGGAGAAGGGCGAGCGTGAGATCAACGGCCCCGAGAGGGGCGCCAAAGTGCCCGCCATTGCAGGCAATCACCTCGATGATGCGCTGGCGCACTTCTGCGGCCAGCTGCTCAAGCTGGGGGATGGTAAGGCTGCGCACGTCCTCCGGCCCATGGACAAGGGGGAGGATGGGGACGGCATCCTGTGCGATGACCGGTGCGTCCTGGGCCTGAATCCGCAGGGATGCCAGCCGTTCGGCGTGTGTGTGGGACATACTTTGTTCTGTCTGCCTCAATCGGGCTGATTACCCCTCTTCCAACAACCGGGTGCAAGACGCGCGCCGGATACGGTCTGCGTCAATCTTCTTCCTGGTTTTCAAATTCCTCGGTTTCCAGTTTACCGTCCGCTCCCTCGCGTACCAGCTGCACCCGGCGTTCGAGTCCTTCGAGGCGAGCGAGGCAGTCAGTTCCGAGTTTGCGGCCTTCCTCGTAGAGCCCAATGGACTTCTCCAGCGGGACCTCGCCGGATTCCAGCCGGGCGACGATTTCCTCGAGCTTTTCGAGGCTCTTCTCCAGCGGCTGTTCGTCTTTCTTGCGCGGTGGCATCGGGGGGGACGGCTCCGGGATGAGGGTGCTGCGACGAGCAAAACAAAAGTGGAGCGCTCCTCTCCCCGTGGGGTCAAGCAGAGCGGAGCGCTTGCACCTCTTTGGAGGGAGCGTGCAAGGTGCTCCGGAAAGTACCGCAGGAGATTGGTGCGTGGGACCGCGCTCTTCAAAAGCACTGTGTCGTTTGTTGGAATCCGGTGCGCTGGCCGCGGCGGAGGGGTTGCTGGGCTACGTCCTGGTGCATCAGGCGCCGGAGGGACGGCTGGCAGGGCGGATCGTGGAGACCGAGGCGTACACGGAGGACGACCCGGCGTCGCATTGCTTTCCGGGGCGCACCGAGCGCAACCGCGCGATGTTCGGCCCCGCCGGGCACGCCTATGTGTACGTCAGCTATGGAATGCACCGGTGCATGAACGTGGTGACGGGGCACGAAGGCAGGGGAGAGGCGGTGCTGATTCGGGCGCTGGAACCGCTGGAGGGCGTCGAGGCCATGATCGTGCGGCGCGGGTGGCAGGGGAGAGCAGCGCGCGATTTGTGCAACGGGCCGGGCAAGGTCTGCCAGGCGATGGGAATCGGGCTGGAGTTCTACGGGGCCAATCTGCTGGCGGGGGGGGCGCTGCGCCTCGAAGCGGGCCGGTTGCTCGCAAACGAATCCATCCGCGTGACGCCGCGCATTGGAATCAGCAAGGCAGTGGACTGGCCACGGCGCTTTGTGGTGCGAAAGAGTGGGCCCTGAAATGTAGGGTTACAACCGCGTCGAGTCGATCAGGCGAACGCCGCCCACGCGGGCGGCAATCAGCACCAGTGTGTTGCCGCGTTCGACGTGGTTGAGTTCCTCCAGTGTCATGCGCGAGACGATGTGGGCGTAGTCGAGTTCCACGCCGTCGCCCGCGCTGTTGATGGCCGAGCGCACGGCCTGGAGAAGTTCGCCCACGTGCGTGATGCCCTGCTTCTTGACGAGGAAGTGGACGCGCCGGAGAGCCCGATTGAGGCAGAGGGCCTTGCGGCGGCCGTCGTCGTCGAGCAGGACGTTGCGGCTGCTCAGGGCCAGGCCATTCTTGTCGCGCTCGGTGGGGACGGCGACGATCTCGACGTCCATTGCGAGGTCGCGCACCATGTGGCGGATCAGGACAAGCTGCTGGGCGTCCTTGTGTCCGAAGACGGCGAAGTCGGGCTGGACGATGTTGAAGAGTTTGGTGACGACGGTGCAGACGCCGCGGAAGTGACCGGGGCGCGAGGCACCCTCCAGCTTCTTGGAGAGATGCGAGACGTTGACGGTGGTGAGGAAGCCGGGGGGGTAGATTTCCTCGGGCTTCGGCATGAAGTAGTAGTGAACGCCGAGCTTCTTGCAGATGTCCTGGTCCTGCTCGGGGGTGCGGGGGTAGCTGGCAAGGTCTCGGGAGTCATTAAATTGGAGCGGGTTGACAAAGCTGGAGACGACGACGTTGGTGGCTAGAGTAAGGGCACGCTGGATCAGACGGCCGTGGCCCTTGTGGAGAGCGCCCATGGTCGGCACCAGGGCCAGCGTGGTTTCCGGGGTCAAGCGCATGGCCCGCCGGAGTTCCCTCATCTGGGCGATTGTTTCGATCACTTCCATTGTCTGTAAATCTTCCCCCGCGGGATCATGCACAGCACTCGAACTCACCGCTTTGCGGACGGCAGGCCGAATTGCTGTCCTTGTCTTCCAGCCACTTTGAAGCACAACCGCCGCGGCCGTATGAAGGGCAAGGAAACTTTCGCCTCTGTGGAAAACCGGGCGCAACCGCGGAGGCGGCTCCCGTTCCCAGAGACTTCAGAACGCTGCGATGGCGCGTTAACGAGGCATTTGAGTAGACACCCATGGGGCTCACGCTTCATCACACCTCTGCAACTGGGTGAGCGCCGTTTGTGCGGCGTGCCACCCCGACGTTCTTCAGGCGCCTTTCCCGTATGTCAAATCGGCTTTCTTCCGTGCCTTTCATTAGGATTCTTGCAACGTTCCTCCTGCTCCTTCTCGCCGGGTTGAATGCTCCGCCGGCGTGGGCGCAGAGGAACGACGACACGGCCACGATGATCCAGCGGATGGAGGAGCTGGCACGCGAGGGCCGCCTGCCCAGCTATCAGGACCTGCGCCTGCCGCCGGGCAAGCGCACCGAGGTGCTGGGACGCTATATGCAGTCCATGCCGCTGATGACAGACGACCTGCCGACGACGGGCGTCGTTTTCGCCGAGGTCCCCCAAGACTCTCCGTACGCCCTGATGACGCTGGAGTCGTTGATCGCCGTTGCTCTGGAAAGGAACTTCGATCTCATCACGGCTACGCGTGACCTGGAAATTTCGCGCAGCTCCACGCGTTCGGAGGAGGCGTTCTTCGTTCCGTTCGTCGATCTCGTGAGCGGGGCCAGCTATCGCAGCAATGAGAACGACGAGGCGGCCAGCATCACGCGCTCCGATACCACCAAGCGTAACACGACGACGACTTCCTACGCCGCCGGAATAGAGGCGGGGCAGAACCTGCCGACGGGCGGCAGGCTGACGGGAAGCATCGACGAAGGCCGCAGCCGCGTGCGCGTGGAGGACGGCGACCAGAACTCCGTCGGGAGCACGTGGGACGCGGAGGCGGATGTGCGCCTTGCGCAGCCACTGCTGCGTGGCAGCGGCCTGCTGACCGGCGATGGCACCGACATCGGCACGGCCGACCTGCGCCGCCAGCGCCTGCGCGAAATGCAGGAGGATCTGAACTTCCGCATTCAGCGCCGCGACACCATCCAGGCCGTCATCCAACAGTACTTCAGCATCCTGACGGCGCGCCGCCAGCTCCTCGTCAGCCGCGACGCCATCCGCGAACGCTATCGCTTCCTCGACGAAACGCGCATCAAGTACGACATCGGCCGTGTCGCGGAATCGGAAATCCTGCGGGCCGAGATTCAGTTCCTCGAAGAAATCGAGCGTGCCATCAACCGTCAGGAGAGTCTGGACAACGCGCACGACCAGTTGCTCCTCACGCTCGGGCTGCCGCTGGACACACCGATCTCATTGATCGACATCACGGACGATCTGATGGCGCAGGGGCGCGTGGAAATTCCGCCCGTCAATACCGCCATTGAGTATGCCCTCGGTCAGCGCCGCGAATTCATGATCTCCGATCTCAATATCGAAGTGAACCGCATCGCACACCGCGTGGCGCGCAACAACCTGCTGCCGACCCTGGATTTTGAGTCGGGCTATTCGTGGGCCGGGGCGGACGATCACTTCCGCGAGGCGAACCGTTTCGGCAACGACACGTTCGACGCGGGCTTGTCGCTGCGCATTCCGCTGCAAAATATCCAGGAGCGTGAGGCCTACAAGCGCGCCACGCTGAGCCTGGAGAACAGCGAAACGGACCGCGAATTCCTGGAGCGCCGGCTGGTGCGCGAGGTGATGCAGAGCCACCGCGCCGTGCTGACAAACGAGGCACGCCTGACGGTGCTGCGCAAGCGCGTCGAGCAGGCGCGCCGCAACTTGGAACTCATCAACGAGAGCTTCAACGTCGGCTTCTCCACGATCACGGAAGTGCGCATTGCCCAGGACGACCTCTTCAACGCAGAGAGCGCCTACAGCACGGCCATTCTTTCCTATCAGACCAACCTCGCTGACCTGTATGTCTCCATGGGTCTCCCTCTCTATTGACTTTGCGAACGTCAAATGCCCGGACTGAAATTTGCTCCTTCCATTTGCTAGTCCTTCCAAGGGAGTGTAACGATGCGCGGAAAAATGCTGGCAGGATTCCTTGCACTGGGCATCGTTGGTGGAGGTGGAGGCTGGATGGCGTGGCGCGCCTACCAGACGCAGGCCGTTCCGCTCGAATCCATCCCCAGTACCTCTGTCGAACGCGGCAAGTTTGCCGTGACGCTCTCCAGCATTGGTGAACTGCGCGCCGCCAAGTCCTCGGTCCTCAGCACCCCTTTTGAAGGCAAAATCACCAAAATCATTCCCGAGGGAACGCGCGTAGAGCCCGGTGATCCCGTGATCTGGTTCGAGACCGACGACATCGAGAACGAGCTGGAAGCGGAAATCGCCCAGCTCGATCTCGACAAGAAGGACCTCCAGGCCGCGATGGATGACTATGAGCTGGAGAAGGTGAAGAACGAGTACTCGTTGCAGAGCGAACGCACGAAAGTCGAAATCGCGCGTCAGTCCTACGAGGACGCCCGGCAGAAGTTCGAGGCCGAGAAGGTCCTCTTCGAAAAGAACGTGTCGCCGCAGTCGAAACTGGACGAGCGGCGCCTTGCCCTGTTGCAGGCTGAACTCAGCCTGCGCAACGCCCAGATCAACCTTGCCAAGGTCGAAGAAAATCTCGCGGGAAACCTCCGCGTCAAGAAGTCGGCAATCGACAAGGTGCAGTTGCGCGTTGATCGCGCGGAACGCGAAGTGGAGGAGAAACAGCGCGACTTGGAGGCCGCCGTCGTCAGGGCCACCAGTCCCGGAGACATCTCCTATCTCAAGATTTGGAAGTCGGGTTCCGTGGCAAAAGTGGCGGAAGGCGATCAGGTGTGGCGCCGGTCGAATCTGGTGGAGATTCCGGATACGACCGAGATGCACGCCGTGATTCCCGTGAATGAGATCGACGTGTCGAAGGTTGAAGTCGGCCAGCGTGCCGAAGTCGAACTCGTGGCGCTTCCCGGACAACTCTTTCCCGCCTCCGTCATCGGCAAGTCGATCGTTCCGATCAGCGACCCCGCCCAGCGTTCGTGGGATCGCGGAGGGGGCGACAGCCCCGGGCCCCGCGAGTTCGAGGTGCGCATCCGTGTGGAGGGAACGCATGATCTCTTTCGCCAGGGGATGACCGCCAAAGCCTCCATCTATCTCGACGAGCGCGACGACGTGCTCAAGGTGCCCTTGGAAGCATTGGCGGAGAAGGATGGCGTGGAAGGCGTTTGGATTGAGGGAACCGGCGGGCCGGATTTCCAGCCGGTTACCGTGCTTGCGATCAATCAGCACCATGCTGCCGTGGATGGGCCGCTCACCGAGGGGCAGAAGGTTTTCCTGCGTCCGCCCACCGACACCTCCCGTCCGGCACTCGTGGCGGCAGAAGCCACAAGAGAATCGCCAGCGGACGCTCCGGCCGCGCCCGCTTCCGCCGGAGGCACGTCTTGATCATCCGGATCGAGAACCTCTTCAAGACCTACCACATCGGGCCCATCGAGGTTCCGGCGCTTCGGGGGCTCACGCTCTCGGTGCCCGCGGGCGACTACGTTGCCATCATGGGTCCCTCGGGTTCGGGCAAGTCGACGCTGATGCACATCATCGGCTGCCTCGACCGCCCCACGTCCGGGGTCTACCAGCTTCGCAACCAGGCTGTCGAGTCACTGGACGACAAGGAACTTTCCCACACGCGCAACCGCGAGATCGGCTTCGTCTTTCAATCGTTCAACCTCCTTCCCCACATGACGGTCCTTCACAACGTGGAGTTGCCGTTGCTCTACGCCGGAACGCCGGGGCGCGAGCGGCGCGAGCGTGCCCACGAGGCGATCGCACGCGTTGGGCTCACCGAGCGCACACAGCATTTGCCCAACGAGCTTTCCGGCGGCCAGCGCCAGCGCGTGGCCATTGCCCGCGCCCTGGTAAACCGGCCGGCGATTCTGCTGGCCGACGAGCCGACCGGCAATCTCGACTCGCGCACGGGTGACGAAATCATGGAGTTGTTTGCCGAGGTTCACGCCGCAGGCAACACGCTGATCCTTGTCACCCACGAACGCGACATCGCCGAGCACGCCAACCGCATCGTGAATATCCGCGACGGGGTGGTCGAACGCATCGACGAGATCAAGCCCGCCACCGTTTCCTCCACCTGAGTTCCTGCCCGCCTGAAGTCTTCGCGATCAATCCGGCGTCCTGAATTCCATGCGAAACGTCGTGCCCGCCGACGTGGATTTGGCGATGAACAACCGCCCGCCGTTCAGTTCGACTGCCCAGCGCGCAACGGACAGTCCCAGCCCACTGCCGCTGGGCGAGTTTTCTCCGCCCAGGCGCGTGAATCGTGCGAAGACAAGCTCGTGGTCTTTCTTGTCGATGCCCGGGCCGGAGTCGGAAATCTCGAAAACGACGGTCTTGTCTTCTCTCCATACGCCGACATGAATGCGGCCACCCTCGGGCGTGTACTTGATCGCGTTGTCGAATAGATTGAGAATCGCCTGGCGCAGCAATCCCGGGTCCGCCGGGATGTGAGGCACGGACTCCAACTCCGTCCCCAATTTCTGCAGCTTCTCCTCGGCGAGGATCTCGAGGCTTTCGACGCATTCCAGGGCCAGTGCGGCGAGATCGACGGGCTCGCGATGAAGGACAAGCTGGCCGCTCTCCGCCCTTGTGATTGTCAGGAGCCCTTCGGCCAACGCGGTGAGGCGGTCCGTTTCCTCAAGCATACTGCCGATCGTTTCCCTCAGTTCCGCTGGAGAGTCGGATGCCAGGCCCTGCTCGCCGACGGCGCGGATGGAAGCCAGTGGAGTGCGGAGTTGGTGCGAGGCATCGGCAGTGAAGCGGCGCAACTGCTCGAAGGAGTCTTCCAGGCGCGCAAGGGTGTCATTGAAGACAAGCGCCAGCTCCCCGAACTCATCGTGCTGGTTTTCGACGGGCAGCCGCTCCGAGAGGCGTTCCGCGGTCAGGCGGCGTGCCTGGCGCGCCATGGCGCCGACGGGGCGCAGGGAACGCCGCGCCAGCAACGCTCCCCCCAGCACGGCAAATGCGAGCGTGCTGGGAATGCCAACACCAAGCGTCAGCGCCAGGGCCCGCAGCGTCACCCGTGCATCATTGGCCTCGCGCGCCACGGCAAAACGCGCCTCTCCCGGGCCGCTTCCCTTCAGGACTCTGAAGGTGTCCCCGGCAGGGTTGTTCCACAGGATCGGAGTGTCGAAGGGCAATCCGGCAAGCGCCGCATCCAGTCCCGCTCCGCGCCATCCCTCGGACGCGTGGACATGGTTCTCGCGCAGCGAAACGGTGTGGAACGGCAGGGCGGGATGTTCCTCCGTGACAACGTCAAAGGAGAGCGGGTTGGTGCGAACCATCCATTGAATCTGGGCAGCATCTTCCTGGAGAGCCGCATCCAGTTCGCCGAGGAGCGACGCACGCGCGAGAGCGTAGACCTGGAGGGCGAAAACGAGCAACAGCACCGAGAGCGTTGCCGTGTACCAAAGCATCAGGCGAGTGCGAAACGTCATGCGCCACGGTTGCATCTCAAGGCTCCGGTGTGGCGCCAAGAACGAATCCCACTCCGCGCTTTGTGTGGATCAGCGGAATCGCGAACGGGTCATCCACTTTTCGACGCAGCCGCGCGATATGCACATCAATGACATTGTTGAGGGATGTCACACGGGGGATGTTGTTCCAGACGACTTTACCGAGCATCTCGCGGGTCACGGGTTTGCCGGCATTCTGGGCCAGCAGGGCCAGCACCTCGAACTCCTTGGTGGTCAGGTCGAGCAGATCGTCGCTTCTCCAGGCGCGCCGTTGAAGCAGGTCGATCGTCAAATCCTCCACCGAGATCCTGCGCGGCAGATCGGATGAGCCGCGCCGGAGCAGAGCCCGGACTCGTGCCAGAACTTCCGCGAGGGCGAATGGCTTGACGAGGTAATCATCCGCGCCTGCATCGAGCCCGGCAACGCGGTCCTCCAAGGCATCGCGCGCCGTCAGAATCAGGATGGGAGTGGCCTGGCCGGATGCGCGCGCCTGCCGAAGCACATCAATGCCGTCCATCTCGGGCAGGCCGAGGTCCAGAATGACGAGATCGAATTCCCCCTCGCTGAGAAGCTGCCACGCCTGCCTGCCATCCGCGGCGACAGAGGCCAGATGGCCTTCTGCCTCCAGCGCTTTGGCCAACGACAGGGCAATCTTCGATTCGTCTTCCGCCACCAGAATGTGCGCCATGAGTCACTACCTCGCAGCCAGCCTGCCATGGGACGCGCCGGGGGGAATCTGAATTTGACGTAAGGAAACGTTCGGAACCTTGACGTAGCGTCCTTCATGGGCGGCAATCCTCGAAATTCTCCCGGGGGTATCCCATGCGTCAAACTCGTGCTTTCACCCTTATCGAGCTGTTGATCGTCGTCGCGATCATCGCGATTCTCGCGGCCATTGCCGTGCCGAACTTTCTCGAAGCCCAAGTGCGTTCCAAGGTTTCCCGCGCAAAGGCTGACATCCGCACCCTTGCCACGGCCACCGAGGCATACGCCGTCGACTACAACAAGTATCCGATTCCCTCCGACGAAGAGGGCATTCAGGTTCCCATGTCCCTGGCGACCACCGAGGTCTTCGAGACCCGCACGTCCGTCACCATCACCACGCCCATCGCCTACATCACCTCGCGCCTGAACGAACCGTTCTTCGGGGGTGGGGGAGAGGATCCCCAGTTCCACTACGGAACGCGGCAGTATCTTGTGACTCTTGAAGGTGACGATCAGGAATGGAACGAGTACCTTGAGGCGCTCTCCATCCCAGGTGCGAGCAGTGTCGGCTACTTCTATCTCAGCCACGGCCCCGATCTCGACCATGACTCTCCCGAGATTGCCGAGAATCCGCTGGGGCCGTCGCTTTACGACCCCACGAACGGGACGGTCTCCAGCGGCGACATCGTCTACTTTGGACCAGGAACCGGATTCCAGAACTGAGGAATAGCGTGGGTGTTTACTTCCGCGGCGGGGCGTCCTTCACGGGGGACGTCCCGCATCGTTTGGATGATCCACACCCACCACATCCGCTCTCCCTGGCGCGGAACGAGGCAGTCACTTTCCACAAGACGAACAAGGCGGCGCCCACGGCAACGGTCAGCACAATAATCGTCTGGATGAATTCGGGCATGGGCTCGTTACCTCCGGCAACGATCAGAGCAGCAAGGAAGAGACCTGATACGTGATCATGGCCCCCAGATAGGCGAGCACGGTCATGTAGACAAACGCGAAGACCGGCCAGCGCCAACTGTTTGTCTCGCGTTTCATCGTGGCCAGCGTTGCCGCGCACTGCATACACAACGCAAAGAACACCATGATGCCCAGCGCCACGGGAAGGTCGAACAACGGGCGCCCGTCCGGCCACTCGGCGGCGCGCAGTTTTTCGATCATCCCCTGCTGATCGTCGAGTCCTTCAGGGCCCAAATCGAAAATCACGCCGAGGATGGCGATGATGACCTCGCGCGCGGGAAAGCTCGCGAGGGCAGCCATGCCGATGCGCCAGTCCCACCCAAGGGGCCGGACGGCCGGCTCCAGCAGTTTGCCCATCCGCCCCAGATAGGAGTTGCGCAGGTACTCGCCATCGCGATGGACGGCCGCGCGGTCGAGTTGCCTGCCCCACTCCTCGAAGTCGACGGCATCATCCAGCGCGAGGTCCGCGTAGTAGGCTTCCCACTGTGCCGTTTCCTCGGAATTCGTGGGGATGCCTCCGCCTGCCGTTGAAATACCGGCCTGCGAGAAAGCGTGAAGATACTGCGCGTTGATGGATTCGACGGCGATTTCGTACTCGTTGGCGACGGCATCGGGGCGGGGGAAGTAGCTGAGCGCCCAGACGACGATGCTGACGGCGAGGATGATCGTTCCCGCGCGCACGAGGAACTCGCGGCCGCGCTCGATCATGCGCGAGAGCACGTTGGCGGCGAGCGGCTTGCGATACGGAGGGAGTTCGATCAGGAAGCTGGGCGTCTTGGACTTGAGAATCGTCTTCTTCAGAATCCACGTGACGGGAATCGCGACGGCAATGCCGACGAGATACATGGCGAGCAGCACCAGACCCGGCAGGTTGAAGATGCCGAGCATCCGGTGGTCGGGAACGAACGCGGCAATCATGATGGTGTAGACGGGCAGGCGCGCGGAGCAACTCATCAGCGGCGAGACGAGGATCGTCGCGAGGCGGTCGCGCTGGTTCTCGATGGTGCGCGTTGCCATCAGTCCCGGTACGGCGCACGCGAAGCTGCTGAGCATCGGGATGAAACTGCGGCCGCTGAGTCCGGCGCGCGAGAGCAGGCGGTCCATCAGGAACGCTGCGCGCGCCATGTAGCCGACGTCCTCCAGCAGCGCGATGAAGGCGAAGAGGATCAGAATTTGGGGGATGAAGATGACGACGCCCCCAACGCCTGCGATTACGCCATCGACGAGGAGCGATTGCAGCGGCCCCGGCGGCATCAAGCCACCCACCCACATGCCCAGCGCTCCAAAGGCCGAGTCGATCAGGTCCATTAGCGGACCGGACCACGAGTAGATCGCCTGGAACACCAACGCCATCAGCAGCAGAAAGATACCCGTGCCATAGATGCGGTGCGTCAGGATGCGGTCCACCCGCTCGGTCATGTCGTGGGACGAGCGTCCGTGGCCTTGCGTTTCGGTGAAGCAGGAATTGGTGTGCTCGCGGATCCATTGGTAGCGCGAGCGTGCTTCGAGCGAGCGCACGCGCAGTCCGGCGGATTCGAGTTCTGTCCGTGTACGCTCGATGGCGGCGCGGGCGTCACTGCCTCCCTGGGCGACGGCGCGTGCTTCGAACTCGCCGTCAATTTCGAGCAGCAGGCGCGAGGCGGCAAACGCATCGAGTCCGAAGTCGGCGGGCAGGCGCGGAGCAAGCTCCTCGCGCAGGGCATCACGTGCTTTCAGAAATTCGTCGGGGTACACGCGGGGCACGCGCGGCCGGTCGGGCAGATCTTCGCGTTCGAGCAGGCGCTTGAGTTTGTCGACGCCTTCGCGGGCACGCGCATTCGTTTCAATCACGGGAACGCCGAGGGCTGCGGCGAGTTTCGTGGCATCGATGGCGACGCCGTCCTGCTCCGCCACGTCAGTCATGTTCAGGGCCAGGAACGTGGGCAGACCGAGTTCGAGAACCTGGGTGGCGAGGAACAGGTTGCGTTCCAGATTGCTGGCGTCGGCGACCACAACGAGGGCGTCTGGGCGGGGTGAGTCCGCGCGCAGCCCCAGCAGGACCTCCACGGCGACGAACTCATCGGCCGAGTGAGCGGAAAGGCTGTAGGTGCCGGGGAGATCGACGAGCGTCACCGGCCGCTCGGCGCCCTTCAGCGCGCCTTCACGCTTCTCCACTGTGACGCCCGAATAGTTGCCCACGCGGGCGCGGTGCCCCGTCAGCGCGTTGAACAGCGTCGTCTTGCCCGTGTTTGGATTCCCAAGGAGGGCAACGCGGCGCACGGCAGACGGCGGGGAAGGTGCCAGGGCGTCCTCGGGGGACGGGATGGGCTGGGATTCAGTCATGAAGTCTGGGGCTGCCGTTCTCGTGCCGGGCGGCGGGAGCTACTACTCTTGCAGTCGGATGCGCCGGGCGTCTTCGCGGCGGAGGGAAAGCTGGTAGCGGTTGTTCACGCGCACTTCAATCGGATCACCAAGAGGGGCGCGGCGAATGAACTCCACCGTGGTGCCTTCCAGCAATCCCATCTCCATCAGGCGTTGGGCGAAAAGGTCGTCGCCTTCAAGTTCCTCAACGATGGCCTTTGTGCCGGGCTTGAGATCGTCCAGAGTCGGCATGGCTCAGGCCGTCAGACGCTCGACCATGATGGCGTCCAAGTCCCCTGCCCTCAGGGAAAGACGCGTCCGGCCCAGGCAGAGAAGGCAGGTCCGCCCCTGGCAGACCATCCGTACCTTGCTGCCGGGAACCAGGCCCATCGAGCAGAGGCGCTGGCAGTTGCGGCAATCCCGGCCAACTTCGACGATCAAGGCCTGCTCGTCACTTTCAAGCCGAGACAACGGAATGATTCCATTGGACTTGGCAGCGGTGGAAGGGAGGAGGTTGCGGAGGACGGAAATCATGTTGATCAAGTCCGACTTTTATTTGGCATGCCAAACACGGTCTTGGGTTAGGCAAGGACGGGTGCCCGTGTCAACGCCAATCGGCAGGGTATTGCAATTTATTCTACCCGGGTTGTCTCTGTTGTCCGTTACTCATGACCATCGGATTCAGTTGCCGCGCGCCCGCGGCCGTTCCATCCTGCAAGGGCACATGATAATTGGTCTTGGCGGGGCTTCGGGCGGGAGGCTGGATGACGTGGTGCAGTGAGTCCAATGCGGGCCAGGGCGGTGGACGTGGCAGCAGATTTTGAAGATGCGGTGGCAGAAAGTTACCAGACCCTTGCCGACGCCAGCGATCTCCCGGAAACGGTCTTCCAGGAGCCTCGGCGGCGCGAAGGACTCATGGAGAAGCTTTCGGCCATCGCCGCACGGGCGGGCTTCGAGGTCGAGCAGATGCTCGGGCGTGGTGGCATGGGCGCCGTGCTGCTGGCACTCGACCGGCGTCTTGGCCGCCGGGTGGCGATCAAGTTTCTGACACTCACGGCGGGGCAGGCAGGCTACGACGGCGACATGTTGCAGCGCGAGGCGGAGAAAGCCAGCCGCCTGACGCATCCCAACGTCGTGCAGGTTTACTCGTGGCACCAGATGGAGAGCCTGGCGTTCTTCGTCATGGAGTACGTCGAGGGCGATACGCTCCAGCAGTACGTGCAACGCGAATACCGCATTTCGGTGATCGACATTTTGCGCATCATGGCCGAGGCGGCTGCAGGCGTGGAGGCCGCGCACAAGCAGGGGATCGTCCACCGCGACATCAAGCCACCGAACATCCTGATCGCCAACGACGGCCGCGTAAAAGTCGCGGATTTCGGGCTGGCTTCGACCACTGTGGAGGAGAAGCGCGGGCACCCGAAGAAGATCATCTCGGGGACGCTGGGCTTCATGGCGCCGGAGCAGGCCCGCGGCGAGGGCGTGACGTTTGCCAGCGACGTGTATTCGCTCGCCGCCTCGTTGTACTACGCGTTGGCGAAGGTCGCTCCCTACGGCGTTGTCGTGAACTCCCAGATGACGTTGCAGCGCAACCAGGCAGGCGATCACACGCCGCTGACGGAAGTGCGCCAGGACCTTCATCCGCTCGTCTACCAGATCGTCGAGACGGGGATGCAGATCGACCCGGCGTTCCGCTATCCGTCGGCGGGGCACTTTCGCCGCGCGCTCGAGGACGTGCTCCTGCGGATGCACGACGAACCGGAAACGAGTGCGGAGAAGGCGCGCAAGCTGATCCCCGAGTGGTTCACGTGGCAGTCGCTGGTGTTGGGACTGGTGCTGGGCGTTGGGCTCGGTGTTCTCGGCGCCGTGGCGTTCATGTATTACTGAGGGTGTGCGACTGCCGCCTTCCCCTTTTCCCGTTGCACGACGCGAGGGAACAAGCCGAGGGATGGGGATGTCCGATTGGGCCTGGAGTTCTGACGAATGCTTCGTTTTCTGACCTGTTTGTCCACCGTTCTGCTACTTTTCTCTTCGCTTTCTGCCCAGACCGTTGCCCCGCTGATTCGCGAGGACCGCAACACGACGGTGCGCGTGCGGGTGGGGACGGATAACAAGAAGGGGCCCGAGCCGACACCCGCCCCTCCCGATGCCACGCCGACCCCCGATCCGGAAACGGTGCTCGTGGCGCTGGTCAACACGCACACGCTGACGCGCGCGGAACTCGACCGCCGGATGTCGGCGATCACGGGGATCAACCCGGAAGCCATGCGTGGAGTCAGTTCGAGCCGGTCCGGGAATATTCAGGGAGGCGTTGTCGCCCGCGACGTGGCGGCCACGGATGCCAATCTGCTCGACATCATGCTGACCCGCGATGTTCAGGAGGCGGAAGTTGAGGATGCCGTTCGGCGTGAGGAAGGGACCGTGGTCTCTGACTGGATCGACCAGATGATTCTGGCCGACGAGGCACGCCGCCAGGGAATCGTGATTTCCGATTCAGAGTTCCGCGAGCGTCTGGGGACGTTCAATCAGCAGTTCCGCCTGCGCGACGCCCAGGTGCGCAACGCCCTGCAGGCGCTGGGCATGACCCAGACGGAACTTGAAAGCTATATCTACGACGCCCTGCTGATCGAGAAGCTGCTGGCGCGCTACATCGAGATCAACTACCCGGAGGAACGCCTGCGGACCGCCTATGAGCGCAACCCGATGTTCTTCGTCACGCCCCCCTCGGTGCGGATTGCGCAGTTCACGATCAGCGTCGCACCCACGGAAACAGCCGATTACCGCAAGGGCTACAAACGTCTGGCCGAGCAGGTGCGCAAACGCCTGCTTGATGGCGAGCGGCCAGAAAGCGTCTTTGAGGACGTCAACGACATCGAGCTGGGCGTCTTCGGCGGCGAGTACGTCTGGAGTCTGGAAAGCCGGATGCTCGACGACCGCCTGCGCGAGATGCTGACAAAGATGCAGCCGGGCGAGGTGAGCGACGTCCTGACGATGTACGTCAAGGTGGACAACGAGGTTCTCCCCGAGTCGTTTCAGGTCGTAAAGCTCCTCGAACGCAAGCCCGGAACCGGGGAGACGTTCGAGACGGCGCTGCCGCGGATTCAGACGGTGCTGGGCGAGTTGGCCCGCTCGGCCGTCTTGGAGAAGGTCAAAGAGGCCAGGACGCATAAGGTGGTGACGCGGCTGAGCGGCATACCGCCCGACAAGCTGCCGAGTCCGGTGGATTTGCGCAAGCCGAGGCCGCCGGTGAATCTTCACGAACCCAAGAAATAACAAACGCCGCCGTACCATATCGTACGGCGGCGTTCCCGTTTGTCCGGGGGGGAACGGACTAACGGCGAGTGTCCCGCGGTGTGTCGGGGAGTGCGGGAAGACGCTGGTCGTCAGTGCGCGGTTCGAGATCCATCGTGTCAGGGAGGGAGAACTCAGGGTCGTCGGTCTGGATGGCTTGCAGTTCCTCGTCGAGATGCTGGAGGCGCTGGCGCAGGGCGGTCGTTTCGCGTTGCAGGCGAATGATCCGGTCCTGGGCGATGCGGCCGCGCTGGGGGGCATAGGAGGGAGTGCCGGGCGCGAAGGTCTTGAGGTTTTCGATGAGGCGTTCGCTGCGTTCACTCACCTCTTGAAGCAGGGCTTCGTCCTCTTCGGGAAGGTTTTCAAGAAACTCGCTCAGGTCGGCGAGGCGCTCGCGCATGGCCTCGACGCGCTTGGCGGCTTCGGGGTTGGAGTGCTCGAAGTCGTCGCTGCGCTGGCGCCAAGCCTCGATCCTCGTCTGGATGGTAGGGACGGAGTCGCGGAAGTCGTTGGCGGCTTTGTCTTTGATTTCCCTGAGCTTGCCGTGCTCTTCTTCAAGTCGTGCCCGGCGCTTGGCAGCTTCTGAGGAAGTCAGCTTGCCCGCCTTGACCTCGCTTTCAAATTGCTTCTGAGCATCGGCAAAGGCTTCCCGGCGGCGGTTGAATTCCTTGAGGCGCATCTGGAATTCGAGGAACTTGCGGCCGATGGAGCCGAAGGTGTCGCGCTCCATGTTTTCGAGCATTCCGGGGTCTGCCTGCTGGGGACCTTCGCCTCGTCCGGGGCGTCCGCTTTCCTCCATGCCAGGCCCGAAGCGCAGGCCCTCGTGCAGGACGCTGCGCAGGCGTTCGGCGAGATCGGAATCCCCGCGTGCTTCAAGCTCATCAGCGATGGCGAGCAGTTCGACATGGGGAAGCTGGGGGGGATCCTGGGTAATGCGCGGGCGTGGGCCGGTGTCCGGGCGGGGGCCGGGTTGAGCACTGAGGACCGCAACGGCTCCCACGGCTCCAAGCACGGCGCTCCATCGAATCGTACGTTTGAGTGTCATGGGGGACTCTCCCGGCGGTGATGCTCACAGTAGAGCGAAGGACGGGCCGAAATTCACAAGTCAGAGAATCTCGACGGATGCCTTCGGAATTTGTGTGCGGAAGGCGAGCAGGCACTCTTCCTGAATGGTGCGCAGTGTGCGGTCGGGGAACTCATCGCTGATTTCCTGGAGCGAACGGATGAGCTGGCGGGCGACGGCCTGGAAGTGGCGCTTCTTCATGCGGGCGAGGACCTGCTCGGTGGTGTGCTTGGCGTCGCCCAGACGCAGGAGCGGGTCGGCGAGAAGGGCTGTCAGGATGCGTTCGTCGCCGATCGTGTCGCCCGCAGCGCGGGCCTCCTCGATCAGATATTCCGCGTCCCCTTCGCCGTAGTGCAGATGCAGGATCCACGGTTCGAGCCGCGGATCACGAAGCCAGGATTCGCTGAGGCCACGGCGCACGATCTGAAGGGCCTCGTAGCTTTCGAGCATCGCGCGCAGGATCACCTGGTCGAGCGGATCGAAGCGCTGGCCGGGGCCCGCGCCCGTTGGCGCCGGTTGGTCGCCGGCGCGCGGCGCGGCGCGGCGCTTCAGACGCTCGAGCATCTGGTAGATCGCCTGCTTGGGAAGGCCGCCGATGTGGGCCAACATGCGGGTGATGGCACTCTCTCGGGCGACCTCGTTGCGAATGGCGAGCAGGTAGGGGGCCATCTGCTCGACCAGTGCGCCCTGTCCGTCGAGGGAGGCGAGGTCGAGTTGCGCGGCCGCGGCGTTGAGGGCGAAGTCGAAGAACTCGACGGCCTCCTCGATGCGGGCGCGCAAGGCCTCGGGGCCTTCGCGGCGCAGGTAGGTGTCGGGGTCGTCCTCGCCGGGGAGCACGACGATGCGCGCGTCGAGACCGGCCTCCAGCATGGGCTGGCCGGCGCGCAGCATGGCTTTCTGCCCGGCCGAGTCGCCGTCGTAGAGAAGGAAGACGCGGCGGGCGAAACGTTTGACGAGGCGGGCCTGGTCGGAAGTGAACGCCGTCCCGAGGCTCGCGATCGCCTGGGAGAATCCGAACCGGTGGGCCATCAGGGTATCCATGTACCCCTCGGTCAGGATGGCATAGCCCGCGTCAGTGATCGCCTTGCCCGCAAGGTTGAGCGCATAGAGGCTGCGCCCCTTCTTGTAGAGCTCGGTCTCTGCGGAGTTGAGGTACTTGGGCGTTTCGGGATCGTCGCCCAGACGGCGGCCACCGAAGCCCGTCACGCGCCCGAGGTGATCGAAGATTGGGAAGATCAGGCGATCGCGAAAACGGTCGTAGACCGTGCCGCGCGTTTCCGAGCGCACGCACAGCCCCGCGTCGATCAGCAACTCGTCACTGTAGCCCTTTGCGCGCGCCGCCTGGGCGAAGTAGTCCCAGCCGTCGAGCGCCGCGCCGAGCTGAAACGCCTCGACCATTTCCGGCGTGATGTCGCGCGTGCGAACGGTTTCGTTCGCCTTGGGGTTGCGGTTGTCCTTCAGGTTGGCGCGAAACCACTGGAGGGCGAAGTCGTTGGCAGACTGGATGTTGCGGTGGCGCTTGTCCTCCTGTTCGCGCTCGGCGGGGGAGAGACGCGGTCCGCCGCCGTACTCCGGCACTTCGATGCCCAGTTCCTTGGCGAGCTGCTTGACGGCGTCGATGAACTCCAGCCGCTCGATGCGCATGACGAAGTCGATGACCGAGCCGCCCGCCCCACACCCAAAGCAGTGGAAGATCCCCTTGTCCGGCACGACGTTGAAGGACGGCGTTTTTTCCTGGTGAAAGGGGCAGCAGGCCTTGAACGACGTGCCAGCCTTCTTGAGCGGGACGTAGCGCTCCACGATGC
The DNA here is from genome assembly GCA_030156535.1 of Candidatus Sumerlaeota bacterium. Taxonomy (GTDB): domain Bacteria; phylum Sumerlaeota; class Sumerlaeia; order SLMS01; family JAHLLQ01; genus JAHCAW01. The sequence goes on from JASGMJ010000001.1 coordinate 19,894, forward strand.
CGACAATGTCGGCCTGCTCCTTGATGCGTCGGGTGATGTCGCGGATTGAGTCGGGCATGGGGAGGAGTTGCCGTGGCGGTTTCTTGCGTTCGTGGGAGTGCAACACAGCTCCGCTTCCGCTGGCAAGGCGAGCGGAACGTCTTGTCCCGCTCATTTTGCGCGCGGAAGCTGGGAGTGAATCGGATGGCGGCAGTTGACCATGGCAGGTGTTGCGAACAAGTCCGCGCTGGAAGCGGGTGGCCAGTTGGCCGCCGTGGGGTTCAGCCTGGTGTCCGGGATCCTGGTGAGCAGGTTGTTGGGTGCGGACGGGCGCGGGGCGTATGTTCTGACGACGGTGATCGCCACCACGTTCTTCGTCGCGCTGGGTGATCTCGGATTGTCGGCCGCTTTCCGCGTGTTCGCCGCACGGGAACCGGAGCTGATGGGGCGGTTGCACGGAGCGGCCATCGCCGTGGCGGTGGCCGCCGGGGCGGTGGGGGGGCTGGGCGCCGTCCTTGCCCGGCGGTATGCGCTGGGAGTGGGCGAGTGGATGGACGCGCGGTTGTTGATCGGGGTCGCGCTGGGGTTGCCGTTTCTGCTCTACCAATCGTTTTGGCGGGGCCTTGTAACGGGATTGGGGGCGATCAGGGAGAAGGCCGCTGCGGACGTGGCGTTCGCGGCGATTCAGTGCAGCGGAATCTTTCTTGTGGCGTTTGCCGTGCCGGGGCGTCCGGTGGCCGTTTTCATCGGCGTCTACTTTCTCGTGGCGGCCGTTGTGGGGTTGGCGATGGGTGGACGGCTGGCTGTGCGTTTTGACGCCCGCCCTCTCGCGCCGGGACTCGGGTTGCTGCGCCGGTTGTTCGCCTATGGGAAGTGGGTGTACGCGGGCGATGTGGGCGCGCGCCTGCGGCTTCAGGTGGACCAGGTTTTCGCGCAGGCGCTGGGGGGCGAGGCGGTGTTGGGGCGCTACAATCAGGGCGCGTCGCTGGCGGGGCGGTCGCTGCTTTTTCCGACGGCGCTGGTGACGGCTTCGTACCAGTCCATCGTGGCCTCCCCGCGCCCCGAGGCTCTGCGGCTGGTGGCGTCGGCGTTTCGCCAGTGCCTGCTGATGGGCGTTGTGCTGACGGCGTTGGGCTGGGTGGCGGCGCCGCTGATTCCCCTGATTTACGGAGCGGACTTTGCAGCGTCGGTGGCACCGTTCCGGTTGCTGGTTCCGGCGATTGCGCTGCTGGGTGCCTCGCAGGTGCTCGCCGCGTATTTCAGCGGGCATCTTGCCGACCCCCGGGTTCCGGCGGCGGTCAACTGGATGACGCTCGGCGTGGAGGCAGCCGCGTGCCTGGTGTGTGTGCCGCTTGCGGGCGTGCTGATGGGAGTGGCGCTGGGGACGGCGATCACGTGCGCGGCCACGCTGGGGTTCTTCCTGTGGGCGTTTCTTCGGCGCCCCGAAACGCCGGGCGTTTCCACGTTACTGCGGTTTGAGCGCGGCGACGTGCTGGCGTGGATGCGGCTGGTGGCAGGAGTGCGGTCAGCCGTGACGAGCCGCAAGGGCTGAGTAGTAGACCTCTTCCATCTCTTCGCCGTAACGACTCGGGTCGAAGCGTTCGCGCACTTCCGTCAGGGCGTTGCCCGCCAGACGGGCGCGCAACTGCGGGTCCGCGACGAGCCGGCGGATGGCCTCGGTCATGGCGTCGACGTCTTCGGGGGGAACGAGCAGCCCCGTCTCGCCATCGCGTACGATCTGGGGGAGCGCTCCGACGCGCGTCGCCACAAAGGGGACGCCCGAGGCCATGTACTCCACGGCGATGCGGCTGAAGCCCTCGCTGCCGCGCGAGGCAATGGCGCCGATGTCGAGCGATGCCACCAAGCCTTCAGGCTTTTCGATCATGCCCAGGTAGGTGATGCGTCCTTCGAGATTCCACTTTTCGTGGAGAGCCCGCAGCTTTGCATTCTCATGGTGGACCTTGCGCCCCGCAAGGACGGCATGAACGTGCGGGTGCTCCTCCATGATGCGGGAGGCGGCTTCCATGAAAATGTCCGGCCCCTTGATGTTCTGCCAGCGCCCGAGGCATCCGAGGAGGAGAGTCCTCTTGGCGGTGATGCCGGCCTCTGCGCGTTGGGAGTCACTGCGGTTTTCCGGGCGGTAGCGTTGCAGGTCCACGGCCCCAAGAACCACGCGGCGGCGTTCGGGGGGCAGGTGGTCTGCCAGGGCGCCGACGCCGCGCATTGTTGCCTCGGAGACAGCTGTGACGGCATCGGTGCGGTTGCGGAAGAGCCAGCGATTGGCCCGCGTCTGGCGCATGGGGAGGACGACATGGCGGGTACGGACGAGGCAGGCCGTCGGAGCGCAGAGGGGCTTGAGGAGGGCGGTGCACCAGTGCTCCTGGCCGCGGCCCACGTGAATGATGTCGGGCTGGATGCGGCGCAGCAGGCGTGCGGTGTCGAGGTATTGGCGGGGGAGTGAGGCCCCGCCGCCGCCCGACAGGCGCCAGCTTCCGCGCACAATCTCGCATTCCGCACGAACGTGTCCGGCGATCGGGCTCTCATTCGGCAGGAACAGGAAGACGCGGTGGCCGCGGGCGTGCAGCATCCGGGCGAGCAGGTCGGTGCCCGCCGCTTCGCCGATCCAGCGATTGGCAGTGTTGAAGAGCAGAATGGTGAGCGGGCGACGCGTCGTCATGAGTTGGGTCCGGCGCTTAGGGGGGACGAAAAGCAGGGGAGTCGGCAACTGCTTTTGCAGGCTATGACGGCGATTCTCCCCGGTGCTGCATTCAGCCGGGCCGCGTTGGCCCGCTTCTTGTCTCTCCCTTGTCCTCGACCAATCTCTCTCAGGAGACAACTCACATGAAATCAATAGTTCTTAATGCGACCGGCGCTGTCGCAGTTGGCGCGCTTCTGTTGTTCGCTTCACCGCTTTTGGCTCAAACAATGACGACCGAACCGGTGGCCGCACCCGTGGAGGCTCCCGTCGAGCCCACTGCCCCTGCCCACGAAATTGATACCGTCCATTCCTATGTCGTCTTCAACATCGAGCACATGGGAGTTGGGACAAACTGGGGGCAGTTCACCGATCTCAGCGGCACGATTCACTTCGATCCCGCAAACCTGGCGGGCAGCCGCATTCACGTGAAGGTGGCGATGGCGAGTCTGGATACGAAGAACGAGGCGCGCGACAAGCACGCCAAGAGCGCGGACTATCTGAACACAGCGAGCTTCCCCGTGGCGGAGTTCGTCAGCACGGCGATCGCTCCGGCGGGCGAGAACCTCTACGCCGTGAAGGGCAACATGACCTTCATGGGCGTGACGAAGCCGTTGGCGACGACGTTCAAGTTTCACGGTGCCGTGCCGAACCGTGGTGGTGGCACGCGGGCAGGCGCGGACGCGGAGTTCGTGCTCAAGCGCAGCGACTTCGGCGTGGAGGAACTCGGCGGATTGGGCGACGAAGTGAAGGTGTTCGTCAGCATTGAGGCCATTGCCAAGCCAGCCAGTGAGGAGGCCGCCACGCCGCGCGGTGAAGGACGCCAGCGCGGAGAAGGCCTGCGGCGCGAAGGACGAACGGGCGGCGCGCGGCGCGCACCCGCACAAAGCGACTGACGGGAAACCGATACGGAAACTGGAAACGAGCGGGCGCGGAGCGAATGTCTCCGCGCCCGTTTTCCGTAGGCGTGTCCCTATGGCGTGTCGATCTTCTCGACGGAAGTCACATAGAACAATTCGCAGGCGCCGTTTCCCGTGTCGTTGCGCGAGCGCGAGGACTTCCACTTCCAGCCGTTGGCGCCATCGACCTTGATGAGGTAGCCGTTCAGGCGCACGGCATCGCCACGTTTGAGACGAAGCAACTGACGGCGCAGGCCGGGCGATTCGGGGTCGGGCACGATGTGCGTGTTCGCCGTGTTGCGGGCAATTTCCCGCTGCTCGATGGGGAGTTCGCCTTTGAAGCGGTAGTGCCCCCAGCGGCCGCTCTGCGACCACTTCACTTCCGAGAGAATCGGTTCCTGTGTCACTGGTCCCCAGCCGAGCAGGAAATCGACGGGCGCCAGTTTCGCTTCGGTGTCGAAGCGATAGCGCTCGCGCGAGAGAATCAGTGCCTCCACTTCATAATCATCCGTTGCCCAGATTTCAAAGTCCCCTTTCGAGGGCAGGGGTTTGAGGTAGGGCAGTTCGCTCTGGCGTGGTGGGTCGAAAGGGCCGGCCGGGCGCAGTTCGCCTTCGCGTGTTGCAGCGAGGCCGCCGCCCAGCAAGACGAGAAGCAGCACAATGGCCGCCACGCGCGCGGGCGGCTCGGAGAAGATTTCGTCGAGATGGAATGACATCGGGTCTCTTTCACAGGTTGTCGTGGAACTGTTACGGATGAGAATCGGGTTTCTTCATCGTCGCCGCGAGGTTTTCATTCCCCCCATCCTGTGCCCGCGTCTCTTCTTTCCGCGAGTGACATTCCCCGCCAAGGAGTGTTTGATGAGTTCGTCCGCTGACTTCCTTCCCACCGAGCGTCTTGCGCGCCGAGTTGCCGCAGAAAACAAATGGCTCCGTTTGCTTGAGGATCGCGTGCGTTTTCGCTCGGGACGCGAGGCGGTTCACTGGAAGGTTGACTATGCGCGGGAGGGCGTTGGTGTCATTCCCCTTCTGGAGAATGGGCGCATTATTCTTGGACTGCACTGGCGCTACTGTACAGAGAGGTGGAGTTGGGAGATCGTGGCGGGCGGTGCCGAGCCGGGTGAGGAGCATGCTGCCGCCGCCCTGCGCGAACTTGAAGAAGAAACGGGCCATCGCGCCGAATCCTGCACGTTCCTGCAGGATTACTTTCCGGCGCCCGGACTCGGGAACGAGCACTTTCACATTTATCTGGCAACGGGACTGACCCCGACGGGCGACGCGGTGGACGCCGAGGAAATCTACACGCTGAAGAATGTCGATCATGCGGAGTTCGAACGCATGGTGCAGGAGGGCGCGATTACGGACGGTTTCACGCTGACGGCCGTCTATCTGGCGAAGGCGCGGGGGCTGATCTGGAACGCGGACTAGGATGTGAAGAGTCCCGGCGGGAACTCGTCCTTAAGCTCGCGCTGCATCAGGGCGGCAACGGCTTCCCGGGGATCGAGTTCGGCCGCGCAGATGCGCACGACCACGCTCGTGATGGGCATGTCGATTCCGTGGCGTTGTGAGAGCGCAAGGGCGGCACGTGCCGTGGGCTCGCCCTCGACGGTCATGCCGATGGCGTTGCGCGCCTCATCCGGGTTTTTCCCTTTCCCGAGCAGTTCACCGAAGGTGCGGTTGCGGCTGTGAGGGCTAAAGCAGGTGACGGCGAGATCGCCGAGTCCCGCGAGGCCGAAGAGCGTAACGGGGGAGGCACCCATGGCGGCGGCGAGGCGGCTCATTTCGGCGAGCCCGCGCGTCATCAGCGCAGCCTTGGTGTTCGCCCCGAAACCGAGTCCGTCCCCAATTCCAGCTGCGATGGCGATGATGTTCTTCAGCGCACCGCCGAGTTCGACGCCGAGAAGATCGTGCTGCGTGTAGGCGCGCAGGGTTCTGCTTGAAACAAGGTCGCGCAGGAAGATGGCGTCGTCGGGATTGGCGCTGGCCGCGGCGACGGAAGTCGGGACGCCCTGTGCCACTTCGCGCGCGATGCAGGGGCCGGAGACGACTCCCACTCGGCAGTAGGGGAGCGTGCGTTCGATGACGCGCGAGAGGACGTCGCCACTGGCGATGTCGATGCCTTTGGAGAGAAGAACGATGAGGCGCGATTCGTGCCCGAGAAGGCTCGCGAGGTCTGCGGCCATGGGAGCGATGGCCTGGGACGGAATGACGAGGACGATGGCCGGGCAGCCCGCGATGGCGTCGGAGAGAACTGTCTCCAGACGCACGGACTCATGCAGGCTCAGTTCAGGGACGCCGAAGGGAGCGCGGTTTTTGGCCAGAGTTTCGATGGCGGCGGGATTTTTGTCCCACAAGACAACGGGCGAACCGTTGCGTGCGAGCACATCGGCAAAGGTACTTCCCCAGGCACCGGCACCGAGGACGGCGATGCGTTCGATTGACGGGTTCATACGGGGGCTTCGGTGTCCTCGTCCGCAGACTGCTCATTGAGGTCTTCGGGTATTTGTTGCACAGGCTTCGTCCCGTCTTCCTCGCTGCGGCGCAGGAATTCCAAGCGGTTACGGCCATTTTTCTTTGCGCGGTAGAGTGCCCTGTCCGCGTCGTTGAGCAAATCCATTTTGTCCTGATGAGCCGGGTCGAGCGGGGCGACGCCTCCGCTGACGGTGATGCTGAGTGTTCGTCCATCCTCCAGGCGGATGACATGCTGTGCGACGTTGGCGCGAATGCGGTCGACAGCGTCGGCGGCGCCCAAAAGTTCGGTCTCGGGGAAGATGACGGCGAATTCCTCGCCGCCATAACGCCCGCAGATATCGCCTTCGCGCAGAGACATGCGCACGAGGTCGGCGAACTCGCGCAGGACGGTGTCGCCGTTGATGTGGCCGTAGGTGTCGTTGACCTCCTTGAAGTGATCGAGGTCGAGCATGGCAAGCGTCAGGGGGCGATGGTGGCGGCGGGAGCGCTCGAATTCGCGGTGCAGCTCGCTGAAGAAATACTCGCGCTTGTAGACGCCTGTCAGCGCGTCGTGCAGCGCCATGGTCATCAGCATCTGGTCGAGCTTGAGCACTCGGTCATCCTTGATGAAGAACCCGAGGCTCGTTCTGCCGATGCGAATGATGTCGCCGTCGTGGAGCGCGACAACGCCGCTGATCTTCTTCTTGTTGAGGTAGGTGTGGTTGGTGCTGCCCATATCTTGCAGGCGGCACTTGGGCTCCGCGTCGTGGTCGGCAAAGTTGTCCCACGTGATGATGCAGTGTTCGCGCGAGACCTCACCGTCGGCGACTTTGACGTCGGCGCTCATGTCGCGGCCAAGAACGCAGCGTGGACTTTCGAGGGGAAAACGCTCGCTGACGCGGCGGCCGTCGAGCGTGATCAATACGGGACGGCGGCGTGTTCTGCCTTCGGGGCCATGCACTGAAATGACGAGACCGTCAGGCCCCTCGATCGAACGTTTGTTCGACTGGGTCGACGCATCTCTCTCACCGAACTCGGTGCTATAGCTTTCGCGTTCAGGCTGCCAGTCGGACACGATCCGTGCTTTCTGCCAGTTAGCTTTGTTCTTCGCCTTGGCTGGCGAGGTCCCTCTCGGCCGGTGTCGCGAGTCCGAATTCCTGCATGAAGCCGTCCACCTGTTGCCGCAAGCGAGATTCCATGACAGGGCTTTGCCGTGGCATGGTCTTTCCCGCAGCAACGGTCGTGTGCACGATGCGAACGGCCAGGAAACTCTTCTTCTCCTCGGCTGCTGCTTCTGCCAACCCCGCTGCCGCCGTATCCCAGACAGCAATTCCATGACTCTTGAACAGCATGTCGGCGAGATGGGGGACGGTCAAGGGAAGAGCCGTGGAGGCGAGTGGTAGGGCCTCGGGGATGCTCATCGGGCTTTTGAGGGGCCGTCCCGGCACCCCCTCGGGGAGAGGAACGGGGATTTCGCGGCAGGTGTCGGGGAGCAGGCGCTGGAGGGGTTCCAGCGCCGTAAGGTTGTAGACCGGGGCGCCGATGGCGAGATCGCCGAGTTGGAAGCCCGATTCCCTGAGCCAGGCGGGGCTGGCAGCCGCTTTGCCCAGATGAATCAGCACGTCGGCGCCGAAGCGCGAGAGCAGGCGCCCCGCGACGTACAAGTCGTCGATGCGCGGTGGGGGGCAGGCGATGCGGACGAGACGTCCGTCCCGTGTCTCTCCGCGCCATCCGGCAAAGGGGCCGCAGGGTGCGGGCCGCACGTCGAACAGGTGGCGCGTGGCCAGGCGTGCCGGGATTTCGCTTCCGATGAGGAGGGCAATCATGGGCGCGCCTCGCTCAGTGCCCGCAGGCCGGCGGTGGCCTGCGGGTGCTGGGGATCGAGATCGAGTGCCCGTTCGTAGTCGAGACGGGCGGCGTAGGGCTTGTTCGCCATGTAGTAGGCGTCGCCGCGCACGGCAAAGTTCTCGGGGTTCAGCGGTTCGAGATGCACGGCATGGTCGGCATCGGCGAGTGCCTCGGCATACTGGCCGTCGAGATTGAGAAACTGGGCGCGGACGCGCCAGAGCACGGCGAGTTCCTTCTCCTGCTCGATGGCCTTGGCCAAAAGGCGGAAGGCCTCGTCCGCATCGCCCGCCTTGAAGGCCCATTTCGACTCGGCCAGCAACAGCATGGGGTCCTGGCGCGCTTCGGGTGGGATGCGTTTGAGGATCCCCTCGAAATCGCCGCGGTCGGGAGTAATCAGGGCAGCGGCAATCAGGACGTGAGGGTTGTCCGGGTGTTTGACGATGGCGGTGACGACTTCCTTGAAGAGCTGGGGGAAGCGCCCGTCGCTCAGCGGTACGGCGATCAGATAGGTCGTCTGGCGGCCTTCTTCGGCAACGGTCAGCGGTTCAAGGATCGGCTCCATCCCGGGGGCGACGGCAGTCATGAAGTGCTCGCCCGTTGCCAGGGGAACGGCAAGCGGTGTGGGCCCGCGGCGGATGCCGTCGATCCAGACGTCGAACTGATGCCCATCACGTGACTGAATGGCGATGGTACGGGTTGTGGGAGCATCCTGTGCGGAAGCGCCGGGCGTTTGCCCCCATGCCGCCGGTGCCAGAAACGCGAATACCAGAAGCACGATGATCGCGTGCAGGAAAGGTGCGGCGGAGACTCTGCAAGGGATGGCGCGCAAGCTCATGTGTTCTCCCCGATGCGTCCAGTAGCAATGCCGTGGATTCCAGCTTGCTCTTCGCCGGGGTAAGCCGGAGCACTGCCAGACGTCTATCCCAAAGCCGCTTTGCGCGGCGCGAGGTATCAGGTTTCATGCAGCCAGCGGATCGGAAGGCAGCCGTCGACGCGGCTCTTCAGAAGACTCTTGAACTCTGCGCGCTTCCCAGTCCCACGGGGTTTACGAAGAAGGCGGTGGACTGGCTCGATCGCGAATTCCGTGCACTCGGTTTTCAGACGTCGCTGACGCGCAAGGGGGTGTTGCGTGTTGATCTCGGGGGCGAAGGGCGGCCGCTCGCCATTGCCTCGCACGTGGACACGCTGGGCGCCATTGTGCGGGCCATCACGCCCGAGGGGCGCCTTCGGCTGACGCCGGTGGGCGGCTTGTCCTACACGGCCATCGACACGGAGAACTGCACGATCCATTGCCGCAGCGGACGCGAATACAGCGGCGTCGTTCAGATGCCCGAGGCCTCGGCCCATGTGTTCAAGGAAACGTACAAGAAGGAGCGGACCGACCAGACGCTGCTCGTGTTTGTCGACGAGAAGGTTTCCTCGCGCGCGGAGACCGAAGCCCTTGGCATCCGCCCCGGCGACTTCGTGAGTTTCGATCCTCGCACGCGCCTGACGCCGAGCGGATTTCTGAAGAGCCGTCACATCGACGACAAGGCCTGTGTTGGGCTTCTGCTGGCGCTCGCCCGCGACATTCGCGAAGGGCGTGTCAAGCCCGGGCGCAAGGTCTGGGCCGTGATCACCACCTACGAGGAAGTGGGGCACGGCGGAGCGGTCTCCGCACCACGCGAGATCGAGGACTTCCTGGTGTTGGACATGGGCTGCGTCGGTGATGACTTGCAGGGGAGCGAGTTCAAGGTTTCCATTGCGGCCAAAGATTCCAGCGGCCCGTTCGATTATGAAATGACCAACCAGCTCATCGCTCTAGCGGAGGGTGCCGGGATTGGCTACGTGGTCGACATCTTTCCGCACTACTCCTCGGATGCTGCTGTGGCGTTGCGGGCGGGGTACGACGTGCGGCATGCACTGATCGGGCCGGGGGTTTTTGCCTCCCACGGCTACGAGCGCACGCATCGCGAGGCACTGGAACACACCTACGCGCTGCTTGCGGCGCTCGTTGAGGACTGATCCTGGGATGAACCGTCTGGAACTCGATCGCGAGTGGGCGAGGCTCGCCACGCATTCTGCCGCCGAGGTGGCTCAGGCGCTTCCGTACGCAACGGCGGCGGAGCCTGCTGCCCTCGTGCTGCGTGGTATTGCGCGCTATGAGGCAGGGGATTTTGCCGGTGCGCGGGAAGACTTCGACCTCGTCCTTTCCAAACAATCCGAGAACGCCGTCGCCCGCCTGCATCGCGGGCTAGCTCTCTACCGGCTTGGCGAGACCGGCGCCGCCCTCGCCGATTTCACCGCCGCGCCGATCTTCCCGGAACGCCAGTGGGTGAAGCGTGCACTGCGGGTCTTCTGGCCGATTCACTTCGAGCACCCGGCGGTGCTGGAGCATGGCCTCGCCCCGCTCGCCCCGCCTGCTGATCTTCAGGCCGCCGTCGAAGCCTCCCGGCCGGAGGTTTCGCCTTCGGACAAGGGGCGCAAGCTCGCCGCGCGCCTGGCCGCACGGGGCGTGAAAGCGTATTTCAAGGAAGACCACCGCCTTGCGCTCTGGTGTTTCGAGAACGCCGTGGCTCTCGACCCCGATGATCGCGATTCAGCCGCCAACGCCTGCTGGGTCGGCCTTCGCATTGGCCAGGTGGAGAAGGCCGCAAGTCTGATTGAACCGCTCATCGACGGCGCCCTGGAAACCTATCTCGAGAAGAAGGAACGCGATGTCCTTCCCACGCCGGGAATGACCGCCATGTATGCCTGGCTGTTGCACGAGCGCGGCGACCACCGGGGAGCTCTTGCCGTGCTTTCCACCATGCGGCCCGAGGGCCCCGATGACTACCACTCGTACATCGTGGCCGGACTCGCCTGGATGCTGCTGGGCGAGGACGAAAAGAGCAGCGTCTGTCTGGACGCCGCTCTCGGAGATTTCTTTCTGGATACGTGGCAGCAGTTCGTGGAGCCCTACCTGCGCAAAGTGTTCGGGTGGCTTGGCGCAAGTGCCTGATTTACCGCTATTCGGGCGCGGGAGGTTCCTCGGGCGGGAGCGAGATCGGCTTGATGTCGTTCTTCTTCAGGTGGGGGCTTGAGTTTCGGGGCTGGTTGGACGCGGGGAGGAGGCGTTTCTTCGGGGCAGGCCCCCGGGTGCCGCCTTGGCGTTCGCGCGCTTCCTCGACGATGCGGCGGCGCTCCTGGCTCCGAATGGTGTGGTTGCGTTGTTCCTCGCGCAACTTGGCGGGTGTAGCCTTCAGGCCAAGCGTCTTGGCGAACTCCTCCACGCCCTTGTCCTCGATCCATTCAAGAATCAGGTCGTGGTCGCCGTCCTCCGAGCCCGTGGAAGGGAGTTCGAGGCGCTCCATCAACATGACGACGCCGCGGGGCGTCAGGCATTTCGTGAGCATCGCGGAGGCAATGCTGTGGCCGTAGGGGGCGTAGCGTTCCTTGACGAGGGCGACGGTCTTGTTGCGCTCGTGGTAGGAAGTGTCGTTCTGGCGGCTGACGCGCAGACCGCCGGTATCCGGATTACCCTGCTTGCGGATTTCCTTGCTGAAGCGCATTCCGGCGGGATTCTGGGGCGCGACGGGGCCGTAGTCCGGCTCCAGGGGCTTTGAGTGCCTGCTGGGGGTGGAGGGGGGCGTCTTGAACGTTTGCTGTGGGGCGGTGCCACCCCCCGTGCCACTGGGGTCATAGTGTCTGGTGGGAGGAGGGAGCTTTTTTTCTTTTCGCGGTGGCGGCACGGCGGGCTGGCCGTCGAGTTGTATTCCGTCTGGGTTCAGTGGGTCCGGCGGGCGGGCCTTGACCAGCTCCATGCGGTGTTCCTGATCCTCGCGGTCGGCATTGTCAATCCACTGCCGTACCCCGGAAACCAGGCCACGAACCACACCAAACGCCTTCTTCTTCGTAGGTTTTTCCACGAGAACCCCTACCAACACAGAGTTGGCCCAATGTACCCCTATTCTGATAGGAGATGCGAAGCCCGTACCACTTCAAGTGAGAAGGACTTTGTTTTCAAAAAGCCATTAACCTCTGTTTTTTCAGCGTTTCACGTGTTATTTTGTCTATTCCGCTGGTGAGGTTGCGCGTCGGGCTTGGGTAGAGAGCTTCCCGTTTGTGGGAAATCCGTTACCCGTTTGGCGTGAGGGAAGATTGCTTGGAAAGCGCTTCCGGAAACCGTTGGCATCCGTTTTCTCCCGGAGCGTTTCAACCTTTGACAACACACACGAAAGTCTTCTAAATTTCCCGTCCTTTTCTGGGGATGACCCCGGATTTTTCTGGTGGATGAATGAAGAAAGAGATCGCCATTCAGCTCGCCCTTCTCGCCGGTGCCCTCGTGCTCATGCTTGTGACTGTTATCTCCAAGCGCAACGAAGCGCCGGTGGAGATTCTGGACGAGGAGTTGCTGACGTTGCTGGAAACGGGTGGCTCTGCGGCCGGCCCGCTGGAGGACGGTGAGGCGCAGCGTCGCTTCAGTCCCACGGGCAGCGCTGAATTGCCGGAGGGGAGCACCGAGCCCGGCTTGGAGTCGGAAGGCGCGGAGACCGTCTATCGATAAGGCGACACAGCTGATTCCGCCGGGCGTGAAAACACAGCCCCTTCGGAATTGACAGGTTCCGTAGCGCACGGTATCAGGTAGAACGATGCGGGGCTGTCCGAGAAGCGACTCGGGCAGCACAGCACGGAACGGAAGCACGGCTCGGTTTGGCCGGCAACATGGCAGAGGGCTTTTTTTGCGAACGATTTTACTAACATCGTTAAGGAAATGCGGCGAGTATGGAAGGCTTCAACCCAACAAACCCACTGATCGCCCAGGCAGACCTTTCGATCCTGCTTGAGGTAAACAGCCCGCGCTATGCCGACGCACGCGACCACGTGGCGCGCTTCGCCGAACTCGTGAAATCGCCCGAGCACATTCACACGTATCAGATTTCCCCGCTGAGCCTGTGGAACGCCGCTGCCTCGGGCATGACGGCGGAGGAAATCGTCGAAGCCATCCGCGAGTTCGCCCGCTATCCCGTGCCGGAGAACGTGTTCATCGAAATTCGCGAGCAGGTCAGCCGCTATGGGCGCCTGCGGTTGCTCAAGGAAGGAGAGGGACTGGTTCTCGAATCGGCGGACGAGGAGACGATGGAGCGCATCCTCCGCACGCGCAAGGTGCAGCCTTTCCTGGGCGAGCGTCTTGGCGACCGCCGCATCGCCGTGGACCCGAACAACCGGGGGCTCCTGAAGCAGGCGCTCATCAAGGAGAAGCTGCCGGTCGAGGATCTGGCGGGCTACGTCGAGGGCGAGGCGCTGGAAGTGGAGATTGCCGAGGAAACCTCCAACGGCAAGGACTTCCATCTGCGCGAGTACCAGTCCGACGCGGCGAACATTTTCTACGCGGCGGGCGGAGTGAAGGGCGGCTCGGGTGTGCTGGTGCTGCCGTGCGGAGCGGGCAAGACAGTCATCGGCATCGCGACGCTGGCGCGCGTGAAGCAAAAGACGTTGATCCTGACGACGAACATCACGGCCCTGCGCCAGTGGATCGACGAGCTGATCGACAAGACAACGCTGACGGCCGAGGACATCGGCGAGTATTCGGGCGAGAAGAAGGACATCCGTCCCGTCACGGTCTCCACCTACCAGTTGCTCACGTACCGCAAGTCCAAGAGTGGCGAGTTCGCCCACATGGACTTGTTCAACCATGAGAACTGGGGACTGATCATCTACGATGAAGTGCACATGCTGCCCGCACCCGTTTTCCGGACGGTGGCCAACATTCAGGCACGCCGGCGGCTGGGGCTGACGGCGACGCTCGTGCGCGAGGACGGCTGCGAGGACGACGTGTTCTCGCTCATCGGCCCCAAGAAATTTGACATGCCGTGGAAGCAGCTCGAAACCCAAGGGTGGATCGCCACGGCGCACTGCATTGAAATCCGCATTCCGCTCCCTTCCGCTATCAAGGTGGAGTACGCCGTTGCGGATCAGCGCGAACAGTTTCGCATGGCGTCGGAGAACCCCGCGAAGATTGCGGTGATTCACCGCCTGATCGAACGTCACCGCGGCGACAACATCATGATTATCGGCCAGTACCTCGATCAGTTGGACAAATTGGCCGAGGAGTTCAAGGCGCCGATTATCACGGGCAAGACGCCGAACAAGGAACGCGAGGACATTTACCGCCGTTTCAAGACGAAAGAGATCAAGCTGATCATCGTTTCGAAGGTCGCCAACTTCGCGATCGACTTGCCGGATGCGAACGTCGCCATTCAGGTCAGTGGCACCTACGGCTCGCGTCAGGAAGAAGCCCAGCGCCTGGGCCGCGTTCTGAGGCCCAAGGGGCAAGGGATCGAGAACGTAGCGCACTTCTACTCCATCGTTTCACGCGGGACAAAGGAACAGGAATTCGCCATGAATCGCCAGATGTTCCTGACCCAGCAGGGGTATTCGTACAAGATTGAGTTCGAGGAACTGCCGGAGAAGGATGAGGTCTCCGGGCAGGGCAGCCCGGCGGGAGGCAGAAAGAGTTAGGCGGGTCTCAAACCCCAATGCCCACGAGGGATCTGGTGAGCACGCGTTTTGCTGACCCCCTCATGGGCTTCCAACCGACGAGACGACCATGAAACTGAAAAGTATCCTCAAAACGCTGACGACCGAGCAACTCCAAGGCATAGAAGCGCATTGGGGAATCGCCCCTGCCGATATTGAAGGCATTCGCGCGGACTCGAAGAAGAAGGATCTTCTCATTGGCAATCTCTACCAGAGATTACAGAGCCGGTCCGCTTGGGAAACCGCAACGGCTTCGCTCAGCACGGAAGAGCGGAACCTCATCAATTTTCTGGTCATTCATGGAGGAGACCTCGAGAACTCGGAAGTATGTGCGCGTTTCTTCGAGGGCGACGAGGCACGGATGCGCGAGGTCGTCAAGTCCCTCTCGGACCGGGGCATCGTGTTCTTTGACCCTGTGCCGGGCCTGTCGAAGACCCTGACTCTCGTTGGTATTCCCGAGCCGTTTTTGCGCTACATCGATCTGCCTTCCTTCTGGGAAGGGTATCTGGGGCATTTCCTCAAGGAATTGTCGAACAACGAACTCAAGCACGTTGCGACGCAGGGGCTGCGTGTCAGCCCGGAATCGGCCAACAAGAACTATCTGATCCACCTGATTCGCAAGTCGTTGCTCGATCCGAAGTTTCTGCGCCGCTATCTCGACCGTTTGCCCGAGGGGCCGTCGGCGGTTTTCGAGAGCCTGATCGAGCGCAATGGCGTTTGCGTGTACCGCGACCTGCTCGAGCTCAACATCCAGCGCCGCTACGATCATTCGCGCGGCGATGCGCTGCAATGGCTGCTCAACACGAGTGGGCTCGTGTTCACGGCCGTGCCGGGTGGGAACAAGTACAACAACCTGCTCATGATTCCGCGCGACATCATGTACGTGATTGCGAATCATTTCCAGCCCGACAACCGGACCTTCAAGGAACTCGACTCCGTCAGCGTCGTTGAGAAGGAGAAGAAGCCTTCCTACGTGCTGGACAATTCAACGACGCTGCTGCGCGATCTGGTGGTCTTCTGCAACTTCGTCGATCACTATCCGGTGCGCGTGCTCGCCACGGAGGGGATCGGCAAGAACGATCTCAAGCGCGTGCTGCCGCTGTTGAGCCGGTACAAGACGCTGAAGTATGCAGAGTTTCTGGCCCTTTTCCTGATCGACAAGAAGTTCCTCGTCTCCACGGGCGAGACCTACCGGGTTTCGCACACCTTCCTGAAATGGCTGGAGAACAGCCAGGAGGCCTACCAGGACATCCTGAACTGGTGGCTGACGACGGCGGCATGGAACGAGGAATTCATCGAGGGCAACACCGTCCACACCGAGCCTTCGCCCACGGGGCTGGTGTCCATTGTGCCATTTCGCCGCATGGTCCTGGAAGTCATGGCCGAGATGCCGCGCGACCGCTGGTGCGTGGAGAAGGGCTTCTACGAGGAAGTAATGCCCAAGATCGCGCAGGACATTCCGCGCCGGGGCGAGACCTTCTCCTATGACAAGCACACGCGCAGCAACGAGCTCGTTGTGGAATCGATTCTGGCCGAGAGCCTGCGCTGGCTGGGCATTGTGGCCATCGGTGTTCAGAACGAGAAGGACATCGAAGTCATCGGCACCCGCCAGGGCGACGGCAAGACGCTGAAGGCCAAGGGGGGAAGCCGCGGCAGGCCGCGCAAGCAGAAGTCGCTGCAATACACCTTCCGCTTCACCGATCTCGGGCGCTTTCTGTTCAGCCGTCCGCTCGCCGAGTGGAGTGACGTTTTCTGCCAGCAGCACCGCAACGAAGTGCTGCCCATGAACTTCGACGTGGACTTCTTCATCGTCCAGCCGAACAACGAAATCATCGTTCCCCCGGACTTGCAGCTCCGCATCTTCTACCACCTCAACGAAATCGCGCATGTCCGCTCGATCGACGTGATGTCGCTGCTTTCCATCGACAGAACAAGCATTCGCGAGGGACTCGACCGCGGCCTGACAGGCCCGGAAATCGAGGAGTTCCTGGAGAAGCACAGCCGCACGCCGATCCCCGATTCGTTGCGCATCCTGATCAAGGAGTGCAGCGAGAAACACGGCGAAGTCAACATGGGCTACGCGGGCGGCTACATCGTCGTGGACGATGAAACGCTGCTGAGCCAGATCCGAGCGAGCAAGAAGTTCTCGCCGCTGATCAAGTCCGTCCTCGACGAGCGAATCGTCGTGCTCAACGCCGACGTGGACCTCAAGAAGATGTCGCGCGACCTCCAGAAGATCGGCTTCATGCCGCGCCTGGAGAGCCAGCACGTTCACATCAAGGACGACGACCGCTACAGTCTGTCGCTGACGCGCGACGACATGGTGAAGCTGATCGCGGCGCTGCGCTACACGATGAGTGCCGAGAACGAGCGCGGCCAACTTGTTGCCTACGATCGCCTCTCGCCGTTGCTCGAACGCCTAAAGATCGACCCGCGTTCCTTTGCCGCTCTGGACGATCTCGCCGCTCCGCTTGTGAGCACCTGGAAGCACGCGAGCGCAAACGCCGTGGAGGCGCGAGTCGAGGAGGTCCGCCGCGAGTACGATTCGCAGATCAACCACCTTGTCTCCACCCCGGTGCCTTCGGGCCCGTCGAAATACACGTTCGAAGGCCCCAACCCCGCGTCCAAATCCGTGGACGTCCGGCGCATGATCGACTTCGCCATCGAGAACGACTTCGAGATGGAAATCGATTATGTGAAGGCGAACCAGGATGAGGTGCGCGAGATCATTGGCCCGGAGAGCTTCGAGCGCGACCGTGTCTATGCGCACTGCCGCACGCGCGACGCGTACTCGGTCTATCGTGTGGACCGAATTCACAAAGCAAGATTAGTCTGACGGGCTGAGTTTCTGCCACGCAGAGTGTGCGAGTTACCCGAAGGCCTGCCATGTCAGGTCGATCAGGCGTGGGGCTTGTTCGTCCGCCTTTTTGCGCCAGATGGCATGCAGAATCGCGGCGGCGCTTTCGCGCGTGAGTCCGCTTGTGTCTGAAGGCAGTGGAAGCTCGCGGCTGCGGACGTCCTCTGCCTGGCGGCGGATCATCGAGATCAACGCGGCGGAGGCACCTTTGGCCAGGTTGCGCGGCTCGATTCCCTGCTCGAGCGCAATGCGCATCGTGCCGTAGAGTCGGTCCTCGTAGCCGAGTTTGCGGATCGGGTCGCGGGTGACGCGCTCGATCAAATCGTTGAGGTAGGGGTTGACCATGCGCTCAAGAAGGTCCTCGGCGAAGGCGCGGTAGCCGTCGGGCGTGAAGAGCGGATCGCCAAGTGCCGCATGGCGTTTGATGAGGGCGGCGCCGGATTCGTCGATGAAGGCGGCACGTGCCGTCTGCATGATGTCCGCGTGTGCGGCGGCGTCGGCGACGGTGCGAAGGCCCTTGAGGTCGGCGAGGTAGGCGATGGTCGCGTGGATGGCATTGTGCCCGTAGAGTTTTGCTTCTTCAAAGGGGAGAAGGTCGGCTTTTTCGGCGAAGACGCCGATGCCGCGCCGGAAGCCGGAGAGCGTGGGGCGCGAGACGAGGATGCGGTTGAATTCCTCGACGAGCACGGCGCGCCCAAGCGAGGGCGTGGCGGGTGCCAGGCCGAGCGCCGTCATGGTGTCCGCATCCGTGATGACGCCGCTCATTTTTCCGATCACGGTGTTGAGCACTTCAAAGTTGGCGAGTGCGGCGGCGGGCAGCAACTTTGCGAGCGATTCCGTCAGCACTTCGGCGGCGTGGTTGTTGTTTTCGGCCGCGTAGAGAATCGCAGGCTTTGAGGAGGAGCGCCGTTTGAGCCCTTCGGCGAGCAGACGCACCACGCTTGTTTCTGCGCCCATGTCGTAGAAGCGTACGGATGGGAGCGCGGTGGCCAGTTCGTCGGCTTCGGCAATGGCTTCCAGAAGCCGCTCGCGATCGAGTGCATCGGCCGGGTTGTAGATCTCGATGCCTTCGAGGCGGGCCTGCTCGATCCCGTTGCGATGGGCGATGTTGACGACGTAGGCACCGCCGTTGTCGCGCACGGCCTTGACAATGGCGGCATCGACTTCCGCCACGACGTAGCGGCCAAAGTTGCCGGACTTCCACGCTTCGTAAAGAAACAGGCCGCTTTGGATGGGGCCGAAGCCGAAGCCTGTGAATGTCCTGCTCATGCGGGAATCCTTAGGTGATGCCGGCGCGGGCAATGTCGTGCAGATGGATCATGCCGATGGGCTTGTGGTCCGCGTCGACAACGGGAAGTTCGATGATCTTGTAGGCGCGCAGGATTTCGAGTGCCTTGACGGCCATCATGTCCGGCGCGGCGACTTTCGGCGAGCGCGTCATCAATTGGCTGATGGGCGTGTCCATGTCCGGAGAACCGTGTTGCAGGTAGCGGCGCAGGTCGCCGTCGGAGAAGAAGCCCACGAGCATTCCGGTGCCGTCGACGACGCTGGTTGCAGCGAGCTTCTTCGAGGTGATGACGGTGATGGCATCGCGCAGGGGAGTCGTTTCCTCGACGACCGGGTTGTCGTCTCCCGCATGCATGATGTCGGAAACCTTGGTGAGCAGGCGGCGGCCAAGGGAACCGCCGGGGTGGAAGACGGCGTAGTCCTCGGGGGTGAAGCCGCGCGATTCGAGCAGGACAAGGGCCAGCACGTCGCCGAGTGCCATCATGGCCGTGGTGCTCGAAGTCGGCGCGAGGTTCAGCGGGCAGGCTTCCTGCTCGATGCGCAGGATGAGGGCGGTGTCCGCCTGGCGCGCGAGTTCCGATTCGGCGTTCGAGGTGACGGCGATCAGCGGGACGCCACGAAACTTGAAGTAGGGGATGATGCGGAGGAGTTCGTCGGTCTGCCCCTTGTAGGAGAAGGCGATGACGACGTCGTCGGCGGTGACCATGCCGAGATCGCCGTGGATGGCTTCGGCGGGGTGGAGAAACAGGGACGGAGTTCCCGTGGAGGAAAGGGTGGAGGAAACCTTGCGGGCAACGAGGCCGGCCTTGCCCATGCCCGTCGTCACGACGCGCGCCTTGCAGGCCATGAGGAGGTTGACGGCCTGCTCGAAGGAGCCACCCAGGACGTGTTTGAGGTCCGCGACGGCGCGGGTTTCGAGTTCGATAAAGTGGCGGGCACGTTCGATCGGATTGGGCTTCATGTGGTCAGACCCCGGAGCGGATGAGTTCGTCTTCGGCCGCCTTGCACCATTGGCCGTTGTCCAGTTTTGCGGCGGCGGCGGGGAAATGCTCGGCGAGTTTCGCCAACGGGATCAAGCCCACGTCGCGCAACATGGGATAAACGATGATTTTTCCGGCCATGGTGCGGTTTTCCACGGCGGCAATGCCTTCGATGGCACCCGCCATGCCGCTGATCGCATCCACAGAGGCATTCGTGTTCAGCGTTCCCGCACGCACCTTGTCGAGAACGATCTTCATGTCCTCCACGGTGGAGCCACTTGTTCCGAAGAGGAAGACGCGCTTCTCGATGAGCGCATCGAGGTCCAGTTCGTGGCACACCGGAGCGGGGACTCCGGCGAAAACATTGACGATGGCGCCGGGGCTGGCCTGCCCGATGGCCTGGGCGACGAGCGCGCCGACGGGCGCCATGATCGTGATATAGGTGAATTGCCCGGGGATTTCCTGTTCGTTCGGATTGACCGTCTCGAAGGCGGCACCGTTGGCGCGGGTGAACGGTTCCGCCTTCCGCGCGAGACCCGCCAGGCGCTCGTTGTCGAAGTCCGTCGCCACGACGGCGATTCCCTTCAGAGGGGCGCAGAGTGAACGCAGGGCGTGCATCTGGCCCATCGGGCCGCCGGCTCCCACGACGAGTACGCGGTCGTTTTCGCGCAGTTCGCCTGTTGCCGCGATCATGGTATAGGACTCGGCGGCGTTGCTTCCCGTCGTGCCCACCCATCGCGTCAGGCCGTAGTGTACGCGCCCAACACCGACGGAAACCGGCGCGCCAAACTTTCGTCCGCCGAGCACCACGTTCATGATGCCGCGCGCGGCAAGGCGGGAATTCAGTGCCTCGACGGTTTGCTTCTTCGCGCCGAAGTAGACGATATCGTCGAAGGCTTCAGTCGGCAGCGCATCGATCGCCGGGACGAACTCGGTGTCGATGCCCAGGCCTTCGATTGCTTCGCGTTGCGTGGTGTTGGCGCAGAAAGCGGTGACTTTCGCGGGCTTGGCGACGGGAGCGAAGGCCTTCGCGACTCCCTCGATGGCGTGGCCATCCTCGGCAACGATGAGCAGGCGTCCGTTGGGCTTGATCGTTTGGCGTTCGGGCGTGACGTAGGAATCCTCGACGCAGGCCCACGGCTCGGCGAGTGCGGCCTGCGACGCACCGAGTGTGTCCTCGACCGGGATCAGATAGTGGTCGCCGTTGGGGGCGATCATCACGCGCTCGTCGAAGAGGACGTACTCCTGCAGTGCGCCCTCGAAGTTGTAGCCAAAAGCGGCGTTGGCTCCCGCCGTGGGCCACGCGCGGTAGTCGGCCTGTACGAGATAGCGGTTTCCCGTGTGGTGTTCCTTCACGGCGCTGCCCGCCGCGACGACGCGGCAAACGACTTCGTGCCCGGGCACGGTGGGCTTCTCACCCGGTACGTAGCTCGGAATCTCCGAGAGCACCTGCTCGGAAAGGCCCGACGTGACGGGGCTCTTGCGCACATGCCCCGAGAACTGTTTGAGCAGCTTGAGGTCGGAGAAGCAAAGGCCGACGGCCTCGACTTTGGCGAGGAACTGCGTGGGCTTCAACTCGGAGACGGGCTTCTCCTTGTTGAGACGCATCTCGCCGGGGCCCGTCAGTTGAACGGCGTACTGTGTGTTCGGAATGCTGCTCATGGGTTCCTCGCTCACTGGAGTCAGGCGCCTGCTTCGATGCGGATGAGCTTGCGGGGCGGAAGATGAAGACCCGCGCCGAGAGCGTCCTCGGCGGCTTCCTTGATGCCTTCGCTGATCGTTGGATGGGCGAAGACCGTTTCGGCCACGTCGGTGACGGTGGCCTTCTGGTGGAGCATCGCACCGGCCGCGGCAATGGCTTCGGTGACGTTGTGCCCCACCATGTGAACGCCGAGGAGTTCGTCGGTTTCGCGATGCCGCAGCACCTTCGCAAAGCCGTCCGTTTCGTTGACGGCCATCGCCTTGCCAAGAGCGGCGAGAGGGAACGTGCCGATGGAGATGGGGATGCCCTGCTCGCGTGCCTGCTCCTGCGTCAGGCCAACCGCCGCGATTTCAGGGAAGGTGTAGACGCACGAGGGAATGGGGGCGTGGAAGGCATTGTTCGCACCGAGAATGTTCTCCGCAGCGACGACTCCGTGCGCGGATGCCGCGTGCGCGAGCAGGCAACGGCCGTTCGCGTCGCCGATGCAATAGACGCCCTTCGCGTCGGTTTCCATCGTGTCCCTCACGGGGATGAAACCGCGCTTGGTGGGGGAGATGCCAGCGCTTTCGAGGCCGATTTGCGTTGTTGCGGGACGGCGACCGGTTGCCACCAGAACGCGGTCCACCTGCAGGGTCTTGCCGTTGTCGAGACGAGCAGTGACTCCGTCCCCAATTATCGAAACGTCCTCGACCTTCACGCCAAGATGCACGGCAACGCCGCGCGACTTGAAGGCGGCGGCCATGGCGTCGGCCAACGAACCGTCAAGTCCTGCAAGGAGTTTCGGCAGAATCTCGACGATCGTCACTTCCACGCCCAGAGGCTGGAGCATGCACGCGAACTCGCATCCGATCACGCCGCCGCCGACAATCAGAACCTTCTTCGGCAGTTCCTTCCAGTGCAGAGCCTCGTCGCTCGTGCAGATGAAATCCGGATCGTCGGGCCATCCCGGCAGACGCGCGGGAACGGAACCGACGGCGAGGATGATGCCGCGCGCCGTCAGCGTTTCCTTCGCGGCGCCGTCCGGCCCGGTAACGACGACGCGCCCGGCTCCGTCGAGATGCCCGCGTCCCTGAAACGACGTGACCTTGCGCGCGTTGAGGAGCGACTTGATGCCGCCGCGCAGCTTGGCGAGGACCTTGTCCTTGCGTTTCTGCACGTGTGCCCAATCGACCGCTACGTCGCCTTGGACGGAGATGCCGAGGTTCTTCGCATGATGAATCCGGTGAGCAAGTTCGGCCGTCGCCAGAATGGCTTTCGACGGAATGCAGCCCCAGTTGAGACAGGTGCCGCCGAAGAAGGGGTGCTGCTCGACAATGGCAACGGACGCGCCCAATTGTGCCGCCTTCAACGCCGCGACGTACCCGCCCGGCCCGGAACCGATGACCACCAAGTCAAATGATTGCGTCATGATAAGAACCGCGAAAAAGGATTTGGACCACAAATGAAACCACGAATCACACGAATTCTCACAAGTCGAAAATCAGAAGATGAGGCCTTCCCATTCAAGCAGAACCTTCCAGGGCAGCGTGCTGATTGCCATCAATCCTTCAGTCGTCCCTACGGGACTCAGTTGCGGCCTTGCGCTCCCCGATCTTCAACCCCGGCCTGGAGCATGTTTTCTTTCGTGATACCCCGCAGGCTTCAGGGAGAACAATTCACCGTCCTTCAAGGCCGCTTGGCGACAGAGTGTCGTGCTCCGCGCCTCCCTGTCTCCGTGGGGAATCGCTTCCTCTTCGCCATTACATGGCTGCCGGATTTTCGAGCATCTCCTTCAGCCGTGCGGCGAAGCGCGCCGCCACCATGCCATCGACGACGCGGTGGTCGCTGCTCAGCACCATCGTCATCGTGCGTCCGGGGCGCAGGGCTCCATCGCGCACGATGACCGTTTCGCGTGCCGAGCCGACGGCCAGAATGCCGGACTCGGGCGGGTTGATGATCGCGCTGAATTCCTCCACCCCCGCCATGCCCAGGTTCGAGATCGTGAAGACAGCCTTGCCGATGCCTTCGATCTTGCCGGCGCGGGCGGCGTCCACGATGCGTTTTGCTTCCAGGCCAAGCTGCGGCAGCGTCATCTGGTCGACGCCGCAGATGACCGGCACCACGAGGCCCTTGTCCGTGCCGACAGCGACGCCGATGTTCGCATTCGCGAGTGTGACGAGCTCGTCGCCTTCCAGACGCTGGCGGAACTCCGGGATTTCCATGACGACGCGCGAGACAGCGAAGACGATCACGTCGTTGAGCGTCAGTTGATAGCGGGGCTTTTCGCCCTTGTAGAAGCGCAGCAACGGGTCCGCATCGATGCTCACCTTCAGATACCAGTGCGGCACGGTTTGCTTCGAGGTTTGCAGGTTCTTGGCGATGGCCTTGCGCATCGACGTGATGGTCGAGCGGACGGGTTCGCCGAGCACCACCTTGGCGGGAACGACGTCGATGGGCGCGGCGGCTGGACCGGCGGCGCCGATGCCGCGCGCGGCGGCACGTTCGATGTCGGTTGAAACCAGACGGCCTTGGGGGCCCGAGCCCGCACCCGCGCGAGCAATGTCCACGCCGAGTTGCGCGGCAACCTTCTTTGCGTAGGGGGATGCCTTCACGCGACCTGTGACGACGGACGGTGCTGGGGCAACAGCACGGGGAGAAGGGGCCGCCGCAACGGGTTTGGGAGCAGGCGGCTCAGGCGCCGGGGCTTGCGCGGGAGCAGAGGGAGCGGGCGCGGGAGCAGAGGGAGCGGGCGCGGGAGCAGAGGGAGCGGGCGCGGAGGGGGAAGGCGTGGCACCCGCGCTGTCCTCCTGTGCGGCGAGCCACGCATCGGCGTCGGCATTGTTCTCCGCGAGCAGCGCAATGACGTGCTTGACGGCAACGATGTCGCCCTCGGCCGCAGTAAGACGCGCGACGCGTCCGGCTTCCGGCGCTTCGAATTCAATGGAAGCCTTGTCCGTTTCGATTTCCGCGATGATCTGACCGGCTTCCACATGGTCACCGGGTTTGATGCGCCATTCCAGCAGCGTCCCCTCCTCCATCGTGTTGCCCGCCTGGGGCATATAGATCGGGGTGACGGCGCCCGCAGGCGGGGCCGGGGAAGCGGTGGAATCTGTCACGGGCTTTGCCTCCTGAGGGGCGGGCGGAGTGGAAGAAGCGGAGTTGGAGCGGGCTGCCTGTGCGAGGGCAGCGGGGTCTTCGCCCGCGGTGGCCAGAATCCCAAGGGGGGAACCCGGCTGGACGGAGGTCCTGGCGCCTGCCAGATGCGCTGTCAGGCGGCCTTCCACGGCGGCGACAAGCTCGACGAGGGCCGTCTCTGTTTCGAGATCGGCAAGCACCTCGCCCTTGGCAGCTGCGTCTCCCTCGGCTTTCCGCCATCGGGAAACAGTCGCACCACCTTGAAATTGCTTGGTTTCCGGTAGTCGGATGATGGGCACTGTCCCGCCCTCGCTTTCGTTTGCTGGGTCAAGTTCGGGTGCACTGTTGCCAGCAGAAATGGCGCAGGTCAAGCAGGAACGTGCACATTTCGCTTGAGAACCGTCAAGCAATCGTGTTCATTTCCTTCACACTTTGACAGGAATGTTCAACACTTGGCCCCCGCTACCCTCCATCGCCGTGAACTGATTGTTGGCCGAATCCTCCAGGACGGGCACGTCAGCGTGCGTGGTCTTGCCCAGGAAATGGATGTCTCCGAGGCGACCGTGCGGCGCGACCTGCGCAGCCTGGCGGACGCGGGAAAGTTGGAGTTGGTCTATGGAGGCGCGACGCTGCCCCAGCATTCCGACTTTTCGTTTCGCTCCAAGGCGCAGCGCAACGTCGACGCCAAGCGGATCATCGGGCGCCTGGCCGCCGATCTCGTCCACGACCACGAGTCGATCTTTCTCGATTCCGGGACGACGATTTACGAGATTGTGCCGAACCTTCGCGCGCGGCGGGGGATGACGGTGATCGTGAACTCCATGCGGTTTGCAGTCGAACTTGGCCCGTGTGCTTCGGAGAACAGCATCGTGGTGCTGGGCGGGCAGTACCGCCCCGAGCGCATGGACACGGTGGGAGCGATTACGAGTACCTCGCTGGAGCAGCTGCGCGGCTTCCGTGCTTTCGTGGGGGCCGATGGGTTGAGCCCTGAGTTTGGCGTCACCGCGTGCGACATCGAGAGCGCGCACTTGTACAAGCTGGCCATTCGGAACGCACGCGAGGCGATTCTGATGGTGGATCACACGAAGTTTCTCGCGCCCTCTCTGTTCAAGATCTGCGAACTCGACGACATTTCCCGCATCGTCACGGATCGGCGGCCCTCCAACGAATGGGTCTCGCATCTGAACGATCGCGGCATCGACTTGATTTACCCCAAGGAAGAAGAAGGCCCCGCCAAGGTGGCAGGGAAGTAAGGCGTTTCGCCGGAAGATCCACTCAGCCCCACACAACCAAGGAGTCCCCACCATGCCGAAGTCCCTGATGATCGACCCCGTTGAGTTGCGCACGCCGGGTCAGGTCACTTTCAATCCCATCCCCGTCAATCAGTACAGCCGCACGATGAGTGAGGAACTGGCGTCGGGGACGGTGAGCCGCGAGGACGTCTGGCGCATCTTCCGCGACATGGCGGTGATCCGCGCGTTCGAGTCGATGCTGCACTCCGTGAAGATGAACGGGAACTTCCGGGGTGTGGAGTACGCGCACCGCGGCCCCGCGCATCTTTCGATCGGGCAGGAGGCGACGGCTGTCGGCGAGTGTTTCCTGCTCGACGTTGACGATCACATTTACGGCAGCCACCGCAGCCACGGCGAGATTCTCGCCAAGGGGCTTTCAGCGATTGCGAAGCTGGAAGACAAGAGCCTGCAGGCGATCATGGAAGGGTACTTCGATGGCGCAGCGCTGCGTGTCGTCGAGAAGGACGCGCAGGGAACGACGAAGGACCTCGCCGTCGACTACCTGGTGTATGGCGCACTGGCCGAGATTTTTGCCCGCGAGACGGGCTTCAACCGCGGAATGGGCGGCTCGATGCACACGTTCTTCCCGCCTTTCGGCATTTATCCGAACAACGCGATCGTGGGCGGGTCCGGCGACATCTCAGTGGGCGCGGCTCTCTTCAAGCACGTCAACCGCAAGCCCGGCATCGTGGTCTGCAACATTGGTGATGCGTCGGCCGGGTGCGGCCCCGTGTGGGAGGGGCTTTGCTTTGCGACGATGGATCAGTTCAAGGAGCTGTGGGACGACGCTCATCGCGGCGGGCTTCCCCTGATTGTGAACTTCATCAACAACTTCTACGGCATGGGCGGACAGCCCGTTGGCGAGACGATGGGCTTCAAGGTGCTCGCGCGCTTGGGGGCGGGGCTTTCGCCCGACCAGATGCACTCCGAGCGCATCGACGGCTACAACCCGCTGGCCGTGATCGACGCCATCCGGCGCAAGAAGGCGCTGATCGCCGAGGGCAAGGGCCCCGTGCTGCTCGACACGATGACGTACCGCTTCAGTGGCCACTCGCCTTCCGACGCGAGTTCCTATCGCGAGAAGGCCGAGGTCGATGCGTGGCAGGCCTTCGACCCGCTCAACACGTTTGCCGACCAGATGGTCGAGAGCGGCGTCGCGACGCGCGACGAGATCGAGGCCGAGCGTGCCCGCACCGACGACATCATCTTCAAGGCCTACCTGAAGGCCATCGACTACAATCTCTCGCCCCACCCCGATCTCAAGCAGGTGAACTGCCTGCTGGAGCGCACGATGCACTCGAACCAGAAGCTCGAGTCCTGCGATCCGGACCGCAAGGCGGAGGTGCTGCTGAAGAAGGAAGACAATCCGCGCGTGAAGCAACTCGCCAAGCGCAGCCGCTTCGGGCTCGACGAGAACGGCAAGCCGTTGCCGAAGGGGCGTTGCTTCGGACTTCGCGACGGTTTGTTTGAGGCGATTTACGACCGCTTCCACGAGGACGCGACGCTGGTTGCCTACGGCGAGGAAAATCGCGACTGGGGTGGTGCCTTTGCCGTTTACCGCGGCCTGACCGAGGCGTTGCCTTATCATCGCCTGTTCAACAGCCCGATCTCCGAAGGAGCCATCGTCGGCACGGCCGTCGGCTATGCGCTCGAAGGCGGGCGCCCGCTGGTCGAGCTGATGTACTGCGACTTCATGGGACGTGCGGGCGACGAGATCTTCAATCAGATGTCGAAGTGGCAGTCGATGTCGGGCGGACTGCTCAAGATGCCCGTGGTGCTGCGCGTGTCGGTGGGGTCGAAGTACGGCGCCCAGCACAGTCAGGACTGGACGGCGATCTGCGCGCACATTCCGGGGCTCAAGGTCGCCTTCCCCGCAACGCCGTACGATGCCAAGGGGTTGATGTACAGCGCGTTGCTGGGGACCGATCCGGTTGTCTTCTTTGAGAGCCAGCGCATCTACGACATTCCCGAGTTGTTCCATGCGGGCGGCGTGCCGGAGGGACGGTACGAGATTCCGTTCGGCGAGCCGGACATCAAGAAGCCCGGCAAGGACCTGACGATTCTTTCCATCGGCGCGACGCTCTACCGCGCTCTCGACGCGGCAAAGGAACTCGAAGAGAAGCACGGGATTTCCTGCGAGGTCATCGACGCGCGCTCGATCGTGCCGTTCAACTACGATCTCGTGCTGGAGTCCGTCGCCAAGACGCACAAGGTGCTGCTGACGTCGGATGCGTGCGAGCGCGCGAGCTTCCTGCAAACGATGGCATCGAAGATCACGCAACTGGCGTTCGACGACCTGGACGCCCCGCCCGTGATCGTGGGCGCGCGCAATTGGATCACGCCGCCGGACGAGCTGGAGGATTCCTTCTTCCCGTTCCCGGTGGACATGATCGACGCCGTGCACGAGCACATCGTGCCGCTGAAGGGCTACACGCCGGCCCGGCCGTGCGACCGTGCCGAGCTTCTGAGGCGCAGCCGCCTCGGCCTCTGAGCCGGCCCGTCCAGTGCTGGCAATGATCGGCTTGTAAACCCGGGCGAAGGCGGTCTCTCGCGCCCGGGTTCTCCTTTTCCCGTTGCCGACGCCCCGGCGCCGCACCCACGCTCGGGGAACTTTCCGTGGCAGGTGAGCAACGAATGAGCGAGACGAACGCCGACCTGAGTGCCCAGCGGCAGGAGATCGACGAGATCGACCGGCACCTGGTGGAATTGCTGGACCGCCGGGCGCGCATCGCCCGCGACGTGGGACGCGCGAAGGCCACGACGGGCTCGCAGACCTTCGACGCCGGGCGTCATCGTGCGGTGCTGGAGCGCGCCCTTGGCCGTGGCGACGGTTCCTTCCCGCGCGAAGGCCTCCAGATTGTCATGCGCGAGGTGCTCAGCACCTGCCTGAACCTGCAAAAGCCGCTGACGGTCGCCTATCTGGGGCCGGCCGCGACCTTCTCGCACCAGGCCGCACTCAACGAGTTTGGCTCGGCACCGAAGTTTGAACCCTTCGAGCGCATCCGCGACATCTTCGATGCCATCCACAAGGGAAAGGGCGACTACGGCGTCGTCCCCATCGAGAACAGCACCGGCGGCATGGTGCACGACACGCTGGACCTGTTCATCGAGTTCGACGTGCGCATCTGCCACGAGATTCTGCTGCCGATCCAGCACAGCCTGCTTGGGCTCACGCCCATCGAGGAGGTCACAGCGATCTACTCGCACCCGCAGACGTTCAAGCAGTGCGCCAACTGGCTCTCCGAGAATCTGCCGAAGGCGGAGTTCATGGAGGTCGCGAGCACGGTGATCGGAATGCGCAAGGCGAAGGAAATCGAGAACACCGCGGCCATTGGCAGCCACATCGCCGCCGATCAGTACGGGCTGCGGATTCTGGCGCGCGGCATCGAGGACAACCCCGACAACACGACGCGCTTCCTTGTGATCGCAAAGGCTGACACGCCCTCGTGCGGCGACGACAAGACGTCGGTCATGTTCTCCATCAAGGACAAGCCCGGCGTGCTGTACTCGCTGCTCAAGCCGTTTGCCGATCGCAACATCAACCTCTCGCAGATCGAGTCGCGCCCCACCAAGCGCAAGGCGTGGGAGTACGTCTTCTTCGTCGATCTCCTCGGGCACCGCGACGACGAACGCGTGAAGGCGGCAATCGCCGAGACCGAGCAGAACTGCCATTGGCTCCGCGTGCTCGGCAGCTACCCGCGTCACCGCGAAGGCCCCCAGAAAATGGCCTTCCCCAAGCAGGAGGGGAGCTGACTCCCGAAGGGCAGGAGCAGATGGATTTCACCCACGAGTTCCCCATTCTTTCGACTGGCCGGATTCACATGAATCATGCGGGCGTGGCGCCGTTGACGGCGCGGGCCCGCGACGCCATGGCGGCCTATGCGCGCGACGCCTGCGCGCATATGGGGACGGAGGCCCACAACGGGTGGTTTGCGCGCATTGCGGAGATCCGTGCCTCCATTGGGGCGTACCTGAACGCCAGCGCAGACGAGATCGCCTTCGTCAAGAACACGACGCAGGGCTTGCAGATTGTCGCCAACAGCCTGACGTGGAATCCGGGCGAGTGCATCGTTGTCGAGCAAACAACCTTCCCCGCCAACTGGTACACCTGGAAGTCGCTCGAACAACGCCACGGCGTTCGTGTCCTCGAATGGCCGGAGCGCAATCACCGCTACGAGTTGGACGATCTGGAGCAGCTTCTGCGCGACAACAACGTACGCCTTGTTTCGTTGAGTGCCGCGGACTTCGCCACGGGGTTCCACCACGATCTTGCCGCGTGCGGCCAACTCATCAAGCAGGCCGGTGCGCTCTACTGTATCGACGCCATCCAGGTGCTCGGGGCCTTTCCCATCGACGTTGAAGCGTGCCAGGCGGACTTCCTCTCGGCCGACAGTCACAAGTGGCTGCTCGGCCCCGAGGGCGCGGGGCTGTTCTATGCGCGCCGCAGCCGGTATGCGGAGATGAACGACTTCCACAGCGGCTGGATCGGGCGAAAGAACTTCATGGATTTCGACCAGCGCCCCGCGCCGCCCGACGATACCGCGCGGCGCTTCGAGGAAGGCTGCCTCAACATCGGTGGCGTCCTGGGGCTGGGCGCGTCACTTGATGTCCTACTCGAGTGTGGAGCCGCCGAGGTGGAGCGCCGCCTGCGCCACAACCGCGCGGTGCTCGTGGAAGGGCTGGGCGAGTTGGGCTGGGAACTTGTTTCGCCGCCGGACTCCGCGCATTCGGGCGGCACGGCGAGCGTCCGGCATCCGGCGATCGACGCACAGACGGCCGCGCAGCGCTTGGATGAAGCGGGCATCCTGTGTGCCGCACGCAACGGGCTCCTGCGCTTCTCCGGGCATTTCTACCAGCCCGAAGAGCAACTGCACCGCGTAATCGAGGCTGTTGCCGCACTCGCCCGGTAGCGCTATCCGATCCCGTATTGCTCCGGCAGGAACTTGCGCGCTTCTCCGGAAGCCATGACTTCCGCGATCAGCTCTTCCTCGGTTTCGGGCAGGTCTTCCGCCTGGGCTTCGAGCAGGGCGATCCAGGACTGCTCGCGCTCGGCGATGCGCACGCGGCCGTCCTCAAAGGCCCAGCGGAGTTCATCCACTGCCGCCCGAACGGCTGCCACGGTTTGGGCGTAGGGTGTCTTCTCCGCCGCGATGCGCTCGCTCAGCCGCAATACCACATCGGGGCGAAGCACATACGCCTGCGGGTCGAGCGACGCATCGGATTCCGTCAGCCAGTCGCGGAGCTTCGTGGCGTCCGCGTGTCCGCAGCACGATGCCGTGTTCATCAGCCGGCAGTCGTAGGCCAGTTGCTCCATGCTGACGACGGGGGCGAAGTCACTCAGCAGGCGCACGCGCTGCACTGATTCGTTTGACCAAAGATCGCAGACGGACTGGGCAATGTTGCCGACGGGGCTCAGGTGGGCGCACGCGGCCGACCGCCCTTCCATGGAAATGGGCACGCCGGCGAGTGCCTTCATGTACGGGCCCTCGTATGCGCAGTCCTTGCTCGGCCCCCTGGCCCCCACGGTGTAGGCCACGAGGGAACGCGGCACGGAGGCCACACGCACCACGGCGGCAAAGAGGCGCGGAATCATCTTCTGCTCGGCGAGCACCATGGCCGTGTTGGCAAAGCCGCATGCCGTGTCGCCCGATGGCACGATGCCCTGACGCTGGCAGGAGGCTACGATGGTCTTCCAGAGGAAAGCCATGTCGCGCGCGCCCAGGACGCCGAGGGCAAAGACAACCATGCGCAGATCGGCGTTCATCAGCGCCTCGTCGCAGACCTCCTTGCCGCCCGTCGATTCGATGGCAATCATGTCGGCCCCTGCCTCGGCGGCGCCGTCGAAGAATTCCACCATCCCGTCCCAGTACTTGCCGCTGCGCATCACCGGGGGACGGAGAAACTCCCGCGTGTCGTTGGGCGTCAGGCGCAGGGCACTTTTCAGACCGTGTTTGTCGTGCGCCTTGCGCAGGCAATCTCCGAGGATGGCCGTGATTTCGAGTCCCCAGCGGGGATTTTCGGTCATCGGGGGGAGGGTTTCAAATTCAACGACGACGCCTGGGACCTCCAGGGCGACGGCGCGATCCACGACGGCCTGGACCATTGAGGAGTAGTGCTCGCAGACAGTTGGCCAAGTGCGGGCACTGATGTCCATGGTCGGCAGGGTAAAGTTGATTTCCGGGTAGACGGTTCCCGCGCCGATGGTGATTCCCCGGCCACATGTCACCGGTTGCGGCGCATGGCCATAGAGAAAGTCTGTGATGCCTTTGACAGAGAGTAAACTGCTCATTGCAAGCGCTTGCCTCTTGGTGCTGGAGTTTCCCTTCCCGGAAGCGCTTACTCTCTCTGCCGATTGGGGCTTGGCAAGCAAATTGTACTAGATGTGTCGTGGTTGTCTGAATTGGAGGCGCGGGGAAAAGCATGCTTCCCCGCCCCCGCTCAGCCTTTCTCGTAGGGCCTGCACATCAGGTGCATCGTCTCGAATTTGCCCGCAATATTGCAGTTGTTGACGAGTGTTCCGGTCAGTTCGTACCCGGCGTTGTGGAACGTGCGGAGCATTCCGAAGGAAAGCGCCCGGGCGATCGTGTAGTAGCAACGGATGCCAAAGCGTTCGCGGGCGTCGGCCTCCAGGGTGCGCAGCAGGTACTGGGCAAGGCCCTTGCCGCGTTCGGAGGGGCGCGAGGCGAAGTCGGTCATCTCGGCGCTGTGGATTTCCGGGCTGGTTTCGGCGGATGCGGCGGCGACGAGCTCGCCCGCTTCGTTCCACACGAGGCGGTAGAGGATGTGGCTGTGGGCCGTTTCCACCAGATAATCCGGGTTGTCGATGGGGTAGGGATATGTCGGGAAGACTTCCTTGTAGAGGGCGGCGAGGGCATCGGCGTGCTGGTCTTCGAAGAGGGCCGTGCGGTAGCCGGTGGGGAGCTCGCGGACTTCCTTGCCGCCGCGTGCGCCCTTGAGCGCTCCGGCGAGGATGTCGTTTTCCTCGGCCTCGGTGGGGCGCTGGCGGCGTTCGGGGTCGGTGAAGAGGGCCATGATGGCCGCATCGGCGCCGTCAAAGTATCCGGCGATGCCGCCTTCGCGGACGAATCCGGCGTCGGCCAGACGGGCTTCGTCCTGCGCCGGGGCTTTCACCCAGAGCTTGCCATAGCTGTTCCGGCGGGCCAGAGCGGAGAGAGCGTGAGTCATGGCGGCGATGTCGCTTGCCTCGTAGCCATAGACCTGGATTCGGCAGTTGATGGGGCTCAGGAGTACCCTGGCGCTGTAGCCCGGGCCCGAAACGGTATGTTCGTGTCCGAAGGGGGCATCAAGTTCCACCTTCCGGCCGTCTTCCAACTCCACGTGCCACGTATTCATTTTCACTAGTCCTTCTTGCCGGATTGATGCAGTGGCTTCCTTGGTCGATGCTTCCGGCTTGCCACGGCCGGGTTGCTCAAGTAACAGTCCGCCCTACTTGTGGACAAATGGTTTCCGGGAATGAAATCCTCCCCCCGAGGAGTATCACCGTGAATTGGCGCATCATGATCGTGGACGACGAGGAAGATGTGCGGGCAATCCTGCGCGCCTCCCTCAGCGAGCATTTCGAAGTCGTGGAAGCCCAGGACGGCCTCGATGCTCTGGAGAAGCTGGAACGCTACGAGCCGGATTTCATCTGTCTCGACGTGATGATGCCGATGATGGACGGCTTTGACTGCTGTGCGGCGATCCGCAAGAGTGCCAGGTTCTCCGACATCCCTGTGATGTTTCTGACGGCCCTTGGAAACAAGGAGCACATCATGAAGGGATACGGGAGCGGCGCGAACCTGTATCTCACCAAGCCCTTCGACCCCGATCGCCTGATTCGCAACATCGAGGTGCATTTCACGAGCACGAAGAGCAGTCCGAAGGTCAAGCGGCTGACGCTGGATCAGATCCGGGCTCTCGAAGATGGCACCGTCGAGCCCGAGGCACCGGGTGCTCCGGTCGATCCCGAGGTTTTCGAGGCCCTGAAACCGCCTGCTGCTGCACCGGCTTCGCCAAAGCCTGCCCGCGTCCCGCCCAAACCGGCGCTTCTGCCCCGCCTGATGGTGGTCGACGACGAAGTCGATGTCACGACGATGGTGACGCACGCTCTCGGTTTGCAGGCCGAAGTTGTTTCCGCGCAGGATGGTATCTCGGCGATCGAGAAGCTCGTGCGTTATCAGCCGGACCTGATGATGATCGACATCATGATCCCGCGGATGAGTGGCTTCCAGCTCTGCCAGTCGCTGCGGGCCAATCGCGCGTTTAAGAATCTGCCGATTCTGGTCTGCTCGGCGCGTTGCTCCGAGCGGGACAAGCAGTTCGCGTTGCGCGTGGGTGCGAACGATTTTCTGGCCAAGCCCTTCACCCCGACGGAACTTGCGGCGAAGTTCTCCAGTTTGATCAGTGCGCCCGGTTTCAAGGTGCGCCCCAAGGCCGTTTCGCTCGACGACATCAAGCGCACGGAAGCCACCGACGAGGAGGAGGACGTCTTTCAGGAGACAACTTCGAAGGAAGAGGCCGAGGGCATCGACCGGCGCACCTTTGGAGGCCGTGCCAAGAATACCCAGGAGATCGTGGGCGACTTCCTCATCAATCAGAAAAAGAAGGAAGTTCAGGGACAGCAGGCACCAGAGGAAGACAAGGGGAAGCGCCGCCTCTTTCGGTTCGGCAAGAAGTAGAATCGCCGATGGGAGGAATGGATTCGCTTCCTCTTGCGGTGCGCCTGCGCGACGCGGGCCGTGCGTTGGCAGACTGGTTCCTGCCTCCCGTTTGCATGTGTTGCCATTCGCCCGTCGATCCTCGGCAGGGCGATTTTCTTTGTACCCTCTGCCGGGCGGACTTGCGCGTTTTGGAGGCGCCCGCCTGCCCATGCGGCTTCGGCCGGATTCCCGGTGATGCGGAGCGGGCGGCGTGTGCCTTTTGCAAGGCGCTGCCGCTTGAGATGCGGGTGGCGATGACGACGGTGCGCTCGGCGTTCCCCTATGCCGGTGTCGTGGGCGACATGGTGCGCAATCTCAAGTACCGCCATCACGAACACGCGGGCGAGGCGTTGGCGCGTTTGACGATGGGAGTGCTTTCCGAGCACCTCGTGGCGCTTCGCGACGTGCATGGCGCGGAGGTGGTGGTGCCCGTTCCGATGCACTGGTTTCGGCGGGTGAAGCGCGGGTACAATCAGGCCGAGTGCATTGCGCGTCCGCTTGCGGCGCTGCTCGGGCTGCCCTGTGATTCGGAGGCGGTGCTGCGCGCGCGCCGGACACCACCCCAGGCGCGGCGCGCCTCGCCGGAGGAACGGCTCGTCAACGTGGCGAAGGCGTTTGCCGTTCCAGAGCCGGAGCGTGTTGCCGCGCGGCGCGTGATTCTGGTGGACGATGTGATGACGACGGGAGCGACGATGGCGACCTGCGCCCAGGCGCTGAGGGAGGCGGGGGCCAGCGCTGTGCACGCCATCTCTGTGACGCGCGCGGGGGTGGGTGGAGTCTTGCTTCCGGGTGCCTGAGTGCGGCAACGTCTCCTTGCGCCGCACCCGTTCGTCCTTTTTGCTTTGGTACAGTTCCATGTTTCCGCGGAGTTCGCCGCCATGCCCATTCCTCTCTTCCAAGTCGATGCTTTCGCCGACGGTCCGTTTCGCGGAAATCCTGCGGCCGTTTGCCTGATGGACCGCGATGCACCCGATTCGTGGCTTCAGTCCCTGGCGGCTGAGAACAACCTTTCGGAGACGGCCTATCTGTGGCCGATGCCCGGCAAGGAGTACCGGCTGCGCTGGTTCACTCCGGCCACCGAGGTCGATCTGTGCGGGCACGCCACGCTGGCCAGTGCGCACGTCCTCTGGCAGGAAGGCCTTCTCGGCCCCTTCGAGGAAGCGACGTTTCATACGCGCAGTGGCGCTCTCATCGCGTCGCGCAAGTCCGGCTGGATTCATTTGGATTTTCCGGACGAACGCGCCCTGCCCATCGCCTCCGAGGAGGTGCATCCCGAACTCCTTCCGGCTCTTGGGCTTCCTCACGTGAAGAAGGTCGCGCGCAATCGTTTCGACTATCTTGTTGAAGCGGACAGTGCGGCCCAGGTACGCGAGCTTGATCCGGACTTCCGGACGCTCAAGCGGGTGACCACGCGCGGGATCATTGTCACAGCGCTCTCCGACGATCCGGCGTTCGACTTCGTCTCGCGCTTTTTTGCTCCGGCGGAGGACATCGACGAGGACCCCGTCACGGGTTCCGCTCACTGCGCCCTTGCTCCCTGGTGGGGCGAGCGGCTGCACAAGACGGTGCTCACCGCCTGCCAGGTTTCCAAGCGTGGCGGCATCGTGAAGATGGAACTCGAAAGCGACCGCGTCTACCTGGGCGGCAAGGCCGTCACCATCTTTCGCGGCACGATCGCGCCGGAAGCAGAGCCCCCTGCGGTCTGACAACCTTTTTACATTCGCCAGACAGGCGCCTGACCACTCCGCCCCCGGCTTCCTGCAACCTCCAATCGCACTGGCCCCGCGCCATGCCACTCTTTCTGGAGGCCGAACATGAAAACGTTCCCCTTTCGCCGCGCAATTCTCGCGACGCTGCTCCCCGTACTTGCCCTGTTGCTGCTCGCAGCCGGGCGTGCCCCTGCCGCCGAACTCGATCTCGATCTCAAGCTCGGCACTCCCGTTGTACTTGCGGGCAGGCCGGAGACGGCCTTCCTGAAGGTTTCGCTCATCGCCACGGCCGAACGTCAGGACGACAAGGCTCGCGTCCCCGTCAACGTGGCGCTTGTCCTCGACCGTTCGGGTTCGATGGCCGGAGCCAAGATGGAGCACGCCAAGGAAGCCGCCATTCTGTTCATCGATCGGCTTCAGCCCGAGGACATCGTTTCCGTCATCACCTACGAGAGCACCGTGGAAGTTCTGATCCCCGCGACGAAGGTTTCCGACCGCGAGGAACTGCGTGGGCGGATTCGCGCAATCCAGACGGCGAACAGCACGGCGTTGTTCGCGGGTGTGAGCAAGGGCGCGGCGGAAGTCCGCAAGTTCCTGAGTCAGGAACGCGTCAATCGCATCGTGCTGCTCTCCGACGGGCTTGCGAATGTTGGGCCGTCGTCGCCCGAGGCGCTCGCTGAATTGGGCCGTTCCTTTGCCCAGGAAGGGATCGCGGTCAGCACCATCGGTCTCGGGCTCGATTACAACGAGGACCTGATGTACAAGCTGGCCGCTGCGAGCGATGGAAATGCCGCCTTCGCCGAGGAACCCCAAGAGCTTGCGAAGTTTTTCGACCGCGAGCTTCGCGCTGTCACCGAAGTCGTTGCCGGTGAAGTTGAAGTGACTCTCGAAGTCGCCGAGGGCATTCGCCCCATTCGCGTGCTCGGCGACCGCGGCACCATCGCGGGGCAGACGGTTTCGTTTAGTCTGAACCAGCTCTACAACAACTGGGAGAACTACTTCATCGTCGAACTGGCTCTTCCCGCGGGCGAGGCTGGCAGCGAGCGCGTCGTTGGCACGGCCAAGGCCAGCTGGCTCGACATCGCGGCGAGCCAACCGCGCACGTCCCTCGCCACGGCGGCGATACTCTACACGGAAAACGAGTCAGAGGTTGCCGCGGCACTTGTGCCCGACGTGATTGCCTCCTCTGTCCGTCTTGTCGCGCAGGAAAACAACCGGAAGGCCGTTGCCTTGCGCGATGCCGGACAGATCCAGCAGGCCCAGCAGGTTCTTTTCTCGAACAGCGGCTACATCAACAGGAGCGCCGAGAACCTTCCGGCCGAGTACAAGAAGGAACTTCAGGAACTCGACGAGACCGTGCGCAAAAACGCAGTGACGATCGAGCAGGAAGGCGAGTGGAACCGCCAGCGCAAGCAGATGAACCTCGACGTCCAGAAGGACAGCTACCAACTCTACCAGTAAGGCCACCGCTTGAAACCGCGTCTCGCCATTCTCTTCTCGCTTCTCGTGCTTGTGCCGCTTGCCGGACTCTCGTGGCTGGGAGTCCGTCTTGCGGCCTCGGAGCGCGAGGCGGTGGATCGCCGTTTCGAGCAGGTGCTGGAGACGCGCCTGCGCGACGTCGATGCCTTGATTTCCGCGCATCTTGAGACGGTGGAAGCGCGGCTCTCCGAAGCTGCCCGCATGAGTGCAGGCGATCCCGCCTCCCTCGCCGACGCGCCCGCGCCCGCGCGCCAGTTCTTCCTGATCGACGCGGACGGGAAGCTCGTCCATCCGGCAGCAAGTGGTGCGCAGGGCTCCCTCAGCACAGAGGAACGCGCGTTTCTCGGACGCATTCAGGGGATCGTCATCAATCGCGACCTGTGGCATGCGAGCCGCACGAATGGCGCGGAAGGGAAGGACGCGGATTCGGGATGGTACGACTGGTACGAGGGACGCGGGCTCAATCTCGCCTTCTGGCTCAGGAGGCCTGATGGCTCCGTCGCCGCGTTCGAGATCAACCGTCCGCGCCTGACGGCCGATCTGATTGCGGCGCTGCCCGACACGCCGGGCAAGAGTACGGGCGCCGCCGAGCGCATTCGGCTTACCGACGAGAAGGGCGATGTCGTGTATCAGTGGGGTGCGTTGGAGCCCGGTGAGGACGCGGAACCCGAAGCACGGATTGCTCTCGCGGCGCCGCTGGCGTCCTGGCATCTGGAAGTGTATTTGCCATCGGGCACGCCGGCAGGTTTCGGATCGCGGTTCCCTCTGCTGGCGGGAATCGCGGCGGCCGCCATCGCGCTCATCGCGCTCGCGTTCGTTCTCTACCGCGAGTACCGCCGCGATCTCAACGAGGCCGAACGCCGCCTGACATTCGTCAATCAGGTCTCGCACGAGCTCAAGACGCCGCTCACGAACATTCGCCTCTACGCTGAACTTCTGGAAGAGAACCTGCCGGATGAAGCCGAAGACGAGCGGCGCTACGTCGGCGTTCTGGTGGGGGAGAGCCGCCGCCTTTCCCGTCTGATTGACAACGTGCTCGCCTTCAGCCGCCAGCGTCAGGAGAAGCTGCGCCTTCATCCCGCGCCCGGTTGCATCGACGACACGATTCGCGAGGTGATTGAACAGTTTGCGCCCGCACTCGGCGAGGCGGGGATCGTTGTCGAAACGAATCTGGATGCTGCCGCCACCTTTCCGTTCGATCGCGATGCTGTGGCCCAGATTCTTGGAAATCTTATCGGTAATGTTGAGAAGTACGCGGCTTCAGGGGGATGGATGCGGGTCGCCTCGGAAATCAGGGACGGAGTCGTGTGCGTCCGTGTTGAGGATCACGGGCCGGGCGTTCCCCCGGCGCATCGCAGCAGGATTTTTCGCCCCTTTCATCGCGTTGACGACAGCCTGACGGCACGCTCCACGGGCACCGGCATCGGTCTTTCCATTGCCCGCGCCCTGGCGCGCCTGCACGGCGGCGATCTGCAACTGACCGCCAGTTCCACCGGCTCCACGTTTGAATTCCATCTCCCACTCGGCGGCCGCTGAATCCCTGGAGGCACTCATGCTCGTTCTTCTTGCCGAAGACGATCCCCGCATCCGCGACGGCCTCGCGGAAATCCTGCGCCGCGAAGGCTACGAGGTGCTTCTCGCGTGCGATGGCACCGAGGCCCTCGACCTTTACCGCAAGCGTTCCCCGGACTTTGTCTGCCTCGATGTGATGATGCCCGGGAAGAACGGCTACGCCGTTTGCCAGGCGATTCGGCGCGACAATCCACGCGTTCCGATCGTTTTCATCAGTGCCAAAACCGAGGAGATCGACAAGGTCGTTGGACTGGAGTCCGGTGCCGACGACTACATCGCCAAGCCCTTCGGAGTGCGCGAAGTCGTGGCGCGCATCCGTGCCGTGACACGGCGTTGCCTCGCCGATTCGCCCGCGAAGAATCCGCTGGAGCTCCAGCCTTTCCGGCTCGGGGATCTTGACGTCTTTCCCGCTGAACTGCGCGCCCGCCGCGGCAACGACACCATCGACCTCAGCCTGCGTGACGTCCGAATCCTCGAACTTCTGCATCGCAATCCCGGCAAGGCACTCGACCGCCACGCTTTTTTCGCTCATGCGTGGGGGCTCGATCACGTGCCCAACAGCCGCACGCTCGACCAGCACATCTCGCAATTGCGCAAGCGCATCGAAGCTGATCCGCGCGAGCCGGCGATCATCAAGACCGTGCACGGCGTGGGATATCGCTACGACGGGTAAGGGGCTCCGAATTGACAGCGGCCGCTTGAGATTACTCGACGCCGTCGTCCTTCGGATGACGATCTGCATGGATGCCCACCGCCAGCAGCGCGAGCGCGGGCCAGAGTTTGAGCGATTGCAGCAAGGCGCCGAGCGGCTGGGCGCCGGGCAGCGCCACACCTCCGAAGAGCACCTCGAACACCGGCCGCCGCCAGTCGCCCGGCACCAGCAGCAGGGGCTGGCCGAGCATCGCTGCGTGCAGCCGCAGCGCACCGAACTCCACCCCCGTACTGAAGAGCACCACGCAGGCGGCGAGAAGTCCGCGCGTCCAGCGCCGTTCCCGCACCGCCGGGTGATTCCAGAGGAGCACTGCTGGCAGGAGAGCCTGCACGAGATAGTGGTCCCACATCAGGCTGGGAATCAGGAGGCTGGCCATCACGGCAACGCTGAAGCCTGATGCGTCGAAGCCCGTCATGCGTTCTGACTCCGTCCCTCTTTTCCCCCAGAGCCATGCGCACAGACCCAGGATGCCCAGTGCACACGCCATCGTCAGCGCGTTTGCCCATCTCTCACCCACGGCCAGCCACGGTTCGTGCCCTTCCCACGCGACAAGCGCGCGATGGAAGAAGGCGTTGAGCGATTGATTGTACGGGTCGCGCCAGAACGTCATGCCTTCCGCGGCCCAGGTGGACTTGCCAAAGCCCATGTCGGCCAGCAGTGGCAGAAAGTCCAGGTGCACGCGCGGTCCCACGATCAGAACGCACAGCAGAAGCAGTGCCGTGCCGATGCCCGCCATCCAGGCCGCGTGCCGCCACTGGCGCCGCATCAGAAAGTAGACGAGGAAAATCCCCGGCGTGATCTTGAACAGTGCGAGGAACGCGGCGATTCCCCCCACGGCGGCGGGATGCCAGTTGCGCGCGAGTCCCACCGCCATCAACGCCATGCCGAAGAAGAGCACCATGTTGAGTTGGCCCGCAGAGTTCTGGCGCTGCACCGAGAAGTTCCACACCGCCGCCGCGCCGATCAGTGCCACGCTCTTCCACGTGAAACGCCATCCTCCCGCGCAGGCCGCCAGCGCCAGGCCCCCGAGGAACAGGGCGTGATTGAGAAGCTGCCACGCCACGACGGCGCTGCCAAAGCGCATCGTCGTCAACGGGCTCATCACCAGACCGGTGAACGGCAGGTAGACGTAGGGCAGAATCCCAAAGCCAAAGCGCGCGTCCTCGGATTCAAACGTCGCACGAAAGTCCTGCAACTGCGCGGCGTCGTAGGGATTGCCGCCATGCGCGAGAAGCCAGCTCCCCGCATACAGGTGCTTGAAGTCGTTCTGGTAGCCGCCGGGAAACTGATGCGCCAGCAGGGGGAGCACCTGGAAGAGCAGGTAGAGCACCACCGCGCCCGCGACGGCTGCCCACGCCTTGCTCTGCTGGCTGCGTTTCACGCTCATTGCGGCACCCGCACGCCGTAGCGCCTCTCGAAGGTGCGCCGTGTTCGGGCGATCATGGCCGCGTTGTCCGGCGTGTTCCGAATCCAAATCTGCCAGTGGGGGAGATACTCGGCCGGAGGGGGCCAGTTCGCGGCGAGCACCCAGTCCTTCTCGCCATCGAGCGTTGCGGCCAGCGGCGACGTGCCCTTGATGAGCATCCACTGAATGTCCCACTCCTCGAGAATCCCGCGCCACGGCAGGAGGCCGGAATCCACGGGAGGCGTCAGCGCGTTGATGACAATCACTTCCTGGCGCCAGATGGCGCCGCCAAAGATGTCGAAGCGCGGATCGCTGAAGACCTTGTGCGTCTCCGGCGAAAAGCGCCAGATCAGGTAGCCCGCGTAGTGATTCTCGTTAAACATGCGGCCTTCGAGAACAGCCGCTTCGATGAAGTCGCACTGCTCGGCAGGGAAGTCCCACGGCAGGTAGCCTTGTTCGTACTCGGCAAACAGGGCATTGCGTCTGGGGTAGGAAAGCCCCTCCGGCCAGTTGCGCAACGTTGCGCCCTGTACGGCGAGCGCCAGCAGCAGGACACACGCGCCCACCTTCGCGGCACGGGCCGGTGCTTCATCGTTTCCGCGCGCGAGGGCGGCGGCTTCCATCGCCACGCGTGTCATCAGCGGCACGGCCATCACACCGTAGAGCAGCAGGTGGCGCACATGCCGCACGCCCTGCCAGAGGAAGAAGGCCCAGATCGCCCACTCGGCGAGCCGCAGGGGCAGACGTCTCTTCGCAGCCAGCACCACCATCGTGGCGAGGAGCAGCACCATCGTGGACAGAAAAATCTGCATGAAGCGCCAGTCGGGCGGCAGAAGTTCGCCGAGGCTCGAAACCAGCGCCTTGTCCCCCAGCACCCGTCCCGGCATGGCGTACAGTTGCCAGCCAAACGGATTCGCCCACGTCGCCACGA
Source organism: Candidatus Sumerlaeota bacterium (assembly GCA_030156535.1). Lineage (GTDB taxonomy): Bacteria > Sumerlaeota > Sumerlaeia > SLMS01 > JAHLLQ01 > JAHCAW01. The sequence goes on from JASGMJ010000001.1 coordinate 62,000, forward strand.
CGCACGCCAGCCCCACCGGAACCCACCACTTCCACGGCACGGGCTCAGGCGACGGGTGGATCAGGCGCTTCGCCTTTTCGGGCAACGGCAGGGCGTACAGAATGTCCGCTCCCGCGTAGGCCGCGCCGACAACGATTCCCGCCATCCAGCCTCCGTGCAGATTGCTCCACGCCGCGAACATCGGCGGCAGCGCCAACAGCCACTTGCGGCTCCACCACTTTTCGTGGATGCCCGTGATGAGAAGAATCTCGGCGGCGAGGAGCACGTTGGTCACCAGCGGCGGACGCGGGTAAAAAGTCCGCCGCCCCACAGCGAGTGCGATGCTCGCCACCAGCAGCGCGATCCACCAGTTGCGCGAGAGTCTGCCCGCGAGAAAGTAGAGGATCAGGCACGCGAGCAGAATGGCGCCCGTCTTTGCGACGGTCACCATCCGCCATCCGCCCAGGCCCCAGGATTCGCCGAGACGAAAGGCCTTCCACATCGCGAGCTGCGTCACCCACTCGTGATTGTGCCACTCGTATTCCTCCGCCGTGAAGGCGAAGACGTCGTTGTGGGGGAGTCCGTTTTCCGCGATGTACTTGCCGGTTTTGACGTGCCACCAGCAGTCATTGTCGCCACGGATCGGGACGAGCGCGACGCTCGTCCCAAACAGAAGGAGCAGCAGCGCACCCAGCAGCGCGCTCCACATACTCTGGCCGCTCAGGATTGCGCGCGTGCGTTCCACGGCGACTCCGCCAAGGTTGGGTCAACCGGCACTCAGGCCATCGCCGCTTTCAGTGCAGCGACGACCTCATCCTGCTCCGCCGGCGTGATGTACGCGAAGAGCGGCGGGTTCAGGATGCTCTTGCCGAGCACGCGTGCGTTGTCGCCGCCGACGTGTCCGGCGCTCCATCCCCGTGCGCCCGGTTGCTCGCTCATGGCCGACGGATACGTGTTGCCGAATCCGATGCCCTGTTCTTTCAGTTTCGCCTCGATGGCCGGGCGCCGCGCGGGGTCCATCAACGTCGCCACGAGGTAGCCGTTCTCGCCACAGCCTTCCGGCGGAGCGACGTACTTCACGTTGCCCATGCGTGCGAAGGCCTCGCGATAGCGGGCGGCCGCCTCGACGCGTGATGCCATGCGTGCGTCGAAGTAGTCGAGGCACAGGTCCAGCCACGCCGCGTCCAGCCCGGCCATGCGGCTGTTCCATCCGATCACGCCGTGCAGGTAGTGCGTCACGCGGCCGTGATTGCCGTGCAGGCGGGTGCGGTCGGCGAGCTCCTTGCTGGAGCAAAACACCGCGCCCGCGTCGCCGCACGAGCCAAACACCTTGGCCGGGTAGAACGATGTCGTTGCCATCCACGCATCCGCGTAGATCGCCCGGCCCTTCCACGTGACGCCAAAGCACTGCGCGCCGTCCTCAATCAACGGAATGCGGCGTGCCGCGCAGAACTCGCGAAAGTCATCCAGCCGCGCCGTGCACCAGCCGTACAGATGCACCAGCAACACGGCCTTCGGCGCGTATTCGTCCACGGCCTTGCGGAACAGATCAAAGTCCATCTGCAAGTCGGTCATGTCGATGTCGACGGTTACGGGCTTTGCGCCGACGTTGACGACCGCTTCGAACGTTGCCCAGAATGTCGCGTCGGGAATCAGAACGCGGTCGCCCGGGCCAACCCCCGCGACGCGCAGCGCCAGTTGCAGGGCGTCGGTGCCGTTGGCGCAGCCCACTGCGGCGGGCGCTCCGGTCACTTCGGCCAGGCGCTTTTCCAGGTCGGCCACCACGGGGCCGCCCACGAACATCGTGTTTTCCGTGACGTGGCGGACTTTCTCCATCCACCGGTCCATGAAGCCCGGCTCGAAGCGTTTGAGATCAATAAAGGGAACGGCCATTGGGTGCCTCTCTCTCCAGGATGAACGGCAGGGGAGCAGGAGCGCCGCGCCCGCGTGCCTTGGCGATCAAGCCCCGGGGGCCCGGGCAAGGTCAAGCAGCGCGGCGTGGTGTCAGGAGGCTTTTGCGAGATCGAGGAAGTTGCGCAGCAGGCGCTTGCCCTCGCCCGTCAGGATCGATTCCGGGTGGAATTGCACGCCGTGGATCGGCAACGTCTTGTGCCGCAGACCCATGACCATGTTGTCGTCCGTCGCGTAGGCCGTCACTTCCACGTCTTCGGGAAGCCCCTCTTCCTTGACGATCAGGGAGTGATAGCGGGTTGCCTCGAACGGATTCGGCAGCCCCGCGAAGACGCCCTTGTCGTCGTGGCGGATCATGCTTGTCTTGCCGTGCATCAGGCGCGGGGCGTTTGTCACGACGCCGCCAAAGACCTGCCCGATGCACTGGTGCCCGAGGCAGACGCCGAGCGTGGGCACCCGGGAGGAAACTTCGCGCAACACCTGGCAGGAAATGCCGGCGTCGTTGGGCGTTCCGGGACCGGGCGAGATGACGATCGCCTGGGGCGAGAGCTTGTCCAGCGTCGCCATGTCGAGCTTGTCGTTGCGCACGACATGCAGGGTCTCTCCCAGCTCGCCGAGGTATTGCACCAGGTTGTAGGTAAACGAATCGTAGTTGTCGATCACCAGAATCATGGTTTGCGTCCGTCGTCGAAACGATAGCCTTCGTCTTTCAGGATCCTCTTTCGCACTTCCCAGCGGGCCGCCAGCGATCGCACCAAGGGGTCTGCGGGATTTGCATTTTCCAGAACGAGCGGCAGCAGCGCCTTCATTTCCAGCACGTCGGCCGCCGCCGGGTTCTGCAACTGAACGAGACAGTCTGCCAAGAGGTAATCCAGTCCTCTGACGGAACCGTGACGGCGGGCTGCCTGGAAGGAACGCACAGCATCCTCCAGCAGGGCCTGGTCGTTGGCGCGCTCGCCGAGTGCCTTGCGGGTGATCCCGCGGTAGTAATGGAAGAACAGCGCGTCACGCCCTTCGGGCGGCTCTTCCGCGCGTTCAAAGCACTGGTGGGCCTTCTCCCAGTCGTCCGGGTCCTGGGTGGCGCGGGCGATGGCCGTGGCCACGGTGGCCTGATCGCGCCGGCACGCCGCCAGCCCTTCGCACGTTTCGCGCGCCGCACGGCGTTCCGCCACGGCGAGTGCTTCCCGCAGCCGCCCCACGTCCTCGCGCTGGGTCCCCAGCACGAACAGGCACGCGAAGAGGCGTTCGAGATGGACGTCGATGGTATCCTCCCTGCAATGCTCCAGCGCCTCGCGGTACAGGCTCTCCGCACGTTCGTACAGTTCGAGCCCGGGTTCCTCCCCAAGGGCGCGTTTTTCGAGAAACGTCTGCTCCCACACGAAGCCCGCGATGTGCAGCGCCAGCGCGCTTGCCGCGAACTGCGTGCGGACATCCCCGACGGCCTGCGCCGCTGCCTCCAGATTGCGCTCTTCGAGGCAGACCTGCACGAATCCGAGCAGTTCTTCGGGGGTTTTGAAATCGCTCGTCTTCATGATGCTCCAAAACGGACGGCGCCGGGTTGAGTCGCACTCCCCGGCGCCGCTGATGGTCTTCCTGCTGAAGTCCCTTTGGCAAGGAGGGAGACGCCTTGAATGCCGTGCATCAGGCAATTCGCAGCACACCAACCTGCCCGGGTCTCAGTCCTTCTTTTCCGCTTCCGGCTCGGCTGCTTCCGGCTCGGCTGCTTCCGGTTCGGCTGCTTCCGGCTCGGCCGCTTCCGGTTCGGCTGCTTCCGCTGCGTCGCTGCTCTCGGCGGATTCCCCGGCAGGAGCGGTTTCCTCGGCGGCGGGTGCTTCTTCGGGCTTCCGTCCCGCGAGGCGATCGGCCAGCGTTGAAACTGCCCGCAGACGCTCGCGGAGTTCCTCGGTCATGCCGGCTTCGGATTTCTCCGTCATCTCGCGCAGGTTGGTCATGTATTCCTTGGCGCCTTCGATGATGTCCTCGGCGAGTTCCTGATCGTCCTGCGTGTAGGTCAGGAGCTGTTCGGGAGAGGCCTCGGCCAGTTTTTCAACGGAGTTGAGTTCGTTCGTCTTGGCCATGGCGTCGCGCATGAACTCGCTCAGTCCCTCGATCTGGCTGAGGAAGTCCATCAGGTACTGTTGGGAGATGCTGACGAGGCGTGCCAACTCTTCCTCGTCCTCCTGTTCGGTCACGTCGATCTTCCAGCCGGTCAGCTTTGCCGCCAGCTTGGCGTTCTGGCCGCGCTTGCCGATGGCTTTGGCGAGCGATTCGTGCTCGACGACGACGTAGGCGCGGCGCTCGATTTCGTTCAGCTTGATGACGACGATCTTCGCCGGGTTCAGCGCGGAGGCGATGAACGTTTCAGGCATCGCCGAGTACGGCACGATGTCCACTTTCTCGTTGTCGAGTTCGCGTACGATCATCTGGACGCGCGACCCCTTGAGTCCGACGCAGGCGCCGACGGGATCGACGTCGGGGTTCATGCTGCTCACGGCGATCTTCGTGCGCACGCCGGGTTCGCGCGCGATTTCCACGATGCGGACCGTGCCGTCGCTGATTTCGGGAACTTCGGTCGCGAACAGTTGCTTCACGAGTTCCGAGCGCGTGCGCGAGAGGATCACCTGCGGGCCCTTGGGCGTGCGGCGCACATCGACGATCAGGCAGCGAATGCGGTCGCCAAAGCGATAGCGTACGCCCATCGGGATTTCGTGGTGGGGGAGCAGGCACTCGACCTTGCCCAGCGCCACGATGCAGTCGCGTCGTTCATAGCGCTGCACGATGCCGGTGACGACCGAGCCGATCTTGTCCTTGAAGTCCTCGAACACGTGGTCGCGTTCCGCGTCGCGCAGGCGCTGGAGAATGCCTTGGCGGACGGATTGCGCGGCGATGCGGCCGAACTCTTCCGGGTCGATTTCGATCTCGACTTCGTCGCCCAGCATGTATTCGGGGTTCTTTGCCTTGGCGGCGAGGATGTCGACTTCGGTGCGCGCATCCTCGACGTTCATGACGACGGTCTTCTTGACGAACAGGCGCAGATCGCCCGTCTCCAGATCGAGGTCGGGGCGCGGTTCCTTGAAGGAGTGTGCGCGCTTGACGGCTGCGGAGAAGATGGCGGATTCGACGGCCGACTTGATGATGTCGGGTTCGAGGTCCTTCTCCTTCGCGATCATCTTAATGAAGGGCTTGATGTTCAGTGCCCGGATTTCTTCGACTTTCTTGCGTTTCGCCACGGTTTTCTCTCCGTCGTGCGTGATGGTCCGGGAACGGGAGCCGGAGGGTAAAAGAAAAGAGGCCGCTCACGCGACCCCGATATGGACCCGTCCATAAAGTTGCCGTGCTTCTCCTCTGCTTCGGCTGGGCCGCGTTCAAGCGAAATTTGCCCGTTCTGGCGAATCGTCCTGAATTTACCGAACTTGGGCCGTTCCTCATCTTGCCCCGCCACGCCGCGTTTCCCCTTATCACCGTATGGGCATTGAAACCTCAGATTCCCCCGCTCCCGTGGGCCGGCGCCTTCTCATCGCCGTGTGCCTGCTCCTTGCCCTGGGGTTCGGCCTGCGCACGATCGACATCTGGCTCAAGCCCGACATTCCGGGTGTCGTGGCCGCGCCGGACGAGGGCTACTCGGTCATGCTCGCCACTGGCACCTGGACGGAGCTCTTTCGCCAGACGGCCGCCGACACGCATCCGCCATTCTACTACGCGCTGCTCAAGGTCTGGTTTCTTGCCGCTCCCGGCACGCAGGCTTCCGCACGGTTTCTCTCCGTGCTTTTTTCCACGGGCACGCTGATCTATGTTTTCTTGCTGGGACGGCGTTTGTTTGGCAATGCTGCGGCGCTTTGCGCTTTGGCGTTCGCGGCGCTCGCACCCTACCAGATCTACTGGGGCCATCTGGCGCGGATGCACGCGGTGCTCCCCTTGTTCGTGGCGATGATCATTTATCACACGCTGGCCTGGCTGGAGGAGGGCCGCCGGCGCGACTGGCTGCTGTGCGCGCTGGGCTGGGTTCTTGCCGTGCAGACCAACTACATGGGCCTTGTCTTTGGGGCTGTTTGGGGAGTGGCGGTTCTCGCGTGGAGTGCCGCGCCGTGGAGGCAGCGGTTGCTTCTGCTCCCCGCCGGGCTGGTCGGGCTCGTGACGTTTCTTCCGTGGCTCCGCATGGTGCTCGACCAGGTGGAGAGCGGGCCGATGAACCGCAATTTCTTCCAGGAAACCGTCAGCCCCGTTTATCTTTATTACCACGCGCTGTTTGGCGTCATGCACCCGTACCAGCCCAACCAGCAGGGCATCGCCTACGTTTTCTTTCTGCTGTTCGCCATCCTGTTCGTTGCGGGAATCGCACCCGTGGGCCGGCGTCCGGGACTGTGGGTTCTGCTGCTTCTTGCGCCCACGCTCCCCATCGTTATCGCGAAATCCCAAGGGTGGACGCTTGCCGAGCGCCATCTTCTCTTCACGCTGCCACTGTTCATGGCCTATTGGGGAGCGTGCTGCGTTTCGTTTTGGGGGTATCTGCGGCAAAAACTCAAGAAGGCGCCATGAAGCGGAGGCGCTGGCTTCGGTTTGCTCGCTCCGTCCTATCCCCTCCTGCCATTCGGTTCGCTCGTGCCTTTTGGCAGCAGCATCTCCGCCACGTCCCACGCCAGATTGAGGCGTTTCGTTTTCTCCTCGGCCATCTGGCGAAACTCATCGTCGTCGTGAAACTTGTCGGGGTGATAGCGCATCAGCAACTTGCGGTAAATCTTCCGCGCCTCCTCGCGGGGAGTGCTTCTCTTCACCGTCAGGACTTCGAGGGCTTCGTCGAACGTCATGCGGGCGCTGGCTTGCGGTTTCTTTGGCGGGGGAGGGGCCTTCTTTCGCGTGGTGTTCTCCGGGGCTGGACGACGGCGGCCGCCTCGGGCAGACGGTCCACGGGATTGCGAACCGCTGCCGCCCGCTGATGCCCGCGGCCCCCTCGGCTCGTTTACGGCTTCCCATCGCCTCAGGTAATTGCGCCGTACTTTCCCCCGCAGGTCGTGCCTGAGCAGTTCCTCGACCTCGATGGCCGATAACGGGCGCCCGAGCACGTCGAGCGCCCGGATGACGTCGCGCACGCTGACCCCTTCGGAGGCTCGTTCGACCAGGTCCTCGACAAAGCGCACCAGAAACGGCCGCAACTCCGGGTCGTCCAGATAGCTCACCTTCCGGTGTTCCGTGGGCTCGACGCCCCAGTCCTCCGGGCGCATGTTGCCGTCGCGCAGCATCCGCACCAATCGCCCCGTTCCCGCCTTCACCCTGCTGTAGACAGCGAGCATTTCCTTCGGTGTCCTTCGGCGTGGAGGCAGGATATCCTGCGCTTCCCTGCCCGCCCCGAAGCCCACGGCGTCGTTGAGCACGAGCACCTTCCCCCGGTACGGTTTCTCGATGGCCTTTTTGGTCTTCTCGGCGAGGCGGTGGGTCATGCAGACGATCAGATCGGCTGCCCGCACGCGGGCAGGTTGCAGCGGCTTGCTCATGTGGCGGGTGATGTCGAGGCGGTCGTCGCGCAGGAACTCCACGAGTTCGCGGGAGGGGCGGGAGGGCTGTGTGACCCAGAGGCCGACGCTGTCGAAACTCGCTCCGACGACGCCCATCGTTTCGGCATGGCGCAGCGACAGGGCCCGGGCCATCGGGCCGCGGCAAACATCGGTGTCGCTGACATAGAGAATCTGCATGCGTTGGTGCCGTGCCTTTCCACGGTTGAGCAGTATGCAGGCAACTCGGGGGAGGTCAAGGCCACGCAATCGCTTGCGGCCGCGATTCCCTTCTGCAAGTTCCCGATGAGATTGCGGTTTGTGGCTTTCGGGAAAGCGGCTTTATTCCCGCATGGCACGGGCGTCTGCGCCGGCGATCGCCATTTCCCGCCCCAACATTTGGCGAGCCGGGAAAATAAGGCGTTGACCAATCCCGCCAGATTCACTTCTCTGTCTTTCGATTGCGGGCGCTTCGCCCATCACCTTTTTCCTCCCAGTTTCAGCCCAAGGAGAACACAAGATGCGGAAAGCTCTTCTCGTTATGGCTGGAGGCCTCCTGGCTTCCGGCAGTCTTGCCATTGCCCAGCCTGCGGCACCTCTGGACCTCGAAGTCCTGTTTACTGGCACGGATGTGAACACCCTTGTTGGGTCGCCATCCAACTCTGAATTCGATGGCGTTGCGGTGAAGGCCGACGGCTCCGTCGTCTACCTGTTCGACTCGACCGGAACCTTTGACGGCATCCTCTCTTACGCCAGCGGCACTCCGGCCGTCTTTGCCACGGAGTTCCAGCTCTCTCCGGTTACCAATGGCGCCTCCGCGAACGACTTCGACACGGACGCGGCGGGTAATCTCTATGCCAACGTCTACACCAATACGTCCAATACCCAGGCCGTCTGGATGATTCCGGAGGCGGGCTTTGGCGGTGCCGTCGCCATGCTGTCGGGCGCGGCTCTCGAGAACGTGGACGAAATTGAAGTCGACGATGCCAATAGCCGTCTGCTCATGACGTACTCCGATCTCTTTGGCACCGTTGACGAAAACATCGTCGCCATTCCGCTCACGGCCTCCGCAGAGACAACCCCGACGGTGGTCGTTACCGAGACCGCCATGGAAGCCGCCCTTGCAACCCTCACCGGTTATGTCGACGACGCGGGCGACGACCTCAACGTCACGGACTTCACCGTGCAGTCCGACGGCGACATCATCATCGCTCACGGCTTCAGCAGCAACCGCCAGATCAACGGCTCGATTCTGATCAGCGACTCGACGGGGAGCTCGGTGTCTGTCTTCATCTCCGCTGACGACCTCATCACCGCAGCGGGTGGCACGCCTGCGACGGACGACATCGGCAACGTCGGCGTCGAAGCCCTCTCCACGGACGAAATCCTCGTTCACGTTCCTTTCGTCACATCAACAACCGTCCCCCCCGAGGACGCCTTAGTTGGCTTCATTGGCGTCCTCAGCGCCGATGGCTCCAGCTTCACCAAGCTGGCCACCTACTCCGAAATCAACGACGATCCGATCGCCGCGGCACCGCTTGTGCCGACGGGTGAATCCCTGATGGAGAACGCTACCCGTCACGTCATGGACAGCAAGAACGGTGGCGATGTTGACGGGAACGACGACTACTACTTCTACCGTCAGGGCTCCGCGTCTCCTGCCGAGAACGCCGTGATCAAGCTCAGCGGCATCCGCGCCTTCCTTGATGGACCCTCCTCCGTCAAGAACTGGACGATGTACTAAGCAACACGTCCCACCCCCGAAACTGCATCAACGAGGCGGGCCCCCGCAAAGGGCCCGCCTCTTCTCTTGAAGTCCCACGCTCTGGCCGCGCACGCTTCCTGCACTTCTGAGGCGATTCTCCCCATGCGCGACGGCCCCCTTCGCTTCCTCGTCAAACGCCTCGCCCTCGTCTGCACGGCGACGGACCTGCGCCTCACGCGCCTGATCCTGCGCGCGCAGGGGCGGCGCCCGTTCAAGCTCGGCGGTGCGTGCCATCTCTGCGCCGCGTGCTGCGAATCACCCATGATCCAGACCGGGCGCCTGGTGTTTCACGGTCGCTTCTTTCGCCGGTTGTTCCTCGCCTGGCATCGCCACGTGAACGGGTTTGTGCTCATTGGCGAGCACCATCGCTCGCGCACGTTCACGTTCACCTGCACGCACTTCGATCCTGCGACGCGACGGTGCGATTCCTATCGCAGCCGCCCCTCGATGTGCCGTGATTACCCGCGCGTCCTGCTCTGGGAGCCCGATCCGCCGTTTCTGCCGGGATGCGGCTACAAGGCGATTTCGCCGAACGCCGACCGGATCGCGGAACTTCTCGATGCCGAGGAGCTGCCGCCCGCCAAGCGCGAGGAACTCAAGCGCCGTCTTCATGCGTCGGAGGAGTGAAGCCTTCCTCCGAGAGTCCCGCGCACGCCGCCAGCAGCAGCCATGTGGCGCCGCCCAGCGGGTACTGCAGCACGGTGTTGGCCAGCGCATAGCCACCCACAGCGACGAGCAGCCCCAGGGCGGCCGATGCTCCCGGCACGCGCCCGCGCACCATCCACAGCCGCACTCCCCCCGCGGCCAGCAGAACGGTGAAGAGCGCGGCCGGCAGGATTCCGCCTCCGGCCAGAAGCTCCAGGTACGAGTTGTACGGGTGCGCTTTCGCTTCCGGGTCGCCGAGCCGCGCGCGATAGTCGGCAGCGTAGACCTGGCGGAAGGCGTAGGGGCCGTACCCGATGCCGAACGCGGGGTGGTGCATCCCCATGTCCCACGCTCCGGCAAAACCGTGGAAGCGCAGGTTCACCGTGCTCTCGGGGTCCGTCAGCACTTCGGGCGTGACGACCTTGCGGATGCTCTCGCGCACGGGCGGCCCGGCCGTCAGCACGACGAGCGTCACGCCCGCGACGACGAGTCCGACGCGAACCGTCGAGCGGACGCTCGGAATGGCCACGAGAAACGCCGCCAGACCCGCGCCCGCACCCGCCATCGCCCCGCGCGTCTGCGTGAGCAGAACCACGGCAAACGATGCAACGAACACGGTATAACCGGCGCGCTTGATCCACGGCCGCCGATGGCGTTGCAGCACCACCAGGCCAGAGAACCCCGCGAGCAGCGCGAAGAGTCCCAAACGGTTGTGCAGGTAGAACGGAAACTGCACGGCGAAGGCGGCGAACCCGCCCTGCGGATCGACCCACGCCAAGGCGCCCCGTCGCGCGAGCGCCAGGCGCAACTCCGGTCCTCCCGCCGCTGCCAGCACCACGACGACGAACGTGCCCACGAAGGCGAGCAGTCCCACGCCCGCCATGCCGTTGAAGAATTCGTCCACCGAGCGGTCGCGGCTCATCAACACAGCGAACAAGCCAAGCATCATCATCTGCGGCCCGGCGCTGTCGCGCGCGAACGACAGCAGGCTCGCACGCGGCACCACCGACGTGAAGCTTGTGAAGTACTGCCAGACAAAAACAAGGGCCGCCGCACCGAGAAAGCGCGCAAGCCAGCGCGAGCGACCGGCGGTTTCCAGCCGCACGAACGCGGCCTCCAGTAAGGCCACCATGGCGAGCGTCATTGCCACGGCCAAAGCGGTCTGGTCTGCGATCATCGAGTTCGCTGGTTCCTCGCGCCTCAGCAGGAACCCCGAAGCTGTCAGGATCGTCCACAGCAACAAGAGCCCGCCCAGCCGGTCCCAGCGGACGCGGTTCCACTGGAGCGCCAGATGCGCCCCGGCAAGCAGGCACGACCCGATCGCCACCGCCTGGATCACGGGAACGAAGCGCAGGTCGAACGGCACGCATGCCAGATAGAGCAACAGGATCACGGCGGTTGCCACGTCCAGCGCGGCAACCAGATCTCTGTGCATTCTGCTTTTTTCGATCGTATCCAACGGTTGTTAACTGCACCTTCCTGGAGCTTTCCCGTGTGCGCTCCGCGCGCGTGCCCATCGTCAAGCCTGCCCGCCGGGCCACAAGGCAAACATGGCTTCAGGGCCCGTGGACAAGCGGCGCGGTGTGCAACCGCTCGGCGAACTCCTCCACGGCCGCCGTTGCCTTGTCCCGTTCGTAATCGAAAAAGATGTGATGATTGGCCTTTTCGAGGCGCAGGTGTTCCACGCTCGCGTTCGTCATCAATCCGGTGGTTTCCCCGGCAACGGTGTACGATGCCGCGACATCGCCCGTCGAATGAATCCACAGAACCGGGCACTCGATGCGCGCGAGCGCCTCGGGCGTGCGTGCCTGCGCGGCAAGCTCCTGCATGCGTACCAGACTCGACGTGGGGACGATGCGGTAGGAAAGAACCTCGCCGACGGCTTCGCGGCGGTTCAGTTGCAGGAACAACTCGCCCTTGTAGACCCAGGGAACCACGGGCGCGGTGAGGCGCGCCCAGGTCTCGGGCGGCAGCACGTAGTACGCCCGGTGGGTCACTCCATAGTAAGGCGCCACAAGGACCACGGCGTCCGCGCCGCCTTCCGCTGCCACGAGCGTGGAGAGCGTTGCGCCCATCGAATGCGCGACGAGCAGAACGCGGCCGTGCTGCGCGCGGAGAGCGGCAGCCTCGGCGCGCACGGCATCAAGCAACTGCGCGTTGGTCGTCTTCGCGTACTCCATCGGCGTGGTGCCGTGCCCGGGCAGGCGCATTACGCGAACGCGAAATCCCTGTTCGGCCAGGCGGTCGGGAAAGTCGCCGAAGTTGCTCCCGGCGCCCACGTGTCCGTGCACGAAAAGCACAGCGGCGTCTGCGTCCTCTGGGCCCAGCGTGCGTTCCTCGGCCCCAAGCAGGATGCCTGTTTCCGGATCACGCGCGGTGTGTTTCACTTCGTGCCGCACGAGCAACGCCATCGCTGCATTGTGGGTCAGGAGAACGGCAAGCAGCGCGGCCGCCAGCAGGAGCAGCAGCTGGAGCATTCGCCTGCCCCCCTTCCGTTTTGGTGCGTTGTCAGTCACAGGTCAGTGCGTCCGCCGTGAGCATTTGTCTGAGCCGGAGAATGCCGGGACGCACGAGCGCGAAGTCGTAGCGCGTGGGGTCGTCCGGGCACACCCGGCGCAGCGCCTCCGTGATTTCGAGCGCGGTCCGCAGGTCGGCCGTCCGGCGGCGCGTCAGCCCCAGGGTCCGCGCTGCCTTGAGCACGTGCGTGTCCACGGGCATGACGAGGCGCGCGGGTGAGACGTTCCAGAGCCCGAGGTCGATGCCGTCGTCGGGTCGGCAGACCCAGCGCAGGAACATGTTCATCCGTTTGCAGCCACTCCGTCCCTCCGGCGAGGTCAGCAGCAGACGCGCCCCCGAGGGCAGATTCGACTCCGTCCCTGATTTGCGGATCACTGTTCGACGGCGCTCGCGCAGCGGCGAGGACGGCATGGCCGTCATCACTCCGACCCACCGGCCGAGCGCCGGAAGAATCGTCTCTTCGCCGCGATCAACCTGTTGCCACGCGGCGTGCAGGCTGCCGTGCGCACGCAACGCGCTTCCGATCCATGCGAGGTAGAGGCGAACGTCCTGCGCGCGCACCCAACGGTAGACGAATCCGCGATACAGGCGCGCGAGTTCGCGCGGTTCGGTTTCCCGCAGGCATTGTGCGGGGTGGGGGAGAAGCGGGCGGAGCACGGCTTCGACGGCGCGGCGAATCGTCACCACGTTGCCGAAGGCGAAGGAAGCGGCGATCAGGGCGACGACTTCGCGGTCCGCCGGATCATCGAAACGGTGCACGAAGGCCAGGGGATCGCTGTCGAGAAAGCCGGGGCGGTGGAACTCCGCGTACAGCGTTTCGAGCACGCGCCGCAGGGCCTCGTCGTGTCGGCTGAGGGCACTCACTTTGGTCCCTCCAGTCTTCCCCGCAGGAAGCCGTAGGCCACGCCCGCGCCCACGAGCAGAGCGCCGATGGCAAAGAACGCCAGCGCCCGGGCCGCGATGCTGAAGCCCGTCATGTCCACGGCAAAGATGCGGACCGAGGCGAGGCCAAACACGGCGAACGCCGCGATGCGCATGGGCTTGTCGCGCAGAAGCAGACCGAGCGCGAGCAGGAGTGCGCCCGCCACGCCCCAGCTTGCCGTCACCGCAATGCCCGGCAGAATCGGACCGAGCGCCAGGGCGCACAGCGCGAGGACGGCCCCAACGCCCAGCCGCCAAACGGATGAAACCGTGCGGTAGTGGCGCCGATGGTCATCGGCATCGATGTCCACGAAGCGCGTGTTGGCGAGCGGTGCCAGGCGCCTGCTCGCGATGAGCAGCGCGGCCAGGCCCAGCAGCCACAACTCTTCCGGTGCGCCAACTCGCTTCCGCATGTGATCCGCGATCAGCATGAGCGCAAACGGGAGCAGCGACAGGCCGAGCAGGGCAACGTCCGTCAACGGCCGGTCGCGGAGGGCGAGACCACCGCCGGCCGCCACGATCAGCAGCACCGCGCAGAGAGCGAAGGCCATCGCCGAAAACTCAAGGTAAAGCAGCAAGGCGATGCACGGCGTTGCCAGCCCGAGCAGCACCAGCAGCCAAACCGAAGCCGCCTCCGTTCCGAAACGACTCCGTCCCCAATGCCAGGCGACTCCAAAGAGTACGCTCCAAATGAGCGCGGGAACCAGGCTGACGCCGAGCATTCCGAAATCCTTGTAGAACGGAAGCGCCCATCCCGTCGTGTCGAACGCCGTGGAGACGATCCAGCCCATCGCGATCATCAGGATTGCCGCGAAACTCGTGGCCGTCACCATCCGGGGGTGGCGGTAGGGCGGCGCGGCGCCTTCATCGTCGGATCGGTTCACGCGCATCGGCCGCACGAGTGCTCCCATGGGGCCAAGCCGGGCGTTCATCCACGCGAGTCCCAGAAAACCTGCGGCGGCGGGGAGGAAGATCAGGCCGCGGAAGGGCGCCGCCGGATGGAACATGTGGACGCAGACCACCGCGAGTGGCACCATCATGGCTCCGGCCGCGATGCCCTGGAAGACCGAGGCCACGCGGTTGCTGCTTCGCAGGGCTGCGGCGCTCCAGAAGAAGAAACACAATGGGATCCAAAGAACGTGGAAGGCGATCCACGCGGGCTCGTCCGCCTTCATGGATGCCACTGCCAGCGAGCCAATTGTCATGAGCAACGCGGCGCCGTACCACGCCCATGCCCGCAGGACCACGAGCCCGGCCGCCAGCGCAACCGCCAGCACGCAGAGGACAGCGAGTTGGCTGTCGCCCTTCCGGAAACTGTCCATGAGTGCCACTGTCAGCAGCACCGTTCCGATGAACGAACGAATCTGCCCCGAGATGATTTCCAGAACCCGCAGGGCGATGTGCCCCAGAGGCTTCGGCGTGCGCACGCCGATCCGCTCCCAGGGGAGGGCGGACGCGAGCAGGAACGCGCCGGGCATGGCGTCGCCGAGCGTGGCGAAGGAGGGGGCGCCGGCCGATGGCGAGAAGGAACGCACCGCGATTCCGGCGCTCACGACCGTCAACGGGCGCAGCCAGCTCAACTGTGGTGCCCGCGAGCCCGCCACTGCCACGATCACCGTCAGCATGGCGAGCACCGCGCTTTCCGCCATGCCGCTGAACGCGCTCACCACTCCCGCGCATACCAGGCCGAACGCCATCACGGCGTGAAACATTCCGAGTCCGCCGCGCCGCAACGGACGCAGTGCGATCCGTGTCCCTTCCGCGGCGGCCAGGCCAAACAGCAGCCAGTGCACCTCGCTCCAGAAGGTTTTTGTCAGCCAGAAGAGAAGCAGTGACAGGGCAACAAGCGCCAGCGAGTTGATCAGCGAAAACGCCGTTGAGTATGGCAGCATTCCCGTTGCCAGCCGGGGCGTTGCGAATTCGAGCGGGGCCTCCTCGGCGAGGCGCTCGCGCGCCACCCACGCACGTCCCCACTTCCAGAACGCAGCCGTGAAGACCGCGTGGTAGAAGAGCAGGGCGCCGAGATGCGCGAGAGTCTCGCCCTTCTGCATCTCCGTCCCCAAGATGACCCACAGGACGGGCATGGCGAGATAGATGCCCGCGAGTGCCACGGCCGTCAGCACGCGCCACTCGTTGCGTACCAGCAGCACGCCGGCCGTCAGCGCCAGCACGCTCAAGGCCATCAGGGCGAACGCGCCGCTGGCCTGTGCGCTCACCAGTGCCGCCAGGACACCCAGACCCAGGCCCATCGCCGCGATGATCTGCGACTTCCATCGCTCGGCGAGCCCGACAATTCCGCCGGCAAACAGCACCATCAGCACCACCGCCGGAATCGCCGGCATCACCCGCGTGGGCGGGATGTAATGCGCCGCAAAGGAAACGAAATACGCCAGCGCCAGACCAATGGCGATCGTTGCGCGCCCCGCCAGAGTCGAGCGCTTCTGCACGAGAATCCCGGCACCCGTGAAAAGGGCCGCCACGAAATAGCCCATCGCGACACGCGTCAACGGGCCCATCTTCGGCGTGATGAGCATCGCGAAAAACGCCGCGCCCGCGATGACGAAGGCTCCGCCGATTCGCGGCAGCCACGTCGTGGCCAGACGCACTTCCCAACTGACGGCCGGGCGTTGGGGTTCCGCTCCTTCTGCGAAGTCCGGCGTGGCCATGAAGGCCGCCGCTGCTGGTAGCTGCTCGGGTGGCTGCCCATCGCCGATGTGTGGCGCGGGCAGAGGACGTTCGCTTGCGGGCGGATGGGTGACGGGAATGGATTCCGGTGCGGGTGGCGGGAGAGGAGGAGGCGGTTCGCTGCCCGGAGCGTCCGCGCTTGGCGCCACGGGTTGTTCGCAGGGGGCAGCGAGTGGTGGCTCGGGCGCCTGGATGGCGGGTGGAGCGGCTTCCGCCGGCTCCTCCGAAGATGTGTGCTCGTGAACCGCCGGGAGCGGGGGAGGCGCGGGGACGAAGGCGTCGTGGGGAGGCGGCTCGACGGGCTCTCCGGCATCAAGCCGCCCGACCCGCGTTTCCAGAGTCGTCAGGCGCAGTCGCAGCTGGCGAAGCTCGCGCTCCTGCTGTTCGATTCGCTCTCGCAAGGACTGTACGGATTCGGGTTCCATGGGCGGTGGCCTCCCACCAGCATCAATTTGACGGGAAGCGTGTTCCCGGACGCGAGAGGAGTCAACAGTAAATAAACGACTACTTACATTTAGGCGCCGGGAACCGCGTCTCTCGTGGTTCGTCGTTTGTTGTTCGGGTTGGTCTCCAGACCAGCGCTTCAATCAGCCGTGCGCGGATGATCTGCAAAGAGGGAGCAACGCCCCCCGGCCGGCTCTTCACAACAAGGAAACGCTTTGGCTTCAGGCGGTGCTCGCCTCCTGCTGCGGTTCCCGCTCGGACGCGGAGGCGCTTTGCCATGCCAGCCGGGCCACGCCTGCGATGGCCACCAGGTTCGCCACCAGCAGGCCGCCCACCGCCCGCGTCTGCGGCGTCACCACCGCCAGTTGCAGCGCGCCCGC
Source organism: Candidatus Sumerlaeota bacterium (assembly GCA_030156535.1). GTDB lineage: Bacteria > Sumerlaeota > Sumerlaeia > SLMS01 > JAHLLQ01 > JAHCAW01. The sequence continues at coordinate 78,733 of JASGMJ010000001.1, forward strand.
CGCGATCAGGAACCACAGCGACGTGCGGTCCTCCGCCCGCGCGAGGACGATGCAGGCGGGCAGAATGACGGCGAGATGAAACGTCCACGCCACCGGCAGGAAAAACGCGGTGATGCCCAGCGCAATGGCCACTTCCTCGATCCTCAGGCGCTTGGCTCGCAAACAGAGCACGGCCAAACCCACCAGCAGGACCAGTTGAATGCCCTTCACGACGCGCGAGACCGTCTTTGGCGAGACGTTCACCACGTTGACGGTGAACGGTTTCCTGGAACGCCCCGCGTTGACGTCCATCATCATGCGCCCTGCGACTGCCAGCAGCGACGTGTTGCTGTAACGCAGCGACCGTCCCTCCGCGAAGAACGCCTCACCGCCGGAGGTCGTGGCCTGATCCGTCAGCCATTCATAATGGAGTTCGTAGGCCTTTGTTGGCCCGAACACGGGTACCGACAGCGCGCAGCACAGTGCGAATCCCACAACGTACCCGAGTGCGGCTTTCCATTGCCGGGTCAGCAGGAAGACGACGAACACGATGCCGGGGAAGACCTTGATTGAGACGCCGATGGCGACCGACATGCCGCCGAGCCACGGCCGGCCACGCAGCGCCAGCCACGCCCCCCACAAGCCGAAGAAGGCCGCGACGATGTTGATCTGGGTCATGACGAAGTGCGCCCACCAGTAGACCGCCGTGGCCAGTCCGGCGCCGATCACGACGCGGCGCAGCCGGCTCCAGCCGCGTCCGCCCGCCATCAGAAAACCGATCCAGAAGGTGCCGAGCAGCGAGGCCACCTCGACGAGGCTCCAGATTGCGCCGGCCGCCCGCATGGGGAGCAGGGCCAGCGGTGCCATCAGGATCGAGAAGAAGGGGAGGTAACGGCGAACCGTTGGCACCTCGCGGATATCCCTGCCTTCGAGGACGGCTCTTCCGCCCTCCCAGAAGCCGTTGAAGTCCGTTGTCGAATCCGGGTCCACGCGTGACGTGCCCGCGATGCAGGCGGCGAGCAGAAGGACCACGACGGTCCAGAACAACCAGTCGCGCCGCAGGGTGCTCCAAGAGGGGATAAGCCCGGGCCCTTCATCATTTGGAGAGGCAGGGCTGATGTGGGCATTTCCAGAATCTATCATGTTTTCGCGGCGTGCCGGGCAATGAAATCGGCGATTTGGTTTTTTTCAATCTCTCCTCGTGCGACACTCAACACGAGTTGCTCGTACTCCTCGGAAGACGCGTCAATTTCATAGCCGTTCAGTTGCAGGAAAACGTCTGCCGTTGCGGCACCAACACGCTTGTTGCCGTCCACAAAGGGACGGTTTTGCACCAGATGGTAGAGATAGGCCGCAGCCATCTCGAAAAGGTCCCGATGCAGAAAGGCGCCTCCGAAGCTGGAAGAGGGCATGGCGAGCGCGGATTCGAGCAGACCCCGGTCGCGCAGTTCCAGAGAACCACCATATCGGGTTGTCTGATCGCGGTGGATGACCAGAACCTCCTCCACCGTCAGGAAGAGAATCTCCATGGGTCAGCTCGCAAGATTCCGGAGCGCCTGCTCGAACTTCTCATTCGTGCGCTGCAGGGCATTGTCCAGCATCTTCGCCCGATCAACCCCGGGCGGCTGAATGAGCAAACCGCCTTGTGCCGGCGAAATATCCAACGCCACCGTCTCCGGGTCGATCTTGAGCAAATCCAGGATCGGCTTGTCGATGACGAGCGCCCAGCTATTGCCGTGTCTGACGAGCTTCTTCTGCATGGTGGGTCGCTCCCTTCAGCGCGCCTGCTTTCCCAGCAGGCGTTACCACATTGTACACACGGCGTGTTTACGCTGTGTCAACGGCCTTCGAGCGCCAGTGTCGCCAGCAGCGCCGTTCCCCGCCAGAGGGCATCCTCGTCCAGGCGGAATCGCGGGTGGTGGAGGCCATAGCGCTCTGAGTCGGCAGGTTCTGCCACGCCAAGGAAGCCAAACGCTCCGGGGATGCGGCTGGTGTAGTGGGCGAAGTCCTCGGAGGCCATGGTGGGCCGGGCTTCCAGAATTCCGCCCGGGAAGAGTTCAGTGGCGACCGAGCGCATGCGGTCGCATGCTTCCGGGTCGTTGATCAGAGGCGGGTAGCCGCCCGGGGTGCTGTATTCGACGGTGCAGCCAAAGCCCTCGGCGACTCCCTGGGCGATGCGCATGATGAGCTTGGCGTAGTGGTTGTGAATATCCATGCGGAAGCTGCGGATGGTGCCGCCAAGATCGACCTTTTCGGGGATGACGTTGTGGGCGTCGCCCGCGTGGATTTTGGTGATGCTGATGACAGCGGGCTCGAAGGGATTTTGCGTGCGGGAGATGATTTGCTGGAGCGCCGTGATGATCTGTGCCGCCGCGACGACAGGGTCGCAGGTCGTGTGGGGATAGGCCGCGTGCCCACCCTTGCCGAACACGCGGAGGCTGAAGGTTTCCACGCCAGCAAGCGCCCGCCCTTCGGTCAGGTTGAACGTGCCCGTATCCGTCCACGGATGGACGTGGATGCCGTAGATCGACTCGACGCCGTCGAGGAATCCGGTCTCGATGAAATCCAGCGCACCTCCCGGGCTTGTCTCTTCCGCGCCCTGAAAGAACAAGCGCACGTTGCAGGGGAGGTCGGCTTCGCGTTCCTTGAGCAGCCGCGCCGCGCCGAGCAGCATCGCCGTGTGCGCGTCGTGCCCGCACATGTGCGAGACGCCCGGCACCTGCGACTTGAAGGGGCCCTCGGTTTCCTCCTGAATCGGCAGGGCGTCCATGTCGGCCCGCAGTGCGATGCAGCGTGTGCTGTCGCGCCCCAGCAACTCGGCACACAGGCTGTGGTTGCCGTTCAGGTTTGGATGGATGCGCGTATAGCCGAGCCACTTCAGCTCGCGCTGCACGTAGGCTGCTGTCTTCTCCTCCTCGAAACTCAGCTCCGGGTGCTGGTGCAGAAAGCGGCGCCGAGTTACCACCCAATCCTGGATGGATTGCGCGGCGGTGGCGATGGGGGCGAGGGCGAGCGGCGTCATGATCGATCACTCCTGGGGCAACTTTCGGTGGTTGACTACTCTCATTCCCCTGTGGCTCACAAAGGAAAATATCACTCTTGCGTGCGTGTGCCGCCAGCGGCCCTGCCTTTGAGTAGTCCGTCCACTTGCGGAAATCCGGTGCGAGGGAGGCGTTTCCGCGAAGGATGGCGAGGGCCGCGCCGTCAGATTCCGGAACTCAGGTTCCAGAGCACGGCGCAGTATCCCCCCCGGCATCCGTCCACGCCAGCTACTTTCATTGGGGTGCTCCCGGACTTCACGATTGCCGCTCTCCCGCTGTCCCGGCACACGTGCCCCATGCCGACTGCCGACTCCAGCCGAAACCGCGCTTCCTCCCTGCGTGTCCTCCACGTCGTGGATTCCCTGGCGCTTGGCGGGGCGCAGAGCGTTCTGGCCACGTTGGCGGGGGAGCTGCAGCGCCGCGGCATCGACAATCGCGTCGTGGCGCTGCATGGTCCAGGTGCGGCGCTTGATCGCTTTCATGCGCGCGGTGTGTCTGTCGAGTGGCTTGCGGCCTCGAAGAAGGATCCGCGCATTCCGTTGCGGTTGCTGCGGACCATTTGGCGCATGCGCCCGGACATCATTCACACGCAACTTGTCGTCTCCTCCCTGCTGGTCGAACTGCTCGGCGGTCTGCTCCCGAGGGGAACGCGCATCATTGCCCACTTGCAGTCCCAGTATCGTCCCGAGCACCGCCCCGACAAGTACCAGAACATCCTCGAGCGTTTTGCCTACCGGCGCGTGGACCGCATCGTGACGTGCGGGCCTTCCGTGGCCAGGGGCCTGGCGCGCCAGCGCCCCCGCTCAACCCGCGCGCCGATCGTTGTCATTCCGAACAGCGTGGACGATGCCGAGTTGCAAGGCCGCCGCTGGGAAGACCGCCGCCGCCTGCGCGCAGAGTTTGGGATCACTGACTCCGTCCCTGTTTTTCTTTCGGCCAGCCGCCTGGTTGCCCTGAAGAATCTCGACTATGCCCTGCGTGTTTTTGCCGGGGTTCGGCGGCGTGTTCCCCGGGCCGTCTATCTCGTGGCCGGAACCGGACCCGAGGAGAAGAGGCTGCATGCTCTTGCCGCCGAACTTGGCCTGGGCGATTCGGTGAGGTTTCTCGGGTTTCGCAACGATGTGGGAGCTCTGCTGAGTGCGGCGGATTTCTGTCTCCTCCCGTCGCAATACGAAGGCCTCAGCCTCTTTCTTGCAGAGGCGCTCGGCAAGCAGGCCATCGGCGTTGTCACGCCGTTCGAGGGGCACGAGGCACTGGTGCGTCACGGACGAACCGGGCTTGTGATTCCGTTCGACGACCATCGGGAAGCGGCACGGATTCTGATCGCTGTTCTCGAGGATGCCCGAGCGCGGCGTCTGCTTGCGGCACGGGGGGCGGCGCACGCCCGGCGCCACTTTGCTGCCAGCCACATGGGCGAGCGTACCGAGGCTCTCTACCGCCAACTTCTCGCCGGGTCCCGCCGATGACGCCGTCTTCGCCACTCGTGTCGGTCATCATCCCCGCCTACAACGCGGCGGGCACCATTGGCGAGACGCTGGCCTCTCTCCAGGGACAACGGTTCGCGCGCTGGGAGGCCATCGTGGCGGACGACGGATCGAGCGACGCGACTCCGTCCCTCGTTTCCGCGCATGCCGCGCGCGACCCACGCATTCGTCTCGTCAGACTTCCCGCCAACACGGGTCTTCCCGCCTGCGCGCGCAATGCCGCGCTTGCCGTGGCGCGGGGAAAGTGGATTGCGTTTCTCGATGCCGATGATCTTTGGGAGTCCGAGAAGCTGAGCCTGCAACTGGCGCATCTTCGGCGCACCGGTGCGCGCTGGGCGTTTTCCAACTCGCGATTCTTTGGTGGGGGAGATGCTCATCCAGATGGGTTGAAGTACGCCCGTTCGTATCGCCCGCCGCATCCCTTCTTTCCCTCGTTGTTGACTGGGGACGGAGTGCCATTCCTCACGGTGATCGCAGCGAGGAACTTGCTGGAGCAGGTCGCTCCCGGTGGAAGGCTGGGACGAGTCTTTGACGAAGCCCCAGCCCTCAAGGCCGTCGAGGATTCCGATCTGACGTTGCGGCTGGCTGGCCTTGCGGAGCCTGCCTATGTTCCGCGGCCGCTGGCCCGCTATCGTGCCCACGCCGGCGGGATCAGCAAGCGCGCCGACGCGAACTACGCCGCGCGCGTGGCGCTGATCCGCAAGCACCAGCGTCTCGGAGCGCCCGCGCGGTTGTGCCGCCGCGCGTTTCGGCTCCAGCGTTCCAAGTACGGGATCGACTTGCTCTTCGCCGGGCGGCCGGGTTGGAGGCGGCATCTCCTTGCCTCGACTTTGGGGGTTCCCTGCACGGGGCGTGATATTTTCCTCGCCGCGCTCGGTTGTTTTCCGGCAGAAAGCGCACGCTGGCTCTACCACTGGGTGCTTGCCGCACGCCGGAGGCTGTGAGTGGCGCTCCGTCCCCATTCAGAAATCTGTTGGATAATCAGACAATAAATCCCCGCTTTATCCTTCGTGTTTTCGGGGTTTTTTCGTCATAAGAGGCATGAAACGCTTGCTCTGCCAGTACGAGCAGGCGACGGTGCCAGCCTGCGAAATGGTCTGACGCATCAAGTAAAGCCGGTATGGGAGAAGAAGATGAGTGAACAGGTAACATTCGACGACCTACTGCATGAAGAACGCGAGTTCGCCCCTTCGAAAGAGTTTGCAGAACAAGCAATTGTCAGCGACGATTCTCTTTACAAGCAGAGCGAGAAGGATCCCCTCGCCTTCTGGGAGAAGGAAGCGCGCGAACTCGAGTGGTTCGCCCCCTGGAAGGAAGTCATGGAGTGGACTCCTCCCCACGTGAAGTGGTTCACAAACGGGCGCATCAATCTTTCCCACAACTGTCTCGACCGTCATCTCAAGACTTGGCGCCGCAACAAGGCCGCCATCATTTGGGAAGGCGAGAACAACGAGATCAAGACGTTCACCTACCAGCAGCTTCACACGGACGTTTGCAAGTTCGCCAACGCAATGAAGTCGCTCGGCGTTACAAAGGGAACCCGCGTTGCCATCTACATGGCGATGGTTCCCGAGGCCGCGATTGCCATGCTGGCGTGTGCGCGCATCGGCGCGATCCACAGCGTTGTTTTCGGCGGCTTCTCGCCCGAGTCACTTTCCGACCGCATCAACGACGCGCAGGCAGAGCTGCTGATCACGTCCGATGGCGGCTGGCGCCGCGGCAACATCGTGCCTCTCAAGAACGAGGCGGACAAGGCGCTGGAGAACACCCCCTCGATCAAGAACGTCGTCATTGTGAAGCGGCCCCACGGCGAGCCCTTTCCCTGCCGTGTCAAGGATGGCCGTGACCACTGGTACCACCGCCTCATGGAGGAAGCCAGCGCCGATTGCCCCGCCACGGAACTCGACTCCGAGGATCCCCTCTACACCCTCTACACCTCTGGCACGACTGGCAAGCCCAAGGGAATTGTGCACACCACCGGCGGCTACTCCGTCGGCACCTACGCGACGACGAAGTACGTCTTCGACCTCAAGGACGAGGACATCTACTGGTGCACGGCCGACGTGGGCTGGGTCACGGGCCACAGCTACATCGTCTATGGGCCGCTCCAGTGCGGCGCGACCGTGTTGATGTACGAGGGGGCGCCGAACTATCCCGAGAACGACCGCTTCTGGGAGATCATCGAGCGCCACCGGGTCTCGGTGTTCTACACCGCGCCGACGGCCATCCGCGCCTTCATGAAGTGGGGGCACCAATTGCCCGCCAAGCACGACCTTTCGTCCCTGCGCCTCCTGGGATCGGTCGGCGAGCCGATCAACCCGGAAGCCTGGATGTGGTATCACAAGCACATCGGAGGCGGTAATTGCCCCATCGTCGATACCTGGTGGCAGACAGAGACAGGCTCGATCATGATTACCACGCTTCCGGGTTATGGCAAGGCCAAGCCCGGCTATGCGGGTGTTCCATTCCCTGGCATTCAGGCCACGATTCTGGACGAAGACGGCAACGAGGTGGAGAGCGGCAGCGGCCTGCTCGCCGTCACGCATCCTTGGCCGTCCATGCTGCGCACCATCTGGGGCGATGACGAACGTTTCGTGAACACGTACTTCAGCAAGTGGAACAAGAAGATCTATTTCCCCGGCGATGGCGCGAAGCGCGACGAGAAGGGGAACTTCATGATTCTCGGCCGCGTTGACGATGTGCTCAACGTTTCCGGGCACCGTATCGGCACCATGGAAGTTGAGTCCGCCCTGGTGGATCACCACCTCGTGGCGGAAGCCGCTGTGGTGGGGCGCAAGCACGACCTCAAGGGGCAGGCCGTCGTCGCGTTCGTGACGCTCAAGGCTCGTGCCACAATGAGTGACGCCATCAAGGACGAACTCAAGAAGCACGTCGCCACCAAGATCGGCGCCATCGCGCGGCCCGAGGAAATCATCTTCGCCGCCGACTTGCCCAAGACGCGCTCGGGCAAGATCATGCGCCGCCTCCTGCGCGACATCGCCGACGGCAATGCGCTCGGCGATACGACGACCCTCGCCGACCCCAGTGTCGTCGAAATGGTCCGCGAGCAGTACGAAGAAAAGTACGGCGACTAATCCGCACGCTGCGTGGCGCGGGGGAGACGATCCCCCGCGTCACATCTTTCAACAACTCCTCTTTTGCGAAATTTGCGGTCTCCATTCATGTCCAGCAACCAGCACCGTCTCGAAGCCGAACACGCTCTCCGCCCCATCCGCGCCGCCATTCTCACCATCAGCGACACCCGCACACCGGAAACCGACAAGAGCGGCGCGATGATCCGCGACCTTCTTGCGGCCTCCGGTCACGAGATCGCGCACTACGCCATTTTGCCCGACGAGCCGCACGAAATCCGCGGCCGGGTTCTGGAACTCTGCGACTCGGAAGACGTCGAGGTGATCCTCACCAACGGCGGCACGGGCATCGCCCCGCGCGACGGAACGTTCGAGGCCATTGACGGCCTGCTCGAACGGCGGCTCCCCGGATTCGGCGAGCTTTTCCGCATGCTTTCGTGGGAGCAGGTGGGCGCCGCCTCCATGCTTTCTCGCGCCACCGCCGGCCTGCGCGGCCGCACGCTGCTTTTCGCCATGCCCGGCAGCACCAACGCCGTTGAACTTGCCATGACGCGGCTCATTCTCCCCGAACTCAAGCACCTCGTCTACGAGATGCAGGGAGTCAGGGAGAAACGCGCGGACAAAAGATAAGGATGCACCACGGAAACACGGTAGGGACGACCACGGAGGCACGGAGAAAAAACTACCTCGTGCCTCTTCTCCGTGCCTCCGTGGTACCTAGTCCTACTCTTCCAAGTCCACGTTCCAGTACGCCATGTCGACGTAGCGCTGCCATGCCGGGCGGCTCTGCGCTTTGAGCGTGTGACGGACGATGCTGATCCAGTTGGGTTTCTTGGGAGCGCGCGGCAACTGCATGGGCGTGTCCTGCAGCAGGCGGTTGCCCTTCTTCGCGTTGCACGACTGGCAGGCAAGCACGACGTTCTCCCACTCCGACCGTCCGCCGCGCGAACGCGGCACCACGTGGTCGATCGTCAATTCCTCGCGCGGGGGTTTGCGCCCGCAGTACTGGCACTTGTAGCCGTCGCGGATGTAGATGTTGCGGCGGTTGAACTTCACGGCGCGGGGCGGCACGCGGTGATAGCTGGTCAGCAGGATCACCTCGGGAATCACCATCCGGAACGAAGGCGAATGGATGAACTGATTTCCCTCGGTGTCCACGTAGGCCGAAAGCTCGCGCCAGGAGTTGAAATCGTAGGTGCGGTAGTTGTCGTCCACAACCTGGGCGAGATCCTGCACGAGCAGCGTAATCGCACGCTGCACGCTTGTCACATGGATCGCCGTCCAGTTGCGGTTGAGAACGAGAACTCCGTTGGCAATCATTGCATTCGCCTCGCTTCAGCGTGGGTCATCGCCATCTGCCGAAGCGGGGAAATTTCGCAAGGGGGCCAGCCGCTTCGGCTCTTACCCTTTCCCACAATGACACAGACGCTTGGCGCAGGTGGGGAGTGTGTCGAGCGGAAACTTGTGGTAAACTCTTCCGAAAGTGTGAAAAACGATGAAGCGCTGCCGCCCCCCGGGCAGCCAGCTATTCCCTCTGCCCGATGAACCTGTCCTCCTCGTCCCGGAACAGGACGTTGAACGTCGTCAGGCTGCCGTAGCAGCGGGTGATGTATTGCTGGAGCACCACGCGGTCCTCGTCGTCGAGCTTCGGGTGGTTGTTGATCTTCTGCTCCAGGACGCGCAGCGACTCCCGCACCATGACGATCTTGTGGAAGAGGGCCTCGACGTCGATTTCCTTGGGCTTCAGCGATTCATTCTCGGGCTGGAGGATCATTTTGCCGCCGTGCCAACGTCCGGCGAGTTTCGCTCTCGCCGGGCCGATCCACTCCTCCAGGGCTTCCACCACCACCTGCCGCAGTTCGTCGCGTTCCATGGTCATCATCTCTCCTTGGGGTTCGTTCCCCTCTTCTTGGTTCTCTTCTCGGTGGCGTCGTCAATCCATTGACGCAACCGCCACGTTTCGCCCCACTCTCTTGCGGAGTTTGCGATGCCACCTTTCTGGAAAAGCGCGCTTCAGGCCGGGGATCTTGTTCTTACCGCCGTTTCCGGCGGGTCCGATTCCGTTGGTTTGGCCGTGCGCCTGTACGAGGAAGGGCGCCGCGCGGGGTGGGCGCTGCATATCGTCCACATCAACCATCATCTCGAAGGTTGCCTGCACGAAGAGGACGCCGCGTATGTGGAAGAGTTTGCGCGGACGCTCGGCGTGCCGTTTACGCTGCTGCACATTCACGACGAGGAACTGCGGGCGCGTTCGGGCGAGTCCAGTTCGCTTGAAGCCCGTCTGAGCGACGAGCGTCTGCGGCTTCTGAAGGAAGAGGCCCGCCGTCTGGGGGCGCGCGCCATTGCGCTGGGGCACACGGCGAACGACGCCGCCGAGACGTTTCTCCTGATGGCGCTGCGGGGGGCCGGGCCAGCGGGGCTGGGCTCCATGCGCGGAGCGCGTTTTCTCGAAGCGGACGGCCTCTGGCTGCTCCGGCCGCTGCTCGAGCAGTCGCGCGTTGAGATCCAGCAGGATCTGCGTGCGCGCGGCATTGCGTGGCGCTCCGACCCCATGAACGCCACGCTCAAGGTGACGCGCAACAAGCTGCGCCACCGCGTCGTGCCGGTGCTCGAAGACATCGACGCCGCCGCCGTGCGCTCGCTCGCCCGCGCCGCTGCCGCTTGCGCCTCCGCCCACGACGCTCTGACCGGCACCGTACTGACCTCCTGCGAATCCATGGTCCTTGCCGAGCAACCCGGCGCTCTTCTGCTCGATGCGGATGCCCTGCGTTCGCTCAGCCGCGAAGCCCTGCACCCGGCACTCTCGGCTCTTTGGAAGCGCGCGGCGGCCTCGGATCCCGCCTCGGCGCAAAAGCGCATCTTGCCTCCGCCCGGATCTCTGGTCGACGATCTTGCGACGCGCCTTGCCGGCCCGCTTCGCGAACGCGCCAGCTTTGGTCCCGCGGGCGGGTACGATGCCGTCACGGCCAGCACCTACGTTGTGCTGCGCCACGGCGGCGGCCCAAGCGCCATTCCCTGGAAGGACCTCCTTGCAGCCCAGCACACCATGATTCTGCTCGAACCTCACGACACGGTCCCGGTCCTCAGCTCCACTCAGCGCCACACGCCCGGGCGCTACGAAATTCCGCTCCCCGGCGGGCAGGGCACTCTCGTCGCCGAGATTCTGCCCGTCGAGGCGTTCCACGACGCCTACGACTCCGAACCCTACGCGTCGCATCGCCGCGCGGCGCTTGACGTCCGCAGCATCCGGCGCGACCTGTATCTTCGCCCGCTGGCCTCGGAAGCGCGTCTTCCCATTGGCGGGGGAGAGCACAAGACCGCCGCCGCCATTCTTCAGGAAGCGCGCGTCCCGCTCGACGTGCGCGACCGCGTTGCCGCGCTCTCCGACGATCGCGGCCCCCTGTGGATTCCCGCCATTCGCCGCGCCGCCAGCGCCTACGTCACTCCGCGCACCGAGCTCGTCCTCGCCATCGAATGGATTCCCTCCTCCGTCCCTGAATCCTGAACCGCCCACATCCCGCCACGGAAACTTCCCAAAGGAGCCTTTCCATGACCACTAACGGCGCGCTCATCTGGAATCTCTCCTCGTACTTTCCAAGCTTCGATGGCCCGGAGTACCGTGCGCATCGCGACGGGCTGGAGCAGGAGCTGCGCGATCTGGCAGACAGCACGGCCGGCATGTGCGCGCTGACGGCCGAAGGGCTCGGCTCGTGGCGCAACTACATCCTGACTCTCGAGAAATGCACCCGCGACTACTCGCATCTCTCTTCCTACATTTCGTGCCTGTGCTCCGCCGACACGACAAACGAAGCCTATCGCCGCGAGCAGGCGCGCCTCTCCAGTCTGGGTGCTCTCTACAAGAAGGCGTTCGTGCCGCTGCAGGCGGCTCTTCGCGATCCCGGTGCCGAGACGTTCGCGAGCCTGACATCGGACCCGGCGCTCAGTTCGGCCCGGTACTTCATCGAACGGACGCATGTCGAAGCACGCTATCGCATGAGTCCCGAGATGGAAATCCTCGCGGCCGACCTGGGCGTTGATGGGCTCTCTGCCTGGGACCGTCTATACAGCACGATCAGCGGCAAGCTCGAGTTCGATCTGCGCCGGGAGGACGGCACGACCGAGCGCATTCCCATGGCCCAGAAGGGATCGTATCTCGAAGACCCCGACCCGGCGGTGCGCAAGGCCGTGCTCGAGGGGTCCAATGCCGCGTGGGAGCAGGTGGAGGACGCCGTGGCCGCGTGCCTGAACGGCATCGCCGGGACGCGTCTGACGCTCAACCGCCATCGCGGCGTCGAGCATTTCCTCGACGTTGCCGCTTTCCAGTCCGCCGTCAGCCGCGAAACCATCGACACCATGTGGCAGGTCATTGCGGAGCGGCGCGAGATCCCGCGTCGCTACCTGCGCCTGAAGGCACGCGCACTCGGCCGCGAACGCCTTGGCTTCCAGGACCTCGCTGCTCCGCTCCCCCTGAAAGGGAAGGACGAGAAGTACGACTGGAAATCAGGGACGGAGTTGCTCCTCGGCGCGTTCGATTCCGCTTATCCCGCGCTTGGGAATTTCACGCGCGACATGCTTGCGAGCGAGCGCGTTGAAGCCGCCAAGCGAAAAGGCAAGCGTCCGGGGGCCTTCTGTACAACGTCGTTCAAGAGCGGCGAGTCGCGCGTCTACATGACCTATGGTGGCTCGCTCGGCGACCTCCAGACGCTCGCCCACGAACTCGGGCACGCCTGGCATGGGCAGCTGCTTGCCGACATGCGACCCTTCGCCCGCATGTACCCCATGACTCTGGCGGAAACGGCATCGACCTTCGCCGAGGACCTTCTCGCCAATGCCCTGCTTGCGAGTGACCGCCTGGACGCCTCGCAGAAGGCGCGGGTCCTCGACGAGCGTCTCGGCCACGGCGCCACCTTCCTGCTCAACATTCACATGCGCTACCTCTTCGAGGAACGGTTCCACGTGGAGCGCCAGCAGGGCGAGGTTCCCGTCTCTCGCCTGAAGCAACTCGTCCTCGAAGCCCAGTCCGAGTGCTACGGCGACGCGCTCGCCGCCGACGAACTCGACCCCATGTTCTGGGCGTCCAAACTCCATTTCTACATTGGCGGGCTGACGTTCTACAACTTCCCCTATACGTTCGGCTATCTGCTCAGCCGTGGTCTTTCGACGCTCTTCCGCCAGCACGGTGCGGATTTCCTGCCACAGTACGAGCGCTTTCTCTTGCTCACGGGCAGCGACACGGCCGAGGGCGTTGCCCGCCGAACGCTCGGAATCGACCTGACCCGCCCGGATTTCTGGATTCAGGCCGTCGAAAGCCTGGAAGAGGAAATCGACCAGTTCGAGGCAATCGTTTCCTCCCGGGAGCAGTAGGGAGGGCGGCAAGCAGGACCGGGCGCGTGAGTGACGGGTTGAGCGGTCACGGCCGGCGCCCCCTGCAGGCGCGGGACTTTGAGGACGCCCCGTGTGGCAATTGCCTTGCGCTCGTAAGCGCGTGGCTTTGTAGAAGAGTTCCCCAGCGACTTCCCAGGAGGCATCACCGTGCCGAATACCAGTGGTCTTGCGGTTAAAGTTGGAATCTTCGTGGTCGTTGGTTTGATTCTGCTGATTGGCTTCAGCCTCAGGGTCTCGGAGGGATTCGGAGGCTCGGATACTTACAGCGTCCACGGGTACTTCGACAGTGCCGTGGGGCTGGAACCGAACGCGCAGGTGTCGCTGGCCGGCCTGGCCATCGGTGAAGTCAAGGAGATCGGCTTCGATGCCGAGCGCCGCAAGGTGCGCGTCACCATCGCGCTCTCCAAGGAGCACCCGCTGCCCGCCGATTCACTGGCCCGCATTGAACGCGCCACCCTGCTCGGGAACTCCTCCATTGTCGTGCGCTATGGCGAGCAGCCTGCCATGCTGGCTGACGGCGCGGAAATCGCCACCGAAGAAGTGCCGGGCCTCAGCGAGATGATGGCCCAGGTCTCCGAGATGAGTTCCGAGGCCAAGGGCCTGATCGAGAACTTCAACTCCAGTCAGGAGGAGATCCTCTCGAGCCTCAAGGGCGTGATCGAGGAGAACCGCGAGGACATCCGCTCGGCCACCAAGTCGCTCGCCGAGGCGGGGCCGAAGCTCGAAGCCCTGGCCGACAACCTCAATACGATGACCGAGGAGATGCGCGGAGGCAAGGGCACCATGGGACGCCTGCTCAACGACGAGCAGCTCTACGACGACATTCAGGCCTTCTCAACGGAGATGCGCCAGATCACGGCAGACCTGCGCGAGGGAAACGGCACGCTTTCCAAGCTGCTTTACGACGACGCTCTGGCGATCAAGGCCGAGGACAGTCTCGACAAGATCGCCGCGGCCGGGGATCAGTTGGATTCGCTTCTCAAGGGGAAAGAGGGCGAGATCCAGAGCCTGATTGATTCATTGGCCAAGGTTGGCCCGCAAATCGAAAAGGCCGCTGCCGACATCTCGGAAATGAGCGGCAAAATGAAGGAGAGCGATGGAACGCTCGGTCTCCTCATCAACGATCCGACACTCTACAAGGATGCGCAGCGCGCCGTGAATCAGGTGAACGAGTCCTTTGAATCCAGCGAGGAGCAGGGAGTGATCCGTTCCTTCGTGGGCGTGCTCTTCGGCGCCCTGATCTGACGCATGGATGCACGGCCGGGCAGGACACTGATTGCTGCGGGCATTGCCGGCACGCTGTTGCATCTCGGCTACGTGCTGTTTGCGCCCATCCCGTTTCTCGAAACGCGGGCGATTGTCGATGATACCTTCTACTACTGGATGATTGCCCGCCGTTTCTGGACGGCGGGTTTCTTTACGTTTGACGGCCTGCATCCCACGAATGGCTTCCAGCCGCTCTGGCAATGGATGCTGCTGCCGTTTGGATTGCTGGCGCGCGACGCGCAATTGCGGGTCTCGCTCGCGTTGGCGGCGCTGTGCTACCAGGGAGCCGCGTGGCTCTTGGCGCTGTGGCCCGTGCGCTGCGCGCGACTCCGTCCCTCATTTTACCTGGCGGCCGTGGCGCTGTGGGTGAACGCGCGTTTTGTGTTTGAGTACGCCAGCTCCGGGATGGAGTTCGGTCTCTATCTTCTTGTTTCCGTCTGGGGCCTGTTGGAGCTGGTGCGGCTCGTGGAGGCCTGGCGCGACGGTGACGCTCCCGGACTTTGGCGCCTCGCGCTGGCGACGGCGCTTCTGCCGCTGGCCCGGGTGGACGGTCTGGGGCTTTCGGGTGTTTTGTGGGCCGTGGCTCTCCTCGCTTCTCCTGCGCGCAGGCGTGGAAGTGCGGTGGCCTGGGGGCTGGCGTGCCTGGTGCCGTTCGTCGTCTGGGTGCTGTGGAATCATCGGGTCTTCGGCTCGCCCTTGCCGGTCAGCGGCACGGTGAAGCGGCTCGATCGCCTGGAGGAGCTCCGCACGCTTGGCGTGGAGCCTCTGGGGCTGGCGTGGTGGACGATGGGGCTGAGGGACACGGCGGTCCTGCTGGCCGGGAATGTCCTGCGCTTCTTCGGGGGCTGGCTGCCGCCTGGCCCGTGGCCCCGGCTGGCCGTTGTTGTTGCCGGTTTTGTGGGACTGGGTGCGTGCGCGTTCTGGACAGTGGGGGAGTGGAGCGTGCGCAGCGGCTGGCGCGAGCGCCTGCGCCCCTGGTGGCCAGCCGGGGTTCTGCTGGGCTTTGCCGTTATCCAGGCGAGCGTCTACTCCTTCGCTATTCCGCGGGGAACGCACTACGCGCAGTGGTACTATGGTCCGGCTTATGTGGGGCTTGCTTTGGCGGCGGGGGCGGCTCTGGCCGGTTGGCGAACGCTCCTACCCACCGTGGCTGTTGCATGGATGGGCGTGCAGCTCGTAGCTTTCCTCTGCCTGACCCAGCCGATTCAGGTTCCGTCGCAAGGCGCCTATGCCGCGCTGGAGGAACTCGATCGGCTCACGGAGGGCGAGGAGACCCTCGTTGGGTCCTGGAATGCCGGAATCGTGGCCTTCCGTGCCCCCGGGAATCTCCGGGTTGTGAACCTCGATGGACTCGTCAACTCAACCGAGTTCGCCATCAACCATGCGGCCGGTAAGGACGTGCGTCCCTATTTGGTGGACGAGCGAATCGAATATCTCGTCGATTATGCGACGAACGCGACTCCTGAGGCCATTTCAGAGGTTCGTCTGGGAGCCAACGAGAGCGGCGTGGCTTTGCTTGGCGAGTCCCTTTACTTGGGGCCACCACCCGCCGGGCCCGCCGAAGAACTCCGGCAGTACTTCGTGATGCGAGTCAAAGTTGAATGAAATCAATGTTCTATATGAAAGAGAAGGGGTGCCGAAGATATGAGGCAGACGCACAGGACGTTGGGGACAAGAGGCAGGCAAGTTTTTCAACAGGATTGCAACCTTCTCTTGCGTCCTTGACGCCGGGTTGGCTTCATGGGGGATAGGAACTGGTAATCTGCGTGGCCTCAGTCCCCGAAACTGGCTTAGCCGGAGATTCCGAAGCCCACGGAAAGTAACGCGGCGCATGCCTTGATGCAGACTGGAAATCGGTCTGCTCTGGCATGGTTTTGAGCGCCGTAGCAACGTATTGAGACGAAGCGGATCGATTTGATGCCTTTGGATGATCGCGAGTTTCGCAAGTTGGTCGACGATTTCGCCTCGGGGCGGAATCCGAAAGCCTATCTGCCCGTCTGCCAGCACCTGCGTCGGGCGCGCCGCTATGCCGAGGCCCTTGACTTCTGTCAGCGCGGACTCGCCCATGACGAGCGCTCCTTGGCCGGAAGGGTCATGCTGGCAAGGCTGAACGCCGATTTGGGGCGCTACGAGGATGCCCTCGAAGAAGTGCTGAAGACCGAGGAGTATGCGCCAGATGAGTTGAGTCTGCTGGTCGTCAAGTGCCAGTGTCAGATTCGCCTGCGCCAGATCGAGGAAGCGGCCGAGACCTACAGGCAATTGGACAGCCTGCATCCCTTCGACCCCCAGGTCAAGATGCTGGCGGCCGAGTTGAGGGCAGCGCGCGAGCAGGCCCCGCCACGCTCTTCCGGGGAAGTGGCTCTCCCGGTTGTTCCGCTCTTCCTGCCCCTCGACGAGATTGCACGGATGGTCCTGCGCCAGCTTGAGCCGATTGCAAAAGTGCACACGATTGGCATCGTTGACCTTGATTCCGGCCGTACGCATAGTGAAGGTTCTGACGTACTTGTGGAGACGGTGGAAGGCCTGTTTCACGAGCTGTCCGTCTCGTTGGCCGAAACAGAGCACGGCATCATCTGTTTCGGTGTGCTGGAGATTCAAAAGATGTTGGTGCTGCTGTTTCATCGCGACAGGCGAATGGTGGTGCTGGCGATCGATCCGGAAACAAATTTCGGCAAGGTGTATCACCGGATCGTAGCGGTGTTGAATCAGTATCTCGCAAACGTTCGAGTGTCCGGTGTGCGATCAGCAGGATAATCGACAAGACGAAAGGTCGGGCGAATGTTGGCCATTTCACGATTGGTGGTTTTTCTGTTCACCGGGGCCGTCTGCCTGGTGGCCATTCCCTTGGCTCTTGCATCAGGAGAAACGGCACTCGCGGCTGTGCAGGTGTGGGCTCCGATTTTTGTGGTGGTGGAGTTGCTTGCGTATTTCGTTCTGACGCTGCTGGGCAATCCACGAATGGCGATCGGCAGTGTTCTGGGAATGGCCGTCGTCATGGCGGTTGTTCGTTTCATCGGGTGCATTGTTGCGGCGGCGCTGTCTCTTTTCATCGAACGCAACACCAGCATTCTGGTGATGTGGGCGGGCAATCCGATCGCGGTCTTTCTTCAGGTTGTTTCCCTGATTCTGGTTACACCCCATATTCTTGCGGCCATCGCTCCCGAGTCGATGGATCGCGATACCAAGCTGCGGCTTTCGGGTGGCGAGAATGCCCTTCCGGCTCCCGCGCGAAAAGGGCACATGGTGGATTCCGCGCCCACGGGCGGGTTTATCCAGGTGTTCAGCTACGAGGAATTGGCAGCCGTGATTCGCAAGACGCAGGGGCTTGAAGGGTTCCTGATCGTCAGCAGCGAGGGATTGATCGTCTGGCGCGACCTGCCGATCCGGCTGGAAGTCGATGCGGTCTCCGCCCGGCTGATGGGGCACTGGGCTCAGCTTGGAGCGCTCTCCTCGGCCGGAGGGCTGTCGCGTTTGCGGCGTCTTGCCGTTCAGACGCGCGAGCACAATATCGCGATCATTGAGCTGAATGCGAGTTTTGGCATCATTCTGCTGTACGGTGCCAAGGTGTCGCTGGACGATTCGGATGCCCGGGTTGAAGTCGTCACGAAGACCGCTCGCGAGTTCCTCCAGTGGAAGTACCCGGGGCTTTCGGTGGCGGCGGCCCTGCCACAGCAGTCGGTTTATAGCGAAGCATCCTGAGACCCACGGACGAACATTTCATAGACGGAGTCACCGCAGATGGAGCGCACACTCGCAGAACTCAACAAGACGCCGGGAGTCATTGGCTCCTTTGTCGTTGCGGCGGACGGCATCATCGTGGCGTCTGATTTCACGACAGAACTGAATGACGAGATGATGGGCGCGCTGACCAGTTCGATCATCAACTCGACGGAGAAGGCCACCAAGAAGATGGAGCAGGGTGAACTCGTCTCGTTCATTGTGGAGACGGATCGCAACAAGCTCTTCTTCAATTCGACCAGGTCTGGGTTCCTTGTGTGCGTGGCTCAGCCGGATGCGAATCTCGGCTTGATCCGCGTGGAAATGCGCGCGGCATCCGAACGACTCAACAATCTTGGCATCGGCGTTTGACAGGCAGCAGGGGGGCCTGACAGCACCTTCCAGACTGGGAAAAGGATCGGACTGACCGGACAATGGCAACGCTCAACTACGCGTTTAAAGAGATTTCCTGCAAGATCGTCTACTATGGCTGTGGCCTTTGTGGAAAGACGACGAATCTTATCCACGTCCACAAGACGGTGCCCGGCAAGTTTCGTGGTGAACTCGTCTCGCTCGCCACCGAGCAGGATCGCACGCTGTTCTTCGACTTCCTGCCCCTCGACCTCGGCGAGGTGAAGGGCTTCAAGACGAAGTTCCAGCTCTACACCGTTCCCGGACAGGTCTACTACAACGCGACGCGCAAGCTCGTGCTTCGCGGTGTCGATGGCCTTGTCTTCGTTGTCGACAGCCAGAAGGACCGCCTCCAGGAAAACGCCGAGTCCTTTGAGAACCTGCGCCAAAACCTCGAAGAGTATGGCTACCACCTGCAGTTGGGGAAAGACGACCACGAGGGCATTCCGTGGGTCCTGCAGCTCAACAAGCGCGACATGCCCCAGATCAGCACGCAGGAAGAGATTCTCAAGGGCCTTGGACTCGAAGGGTACGGGATCCCGGTCGTTGAGGCTATTGCCGTCAACGGCGGTGGCGTAAAGGAAACACTCAAGAGCATCAGCGGCCAGGTGATTCAGAAGCTGAATCAGGGCCAGGGGGGGGCCAGCATTCCGGCACCAGCGAAGGCCGATTCCTCGGCCAAGCCCGCTGCCAAGCCGGCTGCGGCACCCGCCGCGGACGAATACGACGCGATGGACGAGTCGGAACTGACCGACGACGCTCTGGAAAAGGCCCCGCCGGCTCCCGCAAAGGCTCCCGCAGCGAAGGCCGCGCCTGCTCCTGCGCCCGCTGCTGCGGCGCCGCCCCCTGCTCCGCCTGCTCCTCCGGCCCCGGCGCCGACCGCCGCCGGTGTCAGCTTCTCCCAGGCTTCTTCGGCCTTGTGGCGCGGTATGGGCACCGGGTCTGGCAATCTTTCGATCGCCAACGCTGCGGAAGAGAAGCAGTACCAGCTCACAGGTCAGCTTTCCTTCCTTGGCTTTTCGACGCGCACCTTCAGTACGCGCCTCATTCTCGCCGGAACCGACAAGGCTATCTACGAAGGCGCCGAGACGGAGTTTTTGGTGCTGGAGTCCGCACCCGGACAGGAAGGCCCGTCGCTCCTTGCCTGGGTTCGCAACGACAGCATGAAGCAGTTGTTCGTGCGCTACATGGGCTTTGGCGGCGAGATCAATGTGCTGCCGGCCGGCAAGAAAGTCATGCCTTACAGTTGAGCGAGCAACACGGTTCGAGATTGTCCCGATAAGAGAGAGGGTCCGACTCATGGCGAAAGCACCGCTGATCCTGACGAAAACCGAGATCACGCAGATCCACCGCACTCTGCTTCAGATGCTGAAGCAGTCGGAAGCCAAGTGCGCCATTCTCGTAGACGCCGACGGCAAGTGCCTCGCGAAGAAGGGCTTCACCCAGAACATCGATACCGATGCCCTGGCTGCTCTGATCGCCGGTTCCTTCGCTTCCACGCGCGCGATGGCCAAACTTGTGGGCGAGAGTGACTTCTCCGTCCTCTTTCATCAGGGGGAGAAAGACCACATCCACAACATTCTGGTCGACGAAGACACGATTCTGACCGTCATTTTTGATGATCGCACGACGATCGGCATGGTGCGCCTGTATTCCAAGGAAAGCGCCAAGGCCATGCGCGAGACACTCGACAAGGCCCGCGAGAAGAAGCTTCCCGCCGGCCGTCAGATCGACATCGAGCGCGACGTCGAAGATCGTCTCGACGATCTCTTCAAGACGGAATAACTTCGCCCAGCAGGGGCGTTCATCTCTCAACCATACGATACGCGGCGAGGACTGAAACCGGATGCAAGGAAGTCTGCAGCAGGTACCTCTGCCGGAGGTTCTCCAGTTCATCAGCATGGGGAAATCATCCGGTATCCTGAAGCTCAGGCGGGACCGGAGTGAAATCTCGCTGACGATCAGTCATGGGCGGATCATCAACTCCTCCGCCCTCGACCGGCGCCGCCGCATCGGCGATCTGCTCGTCAACCGCGGCTTGCTCAAGCGCAGCGAGCTCTCGCGCCTTCTTGCCGTTCAGCGAACCGTCGAGTCGGACAAGCGTCTCGGTCAGATTCTCGTCGAGCGCGACATCATTACCGAGGACACCATCCGCGAGACCCTTCGCCTCCAGCTTGAAGAAGAGATCTGGAACCTCTTTGCCTGGAAGGATGGAGAGTTCTTCTTCGAGAACGTTCCACCCAATCAGCTTGGCGACGAAATCGTCACCATTGAAATCGAGCCGCTGATTCTGGAAGGAACCCGCCGCAACGACGAGTGGCAGAAGATCATCGCTGTTATACCCAACGACCGCCTGGTCCTGACTGTGACGACTGTGGGCGATGATTTCGAACGTACCCTGCAATTGCGCCCGGACGAGTGGCAGGTGCTTTCCCAGGTCAATGGGCACTTCACTGTGCGCGCCATCGTCAACCGTTCCAACATGGGCCGCTTTGAAGTCCACCGCATCCTGAGTCAGTTCATTAAGTCCGGCCTTCTCGTTGTTTCGGGCGAGGGGGGCGGCCAGAGCGCCACGGGCACCGAGGAACCGGGAACGGGCAACGAAACACAGGACGAGTCCGCGCCGGAAAGCCAGAACGAGAAGCCGTTGATTCGTCCGGAACGCGGCGTCGGCGGCATGTTGAGCACCCTGATAGGCGGCTCGCGTGGCAAAGAAAAGGCGGACGCACGGACCCGCGCCTCGTTCGTCTCGCCCATTGGTGCGCTCGCGAACATTGCCATGGAATTCTACCGCCGCGTCCGGGCCATGAAGGAATTCGCTCCGGCCGCTGGCGACGACTCACTCATCGATCGCGTCTGGTTTGATCTGGTTCAGGTTTACACCAAAGCCGATCTCGTGCGGGTGAAGGACAACACCATCGATTGCAGTGTTCTGGAGAAGTATCTGGAGTGCTGTGAGTTTGGCGAGGCCGTCGACGAGTGTTTCGAGGATGCCTTCGAAGGACAAATGCACCTGCTGCGCGCCTTGTATCAAGTCGCCAGCAAACGGGTGGGCGAGCGTATCTCCGCCAAGGCGATCCGCGATCTGCTCGACGAGTTGAACGGAAACCTCTCTCTGAAGTACCGCAAGGAGGTGCCCATGATCGAGCGCATCCAGATGGTATTGAAGCTGACCTAAGAAGAAGACCGACGGCCAGCCGGATCGACCGGCAAGCCGCAAAGGAGTAACGCCATGCCCGCGGAACGGGTGCTCGTCGTCGACAAATCCGCAGCCGTCCAGGACATCACCAAGGGTGTCCTGGAGGAACACGGCTACCGCGTAACGATCGCCAGCAACGGACTGGCCGCACTCGTCAATCCCGACATCGAAAAGTTCAGCCTCATCCTTGTGGACAGTTCGCTCGAAGGGCTCGACGGACTCGAAACCACCCGCCAGATCAAGACTGACAAGGGAACACACAAAATCCCCGTCCTCCTTCTCATTCCCGAGGACAGTGTCGATCTGCTCGAGAGCGTTCCGCTCAAGGGCGCGACGGGCTGGATCGCCAAGCCGTTTACCTCGAACAAGCTCGTCAGCAAAGTGCGCGAGATCATCGAGGAACAGCGCCTTCTGGTGTTGAGTGAACAGTACCTGATGGAAGCGGCAGAGAGCCATATGCAGGCCCTCGCCGAAAAGAAAATCCAGAACGCCGTTGAGAAAAAGATCCAGATCATCGTCGAGCGGGCGATCCAGTCCATCGTCTCGATCATCGATCAGCGCGCCCGGCGCGAAGTGGAATCGCGCGTCACCGCCCTCTCGGCCGAAAAAGAGCAGCAGCTCGTCAAGATGACCGTCCAGGAAGTCGCCCACTCGATGGTCGAAAAACTGGCCGAGCGCAAAGTCTCCGAGGCGATGGACAAAATCCTCGTCGAGCAGACCGAGCGCACCGTCAAGCGCGCCATCGACGCAATGCTCCCGAGCATCATGCGCGAGCGTCTGCGCGAACAGATCGAGAACACGCTGCCGCGTGAAGTGGAAACCCGCGTAACGAAGGCCGCCGAGGAGCGCGCCGCCGAAATCGGCGAGCACCTCGTGACCATCATCACCGAGCAGTCCCGCAAGCTCGTCCCGCTCGTCGCCAAGGAATCGCTCCCCGATCTCGCGGAACGCCAGATGGTCGCCGTGGCGGAAACCCAGCTGCCCCGTATCATTCAGGAGCAATCCAAGGCCGCCCTCTCGCGTGAAATCGAAACGAACGTGCGGCCGCTGCTTGCTGAGGAAATGGCCAAGATGCGCCGGCAGTCCCGCAACATCACCATCGCCGGTCTTGTCATCATTCTCGTGATGGCGATCATTGGCTTCATCGCTGCCTTCATCCTCTTCTCCCAAGCCACCGAACGCGCGGCACAGATGAACGCGGCACTGCCAATGCCGCCCGATACCGTGCTTGTCGAGCACACCGCTCTCTCCTGAACTCCGTTTGTCTTCAATACAAAGCCCTTCCCCGCCCTCAGGCCGGGAAGGGCTTTGCTTCATGGCGTACGCCACCCCTGTTCCTTGCGTACCAAAAGGTACGCGCCCCGGTGCCTTTTCCTCTATTTCGATTGTGCATACATCTGATGGGAAAAGGTTTATCTCGTTCTCTTGGGCTTGGAGGGAATGGCATCCTCTTCTCTATGGAGAAGGCACGTACATCGGCAAAGCCAGCCGATTGGAACAACATCCTCGAAGGAGCAATCCTATGAAGCGTCTCAACAAAGCACTTGCAGCGGTCGCAGTGACGTCAGTCCTCGCCCTTGGAACGGCTGGCTTCGCGGCGGAAAAAGCCTCGAACAGCAGAAGCGCCACGACGGCCCGCAGTCTGCGCGGTGCTGCCAGCGATATCGTCAAGACCGACACGGCAACCGATTCTGATCGTCCCGAACGCCCGGGCGGCGGAATCGCCGGCGAAGCCGGTCGCGGCGGCCCTGGTGCCCGGCAGCACCCGCCCTTTGCCCTGAACAAGTTCTGGGAGAAGGAAGAAATCGTCACGGCACTTGCCCTCACCGAAGACCAGGTGGCCAACCTCGCCGACTCTCACGCCCTCACGGTCGAGTCGCTCGAAGCCTCCAAGGGCGCCATCAAGGATGCGCACGAGGCACTCCGCGCCGTCCTCGAAGTCGACGACCCAGTGCTCGCCGACGTCAATGCCGCCATCGACGAAATCACTGCGGCCATGAACGAAAAGATGAAGATCGTCAACTCGCACAGGGTGGTCGTGAAGACCGTCCTTACCGCCGAGCAGGAAGAACTCCTGAAGGAATACGCCAAGGAGAACCGCCCCGAACGCCCCGGCCGCGGCGAGCGTCCTGGTGGCGGCACGGGTCCGGGTGCTGACGATGGCACGGATCCTGGTGCTGGTGATGGCACGGGTCCTGGGGCTGCCGACCGTCCCGATCGTCCCGAACGTCCCGGCGATGAAGTCCGCGCCGTGATCCACGAGTTCGCCGTGCTTGTTGGCCCGATGCTTGAAGATGGCGTTATCGACGATGCCGAGCAGGCCACCATCGATGAAGCTCTCGTCGACCAGCCCGACGTCGCTCAGACTGTCATCCGCAAGGTCATCGAGCGCTGGGTCCAGAACGGCAGCGTTCCCGAGCCCGGCGAGCGCCCCGCTCGTCCCGAGCGTCCCGAGCGTCCCGAACTCCCCGAACTCCCCTAAGCCCACGCTGTAACAGACGACATCTCTCCTCTCGGAACCGCCGGCCTCGCAAGGGGTCGGCGGTTTCTTAAGCCCGGGGCTTTCACTCGCCGGGCGCCGGATTCGCGACGGGATTGCCGCGCGGGCGAACCGGGCGCGAGATCTTGCGCAGCCGCATGTTCAGCATCTCCACAAGCAACGAGAAGCCCATCGCGAAGTAGATGTAGCCGTGCTCGATGTGCTTGCCAAAGCCCTCGGCCACCAGCATCACACCAATCAGAATCAGGAACGAGAGAGCGAGCATCTTGACTGTCGGGTGCTTGCTGACGAACTTCTCGACGGGACTCGCGAAAATCATCATCACTCCGACCGCCGCAACGATGGCGGCAATCATGACGGGCACGACGTTCGTCATGCCCACCGCGGTGATGACCGAATCGAGCGAGAAGACCATGTCCAGCAGCATGATCTGCACAAGGACGGCGCCGAAGGAAGAGGCCCGGGGCATGGCGTGATGCTCGTGTTCGGGCGCTTCGAGTTTGTCGTGAATCTCATAGGTGCTCTTGCCGATCAGAAACGTCCCGCCCAGAAGAAGAATCAGATCGCGGCCGGAGAAGTCGTGCCCCAGAAGGCCGAACAGCGGCGTTGTGAGTCTCATCACCCAACTGATGCAGAGCAGAAGGCCGATGCGCATGAGCATCGCGAGCCCCAACCCGATGCGCATTGCCTTGGGGCGCACGGACTCAGGCAGCTTGGCGACAAGGATCGTAATGAACACGATGTTGTCGATTCCCAGAACGATCTCCAGGCTGGCCAGAGTGAGAAACGCGATCAGACTTTCGACGGTGAGAAGTTCCGCCATTGTTACTGTTCCCTTCAGTCGGTATGGTGGTCGGTGGCTGGTGCCGCATGGAAGAAGGCGTGCACCTGCTCCGCCACTTTCATTGGTACGCCCGGAGCGGCCGCCAATTCATCGATAGTGGCAGCTTTGATGCGCGCGAGGCTTCCGAAGTGCTTCAGAAGCTGCGCCGCCCGTTTTTTCCCGACCCCGGGAATCTCCTCAAGGCCGGAGCGCAACGCACTCCGTGAACGAAGCAGCCGGTGGTACGTCACGGCGAATCGGTGTGTTTCGTCCCGCACGCGTTCGAGCAGATGCAGCGCCGGGTCCGATCGCCTGAAGACCACAGGGTTCTTGCGTCCCGGCAGGAAGACACGTTCCTGCGTGCGTTCCTTTTCCTCCGTCCCTCTATCCTTCAGGCGTGACTTCGCCAGGCCCACGACGGGGAAATCATCCGTGAGGCCCAACTCGCCGAGCACTTCCACGGCGATGTTCAACTGCGCAATGCCACCATCGATCACCGTCAGGTCGGGCTTTTCCCCTTCGCCCCGCGCGGCGCGGCTGTACTGACGGGTCAGCACTTCGCGCATCATCGCGAAATCGTTCTGCCCTTCCACCGTGCGGATCTTGAAGCGGCGGTAGTTGTTCTTGTCGGGCTCGCCGTCGCGAAAGCAAACCATCGAGCCCACCGGGAACGATCCCTGGAACGTGGAAATGTCGAAGCAGTGAATCACGCGCGGGGGGCGGGGGAGACCCAACATGCTCTGCAAGCTTTCGAGCGTTTCGGCCACGGACTTTGCGCCCGAAACGGCACGTTCCAACTCCGCTCGGGCATTCTGTGCTGCCATCTCGATCAGGCGCCGCTTCACTCCGCGCAGGGGAACGCGCAGATGCACGGGACCGCCGCGCTGGGAACGCAGCATCTCTTCGAGGAACTCGCGGTTTGCCGGTTCAAACGGCACCAGAATGTCGAGTGGCACGTTGCGCGTTGTGTCGTAGAACTGCGAGAGAAACTGCTCCAGTGCCTCGGCATCTTCGAGGTCAGTATCGCGCACAACAAAGGCTCTCGTCTCGTCCAGCCGCCCCTGGCGGAAACTGATGACCTCAAAGACCATCCGTCCCGCGCTGCGTACGAAGGCCATCACGTCGCGGTCGAACACGCGGTGGCTGTAGACCTTCGATTCCTCCACCGTGCCCTGCATGGCGTTCATGCGGTCGCGCACCATGGCGGCCTTTTCGAAGAGCAGTTCCTCGCTGTACTCGTCCATCTTGGCGCGCAGCAGTTGAATGACATCGTCCCGGCGCCCACGCAGAAACTGCATTGTTTGCTCTACGTAGCGCGCATAGACGGCGGGGTCCACCTGGTGTACGCACGGCGCGCAGCAGCGGTCGATCTGGTGCAGAATGCACGGGCGGACACGGCGCTGCAGTTCGGCGTCGGAACACGAGCGCAACGGGAAGAGACGCTGGAGAAAGCGCATGGTCTCCGTCACGTCCTTGCTGCTCGAATACGGTCCGAAGTACAGCGCCTTGTCACCCCGGCGCCGGCGGCGCACGCGGTGCAGGCGCGGCCATTTGTGCGTCGTGTCCAGCCTCAGCGAAATGTAGGTCTTGTCGTCGCGCAGGCGGATGTTGAAGCGCGGCTTGTGCTTCTTGATGAGAGTGTTCTCGAGAAGCAGGGCCTCCTTCTCGTTGTCCGTGATGAATGTTTCCACGGTTTCCGTGCGGTCGCGCAGATAGGGAACGAGAAAGCGTCCGTCGCCTCCCTCGCGGAAGTAGGAGCGCACGCGCGAACGCAGGTTGATGGCCTTGCCCACGTAGAGCACGCGCCCTTTCGCGTCCAGCATCATGTAGACGCCGGGGCTCGTGGGCAGACGGGCGAGGGAGTCGTCGTCGGTGGGGATGCCGGTCAAGGCGCCTGTCTCCTAGCCTCTGCGAAACGTGTCGAGCAGTACGGAGGCGGCGCGGCGCGCGCGGTCGATGATTTCGCGCAGGGGGCGTCCCGTGTTTCGTGCGATGCGCTGGCAGTCATCGAACTCGGGCTTGATGCGGATTGGCTCGCCTTCCCAGAGCGCGGCCTTCGCGCGGATCGCTTCGCCGAGCACCTCCACGCGCTCCTCGCGCCGTGCCAAGGCCGTTCGGCGCACTTCCAGGCGTTTGACGCCGAGCGTGGCCGTCTCCCGCAGCAGCAACGCCTCGAACCGTGGAGCGTCCTCGGGCCGGCAGAGAATCTCGACTCTCATTCCCGGCCGCTGCTTCTTCATCTGCACGGCAATGGCCACGGCATCGAGAGCTCCTTCTTCCAAGGCGCGTTCGAGCACCGCCCCGATTACCTCCGGGGTCTCGTCATCCACGTCCGCCTGCACCAGGCAGAGACGTTCCACAAGGATGTCGCTTGGCAGTTTGTTTGAGTCCGTCATGCGAAATGCTCGAATCCCTGCGGCGTTATGGCTCGTTGAGTTCCGTCACGGCTGCGAATGGTCAGGTTGTTTCCTTCCACAACACATCCAATGCGCGTAACGGGTGTTACGATGCCTCGTTGTACGAAGGCCGCACGAACGCGATCCTCGGGCGCCTCCGTCGCGAAGAGCAATTCGTAATCCTCGCCGCCGAACAGCGTCAGTTCGAGTCCGCTCTTGCCTGCCGCACAGGCAACTTCCCCGACGTCTTCGGACACTGGCAGCAGGGCCTCTTCCAGCACAATGCCCACGCCGCTCCTTTCGCACAGCCTTGCGGCATCGCGCCCGATGCCGTCGCTCACGTCGAGCATGGCCGCATCGGGAAAGTCCTCAATGATCGCACGCCCCTCCGCCAGACGGGCCTTTGGCCTCGCGTGCGCACGAATCAGGTCCTCGCGCCCCACGCGCAACGCGGCGGGCAACCCGTCCAGCAGCAGGAACCCCGCTCCCGCGCGTCCTGGATGGCCCGTGACGTAGAGCGAACTGCCTGGGCGGGCACGGCTGCGTGCAGCAATGGGCAGGCCCGCCGGCAGCGCCCCCACCAGCGTCAGCGACAGGGTCCACTGCGGTGCGCGCACGGTGTCGCCGCCGATCAGGCGCGCACCGGCCTCGGCCAACTCTCGTTCCAACCCGTCATAAAATTCACGGATGCGTGATTCGCTCGTTCCGCCCGGTGCTCCGAAGGAGACCAGGGCATACAGCGGCGTCGCTCCCTTGCTGGCCAGATCGCTCAGATTCGAGGCGGCGAGCTTGCGCCCGACCCACTCCGCCCCGGGCGACGCCTCCCAGAAGCGGAAGTGCGTTCCCTCCACCATGGCGTCGATCGTCCAGACGAGACGCTCTCCGGACGCTGGGGCCCCGGTGATGGCCACGTCGTCTCCCGTGCCGAGTGGCAGGGCAGCCGTGTGACGACGCAGCACCGGCCCCAAAAGGGCCAGCATCCCGTCTTCGCCCATCTGTTTCAGCGTTCGGTCCATGCCCCCAACCTTGCGCCCCAAGCCCGGCGAGTCAAAACCAACGAAGAAGGGAGCACGAATTCGCGGGTAGAGCGAAGGTACTGAGAAAGGCTCTGAGGGGCGGAGGAGGGGGAAATAAAAAAGGGGAGCCATGCGTGATGGCTCCTGCGCTTCTCCCCTCTGTTGCCGGAACCGAACCGGTCGGCGGGGCGGACAACCGGACCGGCCGCGCACCCGGACAGAAAACTTATGGCTGCTTCCTTCCGGATCTGACCAGGTTCGCTGCTGTCCGTCGCACGGAGCCCGATTGCCCGCTCCGCCGGCCGGGAGTTAGCCGGCCAGTTCCTGCTCGTCCTTCATAATCTGAAGAAGCACCTTGCGCGGGGCAACCTTCTGCACGCCGCCGCTCTTCAGAACCTTGGTCGAGACGTACACGCGCCGACGCGTGCCATTCTCGTCCACAATCTTGACCTTCTGGATGTTGGCGCCGAAGTCGCGCTTGTTGCGGTTATTCGCGTGGCTCACCGTGTTGCCGGTGCGCTTGCGCTTGCCTGTGATTTCACACTTTGCCATGGCTCTATCACTCGGTTACGAAGGAATTCCCCCCCTCGCGGGAGGCTGGAAAGGGTCTTTGCATAGCCCCGGCACGTCAAACAGAAAATTCGGTTCCATCAGGTGATGCATGCACCATTTCCCTGCCCGGCATTTTCCGGTAGCCGCCCCCCCATCTGCCAGTGCTCGAATGATTGTCCTCCCCGTGGCGGGGAGAATGATTCGCGAGGTGGAAAGCCGTAATGCCGAAGCTGACGGTCGAATCGGGTGCGGACGCCGGCAAAGTCCACTACTTCACATCCTCCCGGGTAACCATCGGGCGGAGTGTGAACAACGACATCCAGATCGTCGACCGCCGAATGAGCCGCAATCACGCGGAAGTCTTCCGCCAGGGGGATTCCTTTTTCCTGCGCGATCTGGGCAGCAAGAACGGCACCCTGCACAACGGGACAATTGTCAACGGCACCGTGCAGCTCCGCAGTGGCGATCTCGTCCAGACGGGTGATTCCACGGCCATCTACGAGGACGACACCACACATACCGACACGGGCGATACCACCGTCCTGGCTGACGGACTCAATGCCGAGGCGTTGCGCCGGGCAAAGGAAGGCACGGGGCAGCTCAAGCTCGTTGACGAGCGCCAGTGGGGTTCGACGCAGGGGCAGGTGCGTGCCGGCGTCATGGACTCTCAGAGCATCGCCGGGGCCCTCGCCCTCGACAAGGAGGGGCGCCGCTCTGTCAACGACCTCACCCGGCGCCTTGAAATCCTTTACAAAGTTACCGAGGCCATCCGGTCGGTCTTCGACATCGAAGAGCTCCTCGAACAAATCATGGAGATCATCTTCGAGGTCATCAAGCCCGACCGCGCCTATCTCCTGCTGGTGGACACCGATTCCAGCGAGCTCGTCCCCGAAGTCATCAAGGTCCGCGGAGAGGATGATGCCTCGGAGGTCAAGGTTTCGCGCTCCATTGTTGACCGCTGCATCCAAGAGGGCGTGTCGCTGCTCGTTTCCGACGCGGCACAGGACGACCGCTTCTCCACGAGTGAGTCCATCATCATCAACCGGATCCGGACGGCGATGGTCGCGCCCGTCCTCTACAAGAGCGAGAAGCTCGGCGTCGTCTACGTTGATACGAACACTCGGATGGTTCCCTTCGCCCAGGAAGACCTGGAACTGCTGACCGGGATCACCAATCAGGCCGCCATGGCGATCACCAATGCCCGCCTGCACTCGCAGTTGGTCGAGCAGCACAAGCTGGCCCGCGAAATGGAAATCGCGCGCACCATCCAGATGAACCTGCTCCCCAAGGTTTACCCCGATCTGGACGGCTACAGCCTTTCGGCGATGTCGCTGCCCGCCAAGCAGGTCGGCGGCGACTACTACGACTTCCTGACACTTCCCGACGGGCGCATCGCGCTGGCCGTTGCCGACGTCTCAGGCAAGGGTGTTCCCGCGGCCATTCTGACGGCCACGACCCGCAGCTACCTCCAGTCCGAAACCCAGTACCCGGGGGCCACCCTCGTCCAGACCGTCAAGCGCATCAACCGCATGGTCCACCGCGACGTGACGAACGACATGTACGTCACGATGGTCCTGATGTACATGGATGCGCGCACGAGCTCCTTTGAGTACGTCAATGCGGGGCACTCGCACCCGGCCGTTCTGCGCGCCGATGGCACGCTGGAGTTCCTCGATTCCGGCGGCCTTTTTCTGGGAATCATGGCGGACAATGAGTACGAGGCAGGCACCCTGCAGCTGGACCCGGGAGACATCCTCCTGCTCTCCACCGATGGCGTCAGCGACATCCAGAACGCGGCGGGCGAGCAGTTCGGTTCCGAGCGCCTCTACGCCCTGTTGCGCAAGAACCAGCGCCTTGATGCCGAGGGAATCCGCAATGCCATCTACAAGGAATGCATGGAGCATCGCGGGGATGCCGACCAGTTCGACGACTTCACCCTCATCATTCTCAAGCGCCAGCTTCGGGTCGATTCTTCGTTCGAGGAAATGGATTTTGATTGAACAATTGCGGCCTCAGCCATAGGCAGTTGGTTGTTTTCGATCAGCCCCTGAAACATTCAGGCACAGTTTGACCAAGTTACGCACCAACGCATCATTCCCAACCTTGCCAACAAACTTTCACTCCCCAAGTGTAACCCTCCAGAAATCAGGAGAAAATGCGAAACGATAAAGTAAAATGCCGAGTCTTGGGCACATGGCCTGCAATCTGCAAAAGGCAGTTGCTACTCAGAATGTTGGGGGTAAGAACAATGGCACCAAGACCACGTTTCGCCGACTCAACACCACTGCCGCTGGACCTCAACAAGCTGCCCGCTCACCTGCGCCCGATGCGAAGGGAGGGTTCTTCCATGCCGGGTGACAACGTACGCATCACATCCGAACCGAATGACCGTGGGGCTTATACAACCGCGTGGGGTGATTACATCGCACAATACGAAGGCAAGGAGCTCTAACGATTCCCTACACGGGCAACTTGAGATCCAGCATCGTCCCGGTCCCGGAGTGCCCTCCCGGGGCCGAATTTCGTTTTACCCGCCCGTCTTTTCCAAGGAGAAAGACTTCAGTCTGACGCTTTATGCCTGCCTTCATGTCTTCCCGGCCCACTCTTCTTGTCCTCGCTTTCCTGCTCGCCCCACTGCTTCACGCGGAGGGAGGGGATCGTGAAACGAGTCCCACTCTGACGCTTGACGCGCTGTTGCGTCCCGCGGATGCCGGGCGCTCTCCGGTGCTTGCCGACTGGACGGGGGGCTATGATCCCGAAGGGCCACCTTTTGCGCTCCCCGCGCGCGAGCTTTTCGCCGCTCCGCCCTCCCAGGAGCCTGCTTCGTCAACGGCGAGTCTGCTCCCCGATGATCTCGAGCTCCCCGATCTCCCGCCTCGCGGATTCTCGGACTCCGACATCGAGCGGAAAGCCACCCGGCCCCTCCTTGAAGAAAAGGGGCGCGACACCACCGTTCCGCGGGACAAGGCCCGGGTCGAAATCGTGCATGGTGGAGAGGAAATGTTCTTCACCTGGAAGTTGGAGAGAGCCGGGGAAGCGGATGCGGAGCTGGTGCTTCTGCTCGCTCCCGGAGCGAGCGATCAGTTTCTCGTTCCGGCGGGGGAGTACGCGGCGCGGCGCGTGGCCCTGCTCGACCCGGAGAACGGAATCGAGCGCATTGACCAGTACCCCGCCCAGACTCTGCAGGGGGGCTGGCGCTACGAAGTCATCGTGACGCCCGATGGAGAGCGCGTGATTCGCGAGCAGGAGCGCTGGAAGCTGAGGCGCACGCCCATCCGCCAGCGCATCGATCTGAGGTGATCAGATCGGGGGGGCGTTGGGCGAGACGGCGATGCTGGTCTCGACGATGTCCATCACGGGTGGGTTGTCGGGCTGGACGAATCCGAAATAGAACAGCGGGACGTACCCGATCCGCAGGATGTCGCCGGGCTTGAGGTTGTGCTGGCCGGTGATTGCGGTGCCATTGACGGTGGTGCCGTTCTGGCTGCCCATGTCCTCGACGATGACGCCGCGATTGGTGACGGAAATCTTGGCGTGGCGGCGCGAGACGCTGCCGTGATTGAGGGCAAGATGGTTGTCGGGCAAACGGCCAATGAGCAGGTTGCTGACGCGAAAGGCGAACAGCTTTGGTCCCAAGTCCGTTGAAAGCGCGAACAGGAACGTGCGCACGGCCTGAGCGGGAACAGGCGGTGCGGTCGCTCCGGCAGTTTCCCCCAGATTTCCCTGCATGATTGACCCCTGAAGTCCTGGCTCGTGTGGCTCGCCTCATTGCAGGCCCACGGTGCTAGCCTTCCGGACTGCCCCGTGAGCGTCAAGAGGGTGTTTGGGTTCCATGCGGCGCGTTTGCCTGCTGGCGCTCCGCCAGTTTCGCCAGACTGGCCTTCCAGCGCGGCGACAGCGGTGCCAGTTCCAGCAGGCGGGCCACCTGCTCCGCGTCGGCGATTTCCTGGTACATGGCCTTGTTCAGGCGCTCGATTGTCCACTCGGCGGGGCCATGCTCGATGAATTCGAGTTCGTCCCCCGGCGCAACGTCGCCCGCCGTGAGCACCCGCAAATAGAATCCGGTGAGTGGCTGGGCCACGAGCCACTTCAGCATTCCGGGCACTCCCAGAAAGCGGGGCACGTTCGAGCACGGTTCCCTCGGCTGCGTCACGTGCATCACGGCGCCGCCCGGAGAACGCAGCACATCGCCCACCCGGATGTCCGCATCCGTGACGCCTTCAAGCGACAGGTTCTCGCCCATGGCTGGCCGTGGCAGTTGCCTGCCGGCGAACTCCTCCATCGCGGGATAGTGGGCCAGGCAGAACGCATTCACGCGCATGTACTCGCCGTGGTGCATCCTTCCCGCGCAGGCATCGCCCACAAACCCCTCGGGCTCAAGGCGCACGGGATGATCCACGGGGCGGCGTCCGGCGATGGAGCTCGTGAAGGAACTTCCGTCCGCGCACAAAACAGGCACGGGTTTGCCGATGTTGAGAAGGGCCACTTTGCAGGTGCGGGGCAGCATGAGAGGGCTCCAGATGGATTCGGACGCTGCCGTACTGGTTCGCCTGCAGGCAAGCAGGAACGGCGGGCACTACGCTCACTTTTCACTCGCGTCGCAGGTCGTTTCCGCCAAGGCTTGGCCCTTCCAATTCCCCCTCCTCTGCAGGATTGTTTCATGCCGTTGAAGCCTTCTCAACTCCTCGATCCCATTCCCGAGTCCCGCAAGTATTTCCGCAAGCGTCTCTCGAAGGCCCCCATCGACTTCGAGAGTTTCGGCACGCTGCTCAAGCCCTGCACGATGGGCGAGTGTTGCGGCATGTGCTGCTACGATGGCGTTTGCCTCGATGAAGACGAGGAGCATTACGTCGGCGCCGTGGTCGATGCGCATCCGCTCCATTTCAAGGAACTCGGAATCACCCGCGAGAACGCCTTTGAGGATGCCATCTTCATCGACACCGAAACCCGCAAGACACGCACGAAGAAGTTCAAGTACCCGGAACACGTGAACTTCCCCAAGCACTTCGACAAGACCTCGTGTGTCTTCCGCTACGACGATGGACGTTGCAGCCTCCAGGCCCTGGCCATGGAGCACGGTGAGCACCCGTGGGCCTACAAGCCGGTGAGTTGCTGGCTGCACCCGATCTCGCTCGAGCGTCACGACAAGACGGTGCTCTGGCTTCCGACGATGGGGAAGGACCACCTGACCGACGACGATTTTCCGGGCTACGCGCCGTACACGCGGTGTGGCTGCGCCTTCCCCGACGGCCAGCCCGCCTACGAAGTTCTCTCATGGGAACTGGAG
The DNA here is from genome assembly GCA_030156535.1 of Candidatus Sumerlaeota bacterium. GTDB lineage: Bacteria > Sumerlaeota > Sumerlaeia > SLMS01 > JAHLLQ01 > JAHCAW01. The sequence goes on from JASGMJ010000001.1 coordinate 112,881, forward strand.
ACTCTCGGTGCCGTCGTGGGACGCGACTTCCTCGGCGAGATTCGCGCCTACTTCGCGTCGCGCCCGGCCGCTTCTCCCGATCAGGAAGAAGCCAAGAAGCCCAGGAAAAACAAGAAAGACAAGAAAGAGAAGAAGGGGAAACGCTCCTAAGAGGCCTCCCCTCGCCCCTCTTCAGGCTCTCCGCCTGCAAGGGGGGGCAAAGCAGGCGCGTCCGGCCGTGCAACTCCCCCCATGGACATGAACGGCCAAGCTCATCCCGAAGACGAGGAAGAGCAGGAGGCGTCGACTACCGGGGGGCTTTGATCTTCACGGCATAGCGGGCGAAGGGCCATTCGGCCTCGCCGTCGCTCGCTCCGTCCGGTGCTGAACCGTAGAAGACCTCGCGCGTGATCCGTCCCGCGTCCGCATAGCCGTCGTGGAGGACCTCGCATGTGAGTGTGGGACCGCTCTCCACGCGCAGAAGGCTCTCGCGGTACGTGCCGCGTTGGTACGCGTGCGTTTCGCCGTCGTCTTCGAAGAGACGGAACGTGCCGGCCGCTTCGCGATGGAAAACGTGCAGTTCAATTTCGGCGAATGAGGGATCCGGCGTGAAGCTCGTTCCCGGCAGGCAGGGGAGAATCGCGCCGTCGCGCGCATAGAGAATCGCCTTGTCCGTTCGGGTGATCGTCACGGTCCGCCCGCCTTCGACCCATTGCCCGGCGGCCATGTCGAACCACCATCCCGGTGGCAGCACGACGGTGCGCTGCTCCGAGACTGTATCGACAAAAGGTGCGGCGAGCACGAATGCCCCGAGCATGAACTGGTCGTCGAGGCGCTCGTACTCCGGTGCGTCGAATTCCCAGGAGACAGGCCGCATCACGGCGTCGCCCGTGCGCGCGTGCTGATGGAAGAGCGAATAGATGTAGGGGAGCAGCTTGCTCCGCGTATTTACGCAGTTCCGAATGACGGCGAGCGTTTCGGCAGAGAAGGAATCCGGCTCCTGGTCCCGCGATCCCGTGGAGGAATGATTGCGATAGAAGGGGAAGAGAAAGCCCGCGAGATTCCACGCGGTCAGCAACTCCTCGGTGGTGTCCTGAAAGAACCCTCCCACGTCCGGGCCGTTGAAGGAAACACCGGAGAGGGCCAGATTCAGGCTCATCGGAATCGCCATGGCGAGGTGGTCTGTGTTGCTCGCGTTGTCGCCCGTCCAGACGGCGGCAGTGCGCTGGATTCCGGGCGAGGCCGAACGCGTCAGCACGAACGGGCGCTTGGCCGAATCGTGCAGGGCAAAGCCATCGACGGTTGCCTGTGCCATCAGGTTGGCGTACTGATTATGATAAGCGTCGTGCTCCACGGTGCCGTGCTGAAAGCACATCTCGTCGTAGCTGATCGACCCCGTGGAGGGATCGTTCATGTCGTTCCAGATGCCGTCGATGCCGGCATCGAGGTGGCGGGCGATGTGTTTGGCCCAGAAAGAGCGCGCCTCGGCGAGCGAAAAGTCGGGAAACACTGTCGCACCCGGCCACACCGTGCCCACATACGGGATGCCGTTCGCATTCTCGCAGAAGAGCCTCTTTTCGATCCCCTCGTCGTACACATCGTAGCCCGGTTCGACTTTGACGCCGGGGTCGATGATGGTGACGAGGCGCGTTCCACGTGAACGGATTTCCGTGAAGCTCTTTGCGCGTTGCTCATCGTTGAACGTCTCGTTGTTGAACGTGAAGACGCGAAAGCCTTCCATGTAGTCGATGTCCATCCACATGGCGCCGACGGGAACACCGGCGGCATCGAGACGGCGGGAAACTTCCGCCAACTCGTGTGCGGACATGTAGCTCCAGCGGCACTGGTGGTAGCCGAGTGCCCAGCGCGGGGGCACGGGGTGCGTTCCCGTGAGCGAAGCGAAACGGCGCACCACGTCGGCGAGCGTCGGCCCGGGAATCAGGAAGACGTCGAGCAGGCCGTCGTTGGTCGCCAGGGCACTCAGTGGCTCGTCCTTGTCGCGCAGGCCCAGACTCAGCGCGAAGCGCTCTCCCTCGCGATGCCGCAGATCCGTGTAGGCCCATGCGGCGCGCGGTGAGTTCAGGAAGATTCCGTGGAACGTGCCGCCGCGCTTGGTGATGAGAAACGGAATCGAGGCATAGCCGGGATCGAAGGAATTGCCCGTGAATGTGTGGGGGTGTTCGGCAACGACATCAACGTTCCAGAAGGCATACGGTTTGCCCGCCTTGTCCAGCCCGCCGGTTTTCTCGCCCAGCCCATAGACCACGGCGTTCTCGTCGGAGCGCTCGAAGAGCAGCATCTGGCGTCGGCCGCTGACGCCGAAGGGGCGGGGGAGACTGGCGATGATCTCGCCGTCTTCGTTTTCGAGCAGAAACCGCCCATCGTGTGCGGCAACGCGCAGGACAACGTTGCCGCTGGTCAGTGTGCCGCCTTCAGAAGTCACAGCGGCACGCGCGCCGGAATCCGGCGGCAGCAGCAGTTCGACCACGGATTCGTTGCTCGCGTTGTCGGGGCCGAGTGCCTGGGCGATACGCACGATGCCCTGCTCATACATCCGGGCGCGTACGATGCCCTCGGGAGCTCGGAGAATGAGATCGTTGCGTCTTGCTTCAACGTTGAACTTTTCAGAGTAGCGGAAGTTGACGGGCGCGGGGAACTTGTGAAAGAACACGGGGTGTCCTCCGGTGGGAATTGGAAAGGGGGTGTCTGGGCTCAGCCCGTAGGGGCGGGCGAATCGAGCAGGCCCTGTTCTTCGACCTCGTCGAATTTGACGCTGACGACCTTCGAGACGCCCGGCTCCTGCATCGTGACGCCATAGATCGTGTCGGCGAGCCCCATCGTGACCTTGTTGTGCGTGATGATGAGGAACTGCGTGTCTCCGGCGAACTGACGGAGCGCTTCGCAAAGCCGCGCCACGTTGACGTCGTCGAGCGGCGCGTCGATTTCGTCGAGAATACAGATCGGCGAAGGGCGAAACTGGAACATCGAGAACATCAACGCAATGGCGGTGAGGGCCTTCTCTCCGCCGGACATCAGCGTGATCGAGCCCGTGATCTTCTTGCCCGGCGGGGAAGCGTGGATTTCGATTCCGGGTTCCGGGTAACGCTCATCCTCCACCATCACGAGATCCGCTTCACCGCCATTGAACAAGCGGCGGAACATGATCTGGAAGTTCTTGCGAATGGCTTCGTAGGCATCATTGAAGAGCATCGCCGTCGTCTCGTCGATCTTCCTGATGGCCTCCTCGAGCTGTTCCTTGGCTGTCAGCATGTCGTCGCGCTGCGAGATCAGGAACTCCAGGCGTTCGCTCTGCTTGGCGTATTCCTCGATTGCAGCTTCGTTCACTGCTCCCATGCGCGCGAGCTTCTGGCGCAGGTCGGTGACGAGGGTGCGCAGGACGCCGGGCTCGGTGATCGCGTCGTCCTCGGGCGTGGTGACGGGCGCTCCTTCTTCAAAGCTGCTGCGGTCGTCCTCGTCATCATCGCCGTCGGTGGACTTTTTCTCGGTCTCTTCAGCGGATTTCTCAGCGGCTTCTTCAGTGGATTCCTCGGCAGCCGGTTCTTCGCCTTCGGAGGAGGCCTCCGATTGGGCGGCGCGGGCGGCTTTGTGTTCCTCGGCCTTGCGTGCCTTTTCCTCGGCGGCCTTTTCCTCCTGGCGCTGGCGCCACTCCTGCTCTGCCTGTTCGGCGGCATGGAGCTCCGCCTTGATTTCAGTGATCGTCAGGGCGAACTCGTCTTCGGCTTCGCGTTCGAGATACTCGATCTGAGCACGCAGCTCGGCCGTGTGCACCTGCGCTTCCCGGACGGCATTGTCGCGCTCATTGCGGTCGCGAGCGAAACGCTGTGCATCGATGCTCTTTTCGCGGATGGCGTTGCCCTGCGTTTCGATGGCCGCGTTCTTGTCGTTTGCCTGGTTGTCGGCTTCCTCGAACTCGCGCGCGAGCTTGCCGAGGAGTTCCTCGGCGTCGTCACGGTCGAGCAGCGCCTGCTCGCGTTCGGCGGTCAGCGTCGTGCGTTCCTGCTCGCGTGCCTGCTGGTCGGCTTTTGAGTCGGCGATCTGCTGTTCGATTTCCTCGACGCGCTCACGCAGGGCGGCAACGCGGGCGGCCGCGCCGCGCTGGGCCTCGCGGGCAACGGCGACTTCCTCCGAGATATTTTGCTGGCGCGTGAGCAAATGCCCGACTTCGGACTCGCACGCCTGGAAGGACTCGGTGGATGCCTTCAGGCGCTCGGCGAGTTCCTCCAGTCCCTTCGTGCAGTTCTCGATGATCTCAGTCTGCCGGATGCTGTCGACGCGCTGCTGGTTGACGCGTGCTTCGACGGAGGCGCGCTGGTTGCGGCGCTCGCGCAGATCGCGCTCGGCTTGCTGCAAGTCCTTGCGGGCGCTGGTGCCGTCCATCTCCAACTGGTGGGTTTCCGCCTGCAGCTCCGCGGCTCGGCCGTACAGCGCCCCCAGGCGGTCCTTTGTGGCCGCCATGGCGTCGCGCAACTGCTTCAGATCGCCTTCCAGCACCTTCACGGTTTCCTGCAACTGGCGGATGTCGCGCTGACGCGTAAGCAGGCCGCGCGTCTGGTGGCTGCCGCCCGAGAGAACACCGCGCGGATTGACCACGTCGCCCTGCAGCGAAACGAAGCGGTTGCGAATCCCTTCGCGCTCCAGATTCACCGCAACGTCGAGATGCTCGACGAAGACCGTGTTGCCGAACAGATACTTCACGGCCGTCTGGATTTTCGGGTCGTATTCAACGAGGTCGCGGCCAAGCCCGAGAATGCCGGGGCGTCCCCAGATTGGCTCGAGATGCCGGGTGGGGAAGTCGGCATGGAGGAAATCGAGCGGCAGGAACGTCGCCCGCCCGAAGTTGCGCCGCTTGAGGAACGCGATGGCTTGTTTGGCAGCGTCCACGCCCACCGTGACGATGTCCTGGACGTCGGAACCGAGCGCGACTTCGACGGCGATTTCGTATTCCTTGGGGACGCGCAGCAGCGTGGAGACGACGCCGATGATGCCCGGGACCTCGTTGCGGTCCGCCGCCTTCATGACTTCCTTCACGCCGCGGAAATAGCCCTCGTAGCTCTCTTCCAGCTCCACGAGTGCCTGCAGGCGCGAGGTTGCGCGGTTCAGTTCCTGGGTCAGCGATTCCAGACGCTGGCCCAGTTCCTTCTTGGCGCGGTCGTCCTTGCCGATTTCCTCCTGCACCTGGCGCGCTTCGTTGCGCCGCTCCTCCAGGCGTTGGTCGATCCCGGCCACCGTCTCGCGATGGGCGTTGAACTGCGCTTCGACTTCCTCGATCTGGCGGGTGAGTTCGGCGAGCTGGAATTCCGTCTGTCCCATCTCGTCACGCAGGCGCTCGCTGAGTGACTCCGCCAGGCGCTTGTCGTTGAGCAGCGTGTTCTCGCGCGCGCGCAGTTCGTTGAGCTCGCCACGCAGACGTTCGAGTTCGCGCGTTGCGTGCTCGTTCTCGCGGCGAACGGTGTCGAGATGGTCGATCTTCTGCTGAAGATCGGTGTTGCTGTTGGCGAGGGTCTCCTCTTCGGCCGCCATGTCGCTCTCGAGCGAGGAGCGTGTGCCTGCAATGATCGTGAGGCGGTCGGTGCGTGACTTGAGTTCCTTGTCGATGGCAACGAGGCGTTCGTCGATCGTCTGGATGCGCTGGCCGGCCATTTCAACGCGGTGGCGTTCGCGATCGAGGCGCGCACGCAGGTCGTAGCGTGTCTGCTGCAAGTTCCGGAGTTCGACCTGCAGGGCTTCGAGCTTTTCCTGCTCGGCGACGAGGGCCGCTTCGGCCTGTGCCGCCTGGGTGGCGGTTGCCTCAAAGGCGCGCTGGAATTCCTGGCGCTTTGCTTCGGCCTCGGCGTATTGGCTGGTAAGGATCGTGTGGCGCATGACGAGCATGCGCTGCTGGAGACGGTGGAGGCGGCGCGTCAGGCGGCGATGGCGTTCGGCCTTGCGTGCCTGGTAGCGCAGCGAGCCGCACTGACGCTCGACCTCGCCCACGATGTCCTGGAGACGGCTGAGATCATCCTGCGTGCGCGCGAGCTTGCGTACTGTTTCCTCGCGCCGCATCTTGTAGCGCGAAATTCCCGCGGCCTCCTCGAAGATGTCGCGGCGCTCGTTGGGCTTGGCCGCGATCATCTGGCCGATCTGGCCCTGCTCGATGATCGAGTAGCCGTCGGCTCCGAGTCCCGTGTCCAGGAACATCTCATGGATGTCGCGCATCCGGCAGGAGACTTTGTTGAGCTGGTACTCGCTCTCGCCGCTGGCATACAGACGGCGCGTCACGGCGACCTCAGGCTGGTCGATCTTCAGCGTTCCGCGTTCGTTGTCGCACGTCAGCGTGACGTTGGCCAGTCCCGCTGGCTTCATCGAGGAACTGCCGCGGAAGACCACGTCGCCCATCCGCCCGCCGCGCAGTGACTTGGCCGATGTTTCGCCCAGGACCCAGCGCACGGCGTCCAGGATGTTGGACTTGCCGCAGCCATTGGGTCCCACGACGATCGTGAAACCCTCCTGAAATTCGATGGTGGTCTTGTGACCGAAACTCTTGAAGCCACTAAGTTCAAGACGCTTGAAGAACATCGCACCCTCGGGAGCTGGAACGCGGATGGGAACTGACAGAACGGGCTGGCTGCCGGGGTGGCGGCAGCCGAGACGCCAAGCAAAGGAAGCGGTTCGCCGGAAGGCAAGGACGAATCCAGTGCCGTGCAAGCTCCGAAGTCCGGTTGCGCTGCCAAGGGTTCCCAAGCATCCTCCCCACAGCAGCGGTCAGGAAACCCACGAGGAGCACCGTCCCCGATGCGCTGGAAATTTGAAGTGACTCGCCTTAGCCTTGTTTTCTCCCTCCTCTTTCTTGGGACTGCCGCCGGGCTGGGCGCCTCTGTTCCCGTTGGAGAGCCGTCCCCTGCCGCCGAACTCCCGGGTGTTTCCGCCGCCCGGCCGGTATCCCAGGCGCCTCCGATTTCCCCGCCCGAGGCAACTGGCGCGGATGCCCCGACAACCGCTCCGCTCCCCGTCGACCTGCCGGAGGTTCCGAACCTGCACGAACTGATGGAACTGATGAAGGGTGCCTTCCGCGACGCCAGCAACAAGGACCCCCGCAAAGCCCGGGCGGGCGCCGCAAAAGTCGCCACGTACACCCTCGCCAGCCTGCACCCCCGCCTGCGAATCGACGACCCGCGGTTCGACAAGCTGGCCATCGAGGCCTATCTGGCCAATCAGGCCTACCTCAAGACGCTGGAGGAGAGCGCGGGCGACCGGCGGCAGCTCTCGCGGGCGTTGCGCGATGTCAATAACGCCTGCTACCAATGCCATAAGGTGTTCCGGGCGGAGGAGAAAGAGAGCCGTGCTCCTGCCGGTTCCTCTGGATCCCGCCCCGCCGCCGCCCTCCGGGAGAGCACTCCATGACTCAGCCATCCTCCCGGGCAGCGCGTTTCTCGTTGAAGGGTTACTTGCTGATCAACGGCATCGTGTGGGTCGTGCTGTTCCTGATTTACGTTTCTGTCAGGGAGGCATGGTTCAGCAGCGTGGCGCCGGGCATCCAGCGCCAGGGGGTCTCGCCGGTGCTGCTGTTGATCGCGCTCGCCTTCCTGATCGCCTCGGTCTACGATTTCGCCTTTGATCGCTTCCGCCCCAGTTTGGGCGTTCAGTCTGCGGACGACCAGGAGGCAGGTGAGCGTAAGGACGAAACGGAAGCGCCCGCGAAAAAACAATGACCCGCGGCAGATGCGCCGCCGCAGAGGTTCACTGAAGCCTTGCCAGCCCAGCAGAAAACGCCGCCCCTCTCCGCCGGCAAAGCGAACGACCGCCAGCTTCTCCAGCTTACCCGCCTGGAGTCCCGCCAGGTGCGTCTGGTCGTGGCCATGCCCTCGCTCATGCTCCTGTACACGGTGCTTGTTGCCCTGTTGATGAGCATGAACCTGACGGAGATCGCCAATGCGCTCCCCAAGGGCGAGGTTCGCAGCCAGACTGAGTTCCTGGCGGACATGGTGCTATGGCTGGGCACGGCGGGTGCCGTTGCCGCAGGCGGAATCGGCATCCTGCTCTCGTGGCAGATCGTTCGTCCGCTGCGCAACCTTGTGGCCAGCATGAAGCACGTCATGCAGGGCGATCTGCCGCAGGCCGAATTTGCCACACACATCGGAGAGATCGGCCTGCTTGGCTCGACGTTCAATGAGATGGTCGATCATCTGCGCGACCTCTTCCACCGGCGCGACGAGCAGATGCGCGAGGCATCGGCCGGATCGCTTCTCTCGCTCGACAGCGAGGGAAGGGTGCTGGCCGCCGACGAGGACGTTGCCACGATGTTCGGCCTTGGCCTTGAGGACATTCTGGGCAAGCGCTTCGAGCACATCCTGGCCAGCGCCGCCCACACACGCGACTCGGAGTTGGAGCACGCGCTGCGCGAGCAGATCGCGGAAGCCGTCGCGGGCGTCGCCTCCGCTGCGTCCATCGAGCTCGTTCTCAAGAAGAACCAGACGCCGACACTCTTCTCCTTTTCGTTCCAGCCCATGGCATCCGCCGCTCCCAAGGGACCGGCCTGCACGGTGGACGTGCGCGATCTCTCGGCCATGCGCGAGTTCTACGTTCAGATTCAGCGCGCCGACCGCCTTGCGGCTCTTGGGACGCTTGCCGCCGGCATTGCCCACGAAATCCGAAACCCTCTGGCGTCCATTCGGGGAATGACCCAACTCCTTGGCGAAGACCTGCGTCAGGCACATTCCGAGGAATCCATCGACATCGAATACACCCGCCGGATCGAAAGCGAAATCGACCGGCTCGAGCGCATCGTCGCCAGCATCATGGACTTTGCCAACATCCGCGAAGGCAACCCCGTCCCCACGAATCTGAACGAGGTGCTCCGCGAAACGTTCGAGACGTGCCGCCACAGCTTCCGCAAGTCCGAGGATGTCTCCCTGAAGTTCGAGTGGAAGCTCGACCGCAAGCTGCCCAACATCCCGCTCGAACGCGCGCGCTTTCAGCAGGCACTGCTCAACCTGATTCAGAACGCCTTCGAGGATATGCGCGAGAAGGGGGGCATTATCCGCTTCCAGACGCTCCTGCTCGATGGACGGCATCAACGTCCCGTGGTGATTCGCATCGCGAACACGGGCTTTATTCCGCAGGAACAGCGCGAGCGCATCTTCGAGCCGTTCTTCACCACCAAGGACGAGGGCACGGGGCTCGGCCTGCCGATCACCTACCAGATCGTCACTGCCAGCAATGGCGAGTTGGAGGTGCTGTGTGAGGAAGGACTTGTCATCTTTCAGATCAGGCTTCCCCTCGAAGGGCAGCAGGCACACATGCTGAGCGGCAAAGGCAAGAGCTCCACGCACATCATGAAACTCTCGTCCTCCTCCTCGGTGCAGGTGCCCAAGCAGCCTTCACAAACCGCGCCGCGAGCGCGTTGACACTCAAAGCCAAAGGACCATCCATGCCAGCCGAATTGATCGACGGAAAAGCCATCGCGGCCACCATTCGAGGCGAAATCCGCGACGCCGTGGCCAAGCGCACGGCGAGCGGCCTGCGCCCTCCCGGCCTCGCCGTGATTCTCGTGGGCGAGAACCCAGCCTCGCAGTCCTACGTGCGCAGCAAGGGCAAGGCCTGCCGCGAGGCCGGCTTTCACTCCGTGCAGATCGACCGCCCCGCCACGATCACCGAAGCCGAGCTGCTTGCTCTCGTCGATGAGTGCAACAATGACGCCGCCATCGACGGCATTCTTGTTCAGCTTCCGCTCCCCAGGCACATCGACGAGAGCCGCGTCATCGACCGCATCGACCCGCGCAAGGACGTCGATGGCTTTCACCCGGTCAGCGTCGGCAATCTCGTTCTCGACAAACCCGGTTTCATTTCCTGCACGCCGAAGGGCATTCAGGAACTGCTGGTTCGTTCGGGGGTGGAGACGAAGGGGAAGTTTGCCGTCATCGTGGGGCGCAGCAACATCGTGGGCAAGCCGATGGCGGCGCTGCTGATGCGCAAGGGACGCGGCGGCGACGCCACGGTGTGCGTTTGCCACTCGGCGACGCCTGATCTTGCTGCCGTGACGCGGCAGGCCGACATTCTGATCGCCGCCGTCGGGCGGGCGGAAGTCATCGACGGCTCGATGCTCAAACCCGGCGCGGTGGTGATCGATGTCGGGATCAATCGCGTCGAAGACCCCGCTGCGGCGAAGGGCTATCGCATCGTGGGGGATGTCGCGTTCGATTCGGCAAGTGCCGTGGCATCGAAGATCACGCCCGTCCCTGGCGGAGTTGGTCCCATGACGATCGCAATGCTGCTGCAAAACACTCTGGAATCGGCCGTGCAACACGACACGGCGGAGTAGCCGCGTGGGAATGACGCCGTGGTTCGCCACGTTTCGCTTGGAACTGCGCGCCCATCGCGGGCGCTTGGCCGTGCTGACGCTTTGCGCGCTTCTCACCGCCGTGGTCTGCTGCGTCGCCTTTCACGCCCTTTGGTACACACGGACGGAAGTCCGCCCGTGGCTCGCGAGCATCTTCCCGCCCCAGCGCATTATCGTCCGCGCCGGTCAGGTGGACTTCGCCTTCCTGAAGTTCGAGGTCGGTGGCCTGACGGAATCGCGCCGCGCCGACGTCGCCGCACTCCCGGGCGTCGAGCGGGTCTTCGCGCAGGTCCCCGCGCAGTTCCCTGTCAGTGCGCATGTTTCGATGAGCCGTCTCGATTTCAGCCTGGAGACGGACATCGTTCTCCATGGCGTTCCCGAGGAACTGATCGCGGCCGAGCTCCCCGGCAACACGTCGTTCGACTGGGATCCGCAAAGCAACGAACCCGTCCCCGCAGTCGTTTCCGCGTACTTCCTTGACATGTACAATCTGGGGATCGCGGAGGGTTCCTCGCTTCCCAAGCTCAGCAAGGCCGCCGCCATCGGCCGCGAGTTTACGATCATTCTTGGCGAATCGACGCTGGGGCTTTCGACAAAGGCCAAACCCCGCACCGTGCGCGCGCGTGTCGTCGGCTTGACGGCCAACCCGCTTCTCGTTGGAGTCTCTGTTCCCGCCGATGCGATGAAAGCCTGGAATCGCGAGTTCAAGGGGAGCGGCGAGGAAACGTACAGCGCGTTGCACGTCGATGTTGGCGATCCGCGCGACGTGGAGGACGTGACGAGAGCCATTACGGCGATGCATCTTCAGGCCCAGCCGGCGGGGGAGAACCTGCGCACATTGCGCCAGGCCGTGGGCGCGGCCGAAGGCGTGGCGCTGGGTGTCGTCGTGGCGGTTCTGCTGCTTGCAGTTGTCGGCGTGTTTTCCACGGTGCTCGCGGGTGTGGGCGAGCGCCGCGCTCTGTGGGGCGTACAGCGCGCCACGGGAATGAGCCGGGTGATGCTGCTCTCCTTCGTGGTGGCGGAGTCCGCGATTGCCGGGCTTCTGCCTGCGTTGCTTGGGTGTGGAGTTGCGTGGGTGTTGCTTCTGAACGTGAACAACTTCTTTGGTGCCGAGTTGTCGGGAATGATGCTCGTTCCGGGCGAGCCGTTCATGCTCGCTCCCGTGGCGGCGTTGGCCACGGTGGGCGTGGTGTGGGTGCTGGTGCTGGCGCCGGGTCTGGCGGCGGCGCTTCCATCGTGCCGTGCCGAACCCGCCGACCTGCTGCGCCAGCAGGCGCTCTAAAAGCAAACGGGGGCGAGGCCCAGATACTGGCGCATGATCGCCGCCGCGTCGGCGGGCGTAATGACTCCGTCCCCAATTTCAGGGCAGACATCCGCCGCCGCCGCGTTGGCGCCTTGCGCGCATTCGCCATTCAGCCAGCACGCGAACGCCAACTGCGCATCACCGGGGGTGACGGCGTTGTCGCCGTTGACGTCGCCCGGGACGAACGTGGGGCCGGCTCCTTCAACGTAACCGGGCGAACCGGTGTCCACGCCTCCGAAGACTGCCGTCACCGTGTTGTTCCTGGCGCCATTGGTACCCACGGCCGAGAAGGCCCAGTTGGCGCCGTCGTCGTTCGCGGTTGCATCGAGATGACCGGGGAGCAGGTGGATGCTCGGCCCATCGGAAGAGGATGAGGGCCACGGGGCGGTTTCCTCGAAGTTCACACGGTCGATCACGCGATCGAGCGAATCAACGAGCTCCAGAATCTCGTTCGTGCTGCTCGGGGAGTTCGCCAGTCCCATGCTTCCCCAGGTATCGAGCGGAATCGCCGTGAAGTCCGTCCCCCATGCGGCCTGGAATCCCGCCAGCGTCGCGTCCGCCGGGAAAAGCACCGCCACTTCGTAGGGCTGGAGGGTGACGGTGAACGTTCCCGTGTTGCCGTCCTCGTCGCGCAGGCGGCAGTCGATCAGTTCGGCCGCCTGCGTCCCCATGTTCACGATCTCGACCCACTCGGTCCTGATGGGCGACGCCTCGCTTGAATCCGGGTCGTACATGATTTCGGAGATCACGACGCCTTCGACCGGTTCGGGGATGTACTCGACTTCTGCTGTGCTGCTTTCAAACGCCGCGAACTGGGGATCAACGTCGTCGCCGCCCGTGGATGAGTGCAGAATGCTGTTTGCCGGAACGCGCAGCTGCACGGTGGCGCGCGGTGTTGCCGTCGCCGACGTTTTCAGTGTAATCAGCAACGCCTCGGGCGCGGAGCTGATGCGGTAACTGTTGGGTTGCAAGAGTGCCGATCCGTTGCTGAAGGCCGTTGATGCCAGCAGCGCATCTCCCGCCGTGACGGTGCCCGAGCGATCCTCGTCCGCGTACAGGCGCACGGCCTCGATCTCTCCATCGCCCAGTGTCCCCAGGCGCTCCACCGCGATGGATGCGATGTCCCACTCGTAGGCGCTGGCGGCGACTTCGATTGTCAGCATGGGAATCTCCGCGCCTGCCGAGAACGTTGCCGGCGCGAGGTCCGTTGCCGAAACGGTCAGTGCCGTGCCGTCGACCGGTCCCGTTTCGACGCCGTACAGAATCAGCGCCCACTCGGGATGATCCGTAAACGGATTGGCGTTTCCCTGTTCATCGTAGACGCGATTGTTGCGTGCGCGCTCCGCGTCGTCCGGCGGGTCCTCCTGGTGCCATTGCAGCAGGGTTGAAAGAACCCCCATCTCGCCAAGGCCACGCGTGGGATCGGGCGCATCACTAAGCTTCAGGTCGATCTCGCCCGGTGCCCCTTCGTACCGCACGTCCATGTAGAAAATACCGCGCGCCACGTTGCCACGGTCCTCGGGTCTAACTTCCCAAAAATCGGAATCCCCTTCCGAACCGCCCGCCGTGTACGTCGGTGTGTCCACCGTGTTGTACGGCTTGTTGCTGCGCGAGTTGTTCACATCCTGGTCGCACGGGTAGAGCGCGTGAATGTCCGAGCGCATGGGCTCGTCGTCATCGAAGGTAGACTGGGGCCAGAGGTGCTCGCGGCTCCACGTTCCGGCGAGCGGATCGCCATCCTGGCAATTGCTGGAGCACTGGTCGGCGGCATCGCGCGACTGCCCCGTGTAGATCAGCAGCACGTTCCCGGGGTTCGCCGGATCGGCGTCCACTCGCTTCAGAACGGGCCAGGTGTTGTCGTACCCGATCCGGTCGTGCCCGTTGGAGACGATGGCGTTCAGGCTCGCTCGCAGTGCCGCCGGAGACGAAACATCCACTCCGTCATAGTAGTTCGCGGGAATCGCCCCACCGGCGGCGGAGGCCAGCAAGCAAAGCAGAATCAAGAGTATGGGGGAGAGCTTCTTCATGGGACTCCTCAGATGGTCTCAACTGCACGCGGCATGAAATGCCCGCAGGGGAGTGATGTCGAGGGCATCTTCGTTTTGCCTCGGGGGCCGTGCGCCCACGGCAAGCAGAGAAGCAGGAAGCAGCAAGTGTTCGCCGCACACCGGCGTGGAATGCCCCAGCTTTTCCCCAGCTTTTCTTCTCTCTTTCTCCTTGAAGTTGCGGCGAAGGAAATCCGAAGCTCCTGCCGCGCCTGCCACTCCCGTTTCCCCTCGCGTTGCCGCCATGTCGTCTGCTCTTCCCGTCGAAGGCTCTCCCCACCACTACCTCACCCCCGAGGTTGCCGGGCAGATCGCGCGTGAAATCGCGGAAGCGGGCGGCACTGAGGTCTTCTTCATCGGGCGGCGCGGCCAGGATGGTCTGGTTCAGGAAGTCGAGGCCCACGCCTACGGCTCGCGCGAGGCCGTTCCCGTCCTGATGAATCTCGTCCAGCCCGGCGAGGTCATTCTCCACAACCACCCCAGCGGCCAGCTTCTTCCCTCCGAGGCCGATCTCAACATCTCCGCCATGGTGGGGAACCTGGGTGTTGGCAGCTTTATCGTCAACAACGACTGCTCGCGGCTGCGGGTCATCATCCGCCCGCAGACGCCAAAGGAGAAGAGTCCCGTTAGCCTCGGGCAGGTGGAGCAGGCACTCGGCCCCGGCTCGCCCCTGGCAGCCGAACTGGGCGGCTACGAGAACCGTCCCGAGCAGCGCCACATGGCGGTCTCCGTGGCCGAAGCGCTCAACAACGACGGCATCGCCGTCATCGAGGCGGGAACGGGCACGGGCAAGTCGCTCGCCTACCTCATTCCGTCGCTCCTGTACGCATTGGAAAACAAGGAGCGCATTGTCGTTTCAACGCACACGATCAATTTGCAGGAGCAGATTCTGCACAAGGACCTGCCCGTCGTGCGCCGGGCGCTGGGCCGCGAGTTTCGCGCAGAGATCGTGAAGGGGCGCTCGAATTACGTGTGCAAGCGCAAGGCCCAGATGGCCCGCGAGGAACTGGTTCAACCGCAGCAGACGCTGATCGAGGACGAGTTCCGCGTCGAGTTGCGCGAACTGCTCGTGTGGGCGAAGGAGAGCGCCACCGGCGACCGCACCGAGCTCTCCGTCCCTCCCCGCGAGCAGGCATGGGAACGCGTGGCCTCGGAGAGCGACAACTGCCTGCGCCTGAAGTGCCCGTTCTACGAAGAGTGTTTCTTCTACAACTCGCGCCGCGTCGCCGCCCGCGCGGATATCCTGATCGTGAACCACTCGCTGCTGCTCAGCGACATCGCCGTGCGCCGCGAATCGGGCAACTGGTCGACGGCCGCCGTGCTTCCGCCCTACAAGCACGTCGTGCTCGACGAGGCGCACCACCTCGAAGATGTCGCCACGCGCCATCTTGGCTCTCAGATCACCCGCCCCGCGATCCGGCGTCTCTTCGGCCGGCTGGCACGCACGGATACGAGTGCCTCGAAGCGCCGTGGCCTCTTCGCGAATCTCGGCGAGAAGCTGGAAGAGCTGCGCAAGGACGGCCTCATCGGCGCCGAAAGCCGAACGTGGAAAATCCTCCTCTACGATTTGATGCCGGGGATCGACCATTCGCGCGAAACGGTCGAGACCTTCGTCGATGAGTTCGCCTACGCCTTCATGGAGCTTGCGCGGCTTGAACCTCCCCGCCGCGGGCTCGAGCATCGCGTTCGCATTCTCTCCCGCCACACGCTCGCCGACGCCTGGGAAGGCGAATGCGCCGGTTGCCTGCACGCCCTGGCCCGCGAGATCGGCCTGTTCGTCGATCGCAATCGCGAGGCCATCGAAGGGCTCAACGAGTTCGACGAAGCCTCCCTCGAACGCCTGCGCGATACGGCGATGGAGTGGCGCGCCATTGTGGATCGCCTCGACCACTACCGCCGACTGGCCATGAGTTTTCTGCGCGACGATCCCGAGATGTGCCGCTGGGTGGAGATCGGACTCGACCGGCGCGACCGTATGTCCACGCGCATCTGCCAGGCACCAATTTCCGTGGCAGCTGTGCTGCGTGACAACCTGCACGAGAAGATGCACTCCGAGATTCTGACGAGTGCCACGCTCGCCGTTGACGAGGACTTCGACTTCCTTTTCGAGCGCATCGGCCTGCGGAGCGTCCGGCAAACCGGTGCCACCGCTTCCGCAGCCGATTCCGGTTTCGATCCCGCCGCCCTTGAAGAGGGCGAGGCGGACGGCGCCGATCTTCCTGTTCCCGCCGAGCCTGCCGTTCCCGCCGCGCGCCCCGTCGAGCGCATGATCCTCGGCTCCTCCTTCGACTATGCGGGGCAGGTGTTTCTCGGCGTGCCTTCCGGCCTGGGCGATCCGCGAAACGCGGGATTCGAGGACCGGCTGGCGGACTTCATCTGCAAGGCCGTGGCGGTCAGTGGCGGGCGCGCCTTCATCCTGTTCACGAGCTGGGCCCAGATGAAGCGCCTGCACGCGCGCTGCGCCCCGGCGATTCGGCGCTTTGGCATCGAGAGCCTGCTGCAGGGCGAGGAGTCGCGCGACCGATTGTTGCGCCGTTTCCGCGAGGACGAGACCAGTGTGCTGTTCGCCACCAGCAGCTTCTGGGAGGGCGTCGATGTTCGCGGGCGCGCCCTTGAACTGCTGATCATCGCGAAGCTTCCCTTCTCCGTCCCCAATGATCCCGTGCAGGAAGCACAGTACGAACGTCTCCAGCAGCAGGGACGCGACGCTTTCAATTCCCTGGTCGTCCCGCGTGCCATCATCCGGCTGAAGCAGGGGTTCGGCCGCCTGATCCGGTCGCGCACGGATCGCGGTGCCGTCCTCATCGCCGACGACCGCTTGTTGCGGATGAACTACGGCCGCCGGTTTCTGCGCTCGCTGCCCCGGATCGAGCCGTGCCACCAGCCAGCCGGGCCGCTCCTCGAAGCCATGGGCGAGTTCCTTGGGCGGCGGGGGAGCGAAACAACCCCCGAATGAGCCCCAAAGGCGTTGCTGCCGCGCCGTATCCGTGTTTCTTCAATCTCATTCAATGCCCTCTGGGGGTGCGCCGTGACGCAGCAGCAATCCGATTCCGAGCGCCGACGCAGCGCGCGCTACCGCATTGCGCTCGACTGCATGGTGAGTCTGCTTATTCCGCATCAGACGTTCACGCCGCACTCCATTCGCGGTGTCACGGTGGACATTGCCGGCGAGGGGATGCGCCTGAAAACCTACTCGCTGACCAAGAAGGACTTCCTCGATCTGATCAAGGGGATGAGCCACGTCAAGATCGACATTGACGATCCCTTCTCGGAGCATCCGATTTCGCTGCGTGGCCGGGTGGTCTGGGCGGACTACCACGACAAGACCGAAAACGACAATCCCCACTGTTTTCTGGGCATTTCCTTCTACGAGTTCACGCCCCAGGCGCAGCGCGATTTCCACGACGTGATGAGCCGGATCGAGCGTTCTTCGACAACGGTCGAGAAAATCAAGGGCATCAAGCTGCACTGACGCCTTGGATTAGTTTCCTGCCGTCAGGTAGTTCCAATTCTGCGAGTCATTGTTGTCCCAAAGATCGGCGCCGTCGTTCGTCACGAAGTTCAACGACGTGGCCCCCGCCGGAATCGCAATGTCGGCGTACCAGATGCCCGAGGTTGCCGACTCGGTCATTGGTGTGTCCGTGACGTTGAGCCACGCCCCTCCGGCGCTTGCTCCGCCATTGATTCCCCAGTGCAGCACAATCTGTGCGGCTCCTGCCAGCGGGCCGCCCGTCTCGACGTACCATACGCGCGCCTGTTGGCCTGCAGCCGGGGGATTCGGAACGACCGTTGTCTGCGTGGGCACCTGATCCGCAACGGTGAGTTCCACGGCCACGGTTTGCGGAGAGTTCGGTGCGTTGCCCGCAACCGAAACGAGCGCCTGGTACGTCCCCGTGCCCAGTCCCGCCGACGTGAAGGACAACGTGAGCAGGTCTTCCTCGCCCGTTGAGTTGCCCGACTTCGGAGAAACGTCCATCCAGGAAACCGTGCTCGTTGCCGCCACGACGTCGGCGGCGTCGATGGTGCCATCCTGATTCGTGTCCAGGCCCGCGGGATTCGCGGTTTCTCCCTTCAGATAGTTGACCACGTCCTGGCGTGCGACGCCGTCTCCGCTGACCGACACACTGTAGTTCAGCGTGCCCGCCCCCGCGTTGCGCACGGTGAACGTTTGCGACGGAGCATTCTGCCCGGCAGTCGCAACGACATCGACCATCGACTTGTTCAGCGCGATGACCGGCTCCGTTGGTGGCGGCGAAACGGCGATTAGGTTCGCCTTCAGTTCATCGTCGGAGCCGAAGCCGTTCGACGTCGTCAACTTCACCGAGTAGGTTCCCGCTGTTGTATACGTGTGGCTCGGGTTGCGCTCGGTGCTGTCCGGCGTGCCGTCGTTGTCGAAATCCCACGACCAACCGGTCGGGCCGCCAGTCGATTGATCGCTGAACTGAACGGTGAGCGGTGCCGTGCCGCTTTGTGGCGACGCGGTGAACGCGGCCGTCGGTGGCGTGTCGCTGGCCTCTGTTGTCGTGAAGTGCCAGTCCTGTCCTGAATTGTTGTCCCACGTTTCCGCGCCGTCGTTGAAAACGAAATCGATCTGTGTGGCGTCCTGGGCGACTGTGAAGGTGTGGGTCCACGTGTTCGATCCCTGCGAGGTCATGGCGGGATCGGGCGTCACGACGGAATCCCAGTTGTTCTGGCCAAGGTGGATGTTTACCTGTGTGGCTCCCTGAAGCGCGCGTCCTGTTGCGTCGTACGTGATCGTTGCGTTCTCGCCGCGAACGGGTGGTTGGGGAGTAATCGTTACCGCTGTGTCGTTCACCGCGCCTTCGCCCGTGCCGATGTAGACGTGCTGGATGGGCGACTTCGCCACGTTGCCTTTCGCATCGGTGGCCAGCACATAGTAGTCGATCAGCTTGTCGCGCAGGCCCGTCACTTCAACGGAGAAGTGGTCCGAAATGTGAGTGGGCAGCTCGAAGAAATCGATCGAGTCGTTGTTGTATCCGGCGGGCTGATCCTTCGGGAAAACGCGGCGGTTCATTGGGATGACTTCCCAGGCGCCGACGCCGCTTCCTCCCGCGAAAGTCTCGTTCTCGTTTGTCTCCAGCGGATTCACGCCGTCGGCGTCCACGCGATAGCGAAGCTCTGCCGTCACCGGGCCGCTGGCATCCGCGATGAACGTCCAGATGTGGAAGTCGCCGTCATCGACGACTTGGCTGTAGCCGAACTCGACGCCAAAGTTTACGCTCCCCGGATTGTAGGGGAAACGCTGGGGCAGCCAGATTGTCGGCGGCGTCAGGTCGTTCGAGAGATCGTCGAGCAGCGGATCGACGTGTTCGGCCGCTTCGTTGCATCCGATCGTCGCCTTCACTTCCAGATCGCCTGCCGGGCCGAAGTACACGTTCCCCGAATCCAGCGAGCCGAGGTAGTAGTGCCAGGCGCGGTCGATGGGATTTGTCGAGGCGTCCGGATCGAGAATCTTAGCGAAGTCCGGCGTGTGATTCTGGATTTGCTGTGCCGTCAGAATGCGATTCAGCATGGCCGTGAAAATCGCCATGTCGCGGGCTTTCTCGTGCCAGCCATTCACGGGGTCCGGCTGTCCCGTCGGCGTGATGAGCGGGTAGTTCCAGTTCACGAACGTGGGGGAGCCGAAGTCGCTGTCCGCGTTCACCCAGCCGCCGTCCTCCACGTGGACCACGCTGCTCGTGCTCGGCGGAAAAGTCCGGAGGTACTGGCCGACGGACATCGGCTCGCCTCCGCGGTCCGCGGCATCATCTGCCACGCCGCTGACGCAGTTGTTGTAGTACGTAAAGCCGCCGCCAAAGGCGTTGTCGCCGTCATGGCAGAGCACCACGATCGACGGTTGATTCGGATTATTCCTTGCCTCCAGGGCGTCGATAAAGCCTGCGTCAATGCACTGGTAGCCATCCTCCCACGAGTTCGCCTGATCCACGGGGACGACGATCAGCTTGTGCTCCGTCCCCGATTCCGGATCAACGTACTTCGCATAGGCAGGCTGGTACGAGAGCGGATTCGCGTTCACGGGCGAGCAGCCACGCGAGATGGACTGGCGCAGGAAATCCACGCCGGGCGGATTGATCTGGTCGGCACGGTTGGGTGGCGCGCAGTTCACGCCGCCGCTGCCGAGTTGCAGCGGGAAGTCCGGGCACGCGCGCGCGATGTGTTCGCCTGAAACGTAGCTCCACTCGATGCCCAGATCGTTGAGAATCGGGATCAGGCGCGTGGAGAACGTCAGTTCCGTCGGGAAGAAGCCCTTCGACACCGCACCTGCACCGAACTCCTGCTTCACCTTCTCCTGGTGCAGTTTGATCTCCATGTACAGTGTCTCGGGGTTATGCAGTCCGGTGAGCGAATGGTGGAACGTGAAGTTGACGAGATCGAGGCGGCGCTCGCCTCCCGTCGTACTCCATCCCATCGCCTCGTCGATCGGGTCTTTCCATCCGGGGGAGTACCCAAGCTGATTGGCGTTGCCGAGGCTCTCGATGTTTTCCATCAGGGCGCCGGAGTAACTGACCGAGACGCCCGAGTTCGTGTACGAGCCGATGCTGCCAATGGCGTCGCGCATCCGGTACTGATAGGCGGCGACGCGGTCTTCCTTGCCAAAGATGCCGCGGAGGTCGTCGGTCGGGTGGGCAGCGCCATCGTCCTTCTGCTGAATCGACTCCCATGCGTACTCATAGCGGTCCTGCCCAGAGAAGCGAAGCTGGTCATTCCAGTAGATTGGCTGGTGTTGGTGCCAGTGCCATGTCACCTTGGGGGCGGTGCTCTGGGCACCGGTGGCCTGGGGGAGGCTCAGGGACGCAGCCACCAGAGCGGCGGCCAGCGATGCCATGGGGCGCGGAGAAAGGAGGGTGCTCATCGGTCCATCCTCGGAGGGACTGCCTCGCTGCCGGGGCAGCAAGATGGACCAAGGTGGCGGATCGGCGCTGGAGCTGCAAGCTCATCCGGCATTTGCCGCAGGATGTCTTGCCCCGTTATAAAATTGCCGCAATAAAACGATCTATTTCGCGGGCTTGCCTTCTCCCCTCTACTCAAAAGCCGTTGGGATCGCGTTAAATCCGCGCGAGAGTCATACGGTGGCTTGACCCCTCGCTGCCCGCCGAGAGAGCCAAGGGGCGCGCCATCCTTACCCGAGGGGTTCCCCGTGCACGAATACTTTCTCCCGATCGCCGCGTTTATCGGTCTGGGAATGCTAATCTGGGACTGCGTGGAGGTTGGCCGCAACGATGCCGCCAACCTGATCAATGCGGTGTTCGGTGCCCGTGCGCTCAAGCGCAACACCGCCATCCTGATTGCCGGGATCTCCGTCATCCTGGGCGCCACGTTTGCCGCGCCCGTGATGGAGACAGCCCGCAAGGGCATCTTCAATCCCGCCCTGATGACGTTCCAGATGGCGATGACCATCTACATCAGCGTGTACTTCGTGGATACGGTGCTTCTCTACGGGTTCTCGGCGTTCGGAATGCCGGTGAGTACCACGGCGTGCCTTGTCTTCGAGCTGGTTGGCGCGGCCTGGTTCCTGGCCGGGCCGGAGAACGTGCATTGGCCCAAGGTGGGCGAGGTCACTCTCGGCATTATCGTCTCCATCATCATTGCCGGGGTAGCCTCCTTCATGGTGATGCGAGTCTTTCGAGGTATTGTACGCGACAAGGCCCAGGATCGGGAGACCGTGATGACCCACGGCCCGTGGATTGCGGGCCTAATCCTGATGGGACTAGCGTGGTTCATGATCTTCAAGGGCCTGAAGAACGTGGCCCTCGTCGGCGACCTGAAGTTGCAGGTCTTCGACGCTTTTGGCGTGCCGTTCACGCTGTTGCTTCTCTGGGCGGGGTTCACGCTGCTCGTCCACATGGTGCTCGTCTTCACGGGCGAGCGCGGCTGCAAGTATCTCTTTCACGTCATGGCTGTCATGGGGATGATCTGCCTGGCCTTTGCCTTTGGCCAGAACGACCTCGCCAACTGCGCCTCGCCCGGGCTTTCCGCGCTTTCGCTGTGGCAGAACGTCGATGGCAAGTCACTCACCGACATCGCCGGCATCCAGGCCAAGGTGCCCATTGCCATGTGGATGCTCTTCGTCTGCGGGGTGTTGATGGCAGGGGGCATGTTCACCAACTACTCCCAGCGCGTCACCCGCGCAGCCGTCAACACGGGGAGCCAGTTCGACCAGGTTGACCTGTATGCTCCGAATTGGTGCAAGGCGCTGGCGAGGATCTTTGTTCGCGTCCGCGGCAGCTCGCACCCTCCTGCGCTGGCCCCCGAGCCGGGACGCGACGAGCGCGGTAAGAAGATCCACTTCGACACGGTCCGCGCCGCCGTCATCACCGGCACCAGTGCCGCCGTCATCGCTTTCGCTTCCGGCCGCGGGCTTCCCGTCTCGACGACTTACGTTTCTTTTGCCGCGATTCTCGGCACGGGCCTTTCAGACCGCGTTTTCGCCACGCGCGGAGACGCGGAACTCAAGATCGGGCGCGCCATCTGGGTTATCGCCTGCTGGTTCATCGCGCCGCTGATCGCCATCGTTGCAACGGGCCTTATTGCACGCCTCGTGTATCACCTGACGCTGGCCGGTCTGGTGCTCGGAATTGCGATCAACCTCGCGGTTCGCTTCATTATCAAGCGCCGTTCGGATGCTCACGAGGACCTGTACCACCTTCACCATGGCGTGAAGGAAAATGTGGACGGTTCTCCTCTCGAAGCCGATGCGGAAATGCAGGACAAGTAACAGGCAGAGGGCGCTTTCCAGTAGCCCTCCGCGGAATCGTCCCGCTATGCCACCGCATCACCATTGGTGAGAAAAGGGACTGTACATGAAACCTGTTTCGCTCGTTGCTGCATTATTGGTGCTCGGAACTTTCACTGCCTGTTCGTCGAATATCCCTGAACCGACGGTTTCCGCGCCGGTTCCCGCGGAAGTCCCCCCGCCCCCTCCTACGCCCATGCCCACACCCAAACCCGTCGTGACTCCCACTCCCACCCCCTCTGCCGAACGCAGCAGGCTTGGTATTCATTGGGACGAGCGTGTTTCCGCCTTCCGCCTCGAAAACGCGACACTTGACCGCAAGGCCCGCCCCATCGTTTTCGTCGGCGACTCGCTCACTCAGGCCTACCCTCTTGAGCAGTACTACCCAGGCCTTCAGGTTCTCAACCGCGGCATCAAGGCCGACGGCATCACCCCATCACCCGGAATGCCACCGGACACCGGCGTGCTCAACCGCATGGGCCCGAGCATCTACGACACCCATCCTTCCGTCGTCGTCGTGCTTCTGGGAACCAATCATCTGGCCCACGAGAGCGAGGAAATCGGGACGCTTCTGGCCAACTACACGCATCTGTACGACCTGACCATGCGCCGCTGCCCCGATGCGCGGTTCATCGTTACCACAGTTCCTCCGGTGGGGGAGAAGCGCCAGGACCGCGACTACTTCAACGCCCGCGTCCGCGCCTTCAACGAGGCTCTCAAGGCGTTTGCGATCTCCCGCGATCTGCCCGTCGTCGATCTCTACTCCGTCCTCGTCGATGAGAACGGCCTGCTCTGCTCCGAGTGCACCGGCGATGGCGTCCACCTCACGCCGCTTGCCTACGAACGCTGGACGGCCGCCCTTAAACCCCATCTCCCGTCGCACGAAGTGGCTACCCCTCAATGAACTCAGGCACCCTATTCATCGGAATCGCCGGCGGCAGCGGGTCCGGCAAAACCACCGTGGCCCGCCGCGTCGCGGAATCCCTCGATACCAAGGGGATTCCCATCATTGGCCAGGACAACTACTATCACGACCTCAGTCATCTGCCTCTCGAAGACCGCAAGCAGATGAACTTCGACCACCCCGATTCGTTCGATAACGACTTGTTGATCGAGCACCTTCAGCAGCTCAAGGCTGGCAAGTCCATCCAGTGCCCCCTCTACAACTACGCGACGTATACGCGCCGCGATGGCACCGAGCGCATCGATCCCGCCCGCGTCGTTGTCGTCGAGGGCATCATGCTCTTCGTCGATCAGCGCCTGCGCGACCTGCTCAACATCAAGCTCTTCGTCGATATTGAGGCCGACATCCGCTTCATTCGCCGCCTGAACCGCGACGTCCGCGAGCGCGGCCGCTCCCTGGAATCCGTCGTCGATCAGTACACCAGCGTCGTCCGCCCGATGCACATGGAGTTCGTCGAACCCAGCAAGCGCCACGCGGATATGATTATTCCCGTTGGGGGCCAGAACGCCATCGCGATCGACATGGTTGCCACCAAGCTGCGCTCGATCCTCGAACGCGAGGGCACCTGAGCTTAGCGCGACACCACGACGCGGGCAGGGCGCAGCACCTCGCCATCTTCCAGCGTATAACCCTTTTGGGTTACCTCCACCACGATGCCCTCCGCTGTGTCCGGTACCTCGGCCATGGCGACGGCTTCGTGCAACTCGGGGTCAAATGGCTCGCCGAGAGCCACGAGAGGACGCACCCCAAGGCGCGCGAACACCGTCGTGAACTGCTTGTAGATCCCCTCTATCCCCTCGCTCCAGTCGTTCTCCACCGCGCCTTGCGCTGCCATGGCGCGATCAAAGTTGTCGAGAACCTCCAGAAAGGCAACAAGCACCTCGGCGCGTTCGCGCCGCCGCGACACTTCCACGTCGCGCCGCGCGCGCTTGCGCACATTTTCGAGTTCCGCCGCCAGACGCAGCACCTTGTCGGCGAGCTCGGTTGTCTCCGCCGCCTCGTCACTCTCCACCGCAGGAACTGGCGGAGAGGCCGCCTTCTCTGCTGCTTCACGGTCGCTTTTCCAGAACGGACCCATCAGGTGCTCCCTTGCCTTGTGTCGAAGTGAAACGCAGAACCCGCGCCAACCTGCTCTCCGCTCTCCGCAAGCAACTCGGACGAGAAATCCGTTCCCGTTCCATGCAGCGGCGCGCCGCGACGCCCCGCAACGTCGCAGGACACCGCGTGCGACGCTGCCTGCTTTGCCCCCTAGAGACCCCTTTTTAAGTAGAGTGTTGATAATATTGTATTTGGCTCCTCTTCTGTGATTGGCCCAAGCCTTGAATACATCCTGTTCCCATCGGACAGCGCTCAAAGGCGCTCCGAAAACTCTGAGAATCAAACACGGAGGCAGACACTATGTACGGCACTAACCCTTTCCGCGAACTTGAAGCCCTTCGCCGCGAAGTCGATCGCCTCTTCGAGGGCGTTGCTTCGCCATCCAAACTGCGCAGTGCGTTCCTGCCGGGACGCTCGGCGCGGTCCTACCCACTCATCAACATTCAGGAATCGGGCGACGACCTGACCGTTGAAGCCCTCGCGCCGGGTGTTGATCCCGCAAGCCTGGAAGTCGCCATCGAGGGGGGAAGTCTTGTCATTGCCGGCGAGAAACCCCGCCCCGCCCAGAACGTCTCGCCCGAAGCATGGCACCGTAGCGAGCGTGCCGCTGGCCGCTTCCTGCGCAAGATCAAGCTCTCCGTCCCTGTCGACGAGGAGAACGTCACGGCTGACTACCGCAACGGCGTCCTGACCGTAAAGCTGCAAAAGGCTGATGCCGCCAAGCCTCGCCGCATTGCCGTCAACGTCGCCTAAGACCATCCCTCACCCCCCCCACTTCCCAAGGAGGCATTACCATGGCTGAGAACACCGTCCAGAAGACCAATGGAAGCACCGCTGTTGTCGCAACCGAAACCGAAGCAACCCGCGAACCCGAGCGCTTTGTGACCCCGCCCGTTGACATCTACGAAACCGCCGAGGGGTTGACCGTCGTGGCGGATCTTCCCGGCGCCGACCCAAGCGCCGTCGATGTCAACGTCGAGGACAGCGTTCTGACGCTGAAAGCCGTTGTGCCCGAAGCGGATGAGTCCGAGGCCGCCTACGTCGAGTTCCGGCTGGCCAGCTACTTCCGCCAGTTCACCCTCGGCGAAAAGATCGACCAGGAACGCATCAATGCCGAGTACAAGAACGGTGTTTTGACGCTCCTGCTTCCCTTCGCCGAAAAGGCCAAACCCCGGCGCATTACGGTCAAAGCCGCCTGACACACGCGGTGCGGGAAATGAATGGGCCCCTCCGATACGTTCGGAGGGGCCCATTCTCTTTCATAAGAGGACGTGCGCTCAGATGGTGTTGTGTGCCCAAGCCATCAGGCCCATTTCGTTCGGATGCACGAGGTCGGGGTGGCGTGGCACGACCCGCACCGTGTAGCCATACTTGCCCGAATCGCCTTCCAGCAGGCTGCCGCGGTACACATGGCAACCCTGCTCGTTCTTGCCATCGGGGCGCATCGGAATCGTTCCGCCGCGGAAGTTGGAGCTGACCAAGTCCTGCTCCAACGGCGCGACGTAGATTTCCACGGAAACGTCATTCGGATCGATGCTGCCGAGGTCCACTTCCGCCACGACTTCGACCTTCTCGCGCACCCGCACGGTGAAGCCGTCTCCGTTGTTCTTCTCCAAGTGGGCGGCGATCCGGATTGAAGGCCACGCGCCCCGCAGACGATCACGCCACGCCGCGTTCTTCAGGGCGCGCTCGAAGCGATTCGCCGTCAGCAACTCGCAACGGTTCGCACCGGGGAAGTAGAACATTTCCGCGTACTGCTCGACCATGCGGGACATCGAGAAGAGCGGGCCGACGGTCTTCATGGACTCGCGCACCTTGCGGAGCCAGCCGCGTGCAATGCCGTGCTCGTCGCGGCTGTAGAAGAGCGGGACAAGCTGCGATTCCAGCGTCATGTAGATCGTTTCCGCATCTGCGGCATTCTGGATTTCCTGGTCCTTGTCGTCGTAGACGCGGCTGTTGTCGCCCAGTGCCCAACCGGATTCCGGGTTCTCGCGGTAGGCTTCTTCCCACCAGCCATCGAGAATCGAGCAGTTGATGCCGCCATTGATCGGCACCTTCATGCCGGACGTCCCGGATGCCTCGTAGGGACGGCGCGGGTTGTTCAGCCACACATCGACGCCGCTGACGAGGCGGCGGGCGACGTTCATGTCGTAGTTTTCGAGGAAGAGGATTCTGCCGCGGAAGCCTTCTTCCTTCGAGAGTGCCTGAATGTCGCGAATCAGGGCCTGGCCAGGCTGATCGGCGGGGTGTGCCTTGCCCGCAAAGATGATCTGGACGGGACGGTCGGGGGCGTTGAGGATCTTCTTCAGGCGTTCCTTGTCCCGGAAGATGAGCGTTGCGCGCTTGTACGTTGCGAAACGCCGCGCGAAGCCGATCGTCAGGGCGTTCTTGTTGAAGACACCTGCCCACTCCTGGATCTGCTCAGGCGAATCGCCGAAGCGCTGGTGCTGGCGGGTGAGGCGCTTGTGCAGGAAATCGACCATGTCCGCCCGCATCTTGGTCATGGTGGCCCACAGTTCCTCGTCGGGAATGTTGTCCACCTTGGCCCAGACGCTCTTGTCCTCCACGCGTTCGCGCCAGTCCTTGTCGAAGTACTTGTCGAACAAGTCCTGCATGTCGATGCTCAGCCATGTGCGCGTGTGAATGCCGTTGGTGATGTGCTGGATGGGGTTCTCGTCGGCGGGAACGTCGGGCCAGACGTGTTGCCACATGGCGCGGGAAACATGGCCGTGAAGTTCGGAAACGCCGTTGGCCATCGCGGCGAGGTTCAGGGCCAGCACGGTGAGCGAGAAGAGCTGGCTGCCGTCGGGCATCGCATCAAGCCCCAGCGACAGGAACTTGGCGCGAGAGATGCCGATCGATTCCCAGTAGGTGCGGAAGTACTTCTCCATCAATTGCGGCGAAAAGGCATCGTTGCCGGCCGGAACGGGTGTGTGGGTCGTGAACAGTGTCGTTCCCCGCACGATTTCCAGTGCTTCGCGGAACGCCAGGCCATGCTCGTGGATGAACTCGCGGAGCCGCTCCAGGCCCAGGAACACCGAGTGCCCCTCGTTCATGTGGAAGACGCTGGGCTCGTAATCCATCAGGCGCAGCGCCCTCAGGCCACCAACGCCCAGCAGAATCTCCTGCTGCACGCGCATTTCATGGTCACCGCCATACAGGCGGGCCGTGATGCGGCGGTCGGTGTCGGAGTTCTCCGGCACGTCCGAATCCAGCAGATAAAGCGGAATGCGCCCCACCTGCACCTTCCAGACGCGTGCTGTGACGTCGCGCGCGGCCAGTTGTACCCGGACGGTGACTTCCTCTCCTGCCGCGTTGACGGCGGGACGCACGGCCAGGTCATTCCAGTCCATTCGCTTGTAAATCGCGCGCTGCTGCCCGTCCGGATCGATGTCCTGGATGAAGTAGCCCTCGCGATAGAGCAGCCCGACCGCAATGAAAGGAAGCCCCAGGTCGGAGGCTGCCTTCAGATGGTCGCCCGCCAGGATACCCAGGCCGCCGGAGTAAATCGGCAGGGACTCGTGCAGGCCGTACTCGGCGGAGAAGTAAGCCGTCAGCTCGCCTTTGCGGTTCCCACCCTGTTTCTTGTACCAGGAATTGCGGCCCGACATGTAGTCGTTGAATTGCGTCATCACCTGATCATACAGGGCGGCGACTTCGGGGTCTTTCGCCGCCTTCTGCAAATCCGACTGGTGGACGGAGTTGATGAAGCGGATCGGGTTTCCTTCGCAGCGATTCCATGTGGGTTCGTGAATGTGGCGGAAAAGCGCGCGGGCGCTCGGATTCCACGCCCACCAGATATTGTAGGCCAAGTCTTCCAAGCCGGCAAGCTGCTCGGGGAAGTTGGGAAGCACGCGCACCGTGCCGAGGAACGGGGCGGGCAGATTATTGGAAAACATCGTCACCTCATCATCGTTTCTTGTTCCTTTCCGCTCCCGGTGGCCAGTAGCGGAAATGGGTACTCATGGAGACGGCCCCGCTGGCTTCGCGGCAATCGGAAACCCCGGGCCTTGCATGGCCTCCAGTAAAAGTTGATGGTGGAACGAACCTATTTTTAGTGATTTTTTCTGTCCGAAAAAAGGCCCCCTCCGGTGGGGGAGGGGGCCATGAATTGAACGGAGGCAGTGGAGGTTACTCGCTGTAATCCTGGACCTTGACCCGGGAGTCATTGATTTCGCCCGGGGACTTGCGGGTCCGGACTTCGTCGAAGTAGAAGTCGGGCAGATCCCAGTTGTAGTCGATCTTCTCGTACATCGCCTTCTCCAGGGCCGTGGGTTCCGGGTCCTTGAGAATATGAGGCGTGATGAACAGGAAAAGATCAAGTTTCTGCTGGCGGTTACTACTGCCCTTGAAGAGCCAACCGAGGATCGGAGCGCGCAACAGCCAGGGAGTTCCCTGTTCGGAAGAAAGCGCCTCGAACTGGCGCAGTCCGCCAAGAACCACCGTCTGGTCGTCCTTCACCGTTACCGACGTGCTGGTGAAACGCTCATCTACAATGGGGACGCCAGTGGCTTCGTCATTGCCCACGAGGATTTTTTGCTCCGTTTCCAGCACCATGGTGACGTGGCCGTTGTTTGTGATCCGAGGTGTCACGTCAACCCGCGTGCCGACGTCGGAAAACTTCACCGTAGCCACCGAGCCGGTGTCCGTGTTGACGGCATCGCGGTAGGGGATCTGGCGTTTGATTTCGATGCTTGCGGGGATGTTGTTGAGCGAGAGAATTGTCGGCGTGGCCAGCGTCACCGCTTCGTTGCGTTCTTCCAGAGCCTGGATGCGGGCCGCCACGTCGAAATTCTCTCCGAAGATACCGATGTCCTCGTTGATCGTTGCATCAAGCGCTGCATTCTGGATGTTGCTGATGCCGATGCTTGCGGTGGACTCCGGCGCCGTGCCTCCCACGGCATTCTGGGTGGCAATCGTGTTCTGGCTGGTGATGTCCCAGCGGAAGCCCAATTGGCGGCGGGCGCTTTCGCTGATGTCGATCAGGCGCGCCTCCATGCGCACCTGCTTCTCCGGCACGTCGAGGCGATAGACGAGTTCCTGAATCTGGCCGAGGTTTTCAGGCACATCCTGAACGATCAGGATGTTCGACTGGATGGAGAACTCCGCAGTGCCGTCAGCGCTGAGGAAGGGGTCGATCACGGCCGAAACATCGCCGGCATCGAGCCAGTTGATCGCGATTGCCCGTGTCTCGAGTTCCTTTTCGCTGCCACGAACTTCGGAGCGCGGAACGATGCGGAGAATTCCGCCCTGCTCGATCTTGTACGCCAGATCATTGGACTTGAGCAACGCGTCCAACGCATCGCCGAGGCGCACGTTGTTGAGGCTGACCGTCACTGAGCCGCGCACCTGGCCCGGTGTCATGATGATGTTCAGCTTCAGCTTTGCAGCGATGGAGCGGATGATGTTCTGGAGATCCGCGTCCTTGAAGTCGATGTCCACATGGCGGTCGAGGAGGTCCTGGGTGGCAAGCATCCCAAGGTCAGCAATTCCCGTTGCCTGCGCACGCTTCTCTTCCGTGGTGAGATCAGGCGGAACATAGAAGGAGGAGAAGGCGTTGGGAGCGCCGGCGGTGGACTGACCCGCGCCTGTATCCGGTGCATCGGCGGAACCGAAGTCGCCGGTGAGCAGCGCCTCGATGTCCTCGTTGGAGAGCAGAATGCGGCTCTGCTGTTTCGCGGCAGACGATGCTTTGACGGCCGGAGCGGCAGTTGCCGCGTCCAGACTGATCGTGAGCCAGCGAGGCGTGGAGACGACCGAAGGCTTCTGCCACGACTTCAGATTGATGGTGAGCTGAAGGCCGTCGCGTCCGTCGTTGAGCGTCACGGGGGTGACGCGGACGTTGCGAATCGCCGAACTCGCCGAAGTATCGAGGTCGGGAATCCCTGCGGAGCCCAAGGCTGCTTCCGGGATTTTGACGACCAACTGCCGGGCCGAGGGGAACTCGTGAAGTTCCACGGCGCCGGGTTCGCTCCAGCGGAGCCTGATGCGTTCCTGCTGCTGGGTCTGCTGCAGGTCCCACGCATCGATGGTGGGACCCGCCCACGCCGCTGCGGACGTGAGGGCGATTGCCCCCAGTACGGCGGCCAGACGGGTCGACGGAGAGGCTGTGCGGGACACCATGTTCGCTCCTTTGCGTTGCTCGGCACGTCGGTTTGTACTCATGGATCAGCCCTTCTGGTTTGGAGGTCTCAGTATGGCTGGACCGGTACGCGGAACTCGCGGTCCTGATACTCGTAAATCACCTGCTGGGGGAGGATGTCCTTGAGGACAACCGTGGGAAAGCGCTCGATGCGATCTCCACGCTTGAGAAGGAAATCGCCCACGAGAACGATGGACTCGCTCGGGGATTCGCGGTCGAGCAGAATTCCCGAGGTATTGCGCTTGATCCACTCGGGGAGACGAATTTCCTCCCCTCCCGGCATCTGTGAATCCGCACCCATCAGATCGTCATCGGATGCCAGGGGCTTGGCGATGAAGCTCTCGATCTCCGAAGTCAGCTTGCCGATTTCCGGCGCCGACTCGGTGTCCGGGTACTGCTCCTGAAGTTCATGCAGGATACCAAGGGCGGTTTCGGCCGGCTCCTTGGTCTTGTTGTTGCGCGCCTGCTCCAGCAGCCGCTTGGCGTCGGCCAGTTTTTCCTTAACGACGATTTGCTGCCGCACCCAGGGGATGATCATCGGATCGACGCCCACGGGAATGTAGACGAACTTGGGCTTGGAGCCGAGGAGTGCCTCGCGGATTTCAGGCGAAGAAAAGATCGACTCGGGATTGAGAGGATCCTCGTCCGCTTCCCGCTTGAGGCGCGCGGTGGGGGGGAGTTGAATCAGGTTCTCAATGTCTTGCACGGTGGTGCCGATTTCCTCAAAGCCAAAGGCCGTAGGTTCCTCGAGGTCAGGCTGTTCGGCATTGGCGCCTTCCGTGTATTCCTCCCCTTCCGTTGTGTAGTCGTCCATGGCTTCCTGGTCGTCGAGCATCACGCCTTCGGTGTCCTGTGCGGACAACGTGGTGTGGAGGCTCGTGCCGAGCAGCAGGCCAAGTCCGAGAAGAAGGGATGTGTGGCGGAGCTTCATGGCTGGCGTTCCTTTGCGATCATGTCGGCTCAAACGGTGGCTTGCGGAGCGTATATCAGCCCGCCTCGAACATGAACGTGGAGATGCGCACGTTCATTGGGTGGATCGTGGGACGGTTGTTGTTGTTATCCAGCGTGAACTCGCTGACGCGGAGGAAACGCTCGGGATGGCATTCGATCAGATTGATGAACTGTCCGAACTCGTGATAGCGGGCAGAGCCCTTCACGACGTAGGGAATCTCGTTGTACATCGAGCGCGTCACCGTGGATTCCTTCTCGATGCGGCTGAAGCTGACGTTCGTCTTCTGGAGGCTGTCGCGAAGGAGTTCCAGGAACTGAATGGCCTGGGGATCGCTGGGCAGGCGCTTCTTGGCGATTTCAACGCGTTCCTGGAGACGGGCAAGTTCCTCATCGTTGTTGATGAACTCGCGCATCTGGCGGATGTCCTTCTCCAGATTCGCGATCTCGGTTTCCTTCTTGGCTGCATCCTTCTTCGCAGCAGCAACATCAGCCTTGAAGAACATGAACTGGAAGTAAATCGTGAAGGCCAACAGGATGCCGCAGAAGAGCAGGCCAACAATGAGAACCTGCTTTTGTTTTTCTGTGAACTGCATGGGTTTATCCTCGCTTGGCGGAAAGGCCTCTTGTCTCGTGGTCGAAGGTCACTTGCTTGCTGTGCTGCCCGCGCTGCTGGTTGATTCTGCCGTAACGGGGCGGCTCACCATGTAGAAGCGGAAACGCGTAACGGGGCGGCCACCGACCTGTGCCTGATCGAACGGGTCGAACAGGATGTTCGGCGTCATGGAATCCATGAAGCTGACTTCCTGGTTGTTGAAGGGCGTAACGACCTTTTCCTCTTCCAGGTTGTTGTAGAACTGGATGATGAGGTCGAGGCGCTGGTCGCTCGTGCCGTCAGACTTGTAGGAAACACCGTCAAGCTGCAGCTTCTGCTTGATGACGGGGGTGTACTCGCGGGTTGGGGACTTGCCCTTCTTCCCAGCCTGTACCCACTTTTGGTACCGCTGGCGCGATTCCTTTGTTTCGACTTCCTTGACGTCTTCGGTCACGCCGATTTTGGTCAGATAAACGCCATCGGGGAGATAGGCCGGCAGGATATTGAGCTTTTCCGCCCAATAAAGGCGGCCCTCCGGTGGGTCGAGAACCTGAAGGACGCGGTCCTGCTTGCGCAGGATGTCGAGGTTTTCACGCAGCTCGGTATATTCGCGTTCGAGCGTCGATTTCTCGGTCTTCGTCTTTGTCAGTTCATCGGTCACTTCTGCCAGATGACGCTCGGCACTCAGCTTCTGGGAGAAGAAGAAGCCGAACACGCCGAATGTTATAAGCAAGGCCAGAAGGAGGATGAATGTGACGGCAACCGTGCCCCCCTGCGGGGTTGCGGCTTTTGAGGCGGCTTTGCCGCCTGACTGCTGGGGAAGGAGATTGATCCGGATCATCGGGTGTTACACCACCTTTCTCAGCGCGAGGCCGATGCCCACGGCGAGATGCTCTTTGGCATCGTTGAATTGCTGCTGCCCGAGTCCCGGCCCAAGGGAAATGCCGCGAAGCGGGTCGAACACTTCGACGTTCAGTTCCAGTTCCGAGGACAGATAGGCTGCCAGGTTTGCCATGCGGGAAGAGCCGCCCCCGATTACCAGATTCTGGACGGTGGCTCCGCCCGACTGGTTTTCGAAGAACTGCACCGACCGGCGAATCTCGCCGATCAGATTCGTCAGGACGTTGCGGATGGCCTTCTGGGAGCCGGAATCGAGCCCCTCATCGTCCATGTCCGATCCGGTCATGCGCTGCACCGTGCCGCGAATCGAGCTGATCAGCGAGCTTTCTTCTTCTTCTGTCGGTTCCTTGGTTTCCGGCGTGGGGGCCCCGAGGGTCCTCTTGAGGTCCTCGGCCTTGCCGTTGGTCACGCCAGTCTTCTGGGCGATCGCGGTGGTGATGGCGTCGCCCGCGACGTTGATGTCGCGGGCAAAGCGTGAGGTGCCGCCCACGTAGATGTTGATGTTGGTGATCTGGGCTCCGACGTTGACCAGAGCCACGCAATCCTGATGCGACGGCCGGTAGACGGCCTCGAAGCAGTTGAGGAACGCAAACGAGTCCACGTCCACGATCACAGGGGTCAGGCCGGTTGCCTTCACGACCTCCAAGTGGTCGTTGACGAGGTCCTTCTTTGCGGCGACGAGAAGGACGTCAACTTTGCCTTCAGCGCTTGAGGTTCCGAGAATCACGGAGTCGAGGTTCACCTCGTCGATGTGAAACGGAATGTATTCTTCGGCTTCCCACCGCAGAGCGTTCTTCAGTTCCTGCTCCGGCATCTGGGGGAGTTGAATGTAACGCACAATGATCGACTCGCCGCTGACGGCGGAGACGCAATGCTTCGCGGAGATCTTTCCGTCATTCAGGGCCCGTTGAACGGCCTGAATCTTCAGTTGCCGCGGATCCCCCGATGCCGCCGTTCTGTCGCCGTTGGGATAGATGTCCGCGACGCCGAAACGCTCCAGTTCCAGGGTGTTCCCTTTTTTCTTGAGTTGGACGGCCTTGACCTTGTGCGATCCAATGTCCAGTCCAACTACGGCTTTTGACCCAAACATGGCCTGTCTCTTTCCATGGGGATTATCGCCCGAGTTTCGATGCAACACGTCAGGCTGGAGGGCGAGCCCGTGAATCCTTGTTCAGTATTCCCGGAAGTGTCGCTCAACGCAACCGGCCCTGCTCGACCGTCTGGTTCCTTGTGCTATTCCACTTCGAGAACCGTTCCGGTGCAATGGCTTTTTCGTATTTGATGCGACCCTTTTCTTATGATGTCGGAAGTTCTACTCAAACTTTTCCGGTAGCGGCGAAGAGTGCCGCAAGGAAAATCAACACCTCTGGGGAAGCTGTGAGGAGTTGCCCGTGTGATTCAGTACACCCGATAGTCCTTTATCGCCTTCAGAAAGCCCCGCCCTTATGTCGCCAATCTCTTCTGAGCAGAATTTCGCCAGCAGGCACGTAAGCCTTCTCATTCCTGCTCTTCTCTTGCTCCTAATCCTCCTGCCTGGCTTGCCCGGCAGAGGTATCAGGCTTCACGATGAGGGGCACTTCCTACTGGCTGCCAATACAGTAAGCCAAGGCATTTCTGGCATTATTGCGGGCAAAAGTCTCTCGGAAATTCGCGATGAGATTCATCGCACGGGCGGGACACTCTATTTCACGGCAAAGCCAGGCTATATCGGAATGTTGGCATTAGCCGGGATGCTTCCCGGGGGGCTGACGGCGGTGAAGGCCAACTCCTTGTGCCTTGCGGCCGCGCTGCTGCTTCTCTGGGCGGTTCACTCTTTGGCGTTTCGGCGCGGCGGGGCTCCGGCGGCATTTTGCGCCGGGCTTCTGCTCGTAATTTCCCCCTTAACTCTGAACTTCTCCTCCCACGCGCTTGGTGTGATCCCCGGACTGGCCCTTGTTTTTGGCGGCGTGGCCGCGTTGGACGCGCGTCGGGAATCAGGCGTCTTGGCGTTCTTGGGGGGGATTCTGGCTTTTCTGGGGGTTGCCTGCCACTACAACCTCGTCCCACTGGTGGCTGCTCTCGGTTGTGGATTCGTGCCGCTTGTCCGGCGGCGCATTTTGCTGGCGGCTGTGGGCGGTTTTTTGGGTGCGGCTGTTCTGCTGCAGGCAGGGAGCATGGTGGCGGACGTGGCTTTGGAGAGTGCGTATCCAGATTTTCGGTCCTATGCCGGGGAACTCCATCACAACTTCTTCGCTGCCCAAGTGCAGACAGAAGACGGCGGAAAGTCAGTGGAGGCAAGCATTCCGCCGGGGCGCCGGGATGGTGTCCGCGGAAACGGTTGGCGGGAGTGGATTTGGGTGGGCAGGACCGTGTTTTTGGGGTTCGGGGCGGCATTTTTATTCGGAGTCGCCGGATCCGTTATCCTCTGGCGGACCCGCGAGAAAGGCGATTGGAGCGCCCTACCGCTGGTCTTGGCGGCAGGTGTTCCTCTCGTGCTTTGGTCGGTCTATCCGTGGAAAGTGGAGCGCGCCCTCGTAACGGCTCTTCCCGGCCTGTGCCTGTTGGCAGGGGGTGGGTATGCCGTGGCGGTGGAGCGCTGGCCGCGCTGGCGGTTGGCGCTGATCGTTTGTGTCGGGCTGGCAGGCGGGGGCTCGCTGATGGTCGGCATCCGGCGCGAGCTGCCGCCAGCCTCTCCCTACGCGGCCACGGTGGAGCGCTATGCCGCGTGGCTGGAGCAAGCGCCTCCGCAGGCGTTTACGGCGCGCTCCTTCCACTGGCGCCTCGCTCCTGTCTGGAAATGGTATCTCGGCCCCGAGCGGGCGAACCGGGGCCTCCCCGTTCCGGGAGTGGACTTCGCTTCGGACGCTCTACCCCTTGTTGCTGTTCTCGACAAGGAAAGCGATATCCCTGATCCGAATTTCGCAGGCCAGCTTCCCGAGTTCCGTGCCGCCATTCCTCTTCCCGGGTCCTTGATGGCGCCGGATTCCGAGGCGGCTGGCGTTTTCCTGATCCGCAAGAGGGATGCAGTGATTCCTTGACCCCATGGGGCACGGTGGAAAGCCTAGGTTTTTGAATCCGCAAGCAGATCGACTTCGGCGGATTGCAACTGCTAATGAGGTGATTTCCCTTTGGTGTCGAGCGAATCGGCCGCGCTCAACGCGGCCTCCGGGGCGCTTCCCCGCGAGAACTGGCGGCTTCGCTATCCCGCCTTGGCGCGCTTTGCACGAAGCGCGATCTCTGTCTCGGCGCTGTGCTGTATCCTTTTCATTCTCTTTGCCACGCTCTTTGGCCCCCCTCTCTGGGGCGTTGATCCCATTGCCCAGGACTTCGCCCTGATCGGCGATCCTCAGGGGCCGACCGCCGCGCACCCCATGGGGACGGACTTCCATGGGCGCGACCTGCTTGCCCGGGTGCTGCTCGGTGCCCGCATCAGCATCAGTGTCGGCATCATGTCGATGTGCATCAACCTGCTGATCGGCGTCACCGTCGGGACGCTGGCCGCGTGGTTTGGAGGCTGGTTCGACCTGATGGTGATGCGGATTGTGGACGCGCTGTACAGTATTCCGCTTCTGCTGATCGTCATTCTGCTCCAGATTTTCGTCAAACCGATCATGGAGGCGTTGATTCCCGCGGATGCCAATGTCCCGCTGATGTTCACGCCCGATCTCATCAGTATCTACCTTGCGCTGGGAGTGGCGAACTGGCTGACGATGGCGCGGCTGGCGCGAGCCGAGGTGCTCAACCAGGCCGGGCGCGACTATGTTTCGGCGGCCCGCAGTCTGGGGGCAGGGAACGTGCGCATCCTGACGCGGCACGTTCTGCCGAACTGCATGGCCCCCCTGGTGGTGGCCGCCACGCTGGCGATTCCCGAGGCCATCTACGTCGAGGCGTTCCTGTCGTTCATCGGCCTGGGCGTTTCGCCCCCTCTGGCGTCCTGGGGCTCGTTGGCATCGGACGCGGTGAGGAGCATCGGTGAGTCGCCCCACGAGCTTCTGTTTCCGGCTCTCGCGATCAGTTTCACCATGCTGGCCTTCATTCTCTTTGGCGACGGCCTGCGCGACGCTCTCGACCCCTCGGCAAAGCGGTAGGCAGCGATCAAGCCCCCGCAATCGGTCTCTCTTCGGCACGCCCGTCCCAGGGCGTGAGCCAATCGACAAGAACGAGGGTAATCTCTTGCGGTCGCACAGGATTTCCGCTAGCCGAAACGCGCGCGCCGGTTGAACCGCACCGCGCCTTCTTTGCGTGAAAGGACAGGTGGCGTGTCTCTCTCAAAACTTGGTAGAACTCCCACGGATCTTAATTACAAGGTTGAACATCTCGGAATCCCCGGCTCCAAGCGACCGGCCCTCTTTTATCAGGATAAGAGAACCCTCCCGACGGCGGAACGCGGCGAGGGAATTTACATCTATGATACTGAGGGGAAACGCTATCTCGACGGATGCAGCGGTGCCATCGCGGCGAACATCGGGCACGGCAACAAGCGCGTCAATGAACGCGCCGTCGAGCAAATCGGCAAGATCGCGTTCGCCTACCGCACCCAGTTCGAGACGGAACCGGCCAACGAACTCGCCGCTCTGCTCGTTCACCTCTCGCCCGAGGAACTCAACCGCGTCTTCTTCGTCAATTCCGGCTCCGAAGCCGTCGAAACGGCGATCAAGCTGGCGCGCCAGTACTGGTGGGCACAGGGCAAGACCGGCAAGCAACTCGTCGTCTCGCGCCGTCCCTCGTATCATGGGGCAACGCTGGGGGCGCTTTCCTGCACGGACTACGCGCCGCTCAACATTCCGTTCCGCCCGATGCTGCTCCCCTTTCTCAAGGTCTCGGCGCCGTACTGCTACCATTGCCCGCTGTACAAGGAATACCCGAGTTGCGAGCTGGCCTGCGCGTACGAACTCGAGCGCGTGATCCGCGT
Organism: Candidatus Sumerlaeota bacterium; assembly: GCA_030156535.1. Taxonomy (GTDB): domain Bacteria; phylum Sumerlaeota; class Sumerlaeia; order SLMS01; family JAHLLQ01; genus JAHCAW01. The sequence goes on from JASGMJ010000001.1 coordinate 150,837, forward strand.
CAACGGCGCGGAGAACATTGCCGCCTTCATCACCGAGCCCATCGGCGGAGCGACGACGGGTGGCGCCGTGCCCCCCGACGAATGGTTCCCCATCATTGAGCGCATCTGTCATGAGCATGAGATTCTGCTCATCGTCGACGACGTCCTCACCGGCTGTGGCCGCACGGGGACGTTCTACGGCTTCGAGCACTGGGACGTTGTCCCCGACATCGTCGCCATTTCCAAGGGCCTTTCCGGTGGCTACACGCCCATCGGCGCGGTGGTTGCCAGCGAGGAAATCGTGCAGCCCGTCCTGGAAAGCGGCGGCTTCATGCATGGGCATACCTACGCCGGCAATCCGCTCTCAACGGCCATTGCCTGCGAAGTCGTGAAGGTGATCCTCGACGATGGGCTGATGGAAAACGCGCGCGAGATGGGGGCGTATCTCCACGAATGCCTGCGCGAGTTGATGAACGAGTTCTCGGTCATCGGCGACATCCGGGGCCGCGGGTTGCTTGCCGGAGTGGAATTCGTTCGCGATCGCTACAAGCGCGAGCCCTTCCCCGCCAAGTGGTTCGTCGCGCTCGAAATCACCGAGTTCGCGCGCGACCACGGCCTGCTGATTTATCCGCGGCGCTCGCTCTATGGTCTCTCCGGCGACCACGTTCTCATTTCGCCGCCGTTGATCATCGACAAGGCGGGAGTCGACGAGATCATCGAGAAGTTCACGCTCGCACTTCGCGATCTTACTGCTCTCGTCGAGCGTCACCTCGAACCCGAGAAGCCCGGCGTTGCCTACGCCACCATCGACCGTTCGCACGTCGATGAAAACATCCGCGAATTCGACGCCGAGGAATTTGAACATCTCGAAGCCGACGGCGAAGTCAATGTGACCGGCAACTTCGAGGGAAGCGCGATGGAAGTGAAGGGGGCCGATATCTACGCGGACTACGAAGTCGACGAGTACGCCAGGCTCCATCATCCCGACTCAACGGACGGTAAGGGTGAGTGATCTCGTCAAGGAACTGAATGAGGCCGTCGCGGAGCGGATTCGCGACGGCCAGACTCTCATGATCGCGGGCTTTGGACGCGGAGGAACGCCGTTCACACTGATCGAGCACCTCGCCGAGCATCATGCTCACTTGCGCGGCCTGACGCTCGTCAAGAACGACGCCAACGAGTCCAACCTCGGCATTGGAGTTTTGCTGGCACGCGGCATGGCACGCCGCTTGATTTCCACGCACATCGGCCTCAACCCCGATGCCATTGCGATGATGAACCGCGGCGAACTCGAAGTCGAGTTCGTGCCCCAGGGGATTTTCGCGGAGCGCATTCGAGCGGGAGGCGCGGGGCTTCCCGCCTTCCTCACCGACATCGGCATGGGAACCATCGTCGCCAAGGGCAAGCCCACGGTGGAGCTCGACGGCCGCACGTTGCTTGTCGAGCGTGCCTTGCGGGGCGACGTGGCGTTGCTGTGCGCCGACATTGCCGACCGCATGGGGAATTGCTGGTGGCGGGGATCGAATCGCAACATGAGCGTGGCGATGGGCACCGCATGCGACGCGGTGATCGTCGAGGCGCGCGAAATCGTCGAGCCCGGCGCCATTGAACCGGAAAACGTGCATCTCCCAGGCGTTTTCGTCGATGCCGTGGTGCAGGCTCAGCCCAGAAAGCACATGCAGTCATGAACGAGCAGGAATCCATTATCGTCCGCCGCGCGGCGCGGGAACTAAGCCCGGGCATGGTCGTGAACCTCGGAATCGGATTGCCGACACTGATCCCCGGCGTACTGCCCGAGGGGTTCGATGTCGTTCTGCACTCCGAGAACGGATTTGCAGGCATGGGCGCGCCGCTCGAAGGCGGCACGCGCGACAACGATGTCATCGACGCGGGGGGACGGGCGGTGACGCTCATCAAGGGCGCCGCATGCTTCGACAGCGTGCTCTCCTTCGCCCTGATTCGCGGTGGGCATCTGGACATGGCGGTCCTCGGTGCCTTTGAAGTCAGCGTCGAGGGCGATCTTGCCAACTGGATGATTCCCGGCAAGCTGACGCCGGGGATGGGTGGCGGAATGGAACTCGCACAGAAGGCCCGCCGCGTTGTCGTGATCAGCCGCCATCTGGACAAGCACGGCCGGGGCAAGCTGGTCGGCACGTGCTCGCTTCCGCTTACCGCGCCGCGGTGTGTTGATACGCTGATCACCGAGCGTGCCGTTTTTCGCCGCCGGGAGGGACGCCTCGTCTTGTGCAGCATCCACCCGGAGCAAACGCGTGAAACGGTCTTCGAGGGCATCGAGTGCCCGGTTGAGGTTGCAGAGACATTGGAGCCGTGGGAGTAGCGGCATACGCTCCCCAGGAGGTATTGCATGACAACGGATTGCCAGACACCTGATCGTCAGGCCCTTGCACAGGCGATTGCGCAGCGGCGCCCGTGGGCGATCGACACGCTGTCGTGGTGGGTTCGCTATGGGAGTGTGTTGGGCGAGGAGGCCACCGCGCAGGAGTACATCGCAGGCGTGTATGAGGACCTCGGTTTCGACGCACGCCTGGAGCCGATTGACATCGATGCCATCAAGGACCTGCCGGGCTTCAGTCCGGTCGATTGGTCATACGACGGACGCCCCAACGCCGTTGGCGTTTTCGACCCCGGAGAAAACAAGGGACGGAGTCTGATTCTCAACGGGCACGTTGATGTTGTCAGTCCCGAGCCTTCCTCTCTCTGGTCTTCGCCTCCGTTCGACCCGCGTGTCGTTGAGAACGAGGAAGACGGCGAAACGTGGATGTATGGCCGCGGCGCGGGCGACATGAAGGGCGGCTCGACCTGCTTTCTCTGGGCGCTGGCGGCGCTGCGCGATCTTGGCTTCGAGCCTGCCTCCAAGGTGATCGTGCAGTCGCCGATCGAGGAGGAGTGCACGGGCAACGGTGCGCTTGCCCTGTGTGCGAATGGCTACACGGCGGACGCGGCACTTATTCCCGAGCCATTCAACGAGACGATCCTCCGCCGCCAGGTCGGCGTGCTGTGGTTTCAGGTTCGGATTCTCGGGAAGACGATGCACGTTCTCGGCACCGGACGCGGCGTGAATGCCATCGAGAAATCGTGGGTTGTGATTCAGGCGCTGCGCCGGCTCGAAGAGGAGATCAACGCCCCCGAAAACATTCCCGCGGACTTCGCGCATGTTGCTCATCCCATCAATTTGAATGTTGGTGTCATTGATGGTGGAGACTGGGCCAGCACAGTGGCGGGGGAGTGCGTGACGCGCTTCCGCCTCGGCCTGTTTCCCGGCGAGAAGGTGGAAGATCTCAAGGCGCGAATCGAAAAGTGCGTGGCCGATGCCGCTGCCGCGGACCCGTGGCTCAAGGACTTTCCGCCCACTGTGGAGTACGTGGGCTTTCAAGCCGAAGGCTGCGACTTTGACATCGAGTCGGACTTTGGGCGCATGCTGCGCGCCGCGCATTGCGAATGGCGCGGCGGGGAACCCACCATTCTCGATGCCACCTGCACGACTGACGTGCGTTTCTTCAACCTCTACCACGGCATTCCGTCGACGTGCTACGGACCCAAGGCCGTCAACATTCACGGCGTCGATGAGAAGGTGAGCATCGATTCCATGCAGCGGGTGGCCGAAGTCATGGCCACCTTCATTGCGCAGTGGTGTGGCCTGCGCGAGCGGACGGAAACGTGAAAGTATCTGGAAGGACTGTATCGAATGAGATTTCGTGATCCCATTGCGCTGGCGGGACTGTGCCGGACGCCCATCGGAAAACTCGGTGGCGTTCTGGCGGCGGCCGAGCCCTACAAACTCCAGTCCGCCGCCTTGCGTGCCGCGCGCGAACGCGCTGGCATGCCCGCGGATGTTCTTCCCGGTGAAGTGATTGCCGGGAACCTTCGCAACTCGATCGGGAACATCGCGCGCGTTGCGGCGCTCGACGCCGGAATCCCCGAGAGCGTTCCCGCCATCACCGTTGATCGTCAGTGCGCCTCGAGCATGGAGGCGCTTGTTCTCGCGGCGGCCAAGATCAGCAGTGGCTTCTACGAGACCGCAGTGGTGGGCGGCGTCGAGAGCGGCAGCCAGGCGCCGTGGCTCTATGCCAGAACGGCGCGCCCCTACGCCTATGCGCCGCCCGAACCGTTCGTCATCCGCATGGCAACGCCCGAGGTGGGCGATCCGCCGATGGGCGAAACGGCCGAGATTCTCGCCGACGAGTTCACCATCGCCCGCGAGGAAATGGACGCCTTTGCTTGCGACAGCCACCGCAAGGCGGCACGGGCGGACTTCTCGGCCGAGATCGTCGCGTTCCCCAACCCGAATCCGAAGGCGGCAGCCAAACAGATTGTGACCGACGAGTGCATCCGGCCGGACACGACGCCGGAGGTACTTGCCCGGTTGCGCCCCGCTTTCCGCAAGGACGGCCGTGTCACCGCCGGCAACAGCTCGCCCATCAACGATGCCGCCGTAGGGTGTTATGCGTTTTCCGGCGCCGAAGCCGATCGCCTTGGGATCGATCTCTCAGCGCCGGGGAGTGCGTGGCTCACGGGAGCAGTGACGGTCGCCCTCGCCCCCAGCCACATGGGACTGGGTCCGGCATTGGCAATCCCCGTGTTGTTGCGGGAGCACGGCCTGACAATCGACGACATCGACCTCTTCGAGATCAACGAGGCTTTTGCCGCCCAGATTCTGGCTTGCCTGAAGAAGCTGGCCAGTGAAGGCTGGGCGATTCCCGCGGAGAAACTCAACGTCCACGGTGGGGCCATTGCTCTTGGGCATCCCACCGGCGCAACGGGCCTGCGGCTCGTTGTCACGCTGGTCAATGCCTTGCGCCAGCGCGGCCTGCGTCGCGGCGTCGCGTCGCTGTGCGTCGGTGGCGGTCAGGGCATGGCCGTGCTCGTCGAAACGAAAAACTAGAATCCAACGGCTTTTCACGCGCCGACTACTTCCCATCAAAGGACAACGCACCATGTCTTCCTCCGCCAAGCAAACGAACGCCGAACTTCTCAAGCGTCGTCTTGATGCCATTCCCCGCGGCCCCTTCAATGTCGCCCCGATTTTCGTGGAGCGTGCCGAGGGTGCCCGCCTCTGGGATGTTGAAGGGAAGGAATACATCGATTTCTGTGGTGGCATCGGCGTGATGAACGTCGGGCACAACCACCCGCGCGTCGTGGAAGCCGTGAAGAAGCAGGCCGACAAGTTCCTGCATACCTGCTTTCACGTCGTCATGTACGAGGAGTATGTGCGGCTGGCCGAGCGTCTCAATCGGCTGGTTCCGATCAACGGACCCTGCAAGACGACTTTCTTCAACAGTGGTGCTGAGGCGGGGGAGAACGCCGTCAAGATCAGCCGCGCCTACACCAAGCGCACTGGCGTTGTGGCTTTCGAGCGCGGTTTCCACGGCCGGACGTTGCTGGCCATGACGCTGACCGGCAAGGTGAAGCCCTATGCCTCGGGTTTCGGTCCTTTTGCCCCCGACGTCTATCATCTTCCGTACGGGCCTTTCTTCGCCAACCCGAAGGAGTACACCGACGCCGAGGTCGAGCGCATGTGCCACGAGGCGCTCGATCATCTGTTCGCCTATCAGGTCGCGCCCGAGAACACCGCCTGCATCATCGCCGAGCCGGTTCTCGGTGAAGGCGGCTTCCTTCCGATGCACCACGTGGCAATGAAGATCCTGCGGGAGAAGTGCACGGAGCTGGGGATTGTCTACGTCAGCGACGAAGTCCAGTCGGGCTTCGGGCGCTGCGGGGCCATGTTCGCCATCGAGCGTTACCAGATTGAACCCGACATGGTGGCCATGGCCAAGTCCATGGGCGGCGGCCTGGTTCTCAGTGGCGTTACGGCCCGCGCCGAGATCATGGAGGCCCCGCAGGTGGGCGGAATCGGGGGGACCTATGGTGGGAACCCGATCGCGTGCGCGGCGGGTAACGCGGTGCTCGACATCATGGTTGAGGAAAAACTCCCCGAACGGGCGCAGAAAATAGGCGAAAAAACCAGGACGGCCTTCGCCCAACTCGAAGCGAAGCACGCGTTTCTGCGCAACTCACGGGGTCTTGGGGCGATGTGCGCGATCGAAGTCGTCGACTCCGCCAGCGGGAAGCCCGATGCCGCCAAGGCCGGAGCGCTGGTCAAGGCTGCCCTGGATCGCGGCCTGCTCCTCATGACGGCCAGCGGAAACGTGATTCGCACGTTGATGCCTCTGGTTATTACGGATAGCGAACTCGACCGCGCGCTTGCGCTTCTTGCCGAAGCCGCCGACGCGGTTGCCTGATTCTGCCATTGGGGAACTTCACCCCCCGTTGCGCCTGTCTCATGGATACGAGGAATCGTGGAGGGGCTCCTATCCCGGAGTCCCTCCAACGAGTCTTTGGGGTGAGTCATTTTCACAAGACCCGGGGTTTTTCCTTGGCTTCAACACCCGTTCAGGACTCAGACTATAAATGAATCCCGCGAGGTAGACGCTTCACTATGACACTTTTCTCCCGAATGTTTGAAGGCGCGCGCCTGCTGGCCGGTACGCTGCTTGTTCTGGCTCTGGCCACGCCCGTGTTCCCGCAGTTTAGCGTTCCCGAAGGCGTGGGGACGATAACGGACCCCGAGTTCGGTGAACTCCCCAAGGAAATCATCTGGGCACCCGACAATTCCCACATGATTCTCGTTCCGCGGGGAGAGTACCGGATTGGAGTCAATGACCCGGAGCTGAAGGACTTCGCACGCAACGAAGGCCCTGAGGTCACGGTCACGCTCGATCCCTTCTACATCGACAAGTACGAAGTCAGCTACGACAAGTACATGAGCATCGCCGACCGGGTTGGGCTGAACAAGCCCCGGGCGACACTCAATGCCGACCTCCTCAAGGAGGGCCATCCCATCGTCTCCGTTTCCCATGACAGTGCCTCAGAGTATGCCCGCGTGATGAACAAGGCATTGCCGACCGAGGCGGAGTGGGAGGCTGCCGCCAGAGGACCTCAGGGGTTCTTGTACCCGTGGGGGAATGACCCCAAGGGCGGATCGCCCGTCGTGGGCATGGGATCGCTTGGCATGACCAAGCCCGTGGACGATCCGAGCCTCGACGTCTCTTCCCTGGGCGTCGTGGGGATGGGCGGCAATGTGGGCGAGTGGTGTGTGGACGGCTATGTCCGGGAGTACTACACCCGGGTTGCCGGGCAGGAGAATCCCGTGATCGACGAGGCGAGCGGGGAAACCCGCAGCGTTCGCGGCGGCGATTACTACGCACAGTCTGACGGCCGTGCGACGTTGCGCAACGCCTGCGTCGGGACGCACACGCGCGACGAAGTCGGGTTCCGGACGGTCTTCCGCCTGCGCCCGCCCCCCGTTGCCACGCCGACGCCTGCGCCCCTCATTCGTGCGACACCGACGCCTCGCCCGGAGGAAGTCTTCTCCTCCATGGCGCAGGAGCTGCTCCCGTTCTTCCAGGACCCCATCGAGCCGCTTCCCGCTTCCCTGACGGCCGCCGACGTGGCCACGGTGCCGCTCCCCTTCGTGAACATGACCCCGCATGACGTCCGGATTGGGTTCTTCAGCGCGGAGAATCGCAAGCTCATGCGCCAGTTCCCGTCTCCGCTGGAGGCAGGATCCTACAAGCAGCTCAATGTTCCGAAGGACTCCCCCGTTCTTGTTCTCGCTTACGCTCCCGGCTCCCAGACACAGACCCTCGTCAATTTGGGGCCGGTCAGTACGGCCAGCAGCCCGCTGACAATCATCCCCGCCCATGCCTTCAACGTCGTCACGGAGACCAGTGGGAACACGCTCGATCCATCCAAGGGAGTCGAGACGATCCAGCACTATGGCAGGACCTTCCAGCCGATGTGGAACGAATTCCAGATTTTCAACAATGTCGGCGTGCCCGTGGAAGTCAAGGTTGTGCGCGAGAAGGAAGTCATTCTGACCCAGTTGGTCGAGCCGGGCGAGGCCGTGAACGTGAACAACGTGCGGCCGGGTAATATCCAGATCAGCGCCAGCTATCTGGGCGCCAGCGACGAAAGAGCAAGCAACGTGGTCGATTTCCGCAACGACGACAAGGCCGACTATCGTCTCTTCATTCTTGGGCCGGGCGACCCGGATGGCCCCACCGTCCGTGTCGTCACACGGAAGATGCCGCTGATCCTCATTCAGGAGCGGGACCTTCGCATCACGGGCGACAAGCGGGAGACCTATGTCGTCGGGGCGGGCAAGAAGTAGGATTGCTTCCGCCTTCCCGAGGAGAGTAGCGCTGGGCCCAGCGTTGGTGCGAAATGCAAAAAATCAGATAATAGAGAAAGCGTCTTCCTGAATGAGTGCACTGAAGGACAAGGTTCTCGCCGCTTTGCGGACCGTACAGGACCCGGATCTCAAGCGGGATCTGGTTACGCTGAATATGATCAAGTCGGTGGAAGTTGACGAAGCGGCCGGCACCGTGGCCGTCGAAGTCGAGCTCACGACGCCGGCATGTCCCCTGAAGAAGAAGATCGAGGACGACTGCCGGGCCGCCATCGCCAAGGTGCCCGGCATCAACAAGATCGACATCACCATGTCGGCACGGGTGACGACGGCGGGGCAGCCCGAAGGCAAGACAGCCCTGCCGGGCGTGAAGAACGTTGTGGCCATCGGCTCGGGCAAGGGTGGCGTGGGCAAGTCCACGACGGCCACCAACATTGCCGTGGCTCTCAAGGAACTCGGTGCCCGCGTGGCACTGCTCGACCTCGACATTTATGGCCCCAATGTCCCCGGCATGATGGGGGTCACGGGACGTCCAAAGGTCATCAACAAGCGTATCATTCCGATCGAAGCCAACGGCGTCCAGACGATGTCGATGGGCTTTCTCGTCAGCGAGGACCAGCCGCTCGTTTGGCGCGGCCCGATGCTCCACGGCGTCATGAAGCAATTGATCTTCGACGTGGCCTGGGGCGACGTTGACTACCTTGTCATCGACCTCCCCCCGGGTACGGGCGACGTGCAGCTCTCGCTCTCTCAGATGGTGCACGTGAACGGCTCGGTGATCGTGACCACGCCCCAGAACGTCGCGCTCCAGGACGTGCGCAAGGGGCTCGCGATGTTCCAGAAGGTGGAAATCCCGGTGATCGGGATTGTCGAGAACATGTCCTATCACCTGTGCCCGGCATGTGGGCATCGCGACGAGATCTTCGACCACGGTGGTGGCGAGCGGGTTGCCGCCGAACTGGGACTCAACTTCTTCGGTGCCGTGCCGTTGAATTCCGAGATTCGCCGCTCGATGGACATCGGCCGCCCGGTGGCTGGCGTGCGGGGGTCGGAGTTCTACAAGATTTACCGCGCTGTGGCCGAGCGTGTGGCTCAGGAAGTCGCCATCCGCAACGCGGCGGGCGGGTCGGTTCCGATCGCGACCATCAAGGCCGACTAATTCTGATTCCGGGGCTTTCGACGTGACGAGCACCGCGAGCACTCCGCTCCCCAGCAGCAACCATGAGGAACCTGCATGCAACCCCACGCTCTACCGGCGCGGGCTCATTGTCGCCATCGTGGGGTTGTGCGGTTTCGCTCCTTCACTGCTCACCGCTGCGCTCTCTGATGAGTGGCGGAGTTGGGGAGCGGCCTCAACGCTCGGATTCTGGGTGATCTGGAAGATCGGGCGGACCATTATGAAAGTGAATTCCGGGCTCGCATGACGCCATCGCCGATCTCGGTTGTTGTTCTTGCCGGCGGGCGCACCGCCAAGCTCCTGAACTGCGTCCAGAGCCTTGCCGCCGGCACCCGGCGCCCCGATGAACTCGTTGTGGTGGACAACGATCCTTCCGGGGAAACGGCCCCGCTGCTCGCCAGTCTGAATATCCCTTTCCCTGTTCGCCGAATCGAGGGAAGTCAGTGCGGCTTTGCCGAGTTGCGCAACCGCGGGGTGGAAGCGGCGCACGGCCCGTTCATCGCCTTCCTCGATGACGACTGCCTCGCCGACCGTTTCTGGCTCGCGCGGCTTGGCGCTGCCCTGGAAACACACGATGCCGTTGGCGGCCCCGTTCTTCCCGCCCAGGACCTCACAATTCCTGCGGACTTCCGCCCCGAGATCAACTGGACGGCAGGCATTTCCTCCGAAGGAATTCTGGCTGAAACGGGGGGGATGATCGAACTCCCCAGCACCTCCAATATGGGATTGCGGAAGAAGGCGTGGGAGGCACTGCCATTCCAGGAAATCGGTGGTCAGCTCGACACGCCGGACGCCTCGGCGAATTATCGGGTTGGGCGCGAAGACGCCGAGTGGTGGCGTGCTGTACGGCGGCGCGGCCTGCGCACGGCAATCGCCCGGCGGGCTCTCGTTTTCCACGACATCGATGCGTCGCGATTCTCCACCGAGCGGACCAGCGAGCGCGCGGCGCTCGACGGCCAGGCGCACTGGTCGCGCGAGAACCCGCGCGAGGAACTCGCCGCCGCCGCCGAGGACGTTGTCCACACGCCGCTTCGTCTTCTTCGCGACGCCTTCAATCCCGACCGCTCTTTTGCCAGCGCGCGCCGCCAGCACACGACCTGGGCCCGGCGGCAGTGGAGCCTGCTGGAGTCGGCGCTCGATGATCCCGGCAGCGGCTTCGAGCCCACAGCCCGCACCCGCCTTCTTGCCGGGGCGGCTCTGCGCCTGTCCGCCGACCTGCTGAAGCCCGTCGTCCGCGGCACGGCTTCCTTTGCGCATCATGAATTCAAACGAATCCGTCCCCTTCCGTCACCGAAGCGCCCGCCCCGGCGCATCACCGTCGTCTGCTACAATTTCCTCGGAGACGCGATCCTGGGCATTCCAATGCTCCGGCAGTTGCGGCGCGCCTTTCCAAAGGCCGGGATCACGTTCCTGACCGGGCCCGCCGCGGCGCCGATCTTTGAGGAAGCGGATTACATCGACCACGTCGTCGAACTCCCGGCTCCTCTGAATCGGCGCAATCCGCGTGATGCGTGGCGGGTGTTCGAGGCCGTGCGCGACACGCGGCCCGACGTGATCGTTGTCAGTTACTTTCACGGCGCTCCGCCATTGGGGTTGTTTGCGGCAACAGACGCGCCGGTGATTTGCTGGGATGGGGATCAGGGGCTGAAGCAGCAACTCTGGCGCGACCTCGCCACGGTGGTTGTGCCGAAGAACCTGCGCAAAGCCGAGGTTGCCGCGCTGCTCGACCTGCTCTCCCCCCTGAAGGTTCCCACCCGGCTGGAGCGTCCGTCGTGGCAGCCGCCGCGCCGGGCAGCCGAGCGCATCGCTGATTTGATGCAACGTTGGGGGATCGAGCCCGGGGGCTTCGCAGTGATTCCCTTGGATGGAACCCCCGGCCACGAGAAGTTCTGGCCCGTTGACCGCTGGGGCGCCGTTGCCCGGCATCTGCACGAGAAGCACGGGCTGCGGATTGTTTTTGACGGGCGCCGACAGTGCCGCTGGCTCTACGAGCAACTCGACCTGCCCGAGGGCATGGCGCTTTCCACGCATGGCATGCTGGACACGGCGGAGCTCGGAGCGCTGCTCGCTCACGCCCGCGTTTGCCCCGGGATCGACACGGGGCCTCAACATCTTGCCCAGGCCGTGGGCACTCCGACGCTGACCCTCTTCGGCCCCTTGGACGAGCGTCGCTGGGGGCATCTGCCCCGGCTGGATTCAGATGGCGACCGGCCGCTTCCCTTCCGGACGCTGCGGGCTCCTGACGCGCCGTTCGACTGGCTGCACCACGAGCGCCTCGGCCTGCCCGCCGACATCCACATGCAGCGCATCACCGTCGAGCAGGTGACGGATGCGCTCGACGAGATGCTTGATAAACAAGGCTAGGTTTCGAGTCCTTAGTCGCCTGGAATCAGCAGCTTGACCGGCTGGAACCAGAGGCCGACATGGCGAGAGAGCTGGGCTGGCGGTCGGCTGGGTGGACGGGGAACGACCCGGGCGACGGCGACGGCATCGCCCCCCAAGGCACAGAGAAACACGAGGTCGTCGATGCGCCCTGCTGCGGATTCGCCGTCGAGCTGAGCCAGCGTGGCCGGGATCGCCTGCCCACGCCTGAGCCAATCCACGCCGCCGGTCTCCACGTAGTAGATGGGCCAGGAGGTGAGCGTGTCGAGCATGGGGAGGAGGAAGTCGCCAAAGCCCTCGTCGCCCGCCTCGCGGAGCTGGTCGATGGTGACGGCCTCGTCGATATGGAAGTCCTCGATCACTGTGCGCCGTAGCGACGTGACAATTGCGCCGCACCCGGCATCCTGTCCGATCTGGTGGACCAGAGAGCGCACGTAGGTGCCGGAGGAACACGCGACGCGGAAGTGCGCGACGTCCTCGTTGAGTTCGAGAATGTCGAAGGCGTCGACACGCACCGTACGCGCCTCGACTTTGACGGATTCGCCTTTGCGCGCGTACTCGTAGAGTTTTCTTCCCTTCACCTTGACGGCACTGAAGGCGGGGGGGACCTGGGAAATCTCGCCTGTCAGCGGTTCGGCGAGCCGCTTCAGGGCTTGGAGGTCGGGGAGCGGCTGGCCGGGGCCGTCGATAATCTCTCCTTGTGCGTCATGGGTGTCGGACTGGACACCGAGACGCATCGTACCGACGTACTCCTTGTCAAAGCCGATCATGTATTCCGAAAGCTTTGTTGCTTCCCCCACGAGAACCAGCAATAATCCCGTGGCCAGCGGATCAAGTGTCCCCGTGTGTCCAATTCGGCGCGTGCCTGCCACACGCCGTACCACATTCACCACGTCTTGGGAGGTCATGCCCTCCGGTTTGTCGACGGGCACGACTCCATGATAACGGGATTGTCTTTTTGAGCCCTTCGGCATCTCCATCTCCTGGTGGCCAGTCTCTGGACACTTTTGCCGGTGCCGCCGTCGAGCGGCCTGACAACTCGGCCTTCGTGCTGGTGCAGCCGACTCTGTGGGTGTTCAGCGTCGTCGCGCTCACCTTCCCATTCTGGCCGCTATATTTCCAGACCATCGGTCTGTCCGAAAGCCAAATCGGCTATCTGTGGGCCGTCGGGGCGCTGGCCTCTCTTTTTTCCCAGCAATTCTGGGGTTATCTGGCGGATGTGCGCTACAATATCAAGTGGTGCATGATTGTGATGTCGGTGGGGAGCGCGGCCGTTTCCGTGGTCTTTCCGGTCTTTACGTCCTTCGCAGCCCTCGTGACGCTGATGACGTTGTTCAGTGCGCTTTCGACGGCGCGCATCCCCATGGTTTCCGCGCTGATTCTCGACAATCGCGGCGGCGAGGAACGCTACGGGCCGCTGCGCACCTGGGGCACGGTGATTTTCATCGTCGTTTTGTTCGGTACGAGCTGGCTGGTTGATCGGCAGGCGATGGGGATTGGCATCATCTTCCCCCTGCTGGTTGTGGCCAATGTCCTGTGCGCGCTGACCATGATTCCCGTCAAAGGCTATGCCTACGGCAGCCGCAGGCAAATCAACTCCCGCCTTCAGAAGCTCCCCTCGTTCGTCGAAGTGCAGAAGCTTCTGCTCTCCTATCCGGTGATCCGGGCGTTCATCCCCTTCATGTTTTTCACCCAGTTGCCGCACAACTTCTCGCACATGATGCTTCCCGTTCTGGTCAGGAACACGGGCGCGGGTGATCAGGCGTGGCTGGCGACGCTGCCCATCGTGATTGGTGCCGCATCCGAGATGGTCGTCTTCCTCACGTTTTTGGCGATTTCGCGCCGCATCCGGCTCATGCCGCTTCTTTTTCTTTCCGCCTTTTCGGGAATTGTGCGCTGGTCGATGATCGCGCTCAGCCCCTCGCTCCCCGTTATTTGTCTGAGCGCCGTGCTCCACATGATGACGTACGGGATGCTTCACATGTGCTCGGTCGTTCTGGTGAATCGCGAGCTTCCCGCAGCGTTGCGTTCCTCGGGCCAGACGCTGCTGAACATTCTCTCGCTGGCGTTCGGCCTTCTGCTGGGCTCATTGTTGAGTGGCATTTTTCTGGAGTTCTTCAGCCTGCGAAGCTGGTACGCGGTTTCGGGAATCACCTCGGCTCTGGCGCTGCCCTTCTGGTTCGTGCTGATGCGGCGCTACAATGGCGAGCATGGGGTACACGGGTTCTTCGTCCGATAGAAGGACGGTTCGCTTCGTTGTGCTTGGGCATGCCTGGTGAGCAGCCAGCCCTGAACAGCGAAGAAAGTGGGTGATTGTCGAAGATGCGTCGTTCTGCCTTGAAGCGGCTGGATCAGACAGCCCCGGGGATTCTGCAAGCCGAACGAATCCTTGCCCATGATGAGCTGTAGATGATGGCGACACCTTTTCTGAAAAGACAATAGGCGGGCAGAACATGCCCGGCAAAGCAGAAACGCGGCTGCGCCTCACAGCACGCCCGTCGCTGTCGCTCGGGGTTCTGATTTGCTGGCGTTGCTTCGATGAAGAACGTCCTCTGCCTGACGCATCCGTCACCCGGTGTTGTTCTTGCTCCGTGCAGTGGACAGCCGGCAGGATGCCGCACGATCGATTGGGACTCCCGATGAACGATTTTCTCACGATTCTCCAGCCTCTCGTCCTGATCGCGCTCTTTGGAGCGTGGGTGTATTGCCTTGTCGATGCACTGCGCCAGCACCGGGCCTGGCCGTGGATTATTGTTTTGCTGTTCGTGCCTGTGCTGCCGGTGCCGTTCTACCTGCTGAACTTCAAGCTCTTCGGCGCCCAGGAGGGTGGGCGGTTGGATTCGACTCTCCGAACGCGCAACGGATTGAGGGCGCTGCAGGAAAAGGTCGCTGAGAATGGCACGGCCGGGGCGCATCTCCGTCTCGCCGGGGCTTATCTGCGTGCCGAGGATCCTATGAAGGCCCTGCAATCCCTCGGGCAGGTTCTCGAAATGGACGCGGAAAACCTTCAGGCTCAGTATCTTGCAGGCTTGGCGCTACTCACTCTGGGCAACGCCGAGCGGGCACTGACGCACTTGGAGTTTGTCGTGAGCAAAGACCCCGGCTATCAATGGGGGGAGGCGCGCCTTGCCTATGCGGATGCCTTGGCCTTGACGGGTGATCCGGAGCAGTGCCTGCGCGAGCTCGAGTCCATCGCGGGCCAGTACCTGTTGCCCGAAGCCATCGTGCGTCACGCGCGTCATCTGATCGATTGCGGCGACCACGACCGGGCACGCGAGGCTCTGCGTGACATGCTTTCGCGCGTAAAGGAAATGAACCCGGAGGACGTGAAGCGCCACAAGATGTGGATCCGCCGGGGGGCGGAAGATCTCAATCAGCTCGACTCGGGAGGCTAATGGCTCCGCGACATGAATTCGGAACTCCGTAAACTTCCGCTTTCGGAACGCCATATCCAGAAGGGTGCCCGCATGGGCGATCTCTTCGGGTGGCGTGTACCATTGGACTATGGCTCTCCGCGCGTCGAGTTGCGCCATATCGAGGAAGACGTTGCGCTGATCGATTTCACTTTCATGACGCTGCTGCGCGTTGAAGGCGCCGATCGGCATGATTACCTCAACCGCCGCCTGAGCCAGAAGACGCTCGGGATGTGCGAAGGGGACGGCTGCCGCGCCGCGCTGCTCGATGCCGGCGGGAAAATGGAGGCGGATCTCGAAGTCTTTGCCCGCAATGACGACTTCCTGCTTCTGGCACCTCCCTTCGAGGGCGACGCCCTCTTGAACCGCTTGGACCAGTATGTCTTCAGCGAGGATTGCCGCTTCACCGACATCACAGCCGAGGCCCCGCTCTTCGCACTCGTCGGGCCGCGATGGCGACAGGTGCTGGAAACCCTGCAAGCCGAGCCGCCACTCACGCCACCACGCTACTGGTCGGGAGCGCGTGCGCACGGCGAGAACCTCGAACTCTTTCTCTCTGCCCATATCCCTCAGGGGTGTTTCATCCGGGGCGACGACGTCGGCATGGCAGGTCTTCTGTGGGGGCTTCGTGACGCCATTGAGGGCGTTGGGGGGGCACTCGCCGGATGGAGCGCCTTCGATGCCTGGCGCATCATGCGACGGCGCCCGTGGTGGGGGAGCGACCTGGATCACGATACGATTCCGCTCGAAGCCGGTCTGCGCGATGCCCTCCACTTCGACAAGGGGTGCTACCCAGGTCAGGAAACCATCGCACGCATCAGCAACCTCGGGCACCCCGCGCGTCAGCTCGTTGCCGTCGAGTACGCCGGTGCCACTGAGGTTCCCGTCGGCACCGAGCTGACCACGGCGGACGGCAGGAAAGCAGGGCGGCTGACGAGCGCGACGACGCTGCTGCCGCGCCGCGCAACGCTTGGCCTGGCCATGGTGAAGTGGCCGCTGCGCCAGCCGGGGACGGAGCTGCACGCGGGCGATTGTGTCTTCAAGGTTCTCCCGGCAAAGGAATCGCCATGACTGCTGTTTCGCCAAACAAGGGGCTCTTTCTCGGCTCGCACATGTCCGTGGCCGGAGGCGTCGACCGTGCGCCCGCGCGCGGAGCGTCGGTCGATTGCACAGCCATGCAGATTTTCGTGAAGAACAACAATCGATGGCAGGGGCCGCCCATCACGAGCGAGCAGGCAGCCAACTTTGCCCGTGAGCTCGAAAAGACAAGCATCGCGCTCGACAACGTTTTCGCCCACACCTGCTATCTCATCAACCTCGCCTCGCCGAAGGAAGACGTGGCCACAAAGTCCGTCGCCGCGCTTGAAGACGAACTGCTGCGATGCGGCCAGCTCGATCTCCCCGGCCTTGTCATGCACCCCGGCGCGCATCTGGGCGAGGGACGCGATGCAGGCATTGAGCGCATTGCCGACCGTGCCCGCGCCGTCCTGCGCAAGACACCGAGAGTGCGCACGCGCCTGCTGCTGGAAACGACCGCCGGAACGGGCACCAATCTCGGCGCCACGTTCGAGGATCTGCGCGACATTCTCGACGCCATTGGCGAACCGGAGCGCACCGGCGTCTGCCTCGACACCTGCCACATCTTTGCCGCGGGTTACGAACTGCGCGACCCGGAGTCCTACGAAGCCACCATGACGGCGTTCGCGAACACGGTGGGTTTTGACCGCCTCTTCGCCGTGCATCTGAACGATTCGCGCAACGGACTGGGTACGCGCAAGGACCGCCACGACCACATCGGCAAGGGGCATCTGGGCGAGGAGCCGTTCCGGCTGTTGCTCAATGACCCGCGTTTCCGCTCGCTTCCGATGGTTCTGGAAACCGAGAAAGGTGCCGACATGCAGGAAGATCGGCTGAATTTGGACACGTTACGCCGGTTGGCATCGAAAGAAGTGTAGCTCGCCCGCTGCGCACGGCACTTGCTTCTGTTCAAACTTTGTGTGCTTCGGGAGAACGGCTTGACCTCTCCCGGAAACCGCGCCCGGATGGCGCCCCTTGAACGGGCCCGGATCATTTCAGAAGTGGAGTACGGACAATGGCAAACGATCAGGTGCGCAATGTGGTGATTTGTGGCAGCGGCCCGGCGGGCTATACGGCCGCCATTTACGCTGCGCGGGCCAATCTGTCTCCCTTCCTCATCGCCGGTCCCCAGGTTGGCGGGCAACTCACCACGACCACCACCATCGAGAACTTTCCCGGCTTCCCCAAGGGGCAGGACGGCAATCAGTTGATGATGGACATGGAGGAGCAGGCCAAGAACTACGGCACGGAGATTGTCTACGAGAAGGCCACCGCAATCCGGCCCGAGGACGGTCACTATGTGATCGAGACAACCGCCGGGCCTGTGCGCACGCACGCGGTCATCATTGCCACGGGGGCTTCTCCCCGGATGCTGGGCCTCGAAAGCGAACAGAAATTCTGGAATTACGGCGTCCACACCTGCGCCGTTTGCGACGGTGGGTTCTACAAGGGGAAGACGGTGGTCGTCGTCGGCGGGGGAGACTCCGCGATGGAAGAGGCGACGTACCTCACCAAGCTCTGCGAGAAGGTGCACGTCATCCATCGCCGCGAAGAGCTCCGCGCCAGCACGATCATGGCCGAGAGGGCGCTGGCCACGAAGAACATGGTGTTCGAGTGGAACTCGGTGGTCGACGAGGTGCTCGGCGAAGTGGAGGGCGACCACAAGAAGCGCGTCACCGCCATTCGGCTGAAGAGCACGAAGGACGGCAGCACGCGCGAAATCCCGGCGAGCGCGTTGTTCCTCGCCATCGGGCACATGCCGAACACAGACTGGATCAAGGGCACGATCGATCTGGAAGACAGCGGCTACGTCAAGATCGGCAGCCACCTCGAAACGAACCTCGAAGGGGTTTTCGCGGCGGGCGACGTTCACGATCACCATTACCGCCAGGCCATCACGGCCGCCGGGTTCGGATGCCAGGCCGCGCTGGAAGCCGAACGCTATCTGGTGCGCAAGGGCGTCGCGGGGTAAGGATTCGTGGTTCGTGGCTCGGGTTTCGTGGTTCGACAGGCGAGCTGAATGTCTCTCGACCTATCCGATGCGATTTTTATACCCACGAACTGCGATAAGCGCCCCGGGCTTTCGGAGCGCTGGGCGGTATAAAGATCCCTCCTGCCCTGCTCACCTGGGAGCGTCTTTGCTCTTCCCTCCGGCCAGCCGCATCGCTAGGCTTTCCGGCACTCTGGATTGAAACGACGCCTTCGCCCGTGCTCCCACCAAGTCACCATACGTTTGAAACGATCTGGGGCCACGACTCCATCAAGCTGCTCGTCCGGCGGATGCTGGAAACGGGGCGTCTTCCCCATGCGCTGCTGCTGCATGGGCCGCCGGGCCTGGGCAAGAAGTCGCTCGCGTTTGCCATCGCCAAGCTGATCTTTTCGTCGGGCCTGCCCGTCCGGGAATCCCGTGTAGAGGCACCCGCCCCCCGCTTTTCGCTTCGTTTGCCCGAGCCCGACCGTGCGCCGGACGACGATCTCTTCGGCGGCATGGACGATTTGTTTGGCGAGCAGGAGGATCTCTTTGGAGCGGCCGAGCCGGAGACGGAACCCGAGCCTGCCGCCGAAGCCTCCCCGCCTCCGCCTCAGCCCGAGCTTCCGCTGGAGCCAGCCCAGCCCGAGCCGGCCCAGTCTGAATCGGCCCAGCCTGAATCGGCCCAGCCTGAATCGACGAAATCCGAGCCGGTGAAGCCTTCGCCAAGGAAGTCAAAGCTTGCGCCCCCCGTCGCCGAGCCTCCGAGCGCCGCGCCGCGCGGACCCGTCAGTCTCGATCCGCGCGTTGACCGCCTCGTTTCCAAGTCCCACCCGGTCGAGTACGACGGCCTGACCCCTGCCCTTCAGGGCTTCGTGGACCTCAGCATCATCGAGCCCGTGAAATCCAAGAGCATCCTCGTCGAGCAGGTGCGCGACCTTCAGGACCTCGGCTGGCGTGCGCCGCTGGAGGGCGCGTACCGCGTTATCCTGATCTTCGGCGCCGACACGATCACGCTGAGCGCGGCGAACTCGCTGCTCAAGTTGCTGGAGGAGCCGCCATCCTACCTCGTGCTGATTCTGGTGACGAACAACGCGCATCGCGTGCTCGAGACCATTCGGTCGCGCTGCGCCTCGCTTCCCTGCCAGCCCCTGCCGCGTGGGGAACTGACCGCGCGGCTGGTGCAGGAGGAGAAAGTCGATGCGGCGCTTGCCGCCGTTGCGGCGACGCTCTCCGGCGGGTGCCCCGAGCGGGCACTCGAAGTGGTGCAGGGTGGGCTGAAGGAGCAGCGGCAGGAAGTCTTCGACGCGCGTCTGGAGCTTGACCGCCGGGGGCTGGCGGCGCTTCCCTTGACGACGAATCGCATCCTGTCACGATGCGGTTCGCTTGGCCAGGCGTCGCTGCTGCTGATGGCGCTGGCGCGCGATCGCATGGTGCGCAGTCTGGTGCCCGGGCACGAGGAATTGCTCGTCAACGGCGACCTTGCCGGGTTACTCGACGAGATGCCTCAGGGCGCTGCGGCGCTGTGGGAGGAAGCAGAACGCTTGACGGCGTGCCTGCAAATGGAGAACCACCCGGTTGTTCCATCGCCCGAGCCGGCCCTGGAGGTTGCCCTTTGGCCCAATTGATTCGATTTTCCCGTCCGCCGCGCCGGGTTCTTGCTGCTCTTGGCGCGGGGGCTCTGACGCTGGCCGTCACCGGGGTGCTGGCGCAGCGCAGCCTCCTCGACGGTGCGCGCATCGACGGGATGCACCTGATTTCCAGTGAAGGGCAAACCGTCGTTCAGGAGTTCTTTGCGAGCGAATCGACGGTGGACACTGATGGCGTTTCGATTCTCAGCCGCGACGTGCGCATTCTGGTTCACGATCCCGAGACGGGCAAGACCGTGGAAGTGACGAGTCCGTTCGCCCGGTACTACTACGCGGCGGGGGAGAAAGAACGTTCGGACTTGGTGGATGCGGGCGATCTCGGCGCCGATGCGGCCGTTCTGGTCGCCGGGGTCAGGATCGTGCGTTTCGAAGAGAAGCTCGCCGGCGTCGAGAATGCGGGGCGCGGGGACTTCCTGCTCGTCGATCCCAGCGGCAAGGGCGAGATCGAAGTCGATTTCGGGGAAGACGGGAGCCTGACGGCGCGCGAGCTTTTCTGGAGCGAAGCCGAGCAGCGCTTCATCTGCCCGGGGCACTTCCGCCAGCAATCCAACGTGCCCGACGGTTCCTTCACGATCGAAGGCCCCGCCTTCGTGGCCGACCGTTCCTTCAGTGATCTGTGGTACCCAGCGATCGGCGACACGCCGGTCACACTCGACTTCCAGGGCACGACGCCATGACCAAGTCTCTTCAGTGTGCATCCCGCGCCCTGGTGGCTGCTGCGATTCTGACGCTGGCCACGCCGGGTGTTTTGCCTGCCCAGCAGACGATCAGCGATTCCTCGGCGCAATCCTCCTTCCTCAGCCAGCTCGGCGGTGGTGGGTCCGTCTCCTTCCGCACCGGGAGTCTCCCCAATGGAGAAGCCGGGTGGTTTCATCTCGGCCAGGACGCGGCGACCGGCGCGCAGGTCTTCGAGGCGGAAGGCAGCATCCAACTGGAAACCAGCGACATCGACCTGAAGACCCGCAAGCTCGCCTACATGATGGACAGCGGGTTGCTGCAGGCCCGCGAGGCCGTGATCTTCAAGACCGAGGACATCGAAGCGACGTGCGAGGCGTTGGACTACAACCGGGCGCTCGGCGATGTGCGCCTCTCCGGCAATCCCGACGTGCGCCAGAAGACGACGGCGAACAGCGTACATTTCGCCGGGATGGATTTGTTTGCGCTGCGGCGTGGCGAAACGGGCGAGCAACTGGTCGATCTCTCCGGCACCAAAAAAATCCGGATTGAAATGCAGGGGAACGGCACGGCGGGGGAAACGCCGGCGTCCGGACTCTCCAGTCTGGGCAGCAACATCGTGATCGAGGCCGCCCCGGTTAATGGCACCGAGCCGCGTGTGCGCTCCATCATCGCCCCTGGCGGCGCTCTCTCGGTCTTCACGGCCAACGGATCGGTCGTTATGCAGAGCGACCAGTTCAACCTGCGCTGCGACGAACTGATCTACAATGCCGACGACCAACGCTTCGAGGCGTCCGGCGACGTTTATCTCAAGCAGGAAACCATCGAGGCCGATTGTGGCCGGATGCTGTACGAACTCGATTCCGGGCGCATCACGCTCACGGTGCGTCCCGATGTGCGCCGCTCCGAAGCGGGCGGCGTGACTCATATCACGGACTACGATGTGTTCATTATCGAGCCCCGTCAGGACGGCGAGCCCGATCTCCGAGGCATTGGCGACGGACGCAGTTTCTTCACTCCGGCCGAAGCAGCCAAATCTTCGGACACGGCGACGGAAGCACCCGCCGACACCGAAATCAGGCTCGATCAACCCAATCTGCTGCCCTGAGAAGAGCCACGCTACACGCGCTTCTTCTTGTTCTTTCCGTAGTCGGCAAAGATGAACGATCCCAAATCGTCGAGCGTCGAGTAGTACGCCCGGCCCTTGTTCGCGCGCGTCAACTGATCCACGAAGTCCTGCAGGTAGGGGTCCGTCGTGATCATGAACGTCGTGATGACGATGTTCTTGCGGCGCAGATGGCGGGCCTGGTTGATCGTCTGGGACACGATCTTTGGGTCCAGGCCAAAGGGATTCTTGTAAAGCTGCCCCATCTCGGTGATTGCGCTGGGCTTGCCGTCGGTAATCATGAAGATCTGGCGGTTGGCAGTCTTGCGGCGGAGCAGAATCTTCTCGGCCATTTCCAGCCCCGCCTTCGTGTTCGTGTGGAACGGGCCGACCTGGATTTTCATGATCTCGTGCAGGGGCACCTGCACCGCTTCGTCGCCGAAGAGCACGACGTCGATCGTGTCCTTGGGATAGCGATTCTGAATGTACTCAACAAGTGAGAGCGCGACTTTTTTCGCCGGTGTGATGCGGTCCTCGCCGTAGAGAATCATCGAGTGGCTGATGTCGATCAGGATCGCGGTGGCCGTCGAGGTCAGGTACTCCGTCTCGAACGTTTCGAGGTCTTCCTCCTCCATTGTAAAGCGGTCGAAGCCCGTGCGCCGCACGGCGTTGCCGATGGAGGAGGTGAAGTTGATGTCCTGCACCGAGTCGCCGAAGGCATAGGGGCGCGTTTCGGCGAGGCGGTCGCCCGCGCCCCCGGATTGCTGCGTGGCGTGATTGCCGCTCTCGCCCGCGCGCAGGCTCTGGAAGATTTCCTCGAAGGCCTGCTTCTGAATCTGGAGGTCAGCGCGCGTGGTTGCGCCGACGCCACCCGTCGTGGGATCGGTTTCGAGCAACCCCTCCTCTTCGAGATGGTCGCGGAACTCCTCGAAGGAAATGCCCGTCTGGCGTTCGATGTCGTTGGCCTTCCAGATGTGTTCCATCAGCTGCAGCGCTCGTTCCGCATCCCCGGACGTGCGATTGAGCAATTCGAGGAACAGGCGTTTCAGCCGTTCCAGATTGATCTGACGGAACATCTCGGGATCAAGATGGGAGTAGACGAAATCCATCGGCGGGCCTTTGGGGCTCAGGGGGTGGCGGGTTCAGCAGATTCCTCGGTGGAAGCCACCGCCATCGCCGCCATTTTCTCTTCCAGCCGCTTGGCGCCGGGATCGATCTCCAGTGCCTTGCGGTAGTACTTCAGCGCCAGTTCCGCGCGCCCCGTGCTGCGATAGAGCTCTGCCAGGTGCTCGTAGATTTCCGCGTCCGGCAGCGCCATCCGCTCCGCCTTCTTCAGGTATTCCTCCGCCTCCTCGTACTTCCCCTGGCGGAACGCGACCCAGCCCATCGTGTCGAGAATGTAGTCTGCTCCCGGATTCAGTTCATGGGCGCGTGTCACGTACTCTTCCGCCTTGTCGAGCTTGGTGTCCTTGTTGGCGTAGAGGTAGGCGAGGTTGTTCAGTGCGTTGACGACAAGATAGAACTTGTCTTCCTCCGGTTCGACCTGGCGGATGATGGCGCCATAGTAGCGCTCGGCTTCCTCGACGTTCCCCATGTCCCCGTAGATCAACGCGAGATCGAACCAGGCGTCGGCCTTGTCCTCCGCTTCGTCGAGCGATGGAAGAAGCACCTGCGCCGCGCGCTCGTAATCGCCCATCTGGCGGTAGGTGTTGGCGCGGAACTTCCGGACTTCGTAGGGGTTTTCGGCCGCGAACGTGCGAATGACTTCGTTGAGAAGTTCGTGGGCCTCGTCCATCTGGCCGGACTTGATCAGCGCCTCCATGAGCAAACTTTGGAGCGACATCTCTTCGGGGGTGCGTTCAATCAGGTCACGGATGATCGGCACGGCGCGGTCGTACTGGCGCGCCTGCATGTAGTGGGTGGCGAGCGTTAGATCGTACTCGGTCCGGCCTTCATCCGTATCGGGGAAGTGGGGTTTCGCGCGATCCAGGGCTTTTTCGGCGAGTTCCGGTTCCCCCATGCGCAGATATGTCGATGCCAGTGCCTGGTAGAGCGCCAGGTTGTTCGGGTACTGGTCAATGGCACGTTCGAGCCCCCAGCGCGCGCGGTCCCATTCGCCCTGCCGCATGGCCATAACGCCGTAGTCGGAAAAGAACGTCGGCAACTCGTTGGCGAGGCGCGCGGTCTTTTCCTGCAACAAGTCGAGCGCCGTGGTGTTGCCGAGTTGCATGTAGAGTGAAGCCAGGGTGAGCAGCGCGGAAGAGTCCGTCGGCGTGACGGCGAGCACCTGCTCGTAGATTTGTGAGGCTTCGTACAGGCGCCCCTCCAGGCGGTAGAAGTCTCCGAGCAGGCGGAGCACCCGTTCGTTTGCGGGCGCGAGGTCGATGGCCTTCTTCAGGTGCTCCTCGGCCTTCTTCTTGTCGTCGAGTTTGATGCTGAGGTCGGCGAGGGCGATGAACGTTTCAAAGTCGCCGGGGTCGATGGCGAGGGCTTCGCGCAGAAGTTCCTGCGCACGGGGTGTGCGGCCCTGACGCAGGTACACCATGGCGATTTCGCGGTAGGTGGCGGCGTGCTGGGGCCCTGCCTTGATGGCGCGCTCGAAGTATTCGTCCGCTTCGTCGAAGTTGTCGCGGTCCAGTTCGATCGAAGCGAGCGACAGCAGGCTGGAAATGTGGCGCGGATCGATGTCGAGCATTTCGTGCCGCTTCTCGATCAGCCGCTCGGTCATTTCCTCGCGCTCGAAGTAATTGGCGACGATCTCCTGGATGCGCAGATCGAGCGGGTATTCGCGGGCAAAGGCTTCGTAGCCTTCGAGCACGGCCTCCTCGCCCTGCGTTTCGCGCAGCAGGGCTTCCCACTGCATGCGGATGATTTCCTCGTCCGGCCGCATGGTGACGCCGCGGCGGTAGAGTTCGAGAGCGTCGTCGACCCGCCCCTGGCGCACCAGGCGAATGCCCATCTCGCCGACACGAGAGATCAGCGCCGGACGATAGCGGATCAGTTGCTCGTAGAGACTGGCCGCGTGGGTGATGTCGCCCGTCAGCGCGCTGGCTTCCGCGTGCCAGAGGATGGCGCTCAGATTGCGGCTGGTGATCTGCAGGATGCGCGCGCAGTACTCCTTGGTCTGCTCGAAGTCGCGGCGGTCGTAGGCCAGGCGTGCCAGGTTTTCAAGTGCCTCGATGTTTCTGGGTTTCACGTCGAGGACCTTGCTGTACCACTCGACGGCTTCGTCGGACTTCCCGCGCGCCAGCGCCACGTTGGCCAGCAGTTGAAATGCCGTATAGTTGTCCGGATCTGCTTCGACGACTTCCTCGGCAAGGCGGCGCGAGCGCGGGAGATCGTTGAGAAACAGCGCGGCCCGCGCGGCCCGCAACTTCAGCCACAGATTGTCCGGGTCCTCCTCGACGGCCTTGAGGAAGTAGTTGAATGACTTCGTCGAGTAACCCGTCTGATGAAGGTAGGAGCCTTGGACGTATTCGCGCTTTGCCTTGGTGCCGACGGCATCGAACAGCGATTCGGCCTCGCCTGCGGGAAGCACGGTGTCGGGCACCATGAGGCGCGCCTCGGGGTTGGCGTAAAGATACTCTTCCTCGAAGGGTGGATTGGCGGGCACGTCTTTGACGCGCAGTTTGCCGTCGTAAACGGGCTGGCGGGGCTCCACTTGCATCGGCCGCTGAACGGCGACTTGCGGAGTGGGCTGGGCGCTGTCAGGCGATGATTGTGGAGCAGCGGCGACGACGGACGTGTCAGCGGGCGGCGGCATGCTGGCGGGGGAGGGCTGGCGCTGGGCACAGCCCGCCGCCAGTGCGGCGGCGCCGAGTGCGAGAGGGTAAATCCGGAGTGCCTTGCGATGAGCCACGGAGCGTTCCTTTCGTCTTCAGCCGAGAGGGTGTACTGTGTGCGCATCCCCCCCGGGCTGTCGAGAGCGAACGGCGCGCCAATTGGTCTGAAAAGAAAACGCCCCTCCCGCGCGGGGGCGGGAAGGGCGTGGTGAGTCATTGTGCCGCGATGGCGAGCCTCAGATGCCGAGTTCCTCGGCCACTTCATCCGAAACTTCCATGTTGTGATAGACCTCGTCGACGTCGTCGTTCTCTTCGAGCCGCTCAAGAATCTTCATCACGGCCTTGGCCTCGTCGGCGCCGAGCAGGGTCTTCGTCGTCGGAATCATTCGGACCCCGCTGCTTCTCACGGTGATGCCGGCGGCTTCGAGTGCCTCGCGCACCGTCTGGACTTCGTCGGGGTTCGTTTGGATTTCGTGATAGCCTTCGTCGCTCTGAATGTCTTCCGCCCCTGCTTCAAGGGCGACTTCCATGACCTTGTCCTCGTCCTCGTGCTCGGCATCGATGACGCCCTTGCGTTCGAACATGTAGGACACGCATCCGGAGCTGCCGAGGTTGCCGCCGGACTTCGTGAACGTGTGGCGAATCTCGCTCGCCGTGCGGTTCTTGTTGTCCGTGGTCACCTCGATCATGATGGCGATGCCTGCGGGGCCATAGCCCTCGTAGGTGATTTCCTCGAAGGACGAGCCCTCGAGTTCGCCGGCGCCTTTCTTGATCGCCCGTTCCATGGTGTCCTTGGGCATGTTCACGTCTTTCGCGCCCTGAATGGCGGTGCGCAGACGGGGGTTGGCGCTTGGGTCGCTGCCGCCCATGCGGGCGGCGATCTGAAGTTCCTTGATGACTTTCGTGAACATCTTGCCGCGGCGAGAGTCCACGAGGGCTTTCTTGTGCTTGATTGAATGCCATTTGCTGTGGCCGGACATGCAGATTACCTCGATGTGTGGAGCACGGATTTGTCTGGATTGTGCCGACCGGCTCCTCCCTGGTGCCGCCCGGCTCTTACAGGTTCCCCTCGCATCTCTCCTAGTCGAGCAGGCGGTTCAGTTGTTCCAGGAAAGCCCCGGCGTCCTTGCGTTCGCTGATGTGGCCTTCCGTGAATCCGAACTTGTCCAGCACCACGGCGTACGGTGTCTGGAAGACGCGCATCTCCGCCGCCCGATCCCGGTTGTCGCTCATCCGCAGGCGGACGGGAACGGCGCGATTGAGCGCCTCGGCCACCTTCGGCTGGGCGAGAACGTTGAGGCTGAAGGCCTCGGACTCGGGATTATCCGAGTAGAAGATCACCACCATCGGGCGTTTGGACGAGCTGCTCTTGCTCTTGCCCTCTTCGTAGGTGCCCGCCCACTCGATCTCCACGATGCGCTGAACTTCCTCGCGTCCTGCTTCGGTGTCCTGCACTTCGTCGAAGAGCGGGTTGTAGAAGAGGCGCTTGCCCGAGGAGGCAAAGACTCTCGAGTCCGACGTAATGAGCGTGTTGGCCAGCGAGCGCGAAGGAGCGCGCGAGGGCCCCGGCTGCGGCAGGTTCGACGTAATCACGCGGACCTCGCTTTCGCCTTCGTCGGAGGACGTATTCGGGGTTTCGATGACGGCCAGTGCCTTCGTGGGATCAAGAATGAAGGACGACGGAGCGTTGGGCATTCCTGCTGCCCCGGACGATCCGGCCGCCTGGGAGTCTGCAAAGGGGTCCGCCGTGGAGGACGAGGAGCCCGGCCCGTCTCCCATGCCCAACGGAGCAGGTGTGCCCGAGGCAACGCTTGTCGTCGGCACGGCGGGCAGCGGTACGGTGTCGAACGGCTCAAGAATCGGTTGCTGCGACGGCGCGGCGGGCGTCGGCGCGGGGAGCGGGATCGCCACCGAATCCACCGCCACGTCTCCGGCAAATGGATCGGCCGGTGCGGCGGCAACGACGGGGGCGGGAACATCGGCCTCGAACGGGCTGGCTGCGGCAGTCACGGGCGCTTCAAACGGATTATCCACGGTCGTCGCCGGGGCGAAAGGATCGTCCACCACGGGGGTGGCCACCGGGGCTGGTGCCGCCGACGTGGACTCGAACGGGTTGGCCGCGGGCGAAGGTGCCTCGAACGGATTGGCCGCCGGAGCCGTTCCGGCAAACGGGTTCGTCTCCGTCGCCGCCGTTCCCGCGAAAGGATCGTCCACAACCGCGTTGGGCGTGAAACGCGCGGAGTCCACGGCCACCGTCAACGGCTGGCCTTCCTGCGCCGGGGCCAGACGGCCGCCCGTCGAGAGGCGGAACTTCGGTGCCGTGACCCCCGTCAGCTGAAAATCACCGATCTTTTGCCACGTGTTGGCTTTTGCGGGGTCCAGCGTCACCTGAAACTCCTGCGGCGGCGTGGCGCCCACGAGCGACAGAATCAGCCCGCGAGCATTCGCATCCGACGGCCAGGTCAGCTCGACCGACACGCTCGTAGCCGCGCCGAGCACCGGCGCGAATTCCATCGACGCGATCTCGGTCGGCGCCGGGTTGGAAAGCATCCGCGAGCCGGGGACCGCTGCCGGAACGCCCGCTGCCGTGCTCGCCGCCGTCAGATCCAGCCACGTGCCTTGCGGCTCGCTGTACATGGGCGATCCACCCGCCCGCGTCTCGATCAGCACAGGCTGCGCCGCGGCGGCACCCGCCGTCGCCAAAAAGCCCGCCACAAATGCCAGCCGCCATGCGGCTTTCGCTTGATTTCTCATGAAAGGTCCTCTTCCCAAGGGATGGCCGGGAACTACGTCTCCCTCCAGCGGCTGGAGATTTTACGAACACCAGCCGCCGGACGGCAAGGAGATTGCAACCCCTTGTCAACACGGCGTGACAAGGCCCAATGATTCCCAACGCTCCCGGAGGTTCCACCCCATGCTCGACGCCCTGATTATTGGAGGAGGCCCCGCAGGCCTCGCCGTCGCCAACTCATTCCAGAAGGCGGGACTGGACTACGTCGTCATCGAAAAGAGTTCCATCGCCGGCCACATCGCCCAGTACCCCACCTTTATGCAGTTCTTTTCGACGCGCGAGCTGCTCGAAATCGACGGCTTTCCGCTGACGATCACCGACGAAAAACCGTCGCGCCGCCAATACCTCGCTTATCTGGCGCGCTTCGTCCACGACCGCCAGCTCCGCGTGCGCACCCACACCGAGGCCGCCGCCGTCGAGCGCCAGCCCGCCGGGCACTTCCGCGTCACGCTGCGCCAGCCCGGCCGCGCGCCCGAATTCGTCGAGGCGCGCGCCGTCGTGGTTGCCTGTGGCGCCTTCGATTGCCCCCGGAAACTTGAAGTGCCGGGCGAGGATCTGCCCAAGGTCACGCACCACTTCACCGAGCCCCATCCCTACGTTGGCCAGAAGGTCCTCGTCGTCGGCGGGCGCAACTCCGCCGTCGAGACCGCCCTGCTTCTCTGGCGGGCCGGGGCGCATGTCTCGCTCTCCTACCGCCGCGACAGCTTCGAGGGCTACGGGCTGAAGTACTGGCTCAAGCCCGACATCGAGAACCGCATCGCCAACGGCGAAATCACCGGGCACCTTGGCACAACGGTCAAGCGCATCGGCTGGGAGTCCGTTACGCTCGCGGATCAGGCGGGGCTGACCTTCGACATCGCCAACGACTTTGTGATCTGCCACACGGGCTACAATCCGCCGGTGGCGTTCCTCTCGGCGATGGGAATCGAATTCGAGCCCGGGACGAACATCCCGCGCCACGACGCGGAAACGCTCGAAACCAACGTCCCCGGCCTGTACATCGCGGGCACCATCACGGCGGGCAACGTCAGCGGGCATGTGTTCATCGAGAACTCGCGCCACCACGGCGAGATGATCCTGCGCGGCCTGCAACGCGCCCCCAGCCCGGCCTGAGCCGGAGGTACCCTCGAAAAAAAGTTCGACGCCAGGTTGACGGTCCGTTTTTCGTATCCCATGAAGAAAGAGGAGAAAGCTGCCGGGCAGGCTTGGACACTGGGAAAATAATCCTTTAGTGTAATAGTGCGATACTCCTCCCGCAAGAAAACGGGCTTGCATAACCAACTAAAATGACTTGCCTGTAACCAAGCCGTGCCGAAGGGAGAAAGCATCATGCAGCACCACCACCGCTTTTTCCGGCGCAGCCCTGCGGGGGGGGGGAGGGGGTAACTTCCCCTTCCGCGCACTCCTTTCGCCGTGCCGCTACTGAATCCGGCCGCGCCCCTCCCGCCTCCCGCCTCCCGCCTTTCGTCCCACGAAACCGCACTGGCTTGCCAGCATTCCGACTGGGAAGCGTTACTGGCGCTTCCCGAAATACCAACAGGAGGTTTATCATGGTTCATCTACTGTGGTTGAAGAAACTTCGCACCTCAATGCTGTTCGCCGCCCTGCTTCTGGCCGCCTCTGCCGCGTCTGCGATCCCCAGCAACTTCACGATCAGTGGCGTGCTCAAGGATACGAACGGCCAGTTCCTTCCCGACGCCTACTCGGTTGCGACGCAGGTTGTCTTCTATGGCAGCGAAACTTCGGAGACGGCGCTCGAAACCGTCACCACGGCCTGCAATATCCGGTCTGGTTTGTTCAGCGCCCGAATCTACTTCCCGATCAGCCTGCTCTCCCAGGACGAATTGTGGTACACGCTGGCGCTGGACACGGACGGCAACGGCCTGGACGCGAACGACGTCTTTGCCGAGCGGTTCTACATCTCGGCTGTCCCCTTCTCGATCAACTCACAGCCAGCCACCATCTTCAGCACCCATGGTGGATGGATTCCCGGTGCCGCCTCCGGCTCCGCCACCGTGAACCGCGTGGAAATTACACCATTCATAACGCCCAGTAGCGGCGTGGTCTTCGATGTCGCCGTAATGAAGATTGGGGCTCCGGGACACCATACGGTGAATGTTGCCATCTACGACAGTGATGGAAACATGGTCCAAACGACGAACCCCTTCATCGCGTATTGGGAATCGGCCGTAGCTCCTTACAACGGCAACACCTTCGCCCTTCCTCTGGTCGGAGCCTTGGAGCCATCCAAGGTCTACTATGTCGCCTTTGTAACTTCCAGCAGCAGCACCGGTTTGATTCCCACGCAACAGATCATCTGGCCCTACGGGGGCAACCAGGAGATTTTCACGTCCAACGCCACGCTCCCCGCGACGTTTGACGTGCAGACCGCCAAGATGGGGGTTGGGTTCAATTTGACCCTGATGCAGACGGATGAATCCAAGGCCGGGCGCGGAATATCCGAGCGCGTCGGAACCTCGAAGGAAGGGCTGCCCATCTACGCTCCCCTTGCACAGGAAGACCCGAGCCGCTGACGCCAGCACCGCGAAAGGAGTATCCCAGATGAAAGCGAATCCTACCAGACGCGTCCTGCTGCTCATCGGAGCCGCGCTTGCCGCAGGCCTGACCCTTGCCGCGACGAACGGCAACGGCGTGCAGCTTCAGAATCTCTCCAACCAGCGCACCGGGATTGCCGCCGACGCGCGGCAGGCGACGGCCAAGAACGGCAACACCGTCGTG
This sequence comes from Candidatus Sumerlaeota bacterium, assembly GCA_030156535.1. Lineage (GTDB taxonomy): Bacteria > Sumerlaeota > Sumerlaeia > SLMS01 > JAHLLQ01 > JAHCAW01. Next base: position 181,784 of record JASGMJ010000001.1, read on the forward strand.
GGGACGTTCGCGATCGACCCCATCGCCGCCAAGGCCTCGACCAATGGCAACGGCGTCCAGGTGCTCGTCGGCCCGCAAAGCATCGTTGAGTACGCGGCCGCTTCCGGAGTTCCGTTCGAGCTCTGGATTGTGCAGTAGATCAGGCCCCGTTGCCGTCCGTGCCACCCTTCCGCCCGGGGCGCCTGCGCGTTCCGGGCATATCTTCGCCGGCCACGCCCGCGACTGGGCCGGGTAGGGAGTTCAAGGACGCATGGGGCGGGGCCCTTCGGGGCTCGGGGCCGTCAGATCAGCGGGCTGCTGGGAAGAACGCAAAGGTCTGCGCTGCGCTCGCGCCCTCCGGTTGATCAGTGGCTTTCCTGCGCCGGAGGCGGGTCGTGCTGGTGAATGAACGGCGGGGTGGTGCCCTCGGTCTCCCGCCACCACCGTTGCGATTCGGCCCCCATCTGGACCATGCCCATGCGGATGAAGCCGTAGAGCAGCAGCAGCGTGCAGAAGATGAGAAAGCCCGAGCCCAGCGCCTGGTCATAGCGGGTGACGCGGGCAATGATGGCCTCGCGCCAGCGCGTGGGCATGAGCGCCGTCGAGCCGATGAGCACGAAGATGACGGCAAAGACCCAGCCGAGCGGATGGTAGTGGAAGGACCAGACGAAATGGCCCTGGAGGAAGCTGCTGACGCTTCGAGTAAGTCCGCAACCCGGGCAGGGTAGGCCGAAGATTCTCAGCATTCCGCAGGTGCTCATGCCGATGCCGGTGGCGGGGAGGAAATAGCCGGTGATGGCGCCGATGAGGCAGACGATGGCCGAGGGGCGCGAGAGGACGCCGCGTGTCATGCCCTGGAAGTCGAAGACGCGGGCGTACCAGTGCGCGACGCGCGAACCGATGGAGCGCGGCGCGGGGCCGGGCGGGGTAGGAGGCGTTGGCGAAGAAGTGGGGGCGTCGGCGGGCGTGTGGGCGGTTGTCGTCATAAGAGTCTGATGGGCCTGTGTTGGTTGTGGGCTAAAGCGTTGAACGGGAGAGTTCCGCGTGTTTTCCCGGTTGGGAGCATTCCCTGCTTGACGGCACGCTTCTGGCTCTCCCTAACTCTGCCAGCCTTGTAAGCAATTCACCTGCACTCCGGCATCAAATCAGGCGGCACTATGGATTATTTGGTCACGTTCAGCGCTACTTCCCTTTCCGAAGCCTACGTCCCGGTTCTCGTGATGCTGGTCGTCGCGGTTGGCTTTGCGGTGATAAACCTGATCCTGTCGTGGGTCGTGGGGCGGCGCAAGCCCACGGCGATCAAACTCGAGCCTTACGAGTGCGGCGTGCCGACTATTGGCAGCGCGCGGTCGCAGGTCAACGTGCGCTTCTATTTGGTGGCGCTGTTGTTTTTGCTGTTCGACATGGAGATCATCTACATCATCACGTGGGCGGTGGCTGTGCGTGCCAATGCCGCCCTGCCGGGGTTCATGTCCTTCGGAATGGCCGTGATGGGAATTTACATGCTGATCCTTCTCGTGGGGCTTCTCTACGAGTGGAAGAAGGGAGCCCTGACATGGAACTAGTCGTCGCCCCTGAAGAGAGTGGCGCGGGCAAGGCCACTGATTTCCAGACGATGCAGGCGCCGGACACGGCGCTGACCAAGACGCTGAGCGAGGCGTTGAGCTATTGCCGCCGGAATTCGATCTGGCCGGTGATGATGGGGTTGTCGTGCTGTGCCATCGAAATGATGGGCACGGCGGCGTCGCGCTACGACTTGTCGCGGTTCGGCTCCGAGGTGTTCCGCCCGTCGCCGCGCCAAGCCGACCTGATGATCGTTGCGGGCACCGTCGTCAAGAAGATGGCCCCGGTGGTGCGCCGCATCTACGATCAGATGACCGAGCCCAAGTGGGTGATCGCTATGGGCGCGTGCTCGTCCTGCGGCGGGATGTACAACATCTACAGCGTGTTGCAGGGCGTGGACGAGATTGTGCCGGTGGACGTCTACGTGCCCGGCTGTCCGCCGCGGCCCGAGGCGTTGATCTACGGCATCATGCAGCTCCAGAAGAAGATCAAACAGGAGCCGGTCTACCTGTTCGACTAAGGCCGGTTTCCGTTTCCGCACGTTCCGAAAGGCATCGAGGCGATGGCTGTTGATTTGGAGAAGCTTGAGCAACTCCTGACGAACAAGTTGCGCGAGCGCTTTGGCGAGGCGATTCGCGAGATCAAGTCCTACCGGGGGGAACTGACGCTGATCGTCGACCGCGGCCCGATCGTGGGTATCATGACGATGCTGCGCGACGATCCCGACTTTCAGTTCAACTTCCTGAGCCATGTGACGGCGGTCGATTATCTGGCGCTCGGGCGCACGCCGCGCTTCGACGTGGTGTACCACCTGTATTCGCTGCCCAAGACGCACCGCCTGCGCGTGCGCGCCGCTGTGCCCGAGGAAGACCCGACGATTGACTCGGTCTACTCCGTCTGGAAGACGGCGAATTTTCACGAGCGCGAGACGTTCGACATGTTTGGCGTGATTTTCCAGGGGCATCCGGATCTGCGGCGCATCCTGATGCCGGACGACTGGGAAGGCCATCCGCTGCGCAAGGACTTTCCGCTCGGCGGCGTGAAGAGCTTCTACTTCAAGCGTTCCAGCGATCCGCACGCCGGGGAACCCAAGGATCTGGTTCCCCGCATCCGCGTGCAGAATTCCGACATCTAGGCCGCCCCACCCACGTCCGAGGACCGACTGAATGACCAAGCGCGTTGTCGAAAAGACCTACTCAAATCTGGAGTCCATGACGATCAACATGGGCCCCCAGCATCCCTCGACGCACGGGGTGCTGCGCATTATCCTGGAACTCGACGGCGAAATCGTCACGGGCCTTGAGACGGTGGTCGGCTATTTGCACCGCGCAAAGGAAAAGCACGGCGAGTTCAAGACCTACCACCAGTTCATTCCCTATACCGACCGGATGGACTACCTCTCGCCGATGAGCAACAACACGGCCTACGTGATGACCGTGGAGAAGGCTCTGGGCATTGAGATCACGCCGCGTTGCAAGTATCTGCGCACGCTGCTGTGTGAGCTGGCACGTATCTCCTCGCACCTGTTGGCGGTCGGCACCGGCGCGCTCGAACTTGGCGCGATGACGATCTTCATGTGGGGCTTCACCGAGCGCGAAAAGCTCTACGACATCTTCGAGTTCATCTCCGGCGCGCGCTTCACGGTGTCCTACATGCGCGTGGGCGGCGTGATGCGCCCCGATTATCCCGAGTGGCGTGCGCGCGTGCGCGAGTTTCTCAACGGCTTCCTCCCCGTCGTCGACGAGATGGAGGCAATGCTCAACGAGAACGAGATTTTCCTCGAACGTCTGAAGGGCATCGGCACCATTTCGGGCGAGGACGCCATTTCCCTGGGACTTTCGGGCGCTTCGCTGCGTGGCTCGGGCGTGGACTGGGACATCCGCCGGGACACACCGTATCTGGCTTACGAGGAAGTGGATTGGGAAGTTGCCGTGGAGACGGCGGGCGACTGCCTGGCGCGCTACTTCGTGCGCATCAAGGAAATGCGCGAGGCGCACCGGATTTGCTGCCAGGTGCTCGATCTTCTCGAGCGCCATTCCAGCGATCCCGTCAATATCGACAATCCCAAGGTGATCTTCCCCCCGAAGGAGCGCGTGAAGAAGTCGATGGAGGATCTGATCCATCACTTCCTGCTGGCTTCCGAGGGCTTCAAGGTTCCCGAAGGCGAAGTGTATCACTCCATTGAGGCGCCGAAAGGCGAGCTGGGCTTCTACCTGATGGCCGATGGCGGGCCGAAGGCATACCGTCTGGGCATCCGAAGCCCCAGCTTTACGAACCTGCAGGGCCTGAACTCGATGTGCCAGGGGATGATGCTGGCCGACGTGGTGGCGATTATCGCGAGCCTCGATCCCGTGCTCGGCGAAGTTGATCGCTGACGGGAGGCGCACTGTTTTGCTCTGGTTTATCGGCGGGTCGATTATCTTTCTGGTGCTGCACCAGGCTCTTGAGGGTTCGCTGGTGCAGGGCGAGAAGGCAGTATTGAGGAAGTTTCAGTGGGACATGGGGACGGCGGTGCTGCTGGCCGGATTGGTATTGGCGGCGGTGGTGATGACGGTGCTCGATCTGGACTGGCGGGCGCGGTTTGGGCCGGTGGTCCTGTTGGGCGGTCCGGTTGTCTTGGTCGGGATTGGGGTGTTTGCGTACCTGAGCTATCTGGTCTACTCGGGGAAATGCGACAGCCCGGCTGATCGCGAGTCCCGTGAAGTGCCGATCGCCGCGCCGGAGGGAACCGGGGGCCAAGGGTAAGGATTGCGTCGTGCTTCCGCTCCTCGCAAAGTTGGTTTAAGATTCCGAAGGGATGGAACTTCCATGCTGACGATTCTGAAAGAACGCACGGAAGAAATTGAAAAGGTTGCGGCCAAGTACCCAAGCCGCCGCTCCGCCATGTTGCCCGTCCTGTGGATGGTCCAGCAGCAGGAGGGCTGGATTTCGCAGGAGGCGATGGAGGAAGTCGCCGAGGTGCTGGGTTCCACGGTCGCCGAGGTATACGAGGTCGTTTCCTTCTACACCATGTTCCAGCAAAAGCCGGTGGGAAAGACGCATCTGGCTCTGTGCGACACGCTCGCCTGTGCGGTTTGCGGTTCGATGGAAGCCGCCGAGTACCTGAAGACCAAGTATGGCATTCAGAAGGACAAGGTGACGCCGGACGGGCGTTTCTCGCTGGAGTACGTCGAGTGCATCGGCGCCTGCTCCATCGCTCCTGCCATGCTGGTGGGGGAGGTGCTTCACGGCAACCTGACCCCCGAAAGCCTCGACCGGATTATCGCATCGTGTCCGTAAACTCCAGATCCTCAATGTCTCGAAAGTATCTCCGCACGGGAGGGCTCAGATGACCACCGCACCGGCCGATTGGGAGCGCGTTCTGCTTCCGAACATCGAAAAAGACGAGACCGAGTGGATCGACGCCTACATGGGAGGCGGGGGCTACGATGTGGCCCGCAAGGCACTCGACATGAAGCCCGCCGACATCATCGCCCAGGTCAAGGACTCCGGTCTTCGCGGGCGCGGTGGCGCGGGCTTCCCCACGGGAATGAAGTGGGGCTTCCTTCCGCAGGGGCTGTATCCACGCTACCTCGCAGTCAATGCCGACGAGTCGGAGCCGGGTACGTGCAAGGACCGCCCGCTGATGGAGCAGCGCCCGCACACGCTGATCGAAGGCGTGATCTGCGCCTGCCTCGCGATCGAATCGGAAAAGGCGTTCATCTACATTCGCGGCGAGTACTACAAGGCCGCGAAGGTGATGCAGAAGGCCGTCGATGAGGCATACGAGAAGGGCTTTCTCGGCAAGAACATCTTTGGCCAGCAGGGCCGCAACGTGGACCTCGTCGTGCATCGAGGCGCGGGAGCCTACATCTGCGGCGAGGAAACCGCGCTGCTGACGAGTCTGGAAGGCTATCGCGGCTATCCGAAGCTCAAGCCGCCCTTCCCTGCCGTCTCCGGCCTGTACGGCAAGCCGACGATCATCAACAATGTCGAAACGATCATCAACGTTCCCTTCATTCTGCGCAATGGCGCCGAATGGTTCAAGAAGTGGGTGCACGAGCGCACGACGGGCATGCGGTTGTACTCGGTCTCCGGGCATGTGAAGAAGCCGGGTGTCTACGAGTTGCCGCCGACGGTGACGTTGAAGCAGCTCATCTACGACATTTGCGGCGGTATTCGCAACGACCACGAACTGAAGTTTGTGATCCCCGGCGGTTCATCGGTACCGTGGCTCAAGCCCGACCAGATCGACGTGCCGATGAGCCACGAGGGCGTGGCCGCGGCGGGTTCGATGCTCGGTTCGTCGGCGGTGATGGTGATGGACCACACGGTCTGCCCGGTGTGGGCGGTGGCGAATCTGTCGCACTTCTACCACCACGAGTCGTGCGGGCAGTGCACGCCGTGCCGCGAAGGCTCGGCGTGGATGCACAAGATTCTGCGCCGGCTGGAAAAGGGCGGCGGCACGATGGAAGACTTGCAGACGCTGCGCGACATTGCGGGCGAGGGCAAGCCGGGCTCGGGCATGATCAGTGGCAAGTCGATCTGCGCGCTGGGCGACGCGGCGGCATGGCCCGTCGGGTCGGCTCTCTCGCAGTTCTGGGACGAGTTCGTCGAGCACGTCGAAAAGGGCGGCTGCAAGTACGAGAACAAGCGCCATTGGATGGCGAACGGTAAATTCGTGAACGAGCGCTTCGAGAACATGCCGGTCCTCTGACGGGGCACCGGCCATTCTGAACGACCATTGAACGGGAACACGCATCCATGACTATCGTGACGAAGGGTCCGGCTCCGGGGACGGGAGCAACCGTGGGGTACTCGACGGCGGCCAGCCGCGTGCGCCACCATCTTGATGGCGTCCCCGAAGAGGAACTGTTTTCCATCAATCTGAACGGGCGCGACGTGAAGGCTCGCAAGGGCGAGACCATCATGGAGGTCTGCCACCGCGAGGACGTCTATGTGCCGCATTATTGCTGGCACCCGTCGCTGAGCATCGCGGGCAACTGCCGCCTCTGCCTGGTGGAAGTCGAGAAAGTTCCGAAGCCCGTGATCGGATGCCAGACGCACGTCACGCCGGGCATGGTCGTGCGCACGCAGAGCGAGCAGGCCAAGGACGCCCAGCGCTGGATGATGGAGTTCCTGCTGGTCAATCATCCGTTGGACTGCCCTGTGTGCGACCGCGGCGGCGAGTGCCAGCTCCAGCGTTACTCCATGGAGTATGGCCGGGGCCACAGCCGCATGGCCGACAAGAAGCGCAAGTTCGTGAAGCCGCAGGCCGACCCGCTGATCGACATCGAGCGCAATCGTTGCATCATGTGCACGCGCTGCGTGCGTTTCAGCGACGAAATCGGTGGCGAGCACGTGATGGGCGTCTTCGATCGCGGCGCCGGCAACTACATCGGAACGTTCGGCCAGGGGCCGGTTTCGAATATCTTCTCGGGCAACGTGATTGATTTGTGTCCCGTCGGCTGCCTGACGAACCGGCCGAACCGGTTCCGCGCCCGCCCCTGGGAACTGAAGCAGACCCAGAGCACGTGCGACTTGTGCTCGGCTGGCTGCAAGGTCGCCCATTGGACGCGCAACGACAAACACTACCGCACGACGCCGCCCTCGCGCCTCGCGCTTGATCGCTACACGATCAACGAGGACACCGAGGAGTTCATCTGCAATCAGGGCCGCTTTGGCAGCGACTACGGTCAGCACGCTTCGCGTCAGAGCGAGTCGATGATGATCAAGGCCGACCGGCTGGTGCCGACGTCGGCCGCCGAGGCCATCAAGGATGCCGCCGCGCGCCTGCGCGAAGTCGCTTCCCAGCATGGCCCGGAAAGCATCGCCGTCCTTGTCAGTCCGCGGGCAACGCTTGAAGAAGGCCTGTTGGCGCGCGATCTGGCCCGCAATGTCATTGGCACGTCGTCGCTGGATTGGCGAGCCGGATGCGCGACAACAGAAGCAGCCAACGCCGTCTCGCTCGCCCTGCGCGCAGCCGACGGCGACCTGGAAGCCGACCACGATGTGGTCGTTGTACTCGGTGGCAAGCTGGTCTGGCAGGAGCCCGTGCTGGCGCTGCGCCTTCAGGAACTGGCGCGCCGTTTCCAGAAGAAGATCGTGATGATCGGCCAGCACAACGACGACTATCTGGTCAAGCACGCCGCCATGACCCTGTACCCTCGGGATGGGGCAATGGCGCCGGCGCTTGCCGTGCTGATGGACGCCGTTCGCGGCGGAGCCATCGCACCCGTGGCCGAGGCCTTCGGGATTGATGAAGCCAAGGCATTGGAACTGACTGAGCTGCTCAAGTCCGCCGGGCGCGGCTTGGTCGTGCATGGCCTGGACGAGCTCAACGGCCGGCGGGCTGCCGTGGAAGTTCCCGCTGCCGCTCGTTTCTCGCGCGAACTCGGCGAAACATGGAGCTACCTGCCTGCGATTCGCGACCGCAACGCCGTGGGGCTCAATGCACTCGGCGTCGAACCGGCAGCGGGCGGCGTTGCCGCTCCGGCTCTTCCCGACGCCCTGCAGTCCGGCCGCATCAAGGCCCTCGTCGTTTTCGGAGGCGATGCGCTCGCTGCCTTGAAGGATCAGGTGACGTTGCTGGAAGGCCTTGCCGCCGCGGAAGCCGTGATTCTTGCCGATCACTTCAAGTCCGAGTACACGGATCACGCCGACGTGTTCCTGTCACTGGCGACCAATCTCGAACGCTCCGGCACGTATGCGGACATCGAGGGGAACCTGGCGGTGCTGAAGGCCGCCGTGGCTTCGCCTGGAAATGCACGCCCGTGGACCCAGACGCTGACGGCCCTGGGCCGCGCGCTTGGCTCCGAGGATTTCGGCGCCGATTCACTCGCCGAACTCTTCCGGCTCGTGCGCGCGGAGCTTGCCCCGGAGTCCACCTGCGAGTGGGCTGAGCTCGAAATCGCGGGCAGCACCAACGAAGCCCACTATGTGGACATTCGCCGCAAGGGTGGCGCCCGTAATCGCAGCACCGAGGACAACCCGGGCAATTACCGCAAGGACGGGCTGCATCTTCGCGGCAGCCGTGCCGTGGCTCTCCCCGAGAGCGGCGCCGATGTGCCTACGGTTTCGCCGTCAGGGACGAAAGGCTTCGTTCTGCTGTGGGGGCCGCATGTCTCCGGCAAGGGGTACCTGACGGATCGTGGCTCGCAGGCGGACGTGCTGCTTCCCAAGCCGTTTGCCCATATGAATCCGGATGATGCCAGCCGGCTCAATGCTCGCGACGGCCAGTTCGCCATTTTGTCGGTTGGCGGCGAGAAGGCCAAAGCCGGGCTGCGGCTTTCGGCGGGTGTTGCGCCGGGAACGCTTTATCTTCCGGCGGGGACTTACGGCCCCTTTGATGCGGCCTCCGTCGGCCTTCCTGCACGAGTCTCCGTGGAGTTGCTCGACGAGATGGTGCCCGATCAGGGCGAGGCCCTGACCGAGGTGGAAGTGCCCGGGGAAACGTCCAAGGAAACGAATTGACAGCCCTGCCGGATGGTCGAAACACTTCGCGCCTTCTTGCGGAACCTGTGAAAAACGTCACAAATTAGCCCATTTTCTGTAGAGTCGACGGAATGCCGACACTTGAAAGCCTGATCGAGACACTCCAGTCTTGGCACCTTGATTTCGTCCAGTTCGCCGGCGGTTTCGTCGGCGGGCCGGAGAACGTGCTGGTTCTGCTTTTCGCCTTTGCGAAGATCGGCTTGGTGCTTGCCCACGTTCTGGGCTTTATCCCGCTGATCGTCTACGGGGAACGCCGCATTATTGGCCTGGTGCAGGACCGCCCGGGCCCCAATCGCGTCGGCCCGTTTGGTCTGCTCCAGGGCATCGTGGACGGCGTGAAGCTGTTGCTGAAGGAAGACTTTATTCCCGCGCACGCCGACCGCACACTCTACCTGATTGCTCCGGGACTTGTTCTGGTTCCCGCCTTTCTCGCGATGTGCATCATTCCGTTTGGTCCCGTGATCGACGGAGAGGCGCTGCTCGCTCTGTACACGATGCTGGGGTTGGAGTCGCTCTACACGCCGTCGTCGACTCTGCCGTTGGCCATCACGAATCCGAACATCGGTATCCTCTACGTGTTCGCAATGACGTCGGTGGCGGTGTACGGCATCACGCTGGCGGGCTGGTCGTCCGAAAACAAGTGGTCGCTGCTCGGCGGCATTCGCGCCTCGGCGCAGATGATCAGCTATGAAATCAGCATGTCGCTCTCGATTATCGGTGTGCTGTTGATTGTCGGCAGCCTGAACCTGTACGACATCGTTGGCAGCCAGGAGAGCATCTGGCACTGGAACGTCTTCGCCCAGCCCGTCGGGTTCCTGCTCTTTCTGACCGCGATTTTCGCGGAGACGAATCGTCTCCCCTTCGACCTTGCCGAGGGCGAGTCGGAACTCACGGGTGGCTTCCACACGGAATACTCCTCGATGAAGTTCGCGCTCTTCTTCATGGCCGAGTATGCGAACATGATCACGGCTTCGGCGATTTGCGTGACGCTGTTCCTGGGCGGCTATCATCTGATCCCTGCGGAGTTCGTTGAGGGAATCATCGCTTGGGTCTTGAATTTCATTTCGTCCTCCGAGGCCGGAATTCCGATTCTTCCGGGTACGGCGGCACTGCTGGCGTCGGCTCTGGCTCCGCTGGGCATTGCAATCAAGATCGGTGCGCTTCTGGTGCTCTTCATCATGACGCGCGCCATCTGGCCGCGCATGCGCTACGATCAGGTGATGAATCTTGGCTGGAAGCTGATGCTTGTCGCGGGATTGCTGAACCTGCTGATCACGGCGATTACCGTGGGCGTTTTGGCGGGAATTGGTGCCCGCCGGGCCCCGTCGCCCGCCGACGTGGGCGCCTCGATTGATGCAGCGATCCAGAACGGCAAGATTGTGTTGTTCTTCATCACGGGCGGGCTGCTGCTCCTGGTGGATCGTTGGTACGCAAGAAGGCGTCGCCGCAAGCTGGCGGCGGCCTATCCCTATTTCGGCAGGAGTATTGGCAAAACGGCTGGCGCTGCTTCGCCCTGACAAGAGCCGCACCTGCGCGGTGCCGTTCCCGCCAGAGCAAAGAGCAGTCTTCGCCTGATCGCGAAGCCAAGCCACACGGAGACGCCAACGACCATGCTTGTCGAGTTGTTCAAAGGCTTCTACCTTGCCGGGAGGCATGTGTACCGCGCCGTTTTCAAAAACGGCATGGTGACCGTGCAGTATCCCGAGGTTCGCCGTTCCCAGCCCGTGTTCTTTCGCGGCCGTCACCGGCTGCAACGTTACGCCGATGGTCTGGAGCGTTGCGTTGGCTGCGCCCTGTGCGCGGCCGTCTGCCCCAGCGAAGCCATCTACCTTGAGGCCAAAGAGAACCAGCCGGAGAACCGAGTTTCGCCCGGCGAACGCTATGCAGAGATTTACCAGATTCACCTTCTGCGCTGCATCTTCTGCGGTTTCTGCGAAGAGGCCTGCCCCGAGGAAGCGATCGTCATGGGGCCCGTTTACGAACTGGCTTCAGACCGGCGCACCGACTTCATTTCGCAGAAGGACGACATGCTCGATCCCCCCGAAAAGGGGTTCGGCGATTATCATGTGTACGACCCCTATATCTCCCACGTGACTCCCGAGTCCGACAAGGAAGCCAAGGCCGACCCATGGGCGCTCAGTTCCTGATTTACGGCATCCTCTACGTGGTGGCGGTTGTGGGGGGCCTGATGGTTCTCTTCAACCGGGACACCGTTAAATCGGCGATGTCTCTTGTACTGGTGATGCTGGCTCTTGCCGGCCACTACTTCTACATGGGACAGGAATTCGTCGGTGCGATCCAGATTATCGTCTACGCCGGCGCCATTATGGTGCTGTTCCTCTTCGTGATCATGCTGCTGAATATGCGCGAGCGCGAGGTCATGCCCTGGTATCTGCGCTCGTCGCGGTACACGGGCGCAGTGCTGGCACTTGCCTTCTTCTTCCTCATTGCATTTGGAATCAGCACGTTCGGCGCGGTCGAGGTGGCTTCCGCCACTGCCCGCCCAGCGCCTTCGAACAACGAGATTTTCTCGATGCTGATGACCAAGTATCTGGTGCCGTTTCTTCTGACTTCGGTGCTGCTGTTGGTGGCCGTGATTGGCGCCGTGGTAATGGGGCGGCGCCACGATCCGGAGACGGGCGAAGAGTACCTGATCGACGACGAGGAGATGGCCTGACCGCATGGAGCCAACCTTTATCTATACTCTTGTTCTTTCGGCCACGCTTTTTACGTTCGGCATCATTGGCGTGATGTGGAAGCGCAATGCGATCTCGATTTTCATGAACGTCGAGTTGATGCTGAATGCGGCGAACCTTGCGTTCGTGGCGTTCGCCCGCGAGTTTGGACTGATACAGGGCGGACCCCTGGTCTTGTTTGTGATGACGGTCGCCGCCGCCGAAGCAGGCGTTGGCCTTGCCATCTTTATCGCCATTTACCGCACGAGGCGCCATATTCGTGCGGATGAGATTGACCTGCTGCGCGGCTGAACCCGCACGGCGTAACGACGAACGAGCCCCCTTCGCGAGCCTTCGATGATCGGACAATTTCAAACTTTCGTACCGCAGGTCGCCCTCGATCAGGTTTTGCCTTTCGCTATCCTGATCGTTGGCGGGCTTCTGATTCTTGCTCTCGACGCGTTGCTCGAGGCCGTCGCGAAGATGACGCCCGAGCGCCGTGATCAAACCCTCACGCTTGTGACCGGGCTTGTCCTGGCCGGCGCTTTCGGAACGTTTGCCGTGGACATGCTGGGAGCGAACGCCCGGCCGTTTCTCGAAGGAGCCTTCCGAGCCGACGAGTTCGGGCACCTCGGTGCCTTGCTCATCATTGGGACGGCCCTCGCTTTCGTTCTCATGGCCCCCGCCCTCATCAAGCGGCGCAAGCTGCCAGCGGGGGAGATGTACACGCTGCTGCTGTTCTCCGTCGCGGGGATGACGCTGCTCACCGTCGCCAACGAGTTGATCACCGCCTTCATCTGCATCGAGATCCTCTCGCTCTCGCTGTATGTTCTGACGGGCATCGACCGGCGGAACCGGCGCAGCAGCGAGGCATCGTTCAAGTACTTCATCCTTGGTGCCTTCGCCTCGGCCTTCCTGGTTTTCGGAATCGCGTTCCTCTTTGGAGCCACGGGAACCACCCAGCTCTTTGGCGATGGGCGCGCCTACGACGAAATGCAGACGGCTGAGAAGATCGGCCGCCCCGTTCAGTTGCCGACAGACATCGCCAACTACAACATGGGGATCAACGAGGTGCTCTATTCGGGCCAGCGCATCGTTTACGCGGCGCAACCGGTGAGCGAGGTCGTTGAAGGCCAGATTGTGACGCATCCGAACGTCATCGCCACGCTGGCTCCGCTGAACCCCATGTGGCTGTTCATCGGCTTTGCCCTGCTGTTCGTTGGCCTGTGCTTCAAGTTGTCGCTCGCGCCGTTCCACATGTGGGCGCCCGACGTGTATGAAGGGGCGCCGACGATCACGACGATGCTGATCGCGACGGCCTCGAAAGTGGCAGCGTTCGCGTTCCTGGTGCATGTGGTGGAGGCGCTGTCCTTCTGGCGCTTCTTCCCGGCGGGTGCCAGCTTCATCATCAGTGCTGTTGCCGTGATCTCGATTGCCTGGGGTAACCTCGGAGCGATCGTGCAAACGAACTTCAAGCGCCTGCTTGCCTACTCCTCGATCGCGCACGGCGGGTATTTGACGATCGCCATCGCCACGCTCATCCACCCCGAAGTGTTCTCGGACCTCGGGCGAATCGAGCGTGTTCGCGACGCCATCGTGTTCTATCTGTTCGCCTACACGCTGATGAACGTGCTCGCGTTCGGAATCGCGGCGTACCTTGGGCGCCAGGGCGAGGGTGAGATCTCGAATTTCCGCGGGCTCTTTCATCGCCGCCCGGCCATTGCAGTGGCGATGTCCGTTGCGATGGTCAGCCTGATGGGCCTTGGCCTTCCGATCGTCGGGTTCTGGGGAAAGATTTACGTCTTCAAAGAGGCCGTTGACGTGGGCCTGATCGCGCTTGTTGTGATCGGTGCCTTGGGCAGTGTGGTTTCGGCCTTCTATTACCTGCGCGTCGTCGTGGAAATGTTCATGCGCGACGCCAGTGCGGATGCCGAGGCGGGCACAGTGCCCCAGGGATTCGCGTATCCGTTGGTCATCGGGTTGAGTTGCGCGGCCATCGTGATCTTTGGCTTTCTGCCGCCACTCTTTTTCGTCCTCGGCGGCAGGGGATAAGGGAGAACGTGCCATGATCACACGCTGTTCCCTGACGTTCGAGGCGGCCGAGAAGCTGCGTGAAGTGCTTGGGCTGCCGAAGGACATCGAAGTGGGCGCGGCATTGCTGGAATTCCGCGAAGTGCCGTACTTCATCGTTTCGCGGTCGCGCGACAAGTGGACGGAGGAGCAAGGCGACATCAACACCGTGCGCCTGATGGGGATGAACGACAAGGGGTTGCTGGCGGACCCGGACAACTCGGGGAAAGCCAAGCTCAGTGAAGTGGCGCGGCTGACTTTGATTCCGTGGCCGAATGTTATCAGTCTGACGGTGGAGCGGGTCTAAGCCGCCGCCAATTGGAGACGCCTGAATAGATGATCGAATTCGTCTGGCTCATTCCCGCGATCATGTTCCTTGCGGCCCTTGTCAACGGGCTTGGCGTTCGGCGTTTGGGTAAGACCGCCGGGCACATCGCCTGGATGGCCATGGCCTTGTGCTGCGTGATTTCCTTCGTGGTCCTGTTCCAGGTCATCGGCCTCTCGCATGATCCCCACTGGGCGGGCACGAAAATCCTGCTCTGGCACTGGTTCGACATTCCGAATTTCTTCGGCCCCAATCGCACCTTCTCCGTCGAGATGGCCTTCCACGTTGACCAGTTGACGACTGTGTTCCTTTGCTTCGTTTCGTTCATCGGCACGCTGGTGTTCATCTACGCCACCGGCTACATGAAGGAGAAGCACGGCGGGCACTTGGAGCTCGATCCCGGGTACGCGCGCTTCTTCGCCTTTGTCTGCCTCTTTGCGGCCTCGATGTTTACCCTGGTCCTGGGCGCCAATCTGGCCGTGATGTTCATCGGGTGGGAAGGCGTCGGTCTCTGCTCCTACCTCCTGATCGGATACTATTTCGACAAACCGTTCAGCGAAAACCTTTCGTGCGCGGATGCCGGGCGAAAGGCCTTCGTGGTCAACCGCATTGGTGACGCGGGACTGCTCATCGGTATCGGCCTGCTCTTCTGGGGCCTCGGGACGCTCGACTTTGCGCAGATCAACGATGTGCTGATCAGTGGCAAGCTCGCGGACGGAAGCCCCATTCCGGACAGCTTCAAGTACGGCGGCCTGCTGATCACGGCGGCCACGCTGTGCATGTTCTTCGGGGCAACGGGCAAGAGCGCGCAGATTCCGCTCTTCACCTGGCTGCCCGACGCCATGGCCGGCCCGACACCGGTTTCGGCTCTGATTCACGCGGCCACGATGGTGACGGCGGGCGTCTACATGGTCGCACGCATGAACGTGGCCTACTTCCTTTCGCCGGGGACCATGGCCGTCGTGGCCATCATCGGGGCACTCACAGCGTTCGCGGCGGCCACGATGGGTCTGACGCAGCGCGGCATCAAGAAGGCGCTCGCGTACTCGACCGTTTCGCAACTCGGCTACATGTTCCTCGGCCTCGGCGTTGGCGCAATGGCCGGTGGTATCTTCCACGTCTTCACGCACGCGTTTTTCAAGGGCTGCCTCTTCCTCGCGGCGGGCTCGGTGATTCATGCCCTCCACCACGAGGAGGACATGTTCAAGATGGGCGGGCTGAAGAAGTACATGCCCAAAACCTGGCTGGCCTACGCCATGGCGACGCTGGCGATTGCAGGATTTCCGCTGACGTCCGGTTTCTTCTCGAAGGACGAGATTCTTTACAGCGCGTGGCTTTCCGCAGGTGACGGCGTCCCCGTCCTGTGGATCATTGGCGTGATCACCGCCGTGATGACCGCCATTTACATGGGCCGCACGCTGTTCCTGACGTTCCATGGGAAGGAACGTCTCGACGATCACGCCCGCGAGCACGTGCACGAATCGCCGTCCAATATGACGATGCCGATTCTCGTTCTCGGCGGCCTTGGGTTGATCGTCGGTTTCCTCAACGTGCCGCACGCGCTGACGTTTGGTGTGCTCCCCGAGGCGAAGTTCCATCATTTCCTCGCGCCCGTTGTGGATCGCGGTGCCGAGCACGTCGCAGCGCTGCGTGGCTTCGAGACCGACCACGCCACCGGCATGGTCCCGAGTGGCCCGCTGATCGTTGCGGGCAACGTGGGCGAGGATCTGCTGCCGACGGCACAGCACCACCACGCCGAGCTTCTGCTCGCTATCAGTTCCGCTGCTCTCGGCATCCTCGGGCTCGGCATTGCCTGGTGGTTCTTTGGCGCCGGACTCACCGAGCGCTCGCGCAAACTCGCCCGGACCTTCCAGCCCCTTTGGAAGCTCTCGTTCCACCGCTGGTGGTGGGATGATTTCTACAACACCGTCTTTCGCGATGGCACCATGCTGAAGGCGCGCGCCGTGTGGAAGACCGACGTCGCCGTGGTGGATGGCGCGGTGGTTGGAATCGCAGAGGGCTGCCGCTCCATTGGCCGTGGGCTGCGCCGTATCCAGAACGGGCAGGTCCAGACCTACGGGCTCGTCATGTTCATTGGAATTTGCATGTTCCTGCTCTATTTTGCTTTCGGGCTGAACAACTTCCTGAGCCAGAGTCTGGATGAGACTCAGGGCCGCAAGGTTCTGCAGATGGAACCGTCGAAGCGTTCGTTGCAGGGGACGGAAGTACAGATCGAAGAACCAGCGCGCGAAATCGTGCTGAAGGACTGAACAGGGCTTAAGGACCGCCGAGTATGTTGCTGACGCTCATCATTTTCATTCCCCTGGTGCTCGGCCTGCTGGCGTGCGCGGTTGTTCCCGCGCGCCAGATGAAGTACGCCGCGCTGGGAATTCTCGTCTTGGACCTGCTGCTGTCTGTGTACGCGGCAGCTTTCGCGTTCGATTGGGCGGGCGCCACGCAAACGGTCGAGATCTTCGGCACGAGCGTGGAGACGGCCTTCCAGCTGCGCGCACACGTAGCGTGGCCGCTTCTCAGCCAGTTCGAGATCAGCTACAGTGTCGGCCTCGACCATCTCAGCATGTTGATGGTGCTGCTGACGACGGTGCTCGGCATCTTCGGCGTGCTCTGCTCGTTCAAGGCGATCGAGAAACGCGAGAAGGAATTCTACTTCCACCTGCTGCTGCTTCAGACGGGCATTCTGGCGACGTTCTCCGCGCTCGACCTGTTCGTGTTCTACATGTCGTGGGAATTGATGGTCGTTCCGCTGTACTTCCTCATCGGCATCTGGGGGTCGAAGGACCGCCTGTACGCGACGATGAAGTTCGTGATCTTCACGCTGGCCGGTTCGTTGATGATGCTGCTGGCGATTCTGTGGATGTACTACAACGGCGCGCAGACCTACTCCTACGAGAAGATGCTGACGTTGGGCATGGGAGAGCAGTGGCGCTTTGCGGTCTGGCCGTTCCTGGGGCTGATGGCTGCGTTCCTGATCAAGGTGCCGCTGTGGCCGCTGCACACGTGGCTGCCTGACGCGCACACCGAAGCCCCCACGGCGGGCTCGGTGATTCTTGCCGGCGTGCTGCTCAAGACGGGCGTCTACGGCATTCTGCGTTTCGCCATTCCGCTGTTTCCCTATGCGGCCGTTGCGCTGGCGCCGCTCTTCACCTGGCTGGCCGTCATCGCCATCATTTACGGCGCGATGTGCGCGATGGTGCAGAAGGACATGAAGCGCCTCGTGGCGTATTCGTCCGTCAGCCACATGGGCTTCATCATTCTCGGTGTGTTCTGCTTCAATGCGCAGGCGCTCAGTGGCGCCATTCTCCAGATGATCAACCACGGCATTTCGACGGGCGGGCTCTTCCTCGCTGTCGGCATGATCTACGAGCGCCGGCACACGCGTCTGATGAGCGAGTTCGGCGGTCTGGCCGCACGGGTTCCCATCTTCGCCGCGCTTACGATGGTGATGGTGCTCTCGTCCGTTGGCCTGCCTGGCCTGAACGGTTTCGTCGGCGAGTTCCCCATCCTCGTGGGCTCGATGAGCAACGCGCCGATTCTGGCGGCTGCGCGCGAGCCGAACTCCATCTACGCGATCCTGCGCCAGACGAACTACACCTGGCTGGTCGCATCGCTGGCGGTGACAGGCGTCATCCTTGGCGCGGTCTACCTGCTCATCATGTACCAGAAGGTGTTCTTCGGCAAGCTCGACAAGCAGGAGAACAAGGAACTGCTGGACCTGAATGGCCGCGAGGTTTTCCAGCTCGCCGTGTTGTCACTCGCCGCGCTCTTTATCGGCCTGTTCCCGCAGACGCTGCTCAAGCCGATCAACCATACCTCGCGCCACCTTCTTGAGGTCGTCTCCGTGCCGCTCTCCTTTGGGCAGGAGAACGAACCGATGCGCTACGAAGGCACCGAGGAGCACGGCGATGAGCACGACGCCACGGGCGAGCACAACCACGCCAGCGCTCCGGCTTCCGACGAGCGTGCGGGCGAGAGCTGACTCCCGGCTCAACTACAAGTAGAAAACCTTGTGCTTCCACGCGGCCTTCCAACGGCCCGCGAGGAAGCCTGTGAGCCAGAGCGTCTCGTAGACGGCCCACCGCTTGCCAAAGGAATCCCGAGCAACGAGTGCACGAAACGGGATGCGCACGGGCGCGATGGCAAGCAGGAAGAGTGCGCCCAGATCGAGGCGCGCGCGGCTCTTCATCTTCTTGCGATGCTTCACGAACAACGCGGTCGTCCCGGCGCCGTAGCCTACGGACTGATGGTAGAGGCCGGGGATGGTGCTGCGATGGCGATGGCGGACGACTGCGGCAGGATTGTAGGCAATGCTGCCGCCGCGTTCGAGCACGCGCCAACACAGATCGGCGTCCTCGCACATCCAGAGTTCCTCGTCGAAACCACCAACGGCAGCGAGAGCCTCGCGGCGGAAGGCGGCATTGGCCGTTGCGAAGTAGGGGGGAAACTCATCGCGGGCGAGGAAGAGTTTGCGCTGGTTGATGACGCCATAGACTTCGGAAAACAGAGCCGGACCCGTTTCGACGTCGAATGCTCTGATTCGTCCGCCGCTGAGCAGCACGCGCTCGTCACGGAACGGTTCGACGAGTTGCACAAGCCAGTTGCGACTGACAACGCAATCGCTGTCCGTCATGGCAACGATGCCGCCGCGCGCCGCCTTGATTCCCTCGTTGCGCGCTGCGGCTGGGCCGCGCCGGGCACAATCCACGACGCGGACGGGAAAGTCTTCAAGTGCTTCCCGCGTGCCATCCGTTGATCCGTTGTCGATGGCGATCACCTCGAACGTGAATCCCTCGACGCGTTGGCGGAGGATTGATTCAAGACAGGCAGCGACCTCGTTGCGCCGATTATAAAAGGGCACAATCACGGAGACGTCGGGAGCAGGGGAGGAAAGGCGTTTGGCCGTCATAGCGGATTGCTCCTGCGTGCTCTTGCTTCAAGCAGAAAGACCACGAGCCGCATTGCCAGAATCGTCAGCAGTGCCACGGGCAGAAAGGCAATGGTGAACGCCGCGAGCAAGACGTGCTCAAGAAGCGTCCCTCTTCCAAGACGCCGGGGGCGCTTGCGCCAGAGGGTTTCCTTCCACGGCCTCTTGATCGTTCGGTTCATGTCTTGTAGAAGTGGTAATCAACCTTGGATGGGCGCAGGCGCGTGGCGCGCAGAGTATACCAGGCAGCAAGGGCGACGGCGCGGGCACGGCGGAAGGCCAGACCCACAACCTTCGTGAGGTCGCGCTTCTCCGCCGTCCAGGTCAGATCATCGGCAAAACGCAGGCTGTAGGGGGCGAACTCTTCGAAGAGAAAGCCGTGAAAGAAGGAGGGAGCGGCGAGAGCATCGTATTGCGTCGCAGCAATCCAAGCGACACGTGCGCGTTGGGGAAAGGTGCGGACACTGAAGAGGCGGCGGTTTGGAAGACGCTCGCGCAGCAGGGATTCCTTGTCCGCAAACAGCAGGACATCGATGCGGGCCCGGGGGAATTCCTGCTGCAGTTTCCGGCCAATGGTGCGCGTCACCTCCGGGTTGTCGAACATCATCAGACCGATTCGCTTGATCGCTCTCTTCTGGGCGCTGGTCATTGGCGGGGGAGGGGGTGCTGGTGCGCTTTTCTCGAAGAGCACTTGCGGAGGCTTGCCCATTCGGCCATCGAGAAAATCCTTGATTGCCAGACGTAGTGCCTTTGCCTCGGCGGGACGGCCATCTGCTTCGAGGTTCTCTGCAGCAGAGAGAGCTAGGCGCATGTGGTAGAAGAACAAGCCGCGAAGTTTCTTCGGCGGTGCGAATCTCCAAGCGAAGTACAGGCAGTTTCGCTCGCAGAGGTACTTCACGGCCGGGCCCGATTTTGCGCGGCGGTTGTCGAAACTTTCGTGGCGAATCAGCGACTCTGTTGTTGCGACGACGCGATAGCCCGCACGCTTGAAGCGCACGCCCCATTCAACGTCATCCCATGTCACGAAATAGACGGGGTCCCAGATGCCGACTTTGCGTACGGCGGAAACGCGCGCCAGAAGCGAGCAGGCCGCAACGTAGTCGCTCTCGTAGAGATGGGGGCGGGGGATGTCCTCCAGAAAACCTTCGGCATTCTTGTCGAGTCCGACGGTCTTCCAGTTCATGCGTCCACCGATTTCCTGGACCTCGGTTTCGTCATCGAGGACGAGAATCGTTGATCCGACGATACCGATCTTCTCGTCCTCCAGCATGGGTGCCAGCAGGCCGTCGAGTGCCCCCTTGTGGACGATCACGTCGTTGTCGAGCAGCCAGAAGAAGTCATAATCCTTCTCGCTTCTCAGGCCATAAGTCATCCCGGCATTGAATCCGCCCGTGCCGCCCAGGTTCTCCCCGGTTTCCACGAGTTCGCATTCGGGAAACTCGCTTTTCACCATCTCGGGCGAGCCGTCGGTGCTGGCGTTATCCACCACGACAATGTCAAAGGGCGTCCCCCCCAACTCCCTGAGCGAGCGGAGCAGGTTCTGGAGGTAATCCCTTTTGTTCCAATTGACGATGATCGCGAGGATTTTTGGCGTTTGACGGCGCTCGGCGGTTGGATTAGACATAGCGTGCCCGGCTGGGTGGCCCCTGAAGAAATGCGGGCTGAGTGTGGAAAGCTTGAGAGACCGCCGCAAGGAAAGTTGCCGTCCCATGACAACCTCTGAATCCCCCCTCCTCCTCATTGAAAACTGCCGCCATCTCGCGACCTTCGACGATCAGGACCGCGAACTCGAACACTGCGACATTCTGGTCGAGGGGCCGCGCATTGCCGCCATTGGCCCGAAACTGAGGGAGGCTCGCTCGCTTCCCCCCGACGTCCCGTTTGTTGACGCCACGGGGCATCTGGCCATTCCCGGGCTCGTCAACACCCACCACCATCTCTGGCAGGTGCTGACCCGCGTCATGCCGGAGGCCCAACACTTCACGCTCTTCAACTGGCTGCTGACGAACTATGAAGTGTGGAAGCACATGGACCCCGAGGCGTTCCATATCGGTGCACTCGTTTCGCTGTCCGAGCTCCTGCTCAGCGGCTGTACCACGGCCAGCGACATGCAGTACCTCTTTCCCGTGGCGCAGCCCGTGGAACTCATCGACGAGGAAATCCGCGCGGCCCGCGACCTGGGCATTCGCTTCCATCCCACCCGTGCCTCGATGACGCTGGGCAAGGACGACGGCGGTCTGCCGCCCATGAGTCTGGTGGAGCCGCCCGCGCGCGTGCTGGCCGACTACGAGCGCGTGATCGGAGCCTACCACGACGATTCGGACTTCTCCATGCTGCGCATTGCGCTGGCGCCGTGCGCTCCGTTCAATGCGAAGGAGGAGCTCTTCATCGAGACCGCGCAGGTTGCCCGCCGCCACGGCGTGCTTCTGCACACGCATCTTGCCGAAACCGAGGACGAGAACGTCTACTGCGAGGAGAAGTTCGGCTGCCGTCCGCTGGAGTACGTCTGCCGGCTCGGCTGGGAAGGCCCTGACGTCTGGTTTGCCCACGCCGTCCAGTTCAACGCGGACGAAATCCGGCGCTGTGCCGAAGCCGGAATCGGCGTGGCGCATTGTCCCTCGGCCAACGCCCGTCTGGGCAGCGGCATCGCTCCCGTGCCCCAGATGGTAAAGGCGGGGATGCGCGTGGGCATTGCCGTGGATGGCACATCGAGCAACGACTGCGGCTCGATCATGGAGGAAGTGCGGATGGCCTTCATGCTGCACCGCGCGTCGCAGGGCGTGGACGCACTTGATGCACGTGGAGCACTGAGGATCGCGACGCGCGGAGGCGCGGACGTGTTGCGCAATCCGATGATCGGCCGGCTCCAGGAAGGCTGCGCGGCGGACATCGTGCTGGTGGACGAGGAGCGTCTGGACTGGGCAGGCGGCGCGAGTCTCGACCCGCTGGCCGCGCTGGCCTTCTGCGGGCTGCAACGCCCCGTCGACTACACCATCGTCAACGGCCGCATTGTCGTGGAGCGGGGGCAGCTTTGCCGCCAGACGGAGAAGACGTTGGTTCGCCGGGCGAATGCCATCACCGCTGCACTGGTCGAGAAGGAGCGCACGCGCCAGCGTGCCGCCGCTGCCATCACGAATCCCGGCTAGAGGGGGCCTCGCCCGCAGGGGGATTCAGGCGTGCAATCAGGGCCTCGATAAGCGCATGGCAGCTTCCACAGCCGATTCCCGCGCCACACGATCGGCTCACTTGCGAGACGTGCGTGGGTTTTTCGTCGCGGATTGTCTGGATCACGACACATGCGGGGACGCCCTCGCAGAGGCACAGCAGCCCTTTGGGCTCCCGAATCAGTTGCTCCACAGCTTCGGGATTGGGGCCTTGGTACTCCGTGGGAATGCGTTCCAGCGTATCGTCGTTCGAGTCCAAGATCGGCATCCTGTTGGTCTTCCGGCCGTTCTGTGCCGGGGAGGAATGAGGTTACAAAAAACTCATGAGTTCGCGCTTGTCCATCAAACTGCGATTACGCTATTGCATTGGCCGAAGGCTGCATCCCACCGAGCGATTCGATGACTTTTTCTACCGATACGGTACGCCAAGCTGAGACTGTCCTTCTCGTCGACGACGAGGACAACATTCTCCGAATGCTGGCGCAATACCTTGAGCGCAAAGGCTATCGAACCTTGCAGGCGGTCTCGGGGGCCGATGCCTTGCACATTGTGGCGGAGAGCGCCCCGGCCGCGATTATCAGCGATGTCTGCATGCCGGAAATGGACGGCTTGGACCTTCTTCATGCCGTGATGGAGAGCGACCCCGACACCGTGGTCATTCTGACGACTGGCTCGCCCAGTCTGGATGTGACGATCGAGGCGCTACGCAGTGGTGCGGTGGATTTCCTGCCCAAGCCGATCGACCTGAACCGGCTGCTGGAATCGCTCCATCGCGGAATCAGACGCCGCCGGGCGCGTCTGGCCGGGCGCCGTCGCCAGTCTGAACTCGAAAAACAGGTCCGCCTGCGCACGCGGGAGCTTTCCGAGGCTCTCTCCGGCCTTCAGGAGGCCCACCGCCGCCTTCAGGATTCCTATCAGGAGTCGATCGACCTGCTTTGCCGGACTTCCGCTGTGCGCGACCGCGATACCGGCGATCATATCGACCGCATCCGGGTTTTCTCCGGCGAGATCGCCCGAACCCTGGGGCTGCCCGCTGAAGAGGCGAGCGTCATCGCCGCGGCGAGCCCCATGCACGACATCGGCAAGATCGGCATCCCCGACGAAATCCTGCGCAAGCCCGGGCCCCTGACCACCGAGGAATTCGAGATCATGAAGACGCACACGACTATCGGTGCGCGGATTCTGAGCGGGCGCGAGGCGGATGTCTTTCGCATCAGCGAAACGATCGCCCTCACCCATCACGAGCAGTGGAATGGCTTCGGCTACCCCCATGGACTCTTTGGCGAGGAAATCCCACTGTGCGGCCGCATTGTTGCCGTGGTGGATGTCTTTGATGCGCTGATCCACGAGAGATGCTACAAGCCCGCGTACCGCTTGGAGGACGCGATCGAGGTGATGCAGGGAATGCGGGGCACGAAGTTCGACCCCGCCGTGCTTGATGCCTTTCTTGTCTCTTTGCCCGCCATTCGCACACATCTTGCCGACCGGGAGGCTGCCGGACTCAACGGTTCGGGGGTGTACGAAACAGTTCCCTGACACGTGGCTTCCCGGTTGCGGCGCGCGGTCTGTTCGCCGACCCTCCCGCCCATGAAGAGACGCGTCGCCATTTTGGGAACAGGTGTTTGCGGTCTGGCGATCGCACTGCGGCTGCGTGAGCTGGAGCCTGATGCCTCCGTCGTGCTCTACGAGTCCGAGGAGCGTGTTGGCGGGCTGGCGCGTTCGCTGACGCTCGGCGATCAGGTCGCCGATCTCGGTCCCCACCGCATCCACACGGAACTGCCGGACGTGCGGGCGTTTCTGAATCAGATTGCCGGTGAGGAGATGGTGCGTGTCGAGCGCCAGTCGCGCATGTGGCTGCGCGGGCGCTGGATCGAATACCCACCGCGCCCCTTGGAGATTCTGCGGGTTCTCGGCCCCGCAGCGGTCGCCCGCGTGATGGGGTCTTTTGGTGTCGAGATGGCCGGCCGTCTGCTGGGCGGTGGCAAACGGCGTGGCCCGGAAAACTTCGAGACCGTAATGACGAGCGCATTCGGAACGGCGCTCTACCGCCTCATTGTTCTCGGCTACACGCGCAAGGTCTGGAAGGTCGATCCGCGCGAGCTCCACGCCGACATCGCCCGCGTGCGCGTTTCCGCGGGTGGACTCGACCGCATCGTGAAGCGTGTCCTGGTGGGGGAGAAGGAAGGCGAGGAAACGGCACTCAAGAAGTTCCTCTACATTCCGGGCGGCGTCGAGCGGCTCGTCGAGATCATGCGCGAGCGCCTTGGGGACGGAGTCCGTCTCGAGACGCGCCGCACGGTTGTCGATCTCGCGCCGCTTGACGATGGACGATGGAGCGTCGAGACGGAAGGCCCGCGTGGCGGCAAACGCACCGAAAAGTTCGACCGCGTCTACTCGACGATTCCAGTCACCGATCTCGTGGACATGCTCCAGCGCCACCGTCCCGATCCCGCTGCAGACCGCGCCCGCAGCCAGATGCGCTTCATCGCCAACTTCCTGGTCGCCGTTCTGGTTGATCGCCCTCGTGTGACCGAAAACCACTGGTTGTACTTCCCGGGACGCGACACGATTTTCAATCGTGGCTACGAGCCCAAGAATTTCTCAACGTCCATGGGGGGCGAAAAGCAGAGCCTGCTCGTTCTGGAAATCACATGCCATCATGGCGACCGCATCTGGAACGCGAGTGACAAGGTTCTTGTGAAGAAGACGCTCGATGGCTTGGAGCGCACCGGCATTCTTAGCCGCGAGGCCGTGCGCGAGACTCTCGTCCACCGCATCCCGCACACGTATCCGGTCTACGATCTCGGCTACCGCAAGCGTCTCGCGCACGTGTGGCGCTACCTGGAGGAGTTCCCCGGTCTCATCAGCGTCGGGCGCCAGGGGCTGTTTCTGCACAACAACATGGATCACTCGATCCACATGGGATTCCGCGCTGCCGACGTTTCCTTGCGCGAGCATCCCGACGCGCCTGAACGGCACTTCTACCACGAAGTCCGGCGCTTTCAGAAGTTCCGCATCGTCGATTAGCCGCGTTCCTGGCGTTTGGCCTCACTGCCGGTCCGGGTGATGAAAGAGCGGCAGGCCCGGAGTCTCGACACGGGTGCGGTAGACGGAATTCGTTTCATCCTCGGTGAGGAACAGCGTCCTGAGATCGGGGCCGCCAAACTCGACGTTGCTCGGCTTCTTTCCGGGCGTCTTAATCTTGCGCAGCACGCTGCCGTCCGGCGCGACGACCCAGACATGGCCTCCGCCAAAGTGCGCAATGTAGAGATTGCCGTCGGCGTCGAAGTTCATTCCATCGGGATCGCCGCCGGGCATGTCGACGAAGACCTCGGGCTCGCCCAACGTTCCGTCGCTGTTGACAGCCATTCGGAGAACGCGCGTGCGGGCGGACTCGGCAAGATAGAGATGCGAACCGTCGGCCGAAAAAGCCAGGCCGTTGCTGAAGCAGAAACCGGCGCGCGCGATGCTGACGGCTCCGGTCGCATGGTCGATGCGATAGACAACGCCGTCAGGTTTGTCGGCCCCGTAGGAGTTGGGGTCGGTGAAGTAGAGATTGCCGTTGGGATCGAAGATCAAATCGTTGGGACGATTGTAGCGTGCTCCGTTGAAATCACGGGTGAGCGCACTGATCTGGCCGTCCGGCGTAATGCGCAGAATGGCGCCGCCGGTTTCCGCCCACTCGCAGGCATAGACGGCGCCGTCGGCGCCGACAGTGAGGCCGTTGGTGCGCTGCCACTTCTCGCGCTGCTCGTCGTGGGAAACGAAGACCGAGTAGCCGGACGCATCGACGCGGCCGAGGAACTCGCCAAGGCAGCTCGAAAAGTAGAGCGTGCCGCTGCCATCCCATGCGGGGCCCTCGGGGAAGTCGAGGTCGTTGGCGAGCAGCGTCCATTCGGGTTCGACGATCATGGGGGCGGGTTCCTGTGCGGAGAGAATCGAGGCGAGGGGAAGAGCGAGAAAGAGAAAGAGCCACGCGGAAAAGCGCATATCAGTGCCAGACGGAGGAATCGTACTGCCAAGGGAGCATGTTCCAACAGACCACGGCGCCGACGACGAAGGCAAGTGCGGTTGATGCCGTACACAAACGAGGAAACGCGCCAAGTTTGGGGAGGAAGTCGTAGTAGGGGAGATCGGGGACGGGAAAAGTGACGAGACCGGCAAGGTACGCGCAACTGAGCGCGCCGAAGACGGTGAAGAGAAGGCGGGCCGCCTTGTGACTGCGGCGGGCGAGGTCCTTGAGATAGCCGAGGACGATGCCATCAATGGCACCAAGCCCCCCGCCGATCAGGATGCCCGGCCCCCACCAGCGGTCGCCGCCGGAGCCGGCATGGATTCTGAGCAGGATGATCGTGGTAAACATGATGCCGATGATTGCCCCGACAATGGCCATGATGACGGCAAATCCGAAATGCACGAGAGCTTCAGTGCTGTCGAAGCGACTGGCGGGTTGGCGCGGCGGCATGAAACATCCCGGAGAAGAGAATCGAAGATTGCCTCGCATCGAACAGCCTTCGACGCAAGCAGGACCGAGAGAGCGGGTTGCAAAGTGTCCCGGTTCCCGTGCCTTGTCCTTGTGTGCCGGCCTGAACGTTGTGTTGACTGGGCTCGTCATCTCAACAGGAAGCCTCTGCCCTGTTTACATCCCGCCCGCGCTTGCTTGGCCTGCCGCGTTTCGACGCCGGGCATCTGGACCGTGTTCCCGCTCCTCTGCGGGCATGGTATGCCTACGCGTTCCTTTACGAGTTGGCGCCGATCTATCCGCTGTACGGGATCATGTTTCTGGATGGCGGGATCCCGCCGGTTGGTTTTGCCGTGCTGCTGATCTGCTGGAGCGTCGCGGCGATTGCGTTCGAGGTGCCAAGCGGCGCGCTGGCGGACCGCTTTCCGCGCAAGTGGGTTTTGGCCGCGGCGGCGGGGATGAAGGGAATCTGCTACGCGGTGTGGCTGGCGTGTCCGTCGTTTGCCGGATACGCCGCCGGGTTTGTGATCTGGGGGCTGGCGGGCGCATTGCGCTCCGGCTCGACGGAGTCCTACGTCCACGATGTGCTGGCCGGTCTGGGACGCGAGCGTGAGTTCACGCTGTTCTATGGCCGCGGCCGTGCCTACGGCCGGGTGGGGGTTGTCGTGGCGCTGCTGGCGGGCGGAGCGCTGGGGGAGTTCGGGTACACGGTGCCGCTGGTGACAAGCATCATCGGATTGGCGGCGGCGACTGTGCTGGCCGCGGTTGGATTGGCGCGTGCAACGCCGTGCCATCATGAGGCCGGGAGAGGCTACGCTGCAGTGCTGAGGGACGGAGTGGTGGAGGCGCGGAGCAACCGGGGAGTGCTGTTGCTGGTGGGAATCGTGGCTGTGTTTCTTGCGATTCCGCTCGTGTTTGACGAGTTCACGGGGCCGCTGCTGGACGAGAAGGGATTCCGCCCGTTGCTCGTGGGAGCAGGCTTCGCGCTTTGCATGATCGCGAGCCTCTTCGGTCTCGCCTTCGCTCATCGCTTCGAGAGCAAGGGCGTGCGCGGCCTGTTATGGATGCAGGTACCCGCGGGAGCCGCTCTGGTTTTGGCGGGCATCTGGCCGGGCGTGGGAGCACTCGTGTGCGTGATGGCGTACTACTTCTTGTACGGAGTGACGGACGCTCTGGCGGCGGGGCGCTTGCAGCGGGAGATCCGTGGACGATCGCGGGCGACCGTCACGTCGGTGGCAGGGCTTGCGACGCAAGCCGTTTGCGTGGCGGGGTCACTGGCCATTGGCGTCGCCGCGACGGCTGGCAACGTCGCGGGAGGTGCGATGCTGCTCGGCGGGTTGACGGTGGGAGCAGCGGCTGCGTGGCTGGCGATGATGTCAGCACGTGCGAGATGAGGGGGCCTACTCCCGGACGAGTCCCTTGCGGACGAGTTCCTGATGCGCCTGGAGAACCTTGTCGCTGGCCTCGACGCTTTCGCCCCATTCGACGAGTTCCCGCAAGCCGTCCTCGAGGCTGATCTCGTGGCGGAAGCCGAGTTCGTTTGCGCGCGTCAGATCGCCGTAGCAGTGGCGGATGTCACCGGAGCGGAACTTGTTCAGGACTTCCGGTTCGAGATGCGGACGGCCGTAGAGTTTCGCGAGCGTCCGCGCGATGTCGAGGATGCTGGTGGGGCGGCCGGTGCCGAGGTTGATGGCCTCGCATTCTGCTTTGGGATTTTCGAGCAGCAGCAGCTTGCCGCGAACGAGGTCGTGGATCGACGTGAAGTCGCGCATCTGAAGCCCGTCCTCGTAAATCAGCGGGGCGGCGTCGTTCTTGATGCGCGAGGAGAAGATGGCCGCGACGCCGGTGTAGGGATTGTTCAGACTCTGGCGCGGCCCGTAGACGTTGAAGAAGCGGCAGGCCACCGTGGAGAGTTTGTGCGTCCGGCCCACGATCAGGCTGTACTCCTCCTGGTCCTTCTTTGACTGCGCGTAGACGGACGTGCAGTAGAGGGGCTTGGATTCGGGAGTGGGGGCCGGTTCCAGGCGCTCGCCCGTTGTGGGGCAGCGCATCTCGTAGTCCTTCTTTTCGAGCTGCTCGTCGGGACGCAGGCGGGGCGTCACAAGAGCGCCGTCGGACGGACGGCGATAGAGCCCCTCGCCGTAGATGGACATGGAACTGGCGACGAGCAGGCGCTCGACGGAGTTGCGTTCGTTGACGAGAACGTCGAGCAGCACGGCGGTGCCGCGGACATTGACGTCGATATAGCGGTCGATTTCGTACTGCGACTGGCCGACTCCCACGACACCGGCATCGTGGATCACGGCATCGACGCCATCGACGGCGCGCAGAACGGCCGCGCGGTCGCGCATGTCACCCCGGACGAATTCCGCCTCGCGGGAAAGATAGTCGGGGGGCGTGTCCGCACCACCGTGAACCTGGGGGTCGAGGTTGTCGAAAACCCGCACCTTGGAGCCTCGGGCGAGAAGGGCGTCGACAGTGTGGGAGCCGATGAATCCGGCGCCGCCGGTGACGAGTACGCGATTGAACATGGTTGGGCGGTGGGTCCTAAGGGGGAATTGACGAACGTGCTTTGACGGTTGGGGACGAGGGGCGGGGGGCCAAGGGGGAAATCGGTGTCCAGTAGGGGGCGTTGTCGGGGGAGGGCTTGACGCGGGGTTGAAGTCCCCCGATGGTCGGGATGAGGGGACGAGTCCTCTGCCGGAGATTGTCATGCGTGTGCGGTCTGCCCGAAACTCTGTTTTTCTTGGCGCGCTGCTGGGGATTTCCGTGCCGCTGGTGGCGCAGACGTTCACCGAAAATGGCCTCGCGCTGCTGGGCACCTCCCAGGGCGAGGCGCGTAGCGCATCGTTTGCCGACATCGACAACGATGGGGACCTCGACCTGCTGTTCAACGGCCAGCAGACCTCCCGGCGGCTCTACCGGAACGAGCTGGCCGAGACCGGCACCGCTTCCTTTACGGACGTGACCATCGCCTATGGCTTGCTCGCGAACGATACGACGGGATGGAGCGCCGCGTGGGCGGACATCGACGGCGACTGGGACGTCGATGTGTTTCTTGGCGAGAGCAACCTGAACGGCGCCACCGGCGACCTGTTCGAAAATCGCGGCGTCGAAGGCTTTGCGGATGTCAGCGCCACGACAATCGACGATCCCGGCTTTCACCAAAACGTCGCATGGGTGGACATCGACAACGATCTGGACCTCGACCTGGTGATCGGGATGGAGGGGCCGGAGATGCACGAAATCTATTTGCAGGAGCCGATGGGGACGTTCACCCCCGTGGGCCAGCAGGTCGGCCTGCACGTCGGTTTCGGATCGAAAGCCTATGGCATGGCGATCGGCGATGCCGACGCCGACGGCGACCTCGACATCTACATCGCAACATGCCGCGCGGGCGGAGACATCCGAAACAATTTCTTCGAAAATCGTCTCGTTCCCGACGGGACGCTCTCCTTCATCGACATTGCCGATTCCAATGGCACGCAGTTTCGCGGCAACGCCTACGCCAGCGAGTTCGCCGACTTCGATGACGATGGCGATCTCGATCTCTACATGACGGGCGCCGATGGCGAGGAAACAAAACTGTGGCGCAACAACGGCGATGGCACCTGGACAGACGTGGCGACGTTGCTTGGCAAGCCCCTGCTCTCTTCCCCGGGGCGCGACCTCAACGGCGGGCGCGCCATTGATTACGACAACGACGGCGACCTGGATTTGTGTTTTCAGGAGCACTTCATCACGGGGGCCACGGCCTCACATCAACTCTATCGCAACGATGGGAACTGGAACTTCACGCTGGTGAGTTCGGAGGAGGGAATCGATACGGCGGGCCGTGGCGGATACGACAGTGCCTGGGGCGACTTCGACAACGACGGCGATCTCGACATGGCTGCCTCAACGGGCTCCAGTTACAACCGCCGCTTCTATGTGAGCAATGCGTCGACGAATGGCAATCACTGGCTCTTCGTTCGATTGAAGGGCCGCGTGCCCAACACACGAGCCATTGGTGCACAGCTCTACGCAACCGTTCACGCGGGCACGCCGCAGGAGCGAACCCTGCGCCGTGATGCGAACACGAACGCGGGCGCTTTCAATCAGAGCGACGTGCCCGTGCATTTTGGACTGGGTGATGCCAGCAGCATCGACCGTCTTGAAATCCGCTGGCCCTTTGGCGAAGTGACGGTGCTGACGGATGTGGCGGTGGATCGTTATCTCACTCTCTCGGCGGACAGCGACACTTGGAGTGTGCACTAACGGGCAAGGGAGCGGACTCTGATGCGTGGTCTCCGATCAGCGGAAAAACGGGCAAAAACCTTGGGTCTGGCAGGCGTCGCTGCCTTGCTGGCATCCTCGGGCCTGTTGCTTGGCTCGACGGCGAAGGAGTTCGCCGTGGGATACGGTTTCGCAAAGGCCGGGCGTGATTTGCCTCTGTTCCGCACGTCGCTCTTCGCGGGTTCGGGCGAATGCGCGGTCTGCCACTCGTCCGACGGCGAGGTGCTGCGCGACAGCCAGGGCAACGACCTCGGCATTCCGAAGGACTGGCGCGCCACGATGATGGCGAACGCTTTCAAGGACCCGTATTTCCAGGCAGTGATCGAACACGAAGTGGCGCTTCGCCCCACCCGGCAGGCGGAAATCGAGGACCTGTGCCTGAAGTGCCACGCCCCAATGGGGAGAACACAGGCGTACCACGATGGCGCGACCGGCTATACACTGGCTGAGGCGCGTCAGTCTGCGCTGGCAAACGAAGGGGTCAGCTGCACACTGTGCCATCAGATTCAGCCAACGAATTTGGGGACGGAGCAAAGTTTCGACGGCGGGTACATCATTACCGACGCGCGGGAAATTTATGGGCCGTACGACGGCGTGTACGAGTGGGCGATGGTCAGCGGCCTGAATTACCGTCCCGCCTTCGGGGCGCACATGCTGACCTCGGAGCACTGCGCGACATGCCACACGTTGTTCACGCCGGTTCTCGACGATGAGGGAAACAACGTTGGCCGGTTCCCCGAGCAGACCCCGTATCTGGAATGGCAGAACAGTGTCTTCGCACAGGCGGGCGACGAGGCGATGACGTGCCAGGAATGCCATATGCCGGTGTTGAACGAGGGGATCTACATCTCGCAGGATCCACCGGTGGCCCCGCGTTCGCCGTTCTTCGAGCATCACTTCGTCGGCGGAAACACGTTCATGCTCTCGATGCTGCGCGAGAACATCGACGCGCTTGGCGTGACGGCGGACGAGGAACACTTCGACCTCGTGATTGCGCGGACGCGCGCGCAGTTGCGGGAACGCACGGCAGGACTGAGACTGCTCGAAGCCGAAGTCAGCGCGGACACCGCGTCAGTGACTCTTCGCATCGACAACCGGACCGGGCACAAGTTTCCCACGGGGTATCCCTCGCGGCGCGCCTGGATTCACTTCAAGGCAAGCGACCAGATGGGGAACGTCTTGTTCGAGTCGGGCGCCTGGAATGCGTTGGGCGAAATCTCCGTGCCTCCGCAGGGTTATCATCCGCACTATGAGACAATCGACACAACGGAGAAGGTGCAGGTGTATGAAGCGATCATGGGCGACCGCGCGGGAGGGCAGACGACTTCGTTGCTCTCGGCGGCACAGTATCTGAAGGACAATCGCCTTCCGCCGCGCGGGTTCGTTGCTTCCCACGAGTCCTATGACGACACCGCAATTGCGGGCGCTGCGGCATTGGACGGGAACTTCAACGTCGATGGCTCCGGTGAAGGCTCTGGGAGCGATTCGGTGACGTATCGGTTCGCGCTGGGCGGAGTCGCGAAGGAGGACGTGCGCCTGGAGGCCGAACTTCTCTACCAGAGCGTGAGCCCGAATCACATCGCGGGACTTGCGGTTTCCGCAACACTGCCGGCGGTCGATAGCTTCCTGACAATGTACAACGGGATCGAGAATGCCCCCGAACTCGTGGCGCGGGTGGAGCGCAATCTGGTGCCAACGGGAAGCAAGTGGATGGTTTACTGAGTGGGGGAGGCGTCCTCACGGCGTGTGCATGATGTCGACGACAAGGCTGCGCGGGTCGGAGAGTTGTGGGGAGTGACGACATGCGGATCGTGGACGGTGAGATGCTCGCTCGTTCATATCGAATCAATGTGCGAGACCGGGAACTCGTTGGCGAATTGTTCAGACGAGGCAGGAGCCCGCAAAGTGGGCGATGGGCGGGAGGACTCGCCACAATTATGTGGTTTGCCTCCTCAATGTGGACGACAAGGCACCGATTTCCGGGGCGAGGGCATTAGTTGATCCGCCGGATTTCCTTCGAGAGCGAATTCTTGATTCATCAGGGTGACAGGCGAATTCGGGCGTTCGATACTACGAAAAGCTGGGTGGGAGGGTGGTGGATATGCCCGGCTCTGGGGGGAGGGGAGGAGAGATGGCCCTCCGCCAGACACCTCCCGGGGACTGAAGGATCGAGCAGCGGACACAACTTGCCTGCCGGTGGTGGAACTCTTCCCGGACACCACCACTGTGTGCCGGGACCCAGCCCGGCCACGACCGGCAAACGGGTTGCACGTTCTTGCCGATCCCGAAGCCCCCGGGAGGAAATGGCAGAGTGTGGGAGGATGGCTGCATTTGAAACAGTGTGGCCACGACGACGCATCGGAACAACATCAGATAGCTCGGTTTTGCGACTCAGAGGCCCTGTCTGGCGCTTCGGAGCGGGTTCTCGGGGTGGCGCGCTGTTTGCGTATATAGCGATACAATGCAGGATTTGGTTGTCCTGTGTCCCGAGAATCCCGTGGAAGCGAGTCTCCCCCATGCACTTGAAAGACCTCCTCCTGAACCTTTCGTCGACCTCCCCTCTGTTGACCCGGGTCAACCCCTTGTCGCCCACCGCGTACGGTCGTGGTCCGGCCAGCGGTTCTTTCTTCGGTGTGCCGATGCAGTTGGCACTCGTCCCCGTCCGGGTTGAGGAAGCCGCACCGTCGCAGGCTGCCAGGGAGATGACGCGGCGCGATTCACTGAGCTTTAGGAGCTGGGCGCCCGAGAAGGGCTGAGAATCGCTTCGCCAACAGATCGCCGTTCAATGCGGCCGGTGCCCGATGCGGATGCCGGCCGTTCTGTGTTTTTACAGATGCAAAAAGCCGAGAGGCTGACCAGGGAAACGCATTGGCGTTGCCCCGGGGAGTCGGGCTGCGGGGGATGGATGTGGGTTTTCGCGGTGGAGGCATGCGTTCGATGATCAATCCCTTCGTAGTGGGCGAGACGGTTTATCTGCGGCCGATGGAGCCGGCGGACGGACGTCTGTTGGCGGCGTGCAACAACGACCCGACGGTGAGGGTGTCGTTCTTCACACACACACCAACGTCCGTTGCCATGCAGGAGGATTTCCTGCGGACGGTCTACGCGAAGGGGAGCGACTATCTTCCCTTTGCCATCTGCCGGGTGACGGACGACCAGGCGGTCGGTGTGACGGCGCTCCACCGGGTTGATCTTGTCAGCCGTGCTGCTGTCTTTTCGGTTTGCCTGTGCGATGGTCATTCGCGCGGCAAGGGCTTTGCGAAGGAAGCAACGCACCTGATGATGCGCTACGCGTTCGACGTGTTGAACCTGCATCGTGTGCAGTTGCACGTATGGACGGAGAACCAGGGGGCGATTCACATCTACGAATCCGCCGGTTTCCAGCGCGAGGGCCTGCTGCGCGAGGCCATGGCGCACGACGGCAAGTACTGCGATTTCCTCGTCATGGGTTTGCTGGAGGACGAGTGGCGGAGCAGAAAGCGGTAGGCTGCGTCCTCTCTTCGTCATCTCAATCCGTGCGTTTTGTTGTCCCTCGCTCTGCTTTCTACTCCTCGCCATACTGTCTCAGGCGCCTCCAGAGCGTTGTCTCGCCGATCCCAAGAATGCGGGCGGCCTTGCGGCGGTTGCCATCCGTTGAACGCAGGACCGTCAGGATGTGATCGCGTTCGACGTCGGCCAGAGGGCGGTCCTCGTTGGAGCGCGGGAAGGCTATTGTGGCCGGTTCGTGGAGGTGGGAGGGCAGGTGGTCGGGATGGATGGTGCCGCTGCGCGTGAGGAGCAGCGCACGCTCGAGCGTGTTGGCGAGTTCGCGGATGTTGCCGGGCCACGGATAGGCGAAGAGAAGATCGTGGCATTTGGGGTCGAGCCGCGGATTGGCAATCGAATGACGATGAGCGATTTCGTTCAGCAGCAGCCGCGCGAGGGGAAGCAGGTCCTCGTGGCGTTCGCGCAGCGGCGGCAGTTCGAGTTCCACGACGGCAAGCCGGTAGAAAAGATCGTCGCGGAACTTCCCCGTCCGAATGTCCGTGGCTAGACGGCGGTTCGTCGCGGAGAGCACGCGGATGTCGATCTTGCGGGGCTTGTTGCCGCCGACGGGAATGATCTCCTTTTCCTGGAGAGCGCGCAGGAGCTTGACCTGCATGGAGGGCGGCATTTCGCCGACCTCGTCGAGAAACAACGTCCCGCCCGAGGCCTGCTCGAACAGCCCCAGACGGTCGTGCACGGCACCGGTGAAGGCACCGGCGCGATGCCCAAAAAGCTCGCTCTCCAGCAACGTTTCGGGAAGTGACCCGCAGTTGATGGCCTGAAACGGGGCCGCGGCGCGGCGGGACTGGCGGTGAATGTGGCGAGCCAGAACCTCCTTTCCGGTGCCGCTCTCCCCCGTGATCAGAATCGCAGTGTCGTAGGGAGCAACGCGGTCGGCAACATCGAGAATGCGCTGGAATGCCGGGTTGCGCGTTTCGATGAACGGAGTGCCCGGTGCGTTGGGGCGGCGGAGGCGTTCAAGGCGCCGGCGCTGGCGATCGATCTCGTCCTGCTGGCGTTTGAGTTCGCCCGTGAGGTTCTGGATCTTGCCGATGATGTCGTCGGATTGGTAGAAAGGAAGGTGGGGCGTGATTGCCTCGCCCCAGGAAGCCTCATCGCGCCCCGTGGCACGGCACACGCGGCATCCGGGTTGGCAGCGGCATTGGCTCTCGATGAAGTAGACCGGTGTTCCGAGACAAAAGGACGCGTAGCCCGAAGCATAAGCGGTAAGCATCCAACAGATCGGCTCTTCACTGGAGCCGAGTTCGAGCTGGTGTTCCTCGGCCTCACCCGAACCGCGCCAGGTGATCTCCATTTCAAAGCGTTTCGTCTCTGGCTCCCACGTCATGGAGCGAATATGCGTGCGCACCACGCCGACCAACGCATGCACGCGTGGTCCCGCCAACAACCATTCGTCGAGCGAATCCCAGTTGTAGACGCGCTTCATCGCGGCGGCATCCGCCTGCCCCGAATAGTAGCCGTAGCGCGTAAGCAGGCGGCGCGTTTGCTCGAGCCCAATCGAACGCACCAGGTCACCGCGCAAGTGGGCAAAGGCATGAAGGGAGTGGATGACGAGACGGCGGCCATGAAGGGAGAGCTGGCCGTCGGAGAAGGAAACGAGTTCGTCGAGAGTGAGGTCTTCCGCGCGCATGGCAAGTCTTTCATTATGAAAGAGGAGTCTTTCAGAATGAAAGAACCAAGAGGTGGCGTTTGTCAATTCCTCTCTTGTGTAATGTTGTTGAATATGGGGTTGTCGATTTCTTCGCTGCTGAGCCCGGTTCTGGCGATAGGAGAGGTGCGTCAAGGCGCATCCAATCAGGAGAGAGCACCATGTATTCACTTCTACGCCGGGCAGCCAATGCCCTCGCTCAGGACACCATGGAATTTACCCGCGACCTGCTGCGCACGCCCAGCCCCAGCCTCGGGGAAAAGGGAGTTGCCGCGCTCGTCGAGCAGAAGATGAAAGAGTATGGCTATAACGAGGTCTTTAGCGACGAGTGCGGCAACGTTGTTGGCATTCTTCATGGCCGTGATGACGAGCCGACGATCGTTCTGAACTCGCACATGGACACCGTGAACGCGGATTGTTCAGGCGAGTGGACCGAGAAGCCCTACGAAGCGACACTGCGCGACGGCAAGCTGTACGGGCTTGGCGCGGCGGACTGCAAGGGTGGCTTGGCGGCGCAGGTCGCTGCCGGTGCGATTCTTCGCCGCAGTCTTTTGCCTCTGCGCGGCAATCTCGTTGTCGCCGCCACGGTGGCTGAGGAGAATGGGGCCAGCGTCGGCACGCGCGCTCTGCTTGCCAAGACGCTTCCGTCGCTGGACCTGCGCCCGCAGGCCGTGATCCTGGGCGAGCCCACGAGTCTTGGTCTTTACTACGGACATGATGGATGGGTGGAGCTTGAACTGGTCGTCGAGGGCGAGGAAAAGCAGGCCGTGGAGCAGGCGGCGCGCACGATCTACGACGGATTGCTGCAGGAAGAAGTGCAGGCAACCATGCACGCACCGAACCAGGAGATGCAGGTCCGCGAGCCCGTGTACTCGGGTGGAGCCGACGCGCATCAGGCTCGCTTGCGGGTGCATCGCCGCCTTGGTGCACCGCTGCAACTGGAGCATGTGCGCGGTCAGCTTCATCGTCACGCCCAGCTCGCAGCGAGCTCGGGAAGCAAACTGGTCATCAACGTCGGTGTCACCGAAGAAGCCCAGACCCTGTACAATGGGACGCAGGCGTTTGTGCAGCGCGTAACTGACGCCTGGCAGACCGATCCCTTCGATCGCAGCTTCGAGCGCGCCCGCCAGTGCCTCGGCAGTGCCGGTTGCCCTGTGCGTCCCGGCAAGTGGCGCCTCAGCAGGCTCGGCATGGGAACGGCCGGCGGCGTCATCACTCGCGAGTTTGGAATTCCGGTCTTCGGCTACGGCCCTGGCGACGAAGAGCAGGCGCACCAGCCCAACGAGTACGTGGACACGAACATGCTTGCGGAGGCCGCCTACGGCACCGCCGCCATCGTTCACGGCTTGATCGGCGTGCCGGTGCTTGGCTGGACCGCGGACGAAATCTGAGCGCGCTTCCTCGCGTGTTCCGAAGCATGGACGGACGATGAGCAAACGGGAAATGATTGAAACCGAACAGACCAATCCCGCCCGCCGGAAGGCGGAGCCGGATGCAACGGGAGGCGTTACGTGAAAGTTCTTGTCTTCAACTGTGGCAGTTCGTCATTGAAGTTCCGATTGTACGAGATGCCAGGCGAGAAAGAACGCCTGGCGGGAGAGGCCCAGCGCGTCGGTACCAAGACCGCAGAGCCCCCGCGCATCGTTTATCGCGTGGACGGCGTCGAGAAGGTCCACCAGGCCGACATGCCGTCGCAGGAAGCGGCGTTGCGCGAAGTGATGGGGTTGCTCGACAGCCTCGATGGAATGACGCCCGATTTGCTGGGCCATCGCATGGTGCATGGCGGCCAGCGTTTCACGACTCCGGCCGCGAAAGTGGACGCCAAGGCCCTGGTGGACTTGGATGCCGTGGCCGGTTTGGCTCCGATTCACAATCCACCGGCAATCCGCGTGGTGCGTGCCTGCCACGATTCTTTCCCTGGCTTGCCGCAGTTCCTGGTTTTTGACACGGCGTATCACTCCACGATTCCCGATTACGCGGCGAACTATGCACTGCCGAAGTACATGCGGGAGGACATGGGGCTGCGCAAGTACGGCTTCCACGGAACAAGCCATCAGTTCGTGGCCCAGGAAGCCGCCACGATGCTTGGCAAGCCGATGGAGGAGTTCAACGCGGTGAGTTGCCATCTGGGAAGCGGTGGCGCGAGCCTGTGCGCGATCATCAATGGCAAGTCGGTGGATAACACGATGGGGTACTCGCCTCTGCAAGGGCTCGTGATGAGCACGCGCAGCGGCGACATGGACCCCGCGGTCGTGCTGTCACTCGTATCAACACGGGGCGGCGATGCAACGGCAGTCGAGCAGTATCTGAACAAGAAGGCCGGCGTGCTGGGGTTGTCGGGTGTTTCTTCGGACATTCGCGACGTGATCGTTCATTCGCGGGAGGAAACCGAGGAGGGCGAGCGCGCGAAGCTGGCGCTCCACGTCTACCTCTGGCGGCTTCGCAAATACCTTGGGGCCTACCTCACTGTCGTGGGGCGGGCGGATGCCGTTCTGTTCACCGACACGATTGGCGAACTCGTTCCCTATGTACGCGGCGCAGTTTGCGAGGGGATGGAGGCGTTTGGTATCGCCGCCGATAGCGGGTTGAACGAAGCGGCCACGGGCGACGCCCTGCCCGCGGATTTCGCCTCGGCGGCCAGCAGCGTTCACCTTCTCGCCATTCGTACCAACGAAGAACTCTCGATTGCACGGCAGGCCTTCGCCCTGGCGGCGAAGGCAGCTTGAACAACACAACGACCAAGGCAGAGGGAAACAATCATGCTGACTGTTCTCGTATGCGTGCCGAGTCTCACTCGCAGTACGCTGGAAGTGTTTGAAGTTCCCGAGGCCCCCGGGGCCGTGGGATCGCGTCGCATTTTCGATGCTGGCGTTCTGGAGACGCCGGCCGAGCTCGATGCCGCCATCAAGGGGCTGACGGGCAAAGTGCCTGGTATCGACCTGGGTGTGTTCTATGGCCCCTTTGGAGGGACGGAGGTGTGCAGCCCTGTCCTGGTTGACGAAAGCGTCTTGAAGCGTGTGGAGGAATTGACGCCGCGCTCGCCGATGACGCTGCCTGCGGTGAGCGGCGCGATGAAGGTGTTCGCCGAACACAATGTCGGCGTGCCCGCCGTGTTTGACTACGGTTCGGGTTTCTTTGCCCGCCTGCCGCGCCGCGAACGTTTCTACGCCATCGATCCCGAAGCCGCCCGCAAGCTCGGCCTCGAACGCACGGGCTTCCACGGCTTGTTCCATGCTGCTGCCGTGGCGGGCTTGCGCCAGGACGCCACGGGAGACACGCGCCCCCCGATTCGGACGTTGTCGATCTGCCTGGAGCCCCGCCCCGAGGCCGCCGCAGTTCTCGATGACCGCCCGCTGATGGTGACGGGTGGAGCGACCCCGCTCGAAGGGCTGCCGGGTCAGACAACGTGCGGCGAGATCGATCCCGGCATGGTGCTGATTCTGGCCCAGGAACAGCACTGGAGCCCCGAACAGATCGCCGACTCGCTGACGCGCGAGAGCGGCCTTCTTGGCCTTGTCGGCCGTCCCACGACATTGAGCGAGTTGTTTGCGTCGAAGGAACCGTCGGCGAATCTCGGCCGCGAGATGATGCTCTACCGCCTGCTGCTGGCGACGGGAACGGCCATCAGTGCACTGGGTGGTCTGGACCGCATCGTGTTCAGTGGCCGCCATGCGGCGCTTGGCGAGGAGATCGGCGCTTGGCTGTGCGAGCGCCTCGCACGCCTGCCAGGCGACGTGAAGCCTCGCGTCGAGCTGCTCGAGCGTGGCTTCATGGAGTTGCTTCTTGAAGACGCGCTCAGGTTCCGCCTTGAGATGTTTCCCACGGTGCCGATCTAGTCCGGTAATCGGAGGCTGGCGGAGGGACAGAAAATCGCCCCGGAGAGTGAAGGCTCTCCGGGGCGATTTGCGTTCGGGTGAAGGGGGGAAGAGCAGGGTCAACTGGTGGCTGACGATCCGGCGTAGGAACTGAGAACCTTCAGGTAGTTGGCGCGCTCGTAGGCCGTTGCATTGGGGGCGCTCTTCATGCTGAGCGAGCCCTGCATCTGCTGGATGGACTCGTACTCGTTTTCCTCCAGCCAGTCGAAGAGCTGGCGGCGCACCGTGGCGATGTGCCCAATGCCGTGGCGAAGAAGGGCGGAAGTCATCATGGCGACCTTGGCACCCGCCATCATGGACTTCAGTACATCGGTGAACTCATGCACGCCGCCCGTGATGGCCATGTCGGCCTTGATGCGGGAGTAGAGAATCGCCACCCAGCGCAGGCGAAGGCGCAGTTCGAGCGAGTTGCTGAGCTGCAGGTTGGGAGTGACTTCGAGGTATTCGAGATCGAAGTCCGGTTGATAGAAGCGGTTGAAGAGGACGAGAGCGTCGGCGCCTGCCTCGTCGAGTTTGCGCGCCATGTTGGCCATGGAGCTGAAGTAGGGCCCGATCTTCACGGCCACGGGGATCTTGACGGTTTGCTTCACCGACTTGACGAGATCGACGTAGGTGGCTTCGACGGCCTCACTGGTCATGTTCATGTCAGTGGGGGTGAAGTAGATGTTGAGTTCGAGCGCATCGGCTCCCGCTTCGGCCATGAGGCGGGCATAATCCGTCCAGCCGCCGGGGGAGACGCCGTTGAGGCTGGCGATGATGGGAATGTCCACCGCTGCCTTGGCCTTGAGGATATGTTCAAGGTAGGCATCGGGCCCGATCTTGTAACTCGGGAGGTCGGGGTGATAGCTTGTTGCCTCACCATAGCTCTCGGAGCCCTGCGAGAGATACGTATCGAGGGTGTTGGACTCGATGTTGATCTGTTCCTCGAAGAGCGAGTGGAGAACGATGGCCGAAGCACCGGCGTCCTCCATGCGGCGGATGTTCGCAATCTCCTGACACAGCGGAGAAGCGGAGACGACAAGGGGGCTCTGGAGTTCAAAGCCGAGGTAGTTGGTGGTGAGATCGCCCATGAGAGATGCTCCTGGATGCGGGAGAGTGTGGGTCAGGTGTTGGAGGGGCCGGTTTCGCCGCTGGCAAGAGGCATGGTGGAGAGGTGTTCATACAGACGCCAGCGCTGGCCGACATCGTTCTGTGCCTGGTCCATGAGAGCGCGGGCCGCTTCGGGCTTGCTGTGGGTAAGCATCGAGTAGCGGGTCTCGTTGTAGGCGTATTTCTCAAGGGGGAGCTTGGGCGCCCTCGAATCGAGCTGCATGGGATTGAGCCCTTCTGCGGCGCGTGCCGGGTTGAAGCGGAAGAGAGGCCAGTGCCCGGAGGCGACGGCGTTCTTCTGCTGCTCGAGCCCATGGGAGAGATCGAAACCGTGGGCGATGCAGTGTGCGTAGGCCAGAATCAGCGATGGGCCGTCCCATGCCTCGGCTTCCACGAACGCCTTGGCGGTGTGGGCATCGTTCGCACCCATTGCGATGCGGGCGACGTAGGCCGTGCCATACGTCATGGCGAGCAGCGCGAGGTCCTTCTTCGCGGCGCCCTTGCCGGCGGCGGCGAACTTCGCGACGGCCGCACGGGGCGTTGCCTTGGATTGCTGGCCACCGGTGTTTGAGTACACTTCGGTGTCGAGCACCAGGATGTTCACGTTGCGGTTGGACGCGAGGACGTGATCGAGACCGCCGTAGCCGATGTCGTAGGCCCATCCGTCACCGCCGAGAATCCAGACGCTCTTGCGGACGAGGATATCGGCGATGGGAAGAAGAAGCTTCGCTTCGTTGGAGGAAAGCTGGGTGAGCTTCTTCTTGAGTTCGACGATGCGGAGGCGCTGTGCGGCGATCCCCTCCTCATCCCGCTGGGCTGCTTCGAGAATCTCGGAGACGAGAGCGGAACCCACTTCTGATTCGAGCTTCTTCAGCAACTCGCTGGCGAACTCGATCTGCTTGTCGATGGTGACGCGCATTCCGAATCCGAACTCGGCGTTGTCCTCGAAGAGCGAGTTCGACCAGGCTGGACCGCGTCCGCACTTGTCGACAGCCCAGGGGGTTGTCGGCAGATTGCCGCCATAGATCGACGTGCAACCCGTGGCGTTGGCGATCATGGCGCGGTCGCCGAAGAGTTGGCTGAGGAGTTTGACGTAGGGCGTTTCGCCGCAGCCGGCACAGGCGCCAGAGAACTCGAAGAGAGGTTCGAGAAGCTGAAGGTCCTTCACGCGGGTGCGGTCAACTTTGGTACGATCCATCTCGGGAAGATTCAGGAAGAACTCCCAGTTGAGACGTTCGGTTTCGAGCGTCGCCTCGACGGGCTCCATGTTGATGGCCTTGCGTCCGGCTTCGCGCTTGTTCTTCGCGGGGCAGGCCTCAACGCACAGATTACAGCCGGTGCAGTCTTCGGGTGAAACCTGGATCGTGTAGAGGTGGTCTTTGAAGTCGGGTGTCTTGGCTTTCGTGGACTTGAAGGTCTCGGGGGCGCCGCACGCGGCGGCTGGCTCGTACAGTTTGCCACGGATCACGGCGTGCGGGCAGACCATGACGCACTTGCCGCACTGGATGCAGACCTCGGGATCCCATACGGGCGCCTCCAGCGAGATCGTGCGCTTCTCCCATTTGGTCGTGGCTGAGGGGAAGGTGCCGTCGATTGGCAGTGCGCTGACGGGCAGGTCGTCGCCTTCACCAAGAGTGATCTTGCCGATGACGCTGCGGACGAATTCGGGGGCGTCTGCGGGAACGGGCGGACGCATCTTCACCGTTCCGTTGGCCGTGGCCGGCACCTTGATCTGGTGCAGATTCGCGAGGGTCTGGTCGACGGCGGCAAAGTTCTTGTCCACGACGGCCTGGCCGCGCTTGCCATACGTCTTCTTGATGGCCTGTTTGATCTTGGTGATGGCTTCCTCGCGGGGAAGCACGCCGCTGATGGCGAAGAAGCACGTCTGCATCACCGTGTTGATGCGCCGTCCCATACCCGTTTCGTGGGCCACGGCGTAGGCGTCGATCACGTACAGCTTCAGTTCCTTGGCAATGATTTGCTTCTGGACGGTGGCAGGAAGGTGGTCCCATACTTCATCCGGCCCATAGGGCGCGTTGAGCAGGAACGTGGCACCCTTGTCCGCCTTGCTCAGAACGTCGATGCGGTCGATGAACGTAAACTGGTGGCAGGCCACGAACGAGGCGCGGTCGATGAGGTACGTCGAGCGGATCGGACGCGGCCCAAAGCGCAGGTGCGATGTCGTGATGGAGCCGGACTTCTTCGAGTCGTAGACGAAGTAGCCCTGGGTGTAGAAGTCCGTCTCCTCGCCGATGATCTTGATGGAGTTCTTGTTTGCACCGACGGTGCCGTCGGACCCGAGTCCGTAGAAGATGGCGCGGACTGTCTTGGGATCGACCGTCGTGAAGGAGGTGTCGACGTCGAGGCTGGTGAAGGTGACGTCGTCCTTGATGCCGACGGTGAAGTGATTGCGCGGCGTCTCGGCGCTCAGGTTGTCGTACACCGCCTTGACCATCGCCGGGGTGAATTCCTTGGAGGAAAGCCCGTAGCGGCCTCCCACAACGCGGGGCATTTGCTGGAAGGGCGAGTTGCCTGTGGCAGCCGATTCGTGCAGGGCCGTCACCACGTCGATATACAACGGCTCGCCAACGGCACCGGGTTCCTTGGTGCGGTCGAGCACCGCGATGGATTTGACGGTTGCGGGCAGGGCATTGAGGAAGTGCTCGATGCTGAACGGGCGGTAGAGGTGGACTTTGAGGAGGCCGACTTTCTCTCCGGCGGCGGTGAGAACTTCCAGGGCTTCCTCGGCTGCCTCTGCGCCCGAGCCCATCATCACGATGACGCGCTCGGCATCCTCAGCACCAACATAGTCGAACAGATGGTAGCGCCGGCCTGTGAGTGCCGCGAACTGGTCCATCGCGTTTTCAACGATGGTGGGGCAGGCGTTATAGAAGGGATTGCAGGCTTCGCGGGCCTGGAAGAAGACGTCGGGATTCTGGGCCGTGCCGCGGATGAAGGGGCGGTCAGGGCTAAGGGCGCGCTCGCGGTGCGCGCGCACGAGGTCCTGATTGATCATGGCGCGGACCTCGTTTTCGCCGACGGGATCAATCTTCGCCACCTCGTGGGAAGTGCGGAAGCCGTCGAAGAAGTGCAGGAAGGGGATGCGCGCTTCCAGAGTGGCGGCATGGGCGATGAGGGCCATGTCCATCGCCTCCTGCACCGAGTTGGAAGCAAGCAGGGCGAATCCCGTCTGACGGGCCGCCATCACATCGCTGTGGTCTCCG
The DNA here is from genome assembly GCA_030156535.1 of Candidatus Sumerlaeota bacterium. Lineage (GTDB taxonomy): Bacteria > Sumerlaeota > Sumerlaeia > SLMS01 > JAHLLQ01 > JAHCAW01. The sequence continues at coordinate 226,094 of JASGMJ010000001.1, forward strand.
AAAATGGAGAGTGCGTGGGTGGCGACGGTGCGGGCCGCCACATGAATGACGGCGGGGGTGAGTTCTCCCGCGATCTTGTACATGTTCGGAATCATCAGCAACAGGCCCTGGGAGGCCGTGAACGTGGTGGCGAGAGCACCGGCCTGCAGCGCCCCGTGGATGGCGCCGGCCACGCCAGCTTCGCTCTGCATCTCCACGATTGTTGGGACGGTATCCCAGAGGTTCGGTGCTTCCTCCGAGGCCCATTGGTCTGCCCATTCGCCCATGGGTGACGAGGGCGTGATGGGGTAAATGGCGACGACCTCGCTGGCGAGGTAGGCGACCTTTGCCACAGCTTCATTTGCATCAAGGGTTACTTTGGAACCCATCAGGGAAACCTCCAAAAAGAGCTGCCCGGGAGCGGGACGGGGATCGATTTCCTGGGGGGGCGCGAGAAAACAGCCTCCCTAAAGAAGACAATATAGAGAATAGGAATCGGCTTTAGTGAGGGTCAAGCGGCAATATGGAGGATTCGTGTCGGAGCGCCGGATGGAAGATAAAAGGCGTGAAAGATGTCCAATTGCCTCAATCAAGCGCTTTTGATTGGGCTGGACAAGCCGATGCTCTCTGTGGAATGTAATCTCGTAGACACGGTAGGAGAGCGTTTGCGCGCTTGGAAAAGCGTCGGTTTTTGGGGTGCCGTCTCGCCGGGGGGATTATGGATGTGGGATGCCCGAAATCGTTGTTGGGGGCATTCGCTGTGTATCGGTATCTATTTGGGACTCGCTGTTTTGTCCGGTCTGCCTCCCTGAGCGGTCTGGGAGCAGAGGCGTAGGTAGTATCCTGATGCGTTCTACTGCTTGAGGTGAAGGTTGCGCTTCACTGGCATTTGGCAGGTCTCCGCTCAGGCAGCAGATCCCCTCCTCGTGTGTTGGAACGACGCTGGCGAGGCTGTACTCTTTAAGATACTATCAATGATGACGGCTTATCATGCATTTTATCTATCTTCAACAATCGGGCAAGCCGGTCGAAGGCACTGCGGGTAACTTCTGGGTCCTTGCAGGTGTTTCGGTTGCGGAACATCACTGGAAGGCGTTGCAGCTCCGGCTCAACGGCCTTCAGCGCTCCTTCCAGAAGGAGAACTACAGCGCGGTTTCCAGTCTCATCGATGCGAATCGTCTGTTGCACCCACGAAACGCGGAGCAGCGCTGGACACGCGCAATCTGCAAAGGGCTGGAGAAAATCGTCTCCGGCCTGGATGCCCAGTTTTTCCTCGTGGTGGTGGACAAGCGAGCGACGGACAAGCCCGCGAATTCCCGCTGGTTGCTGCCGTTGACCTACGGGTATCTTATGAAGCCACTGACGCAGTTTCTGCGCGAGGTGGACGACGTCGGAGCGCTGGTTGTTCCACCAGGGCGCGAGGAAGAGCTCCGGGTCATCGAAGAGATACAGGTGGAAAACCTTTTTGGCCATCATGGCCGGACGAGTCCAGTGATCGCCTCTCCCATGGTGCAACGTCCCCAGGACTGCTGCGGCCTGCAGGTGGCGGATTTCGTGGCCACCGTGGCGCGGCGCTATCACGAGACGGTCTATCCCCGGCTCTTTGCCAAGGAAATCCTGACCGGTTACGACGCCGTGATCAATTCGCACTATCAGGGCTTCGTCAAACCGGGAACGTATCAGTCGCCCGTAACGGATCAAAAGGGCTACCGGATTCGCGGCTACATTTATCTTTGGCGCCGGGATTCCCGGGGCGCCATGCGCGACGATCAGGCGAGTAGCATGGAAATCCAGATCCCGCGCCTGGACGAGAGTGACGAGGCCGTGGAGCAGCAGTGACATTTCCGGCGGCCCAACCCACCGCTCTTCACAATCGCTTTCCTGCTTGAGATCGTGATCGCTGGCAGACAGAGTTGGTCGAAACCCGGCGAAACCGCATGGCATGTCCGCTTTCCGGGTGCGGACTGGGCTTTGCCCTCAAGGAGTTCGCGATGGGTATCTTGCGTCTGGACGACCTCTTGCAGGAAATGGTGGAGAAAGGGGCTTCCGACCTTTTCATTAAGGCGGGGGTGCCGCCTCACATCAGGGTGGATGGGCGGATTCAGCCGCTGCCTTATGGCGAGATGAACATGCAGGACGTTCAGGACCTCGCGTGCGGCATGATGACCGAGGATCAGATCGTCTCGTTCGAAAAGTATCCCGAGATGGACCTGGCGATTGGCGTCAGCGGAGTCGGGCGATTCCGTGTGAACCTCTTTCGCCAGCGGGGGAGCACGGCCATGGTGTTCCGCCACATCACCCGGCCGAACTTCAGCTTCGACGACTTGTTGCTCCCTCCCGCAGTTCGCAAGCTCTCCGAGCAGCCTCGCGGCCTTGTTCTCGTCACGGGGACAACGGGTTCGGGCAAGTCCACGACGCTGGCCGCGATGATCAACCATATCAACCACAGCCGGCGCTGCCACATCGTGACGATCGAGGATCCTATCGAGTTCCTCCACAGTGACAAGCGCGCGATCGTCAGCCAGCGCGAAGTCGGCTTCGACACCAAGACTTTCGAGGACGCACTGCGTCACGTTCTGCGCCAGGCCCCCGACGTCATTCTGATCGGCGAGATCCGCGACCTGGAAACCGTGAAGACTTGCGTGGCGGCGGCAGAGACCGGGCACTTGGTGCTTTCGACGCTGCACACGATCAACGCGGTGCAGACCGTCGAACGCATCATCAACCTGTTCCCCGCTTATCTGCACGATCAGATTCGCATGGAATTGGCGCTGGGCTTGCAGGGCGTCATCAGCCAGCGCCTCTTGCCGCGCAAGAAGGGCGTCGGGCGTGTTCCGGCGGTGGAAGTCATGATCGGCACGCCGTTGGTCAAGAAGCTGATCAACGAGGGGAAGACTCTGGAACTCCTCCCGGCAATCGAGGACGGCGGGCACTGGGGGATGCAGAGCTTCAACCAGTCGCTTTATTGGCTGATCAAGAACGAAATCGTGAAGTACGAGGACGCCCTGCAGTACGCGACGAGCCCGGAAGAGCTTCGCCTCATGGTCGAAGGCATCACGACGGGAACGCGCAAGGAACAACAATCCATGCAACAATCCATGCCCGACCACGAGATGGCGTAGGGGGCGTGTGCTAGGTGTAGTCGATCAGTGACTTTTCGTCTTCCCGGCTGGACTCTCGATAGAAGATCGGGAGTGTGAAGTAGCTGTGCCGGAGGAGTTCGAGGCGTTCAATGCCCTCGGACTGCCGGGCCGACGAGGAGAGTGCGGCCACCATCTGATTGTTGACGATGCCGCGCAGGGTTTGGCGGCATTCCTGCGCCAGTTCCCAGGCGTTCGCAGGGTCGTTTCCTTCAAGCAGGGCACGGGCATCGTCGAGTTGCTGGCGTGCAAGAGCAATGATCGCTTCCTGGCGCTGGCCGGTGGCGAGTTGGGCGAGTTCGCTTTCAACGAAGCTCACTTTTTCGAGACGATGGCCAGTGCCTTCGAGCAGGGTGGCGCAGGCTTGTGGGAATGCCGTACGCATCGATGCCTCGATTTCCTCGATGCGGGTGCGTGAAGAGGTGAGGAGAACGCGGGCGCTGATGTCGATGGATTGCAGGCGCAGACGGAGCGTCCCATTGCCGTCGCGCGTAAGGGAAACGGGAGTGGGTGCCGGAAAGTCGATGCGCCAGGCGTCGTAGCCGAAAGAGGCAGGGAGGCTCAGGCTGACTTCGACGCGATGCATGCGTGATGGATCGATCCAGTATTCATCCCCCTGGGCGGAACGCCAGAGGAGCAGAAGAACGTCGTCGCCGTGAGCAAGCAGCGCGGCGCGCAGGCGGGGATGCCCGGTTTCCACCTCGGCGTCGATGAATCGGCCTTCGGAATAGAACTCAGAACATGTTTGGATTTCCCGCGCGATGAGCGAAAGCTCCGCGAGGCGGTCGCGGCCGGTGGTTGGCGGTGGGCCGAGCAGAAACTCGTAGCAATCGGCCAGGAGCCCGCGAACGCGCTGGGCAAGAATCTCGTAGATCCGGACGCGGAGGAGATCGGCGTCGGGGGGAAGGAAGTCGTTGCGTGGAGTTTCGGCAAGGTTGGCGAGGAAGGGGAACCAGCGTTCGATCTGGGCGGGCAGATGGCGCACGACGGGGTCGGAGTCGAAGAGGCCGGCACGCCGTGCCTCGTCGCTGATGCTTGCCTGGAAACGGTAGCAGATGAAGGGGCGGTCCACGGCCCTCTTGGCCGTGATTTCCTTGCGCACGAGGTCGAGCGTTTCAGCTCCCTGGGAGAGAGGCGCCCGGGGGAGTGGCCCACCCACTCCCTGCTGAACGGCGTAGAAATCCCCGGATTCCAGCCAGAGGTCCAGCGGATAGCCGGGGCGGAAGGGCGTCCAGATGGGATGAAAAAGGTCCTGGGTGCGGAGGCGGTCACGCTCGCGAAAGTACCAGAGGAGAGCTTCGCGGGTGTCGCCGGGTGTTGGAATACAGTAGGAGTGCAGCGACTGGCGGTGGCGGAAGGAGCGTGCGAGATAGGCGCTGGGTTCGGGGTCGAAAGGCTCGGTGGCGACGATGACCATCAGGCCGTGGCGCTCGGCGGCATCGAACACGAGGTCGATCAGCGGGAGGGTGCCGAGGCTGGCTGGTGGCGTGATGACGGTATTGAAGCCGTTGGCGGCGATGTGGGCGGCGGCTTCCTCGATGCGGTGCGCGGGAGTGAGAAGAATGCGCGTGCCGACGGCAAAGAACGGCCGTCCGTCGAGACGGATGACCGACCGGTCGAGAAGAATGCGAGTGCTGGATTCCGCCATGATGTCAATGGCCTCTCAGGCGAGGACGTACTTCATGACTTCGGTGTCAGATTTGGAGAATCGCCATCCTCGTCCTCGAACCAGATGGCGGATTCAAGGGCTTTCATGGCGTCTCGTTTGTTTACGGCCTGCTTGAGCCGGACGCGGGAACGCTGATCGGCCGGGCGTGCCTTGAGAATGCGCTCGCAGACGGCGATGCAGGGATTGATTTCGCCTTTCTGGAAAAAGTGTTCGCTGGCGGTGACGAGTTCCTCGATGGCCTCGTCCTGACTGCCGAGTTGTTCGAGGAGATCGGCGAGCTTGACGCGGACACTGGCGTTCTGGGGATTGATGCCGAGGATGTCGCGATAGTTCTGGATCACCTGTTCCAGCGCCTGACGCTCTTCCTCTTCATCCATGCTTTCCATTTCGTCGGCAAGGAAGCTGGCGGCCGTGGCGGCGTGCCCGCGAGGCGTGCCGGTTCCCGTGCCATCGGGACGGCGCTCGGGGGACTTGGCGCCTGCTGCCGGCTTGGGGAATTTCGTTTCGTGGGGGCGTTCCGTCGGAGGCGCGTCAATGCGAGGCGGAGCAACGCGCTGGCCCTTGCGGCGCGCCTGGGTCTCCGAGAGACGGTCGCGGGCCTTCTTGTTCTCCGGATCGAGCGACATCACCTTGCTGAAGAGCTTGATGCCATCGTCCACGCGGTCGGCGGCGATATAGAGATCGGCGAGGACAAGGTAGTCGTCGCACAGATCGATTTCGGTGCCAAGGCGCAGGTAGGCTTCGATGTACTTTTCGCGGGCCGGAATGCTCCAGGGATTGAGGCGAATCACCATGCTGATGTAGTGCAGGGCCTCGTTCGTGTCGCCGCGGCGTGCGAGGATATCGGAATAATCAAGGTACTCCTGTTGGAGGTCCTTCTCCTCGCCGTATCCGAGTCGCGCCTCGAAGAGAGAGCGCCACGCGCGGTCGCAATCGGAGTCGAGCTTGATGACCTGGCGGAATTCCTTTTCGGCAAGGTCGGCAAGCCCACGCTCCATGTAGGCATCGGCAAGCAGAAGCTGCTGCTCGACGGCTTTGGATATCGCTTCCGTGGCGGTAAGGGCTTCGACGAGTTCCCGCCGCATTTCGAGATTCTGGGGGTCGAGCTCGACAGCCATGCGCAGCACGTCGGCGCGCCTCGTGTCGTTCTTGTTCTCGCGGTAGAGCTTGAGGGCCTGCTCGATTTCAATCAGCGCCATGCCACGCGCATTGCGGGCCTTGTGAACCTGCGCCTGGGCGAGATGGAAATCGGCGTTTCCCTTTCCGATGCGCTCGACCTTTGCGAGCGCATCGCCGGCTTCGCGGAATGCCCCGAGATCGAGAAGAATCTGAACGAGTTGCTGATTCTGGGCGAGGGCGTCTTCATTTTGCTCGGCCGCGACGAGGGCGTCGATCAAGGCCGTGCGAATCTGCGGGTCTGCGGGATCGAGTTCGACGGCGGTCCTAAGACGCTCGATCGCTTCATCATGGGAGCCCCTCTCGCGAAGAAGACGGGCGAGTTCGACGAGATTGGGAATCCGGCGGCGTGGTGTTCTGGTGTCGCTGAGCGCGTCGTCGAGCGCGGTGCGTGCAATCATGTCGCCGGGAACGGTCTCGATCAGTTGCTCCAGCACGCGTGCCGCCATTTCACTGTCGCCCTGCTGGCGGTGGATTTGGGCAAGACGGGCCAGCTCTTCGCCCGCTTCCCTGGTCTTGCCGAGGCGCTGGTAAATGTTCGCGAGTGCCTGTGCGTGCCCGGGAACATTCGGTTCCATGGCACTCAGTGCCTCGTAGACCTCCTGTGCCTTCTCGAAGGCTTCGGCTTCGCGCAGCGTTTCTCCGACTTCGAGAAGCGCCTCGCACGCCTCGGCAATCTCACCGAGACCCTTGCACGCGGTCGCGAGGATTTCGCGTGCTTCGAGATCGCGTGGCTTGATTTCGAGTGTCTTGCGGCACCAGTGCTTGGCCTGATCGAACCGTCCGGCGCCGGCATGGAGTTCCGCAATCGCCGTGTATTCCTGGGCTGCCGCCTCGGGAATATCGTTTTCAACGAAGAGTTGGGCGATGCGCGAGCGGAACTTCTCGTTGGTGGATTCGGTCTCGTAGATCCCGCGAAGAAGGTTGCTGCTTTCCTCGATCATGCCGCGGGAAAGTTGCGTACGAACGACTGCGGTGAATTCGTCGAGTGCCTCGTCGATGCGGCCTGCACCGTACAGTTCGTGAGCGACGCGGGTACGCATGTCGAGGTCTTCGGGGACGAGCGACGCGGCGAGGCGCATGGTGGCTGCCGCCTCACCGGGATCGCCCGCGTCGCGATAGCGCTGGGCCGCATCGGCATACGCGGCCGCAGCCCCTTGCTGGTCGCCGGCAGTCTCCAGGAGACGCGCGCGTGCCAGTGCAATGTCCGTGGACTCAGGAAGAAGAGCCGTGGCCTTTTCGAGAGCACTCTGGGCAGCGGCAATGTCGCCGCCATCGCCCGCGTGGCTTGCAATCCAGAGAAACTCCTCAGCCGCGTTCTGTTTGTCTCCCTGTGTGGCAAGGAGTTCGGCTAGGAGTTCGTGGGGCCGGAAGCTTGCCGGATCGAGTTCGATTGCCTTGCGCAGGGCGGCGATTGCCTCGTGCGGGGAGTCAGATGCCAGCGATTCGCCGAGATTGGCATAATCGATCGCTGCTTCGCGGGTGTCGCCGAGTTTTTCGCGCGCCGTGGCGAGTTGCGTGCGGTTGGCAGTGCGCGAGGGATCGAGCCGCACCAGTGCTTCGAGGATACGGGTGTGTTCGCGCGGGAAGGCCTCCACACGGGGAAGGGCTTTCTCGAGTTCCTGGATGGCTTGTGTCGTCTTGCCGAGGTCTTCAAAGAGTATGGCCCGGAGTTCCAGTACTTCGACATCGGCAGTGGCGCTGGCCATGATGATGTCGGTGACGCGGAGGGCATTGGCAGATTCGCCGTCAGCGCGATAGAGCTTGGCGGACTGAATGAGATGGGTGAAGGCCTCCGTTTCGTTGCCGAGCAGGAAGTAGACCCTGCCGGATGCCTCGTGGGCCTTGGGGCCAAGGGGCTGGAGCTTTTCAAGCCGAGCAAGAACTTCGCGCGCCTTGCTGGTGTCGCCCGTGTCAGCAACGGCTTCCGCAGCGTCGATGTAGACGCCAAGGGCACGAGCCTTCTTGCCATCGCGCACGAAATAGGACGCGAGAAGAAGACGCGCTTCGATATTCGTGGGATCTGCCTGGACAATCCCCTCGCAAACGGAGATCGCATCGGCGAATGCACCGGCCTTCTCGAAGACCGAGGCAAGACGGAGCGAACATGCTGTGACGAGATCACTGCGCTCTTCCGCGAGAGCGAGGGCTATTTGCTCGCGAAGAAGAACGGGACTTTCGGGATCGAGCTCGAGTGCCTTCTCGTAGTAGTCGATCGCCGTCTTGTTGTCCTTGCGTGCAATAGCACTCTTGGCCAGCAGGGCGAACTCATCGCGGGCAGCGCTGATTTCGCCTTCATCGCACAACATGGTGGCAAGGCGCTGGCGAATGTCCTCGGCCTCGGGATCAAGTTCGAGAAGCTGGCGGAGTACCTCGATGAGCTCGCGCGCGGTGTGGTCGCCGTCATCAAGGGCAAGAAGCTCGCGCAGATACTTGACGGCGTCCGGCTTGCGGCTCTCGTCGTGGGCGATCAGGCTCGCAAGTGCTTGGCGTGCCTCGCGATTATCGCTGTCGATGTCGAGAAGTTCCTTCCAGGTGGCTTCGGCTTCGGCCTCCTGGTCTTCTTCGGTCTGCCGCCTTGCGATGCGCGCGAGGGTCTGGACGGCGTCGCGGTCCTTCGCGGCGGCAAGCTGGGCACGGACGAGTTCGCGCAGCAGCACGATGCTGCCACTGAAGCGGGCGATTCCCCATTCGAGCAGTTCGAGAGCGCAGTCGGGGTCGGGCTTCTGAAGCTGGGCGGTAGCGGCCTGATGAATCGTTTCAATGGCCTCTTCGCTCTGGCTTCTGGAGGCGAGAAGTTCGGCGATGGCGACCTGATGGTCCACGGAAAGGGGGACGAGTTGAGCGGCGCGGGCGCAAAGCTCGCGGCCCTTGGCGGCGTCGTTGCGCTCGAAGCTGCGGCGGGCAAGAGCAAGCGCCTGCTGGGCTGCGGATTCGCGGGCTCCAATGGCGAGGAGGAAGTCGAGGTACTCGCTGCCGATCCCGATGTCATCGGGGGCAAGCTGAAGAAGGCGGTCGTAGATCGGTTTTGCTTCGAGGGGGTCGGAGCCGTTGGCAATGATGCGGGCAACGCGGGCGTATTCACGTCCGGCCTCTTCGGTCATGCCGAGTTGTTCGAGGACTTCGGCGTGCGCAAACCCGATGTCGATGTTGTCAGGGACGAGTTGGCTGGCGCGTTCGAGATAAGTGCGTGCCTCGTCGAGGTCCTCCGTTTCGAGAGCTTCCTTGGCGAGCTTCAGGAGCTCCGTGCCACCCTTGGATGGCTGGCCGTTCCGGTTGTGGAGTTCGACGAGCAGCAGGCGTGCCCGCTTGTCATTGGCGTCGAGGGAGGCGAGATGACGGAGCAGGCGCTCGGCAGCCGGAAACGCCTCCAGCTCGATGCGGGCTTCGGCGATCAACAGCCCGTGGGTGATGGCATCCGCGGGACGCCCGAGGGCCTCGCAAAGCTCGGCAAGGCGCGTGCGAAGTTCCGTGTCGGAAGGATCAAGTTCGAGCCCGAACTCGCAGATGGAGGCTCTGAGCGTTTGCTCGGCATCGTTGGTGCGCATGTCGAGGAACGCGCGCACCCCTTCGATGGCGCGCTGCTTGTGCTCGTGATTGGCCAGCAGGCGATAGAGATTCCGCAGGAACTCCCACTCCGCGATGCGCTCGCAACGTTCCACGAGCTCAAGGGCGCGCGTTGGCTGCTTGGCGAGAAGCTGCCCCTCGACGCACGTGTGAAACTCTTCGAGCGCGTTGGCAGTCTGCCCGGCGGCTTCGAGCATCAGGGCGCGCTTCTCACGCAAGTCGAGCCGGCCGGGTTCGAGGACAAGCGCGCGCTGAAGTGACTCAGCGGCCCGGCGGTGGTCCTTCGCCTCTTGGAGACGCAGGGCGAGCTTGATCCAGAGGTCAAGGGCGGCAGCGGTATCGCCCCTCCCAATCAGGAGTTCGGAAATCCTCCCGGCAATCGCCATGTCGCTGGGCATCAATTCATGGAGCTTGCGCAGCTCGGCGAGACAGTCGTCGATGCGGTCCTTTTCCTGATACCATTCCGCGAGGCCGAGAACTTCCTCGCGCAGTTTGACGTTCTGGCCCGTGCGGGTGAAGAGAGCGACAAGCGCCTGGCGGGGTTTCTCGTTGTCGTCGCGGAGTTCAGCCACTTTGCGATAGCTGATCTCGGCGTTGATGGTGTCGCCGGCTTCTTCGGCCAGCGTCGCCGCCTGCTCGTAGTGATCCGCCGCAGCGAGAACGTCGCCCTTTTTCTCGAGTGCTTCCGCGAGTTTCATGCGGATGGAAGCGTCGGTGGGGTCGAGTTCGAGCGCCCGGTTTGCTGCCCGCAGAAAGATGGCTGGGTTGTCATCTTCGGTGCGTTTCACAACAACCCGATAAGCCTCGAGTGCCTCGCTCTTCTTCCCTTCGCGATGGCAAAGATCGGCGTAAAGAAGCCGGGCGGGAACGTCTTTGGGACGCTCCTCGACGAGTGGGAGAAGCACCTTGGAATCGAGTTCGATGGAGGCGTCCTCGGGGAGGGCCTCGGCCATGGCGTCGAGTTCGTGAAGCGCCTCGGCGGTCTTGCCCAGCGCGAGGAAGGCGCGAAGCCGCAGAACCTGAAGAGGAGCATGGGAAGGATCCGCCTGGAGGCCACGGCGGCAAAACTCCAGTGCCTGTTCGGGGTCCTTGCGGTCGAGCCACGCGGCTGCCGCATCGTGCCATGTGCTGATGGCGTCCTGGACGCGGTCGGCCTGGAGATAGCAATCGGCGATCAGATTTCGGAGCGATTCGTCGGCAGGGGAGAGCTCGAGCAGGCGCGCGATGAGAGCGAGAGCTTCGTCTTCCTCTTTTCTTATCAGGAAGCAGCGCAGTGCTTCGAGGAATTCCGGAGAGGCCATGGCCACATCGCCTGTGGCAAGCAGGGCGTCGGCGACAAAGAGATGATGGGCGGGATTATCCGGTTCGAGTTCGCGGGCTTTTGCCGCTTCTTCGATCGCCTGATCTTCGAGTCCGCTTTCAAGAAGCGACCTGGCGATGGCGAGGCGCTCGGTGGCTTCCTCGCGACGCATTCCCTGGCGGGCAAAGAGCGACGCCAGGCCCTCATGCGCGGAGACGCTGCCCGCGTCGGATTCGAGAATGCGGCGGAAGTAGGTTTCGGCTTCGGCAAACTTGCCCTGTGCGGCCAACTCCGTCCCGATGGCGGCGAGGAGGGAACCCGCGTCCACGGAGCGCCCGGCCTTCTCGTACAGAGCCGCGAGTGCTTCGCGCCGGGCGATGTCGCCCGGATGAAGACGGACCAGCGTTTCGTGGATTTCAATGCTGAGTTCGGGGTCCTCGTCCCCCGCGATTTCGGCCGCTTTTTCGTACTCGGTGAGAGCCGCCTTTGTCTGGCGGGCTGCCTCCAGTGCCCGGGCATGGCGCAGGCGCAGGCGATAGTCGGCTTCGATGGCCTCCTTGAGGCGCTCGAAGAGGGGCACATTGAGGGCGGGTTGGTCGCGCTTCTCGCGCAGCTCGATGACCTTCAAGAGACATTCCTGCTGCTGGGCGGCGTCTTCGACGGCGTCGGCCAGTTCCAGCAGTGCCTGCTCATTGTCCGGATCGGCGCGCAAGGCCTCCTCGCGGAGAATGCGTTCGGCTTCGGAGCGGTCGTCCTTCTTGCGTGCGAGGCGGGCTGCGGCGGTGAAGTGCCCTGCTGCCTCGGCGGCATTGCCTCCCTCTTCGGCAAGGCGCCCGCTGAGCAGAGCGACGGAGACGCTCTCGGGGTCGAGTTCGGCGGCGCGTCCGATGGATTCGCGGGCGGCCGCAAGATCGCCTTCTTCGAGGGCTTGGCGGGCATTGTCGAGATGCTCGCCCGTCGCGCGGCCACGCATCCCCTCGTCAACCTCCAGGCCGCACAGGCGCGCCGCCTCGAAGGCCGCGTCCAGGCCTTGCAGGCCCAGGTGCAGTCCCACCAGTTCGACGAGGGTGATCTCGCGGCTGGCTTCGCAGGACGCCACCATGCACTTGCAGGTGTTCTTCTTGGGCTGCACGAGCAGCGTCGAGAAGCGGTCGTCCTTGTGGATCATGCATGGCGTCTTCAGCGTTCCGCCCAGGACCACCATTTTGTCCGTGCGGAACCCGATCGCCTCGATGAGGCGGCGAGCATCAAGTTGCTGATTTATTGCCTGAACAGGATCTTTTTCTTCGGCTGTCATCCGGTATCGTTCCGGGCTATGGGTACGTTATCGTATATCAGGGGAGGGCATATAATAACTTACTGTCTATGCAGGAGGATTCTCCCGCAATGCATCTGCTGAAACACATCACGGGGGGGCAATCGGACGCGAGTGATTTCTTGCGAATCCTCGGAGTTTCGAACGGGGCAAATAAAAGATACAGTTCCAACTTTCGACACTACAAAGAGTTGATATCAGGGTATATGATTGATGTTTTTCAAAGCGTTGCTTTAGCGCTGGGCGCCATGGGCGTGGCTTACTTCCGGCCTTCCTCTTCGCGCAGCCGGTCGCGCCGGTCCATGTTGCCGAAGCGGTTGAGCCCTTCCCACTGCTCGGCCGTCTTGAACGAGAAGGAGTAGGGGATGTTCGTGATGCGGTCGCCGGTCAGAGTCTTGACGCGGCCGCGGATGGTGATCGTGTATTCCTCGTCGGCCTCGAAGACGCCGCTGATATTCAGGTGCCCCCAGCCGGTTTTTCCATCGGTGCCAAAGTAAACGTTGGGGTTGAGTGCCAGCGCCGGACGGATGCTCACGTCGCGCGGCTCGAAGCCCTCGCCGTCCACCGGGGCATTGAAGAAGACGCGAACGGGGCTTGTGGTGTGCGGGAAGACACTCGTGTCTCCGTCCTCGGGCCAGGTTCGGACGATCTTGGCTTCTCCTGTCGTCAGGTTCATGGAGAAGGGTTCTTTGAGCGCAACGCCTTCGGCGCTTCGAGCCTTGGTGCTCAGGCGGATCGTGTACTTCGTGCCATAGCGCAACGGCGTGCCCGAGCGCGTGTAGCCCGCGAGGCGGATCTCGAAGCGGTCATCTGAGGGAGTGGAAGCAGAGTATTCGACGTCGGGGGCGATGGCCAGGGCATCGAGCAGGGAGGCCCGGTCCATCTTGGTGCTGAAGATGATCAGGACCCTGGTTGGGTCCTCGATGCTGATGTCGCTGGCTCCACTGGCCGGGCGTGTGGCGACGATGCGCGGGGCCTCGATGGCGAGCTTGAGTTCGATGGGCGGCGCGACGGTTTGTTGCTCGGCGGCCACGGTGATGCCCTTTTCGATGACGGGTTCGTAGCCCGTGCGGCTTGCCGTGAGTTCGTAGGTGCCGGGGGGAACATCTTCCAGGGCGAAGAAACCCTCGTCGTCTGTGGTGGCGAGGAAGTTTGTGCCGCTGAGGGCCACGGTGATGCCGGAATTTCCACCGCCCTTGGAGTCTTCGAGGGTAGCCTGCCCGATCACAGACCCCACGAGCGCGCCCTCGGGAATCTCAGCGCGCAGAGTCAGCGAAACCTCCGCGATGTCCAGGGCTCCGAGGTCCACCCGGTAGGCGCGGTCGAGGGTGTAGCCTTCAGCAGTGGCAACGACCGTAAAGACATCGGGTTGCAAGTTGGAGAACTCGAAAATTCCCGTTCCGTCGGGGCGTGTGCTGAACGTCGTTCCTTCGAGAGAGACAAGCACCGAGTTGTAGTCCGTGACGGCCTCGCCCTCGGGGCCGAACAGCGTCACCGTGCCCAGGATCGTGCGGCCCAGGACCGTGCCGGGGTCGCGGGGTGCCAGCAGCACTTCGGCGAGATCGGTTGTCTGGCCCGCGAAAATTTCGACAGGGCGCTCCTCGTCCAGATAGCCCGGCTTGCGAAAGCGCAGCGAGTAGCGCCCCTGGGGGACGTTGAGCAGCAGGAAGGAGCCGGATTGATCGCTGACGGTGCGGAAAGACGTGCCGACAAGGTCGATCACGATGCCGCCGGCATCGAGCGGGTTGTAGGGATTGATGCGCCCTTGGAGCGTGCCGAGTCCGGCTCTCTCCAGAGGCGATTTGACGGCGGCGATGAAACCGCCGGGCTTCATGGTGAACTCGCCCAGATCAAGGAATGGCTGTTCGCGTTGAAGGTCCTCCGGAGCCACGATCACATCGCCGAGCTCCAGCGTTTCGAGGTCGGCACGCAGCGCACGCAGAATGTAGGCGCGGTCGTCCAGTTCCGAGAGTTCAAAGAACCCCGTGCGGTCGGTCACGGCCAGATGCGAGGTGCCCTCCGCATAGACAATGATCCCACCGGGATCGTTGCCGTTTTCCAGTGTGATCGTGCCGGTGACACTCGCTTTGGGAACGGGCACGTACTGCACGATCTCCCGGGCAGGCGTTTGCTGCGGTTGTTGCCGATCGCAGGCAGTCAGACCCAGCAGTACGGCAAGGAGAACAGGGACGAGTTGGAAGAGGCGTGAAGTCATGTCAGTACAGGAGTGACCGGAGTCGCCAGTTTTCGAGCTGCTGGTATGGTTCAAGTCCCTGCCAAAGACGCTGAATCGTTGGAGCATCCCGGCCCTCCCTGAGCAGCTCGAAGATGAGGGTTGTATTGTATGCGCCCGTATTGCCGCCCGATGGCAAGAAAGAAGGATCCGAATCGGCAAAGATCGACCACAGGGTGATGGAGTCCGTCACGGGTGTGTCGAGCAGACGGACGGGGGTCAGCAGCACGGTGGCCGGGTCTTCGGAGGCCACCGTGCAGGTGAAGGAGGAAAGACCGGCGCCCTGCACTTTGGCGCGAAAATCCGCAGCAGTGAGCGGAGCCGTTCTCAGGAGAAGGCCTGCGGTTTTGTCTTTTGGCGTCTCAATGCCCGCCACCTTGTCCGATGGCAGCAGGCTGCGCACCAGACGAAGCTGCCCGGCGATGGGGTCGCGGGGGAGGTACTCGTCCCACTCGTCGAGCCCCTGCCACGGTTGAAGGCCGAGGCGGTCGTAGACTTCGTAGACGGGACGCATGCCTGAACGGCGGTCCCAGTTTTCCATGCTGACGACTGTGATGCGGGCTCCCATGCCGAAACGCATGTTGAGCATTCGGACGTACTCGCCCGGTGTCAGTCCCGGCAGAAGCAGGCCGGGGCGGAAGGAAGTTGCTTTGCCGAAATTTCCGGGGTCGGCCGGTGGGCCTTCGAAGACGAGTCCGTTGATCGGATGCGGGCGGTCGAGAACGAGAACTTCGATGTCGTTGAGTGCGGCGTCCTCGATCACGCCGCCAAGAAAGCCGTACTCGGGGTTGAAGCTCCCGGGGCGCAGCGGAAGATCGATCAGGATGAGGTCGACTTCCTCGATCATGCCGGGGGTCAGGCGGAAGTTGGAGGGCGTACGCTCGAAGACGCGCACGTTGGGGTAGGAAGCGAGGGAGCGCTCCAGCGCTGCGCTGCGTGCGGGCGCAGGCAGCTCATCGTTGAAGAGAACAACGCGGCGAACGATCGGCTTGCGCAGCGGCAGGAGAAGCTGGACCAGGTGATTGCCTTCACCATCGAGCGCGAGGCGATTGGTGACGACCAGCACGTGACGGTGGTCGAGCAGTTGGAAATCCTCGCGCTTCAGGACATCGACGCCGAGCGAGAAGGTCTTGCTGGCGTCGAGTTGCGGCAGCACCTTCTCGTTCAACAGGATGGCCGTGCGGTCGGGATCGAAGCGATCGGGGCGCACGCGCTGGGAGGGCTCTTGCAGTGCAATGGGTGGCGGGAAATCCGGCTGTGGTGCCGGGGCAGTTGCGCTGGCGGGCGGGGTCTTCGACGCGCAGGCCAGTGCCAACGCCGCAAAGAGGGCGGCGACGGTGAAAGTTCTGAGGATTCTGGCGGGCATTGTCATCACAGGTTCGTTGCTTCCCTTCCAGTGGAGCCATTGTTTCGGAGTGATATCTCAGGGCAAGGAAAAGCCCGTCGGGGAGGACGGCGGCGCGGGTTCAAGACGCCCGGCGACAGCCTGGTAGCGGCCGGGAAACTGCTGGGCGAGCCCGGGCTGGCGGCGGAAAACCTCGGTCCAGGCATCGAGTGCCTGTTCCGGGCGGCCAAGCTGCTCCAGCGAGAGCGCCTCGCGCAGGTAAACCTCGTAGGCGTTCAGGCGAGCTTGGACGGCGGGGAGTTCCGCCAGGGCCTGCTCGTATTGTCCCGTGCGCACCAAAACGTCCGTCAGAGCGGAACGGCAGTCAACATTGGCGGGGTTTGCCTCCAGAGCCCGGTGCGCCTGACTCACCAGTGCGGCGACTTTCGTGGGGCTTTCGAGAACGCCGGGCATCCGCACTCCCTCGTAGACCGGGCGGAAAAGAACGCTGCTGCGCAAGGGCCCGGTTGAGCACCAGGCTGCGGCCAGCCCACCACCGGCGAGCAGCACCGCGGCAACGATGCGAACGGGTACCGGGCCGTCGATGCCCACGTGAAACTCCGTGGGAGCCCGCATGTTCTTCAGCATGATGCCAAGGCGCAGCGGGCCGTAGTCGCGCCAGACGGGCATTAGCAGATCACGAACCCCGCCGCGTTGGGGCAGTACGATGGGGACGCCAAGCAGCGTGACGAAAAGAAACGACGAAAGCGGCAGTTCCAACGGGAACGTCATCTGGGCCTGAACGCACAGCGCCGCGAGCATGGCGGCCGCCGTGGCGAGGATGAGGCGGTTGCCCGCGGAGTGCTCCCCGCGGCGGCGGTGCTCCATCTGGAGGAACGCCCCGCCCACGAGCGCCACCAGCAGGAACACGCCGGGGATGCCGGTTTCGCTCCACGTCTGGAGGACCGAGTTGTGCGCGGCGTTCGTCCACGAGGCGCCGTAGGCAGCAAGCTCGGGATCGTTCAGGACGATCTCGGACTGGACGGCGGGGTAGGCGTAGGTGAAGTTGCCCGCTCCGGCGCCGAGCCAAACGTTCTCGCGCACGATTTCCAGCGTTGTGTACCAGATCGCCAAACGCGTGGAGCCCCCCACTTTCCAACGGCCGGAAGAGAACGCCTGGGCGAAGATTCCCCCCGTCTCGCCGCTCTCCGCAGCCCAGACGCGCGAGCCGTGCGGGTTTGCGGGATGGTCGATCACGTAGAAACCAACGACCAGCGCCCAGACCACACCAAGAATGGCAAGGCGGCGCTTGAGCAGCCGCCGCAAAGTGGGTTCCTCCCACCAGTCGCGCAGAAGAATCGCGAGAAGCACAGCCGCCACGATGAGCGAGAGATTCGAGTGCACCGACCATGCAGCAATCAATGCGGCTGCCATCAGTGCGAGCACTGCCGCACCCAAGGCGAAGAACCGCCACCGCCGCGTGGAAAGCGTCATCGCCAGAACGATCAGGAATCCAGCCACGATGGCATCGGCCACATGCCCCGAATTGCCCATGCTGGCCGTGCCGACGGCATCGCGCCAGTCGAACAGAATGGCACGGATGGGAAGTACGTGCGGGGCAAAGGCAGCGAGGAAGTCAGCGATGACCGCCCAGGCCGCGACCCCGGCAGCGGCAACAGCATAGCAGAAGCCCAACGCCAGCAAGCGGTCGCGCCGGTGCATGAGGATGCTTTGTGCGACCAACGCAAAGAGCACCAGCATCCCCGTCCACGCAACTTGATCGCGGGCAAGCGCAGGCGATTGGCTCCACAGAATCGACAGCGTCTGCCAGCAAAGAAACGCCAACAGAAATCCATTCACGGGATTGAGAGGGAAACGCAGGAGCGCACCGCCGGTGGAAATGGCGAGTGCGGACGCCAGCAGCAACCATGTGCCCGCATGGAGCAGCACGGTCTTGGGGATGACGAAGGAATCCTGGGCGGGAAACCAGACGAAGAGCGGCGCGGCAAGCGCGAGCAGGGAGAGCAGCCAGAAGGGAATCGGGGCCCAGCGGGGCTTTTCGTTCCAGGTGCGGGGGAGAGCGAGGGGCATGGAGAAATCCGGACGGAAATTCGGAACGATCAGGATTCGGTGTTTGGCGCGGAGGCGACGTGCTCGCGCTGCTCGTCGAGCACGGCACGCAGCGTGTCGTCGAGCGCGATGGAAGGCGTCCAGCCGGTTGCGTCGTGCAAACGCGAGAAATCCCCGTGGACGACCGAAGGCTTCTCGCCGCGGGCGCGCCGCTCGTCGAAGTGCGTTGCGACGGGCGTTTTCGCCATGGCGCACAAGGCTTTCAGGATCGACGCGATCTCGACGCTCCTGCCCGAGCAGATGTTGTAGATGCCACTGGCCGAAGATGTTTCCACGAGCAGCCGGTAGGCGCGAACGACATCGGCGACGTTGAGGAAGTCGCGGTGCGAACGCAGGTCGCCGTGCTCGATGCGTTCGGCCTTGCCGCACTCGGCGAGTGCCACCTGGCGTGCGAACGCGGGAACAACGAAGCGCGGCGTCTGCCCCGGCCCCGTGTGGCTGAACGGGCGCGCGATCAGCACGTCAACGTCCAGGCGTGCGCCGTACAAGCGTGCGCAGTTCTCCGCGGCGATCTTGCTCACCCCGTAGGGGTTCATGGGATTGAGAGGCGACATCTCCGTGAGCGCCTCGCCTCCTGCCGGAATGCCGTAGACGTCCGAGGAGCTGACGTAAAGGATGCGGGGCGGATGAGCAAGACGTGCGGCGGCCTGAACGAGCTCGATGGTCAGGATGACGTTGGCGTCGAAAGTTTCGTGCGGGATTTCCCAGCTCAGCGCGGGGTTGCTCTGTGACGCGAGATGGATGACTGCCTGAGGCTCGGATTCACCGAGCACGCGATCCCAGTGCCCCGGACGTCCGAGGTCGCCGAGAATCATGCGGTCGGGCGGGAGGGCCGCGTCGGGAGACGCAGTGAGTCCCGCTCCCCAGACCGTGTGGCCATGGGCTTGGAGTTCGCGTACAAGATGGGGAGCGACAAACCCCCCGATGCCGGTGACGACAAGACGCATGATTGATCCTGGCTGTTCCTTTATTGGGGACGGAGTTGACGGATTTCCTCGAAACGACTCTCTTCGAGGAGACGCCTGTACTCGCCGGGGTTCTTGTTGAAAGCGAGCTCGGCCGTGGACTTGGCGGCCTGAATGCGCCCCAGGCGCGATTCCAGCAGGGCCCTTTCCATCAGCATCATGATGTTGTTGGGTTGGATGGCCAGAGCAGTCTCCAACGCATCAAGCGCCTTCTGCCACTCTCCCGCCTGATAGTACAACCCCGACGCCCGATGGAATCCTCCGGCCTCCCTGGCCTGAGCTGCGTTTACGTTCTCGACTATCCAGTCGCCGCCTTCAACAAAGCGTTCCTGCTGCCAGAAGAGATCGAAGGCCGTCCCAATCCATTCCTGGCGGCCGGGCTCCATCTCCAGAGCCTTCTTGATAAGATCAAGCGCCTCGCTGCCGTGTCCCTGGGAAAGCGCGAGATTCCCGCGTGCCCACCAGGAGACGGCGCTGTCGGCGACTTCGGGGGGCGCCGTGGCGAGAAGCGCTTCGGCGCCCTGCCAGTCCTTCCGTTCGACCGCGAGATCCAGCAGCGCGCGAAGCACGCTGGTGTCTTCGGGTGCCAGTTCCCGTGCAGCGGCAAGCTCGATGCGCGCGAACTCCAATTCTCCGCGCACGCGGTGCTCGCGGGCGAGATGGTAATGCGCCATGGCCTCGTCGCCGGACCACCAGGCGAGATCGGCGAGATACTCATGCACGCCCGCGAGGCTTGGGCAAAGGCGCGCTGATTCTTCGAGAATCGCCGTTGCTTCCCCCAGGCGTTCGTTGTCCGCGAGCGAACCGAGTGTGGAGTCCATGCGCGTGGCTCCTTCGCGGGAAACCGCCAACTCATCCGCGAGCTGGCGCCAGATCTTCCGGCCGGCGTGAAAGCGAACCTCCGCAACGGTACAGGCGTCGGCCTCTGCCAAAACGCCGGATTCGAGATAGTGCACGCCGTTGAAGCGAATGAGCAGGAGTGAGGCCACCACAATGCCCGCCACAATGCCCCACACGGGGGCGATGCGGCACAACTCTCCGGCCAAGGAGGAATGCGGTGGTGCGGCGCACTCCGCACGGTCAGTCATCTGGGCGCCTCGGCGATTTTCCGGGAATCCTTGGGAAACACGAGGCGGACATTACCGAGAGCGGGAAGATTGGTGCCATCACCTCCGAGAGACGCGCGCCACTGGATGAAGTGCGCGTAGGGGTCGGCCTTGATCAGGTTTCCGTTCTCGATGGGATACCACGGATCGAATTCGGGATCGTCGATTGTGCCATAGCCAATGCGGAAAGCGAATTCGACATGGGAATAGCCGGGTGCCTCGAATTGCGCTTCAAAGCGCGCGGCGGGGAGCTCGCTCACTTCGTAGGCAGGAGACTCGAAGCTGCCCGAGAGGGGCACGACGACGACACCGAAGATCGAGTTGTTGGATGGGATGCCTCGGGGGGAAATGCTCAGATCAAGGTAGTCGTCACGTGTTTCCACGCGGGCTGCATACGCCGTTGAATTGGAAAGATCGCTCATCACTTTCCAGTCAGGATCGTCTTCGAGTGCGTAGCGATAACGGTTGACCGGAACACCTGATACTGTGGAAGTGCCGAATTGCTGGAAGGAAACGTCGTAGAGAGTCGTCCCGTCGTCGGTGGGCATTGGGAGACGGAAGCGGACTTCGCCCGGCATTTCGTAAACGGTCCAGATCAGCGTTCCATCCACGATGGACATGCGGTTGTCCTGTTCGTGGCGGAAAACATCTTCGGGTAAGGGATCGCCAATGACGTACTCGTTGCTGAAGGCGATCCGTGTCTCCTGTTCTGGGTACTCCTTCAGGATCAACGTGTCGTCCGGGGCATGGGAAAGGGACTTGAGGACCCCATAGCGATACGTTGGCTGGAAGTCCCAGTCGCCCGTGGACGTGCGGAGATACTTCTCGTTGATCACATGGGTGAGTGGAAGATCGGCAACGTTGTCGTTCACCTCCTGCTCGCCGTAATCGCGGTCATCATTGAGCGAGATATGGATCGTGTCCCTGATGCCATCGGCACGCCAGGCAATCTGCACGAGGCCTTCTTCGCCGGAATCGAGGCGCTCCAGCGTGCTGCGGTGAATGAGATCCTCGGGTTTGCCTCCACCCTGGGCAGCGATGTGAATGACAAAGGGATGCGCGAAGTCGAACGGCGAATCGTTCCGGTATGGAATATCGACGGCGACAACGTCGCCGGGACGCACAAACTTCGGCTTCGGCTCGATCAACTCCTTGTCCAACGCCAGATTTGGAAGACGCATCAGCGGCACGGTCACATCGCCGACATTGTTCTGGAACGTCGCCTCGGGAATGGCGCGGTCGGAGTTCGTCACGACATAGAGCCGTACGTTCAGGTTGGACGAGTCCACCGGGTCCCAGCGCAGGCGCACATCGCGCTCCTCGCCGGGTTCGAGTGGCGTGTCGAAGACGATCTCACTTTCATCAACGATGCTCTTGGCTTTGCTGTCCGGATCCCACGGAAAATCGAGATACAATGTTGTGCGGAGTCCCGAGACGGGGCGCGCGCCGCGATTGCCGATGGTCGCACGCACATACACTGTCTCGCCCTTGACGTAGTCGTCGCGTTCAGTGCGCGTCGAACCTGGCACGACGTACAGGTCCTGTCCGCCTGGTATGTCGATCAGCAAATCGAGCGACTGGGCGAACGGCTCGTTGCTCTCGGTGATCGTGCCTTCCACGTCGACGCGAAAGCGAAGTGGCTGGGCTGGAAAGCGCGTTGTCGCACGGAACTCAAGGTCAGTGGACTCGCCGGGCTCGATGGAAAGTCTTCCGAGCCGGGTTCCGACGGGAGTACCCTCCTCGGTATCCATGAGAAGAAGCGCCGCGGACAAGTTGTCGAGCGATGCCGAGCGCATATTGTAGAGGGGGATGGTAAAGGTCGTTTGTTCGGGGGCGGCCAGGCGTTCCACATCGACCAGTTGAGCCGATGCCGCCACCACGGGAAGGGCGGGATCAAGCGCCAGAAACTCGATGGCTTCTTCGGCGATTGGCAGCATCCCTGCGGCCGCGTTCGCATATTCCACGCGTGCTTCCAGACGGTTGATCCCGGCTGGCGCGGGGAAAGCAAAGCGCACGGTGCGCTCCTGTCCCGGTTCGAGGATGAGACGCGAATCCCGCAGGTCCTTGCCCTGCGCCGCATCACGCAGCGTCAGAACCAGGTTGTCCATGTAGCCTTCGCCACGATTCAGCGCCCGAAGCTCCATTGTCACTGTTTCGCCGGCGTCGATACCCGTGGAGGCATCCGGCGTCATCGTCCACGCGAGATCGACCTTGGGCTCAAGAACGGGAATCTCGACATTGAGTGAATCGAAAACTCCCAGTCCCTCGTTCCACGCCTGGATCAGCAGGCGGTAATCGCCCTTGGGCACAAACGGGGGCAGCGGCAGCTCCAGTGCAAACTTGCCAGCCTGAACCGGACCCCGAAGTGGGCCGG
Organism: Candidatus Sumerlaeota bacterium; assembly: GCA_030156535.1. Taxonomy (GTDB): domain Bacteria; phylum Sumerlaeota; class Sumerlaeia; order SLMS01; family JAHLLQ01; genus JAHCAW01. The sequence goes on from JASGMJ010000001.1 coordinate 248,372, forward strand.
CAACCGAGATCCCCTCCTTGTTGAACATCTCCACCTGTGCCACGCCCCAGTCGGTGCGCGGGGAGGTGCCATTGATTTTCAGCGAGTCTCCCTGATTCGTGAACAGTTCGGAAGGCTCGATCAACAACGACAGATTCTCCGACGGACGGGGAATCTTCAGTGCCGGATCTCCCAGAAGGATGAATTGATCGGGCACGTAGCGTTGATTGCGGGTGAGAAGGTACTGCACTTTGGCGTACAGCGATGCACGGCCAAGCTCCGCAAATTTCTTCTTCAGCAGGGCCTCGTAAAATGGCCGGAGAAGGAAGTCGTGCTCGTAGGAACTCGTGCCGGCAACGGGAGCGAACAGTGCGATGCCGCCGCCATTTTCCGCGAGAATGAACTGCTCGCCGATGCTCTGGCGAACGGGGGCGATAGGATAGTCCACCCATGCCGTGTCGCATGACGCCGCCGCCATGATGGGACGGCCGCCGCGCAACTCGATGGCGGGGATGTCGCGATAGTGAAAGATGCGCTCGGCGGACCACAGATTCGGGCCACCGTGCCCGAAGTACGTCGCCGTCAGTGCGCCACGCGACATTGCGTCCACGATGGCATCGGTCATTGCGGGGCTGCGCTTGCGGGCGAATATCCTGAAGTAGTCCTCGTAGGGATACTCCTGCAGGAAGTGGCGTTCCGGTTCGCCGGCTTGATCGAGTTGCGTTTCGATGATACGATTGGCGACGCGTGCAAACTCGGGTTCGTCATCGCTGAAGAACACGTGCCGGTTGATCCATGGTCCGGCGGGCGGGTTCTTTTCGTAGTCGAAGATGCGGCGCGTGTAGGCGAGAACTTCCTCGCCCGTTGCGGCGGAGATTCTTCCGATCTCCAGGTCAGCGAACATGTCTTCGCCGGCGATCTGGGCGTAGCCATCGTCCCCACGAATGGCGATGCCTGGCTCGCCGTAACCGTAGATGGGGATCATGTTGGGGGAGACGTCGCTACGTGGCTGCCGCTCCTCCCACCAGAACTCGCTCGCCTCGCCCACGAGCAACACCTGGGTCAATCGCTTGCCCGGCCAGGCGGTGAAGGCGTGGTGGAGGAAGTCCTTGATGGGGAGGTAATCCTTGGTGCCATACCCGAATGTGTTGTAGACATCGTCCACGCTGACGAGCCGGATGCGCTTTCCCTCGAGCTGGCGAGTCTGCCCAAGCTCGTGAACGGCATAGAGGAGCTCGGGATGAGCGATGACAAGATAATCGGCTCCCTCTTCGGGTGCGAGAAGGTCCGTGGGCGCCGCAGGAATGAATCGGCCGAAGGAGCGTGTGCTATCTGAATCAGCGTAAGTGATAGTCAGGTCCTGCGAGGACAGGGTGATGCGCGTCGCGAAGGCCATGCGGCCGGTGACACCACGGGTATTGTAGCCGCCATACGTCTTGGGGGCGAAGGGATCAGAGACGTCGAGAAAAAACGGCTGGGTCTGATAGCTGGCCTCCGGGCGATTAGCCCGAAGATCGACGATGGCGTTCTCGGGACCAGTGATTGCAACGGGAGTCTGGAGAGGGAAGTCGAGTGGATCGATGGGGTACTGAAGCTCAGCCCAGTAGATGGCGAGCTTGTCGTCGAGGCGCTCTTCCTTCACTTCTGGATAGTGGACTGTCAGAACGTTGCGTCCGGCCTTCAGCACCCCCGCAGGGACCGTGTAAGTGCGTGGGTTCGGCCCCGCGCCCGGGAAGCTCTCCCGCCCGCCGAGTTGCACGCCATTAATGAAGACCTCGGCGTAGCGGCGGTGATTGCCGTAGTATCCGCCAAACTCCATGTCGAGACTACCGGAAGTGGCCGTGTCGACGGTTTCAAGCGTGAAGGGGAGGCGGACGAATTGTCCGCGTGGACACTCCGAGAGCGCCCAGTTCCCGGTGCGACTGGACTCGCCATAGCGCTTGTCGAAATGCGCTGGCTCGAAGATGAAGTGACGAGCTGTCAGCGAAATGCCCTCGTCACGTTGCAACGGTCCCCGGTTGATTTCGACGGTCTCCCAGGTGGGCGGAGCAGTGGCGTTGGCTTCTTCAGGGAATTGCAGCAGCCAAACGGGGGTATAGGGATAGCGGGGTTCGCTCTCGGCGGTGATGTAGCAGGTCAGTGTCTCGTTGAGGTCGAGGACGCCGCGCTTCTTGTCCTGGCGGCGCAGGGGGACTTCTTGGTTGCCTACGAAAAGGTGCAGTCTGTCCGGGTAGACGCTGCCGGGATCGATTTCATTTCTTCTGAAGTCGCGCGCGTTGAGGCTGTAAATGCCGGAGTTTGTGACGTGAATCTTGCGGGCGAACCCGCCTTCGGCCTTTGCCTGCCCCAGAGTGTCCTGCCACTGCTGGAGTTCGCTGACATTGGCAAGGCCGTCAACTTCCCGGCTGAATTGCGGGACCTGTTCCGGATTGACGACGATGTCCTGAAGGAATTCGAGGGCGTAAGGATCGCGCTCTGCCATGTTTTCCGGCGTCGCGGGTTCCTCAAGACTGGTGCCCGAAATCGTTGCCTTGATAACGGCCCGCTGCAGGAAAGTGATGCCGCGGGCAGACCGCGTGGAATCGGGCGGCGCGCTCGTGGTGACGCTCAGGCGCATCCGGGCGAGCCCAACGGAGCGGAAAACCCCGACGTATTCGCCGGTGATGCTGCGTAGCCCGGAGGGCAGGTTCTTTATCTCGTCGGGCGTCGTTGCCCGCATGGGGCCCACGGTCTCCTCCGGCCAGTATGTGGACCACTCGGCCTCCAGCAACTCGTAGCTCACAATGGCCCGTTCCGGCACGGCAAGCCAGCGGTTCACGATGACCCGGGCCTGTGACTCCCGCGGGGGAGAGTCGTTCGTGTTCAGAAGCTCCACGGTGCAGGAATCGGGCTGCGAGTCGATGACTCGTGCCTCGAAAGCGCTCTCGTAGAGAACGTCGTCCGCCTCGGATGCCGAAGCCCGGGAGGAGAGCAGTGGCAGGAAACAAAACAGGCACGACAGGATGCAGCACGTGCTGGTGGTGAAGCGGGAAAGGGCGGGCCTTGCGACTCTCATGGCGTCGTTCCGAAACAGATAATGTCAGGTGCCCACGATGAACGGTGCGGAGCCGGGGCGAGGTCAAGAAGAGCCCCGAAGCGTTGTGCTCGTCAAGCAGCCGGAAAGCTTCCCTTGCACCGCACAACCCGGACCACCGGAATCGCGGAGCCAAGGGCAATGACTCTCACGGGAGAGACTCTTGTACGTCGATTATCACAATCACACGGTTCTTTGCCACCACGCCACGGGGACGGTCGAGGAGTATCTCGAACGTGCCCGCGACCTGGGAATCGCCGAATACGGCTTTGCCGAGCACTCCTACTGGATGGTGCGGCCCGACGCCCGCAATCTTTGCCCCTCCCTGGAGGAAATGCAGACCTACTTCCAGTGGATGGACCGCGCGCGCGAGCAGTGGGACGGCTCGGGGGGCGGACCCCTGCTGCGTGTTGGTCTGGAAGCCGATTGGGTGCCGGACCGCATTGGCGAGGCCAAACGCTTTGTGCAGTCCTACCCCTTTGACTACATCCTTGGCAGTGTTCACCACCTGCAGGATCCCGCCACCGGCAAGTGGGTGAGTTCGTGGTGGTTTGACGAGTGCGACCTCGACACCATCTACACCACCTACTTTGAGGAAGTTGCGCAGTTGGCCCGGAGTGGGCTCTGCGACATTCTGGCGCATCTGGACGTCATTCGGCGCAGTACGCGTGTGCCGGAGAAGGGCGTGCTCCCCTACGTGGAAGCGATCCTGCCCGCCATCGTCGAGAGCGGCGTGGCCGTGGAAATCAACGCGAGCGGGCGCGATCATCTTAACGGAGACTTCTTCCCGCAGGAGGATGTTCTCCGCCTCCTGATCGAAGCCGGTGTGCCCATCACATTTGGCTCGGATGCCCATGCTCCCACGCATGTCGGCCGGTATGCCAGCGACGTGGTCGAACTTTTCACTGCATGCGGTGGCCGCGAGTTCATGCGCTTTGAAAATCGGCGCATGATCCCGACACCCGTGTAGAACAGCGGCAGGCGGTGTCTCTTACGAACTGGCTTTGCTGTGGGCGAAGGCGTCGCGGACGACGTGACGGCGGTGGTCGAACAGCGTCTGGATCCCCTGCCCCAGCAGAATCCCTTCGAGCAACACACCGAGGAAGCCGAGTGGCGTTCCCGCCTCGATGGTGTCCGTGATCTCCGTGCGCCCGTCGTCGAGTGCTCGGAATTCGTGGCGATGCACCCAGTGGTCGAAAGGGCCTTTGAGCTGGCGGTCGGCGAAAACGCGATTTTCCTCGAATTCCACGATGCGTGAAACCCACTTCACGTCGAAGGGAATCCCACGCGGGCGCAGCTTGAATTGAATCAGGGCTCCCCGGCGCAGTGGCGTCTCTGCCTTGACGATGCGCATTCCCATCATGGGTGGCGTCATCTTCTGGAGGCTATGGATGTCCGTATAGTACGAGAAGACCCGTTCAAGAGGCGCGTTGACGATGAAGGAATCGCGGTAGTGCTGCATCAGAGGCGCTCGTCGTGTCTCGGGGCGGAGATAAGGATCAGGCCCACTTGCTGGGAATGGTGGGAGCGTGGTAGCCTTCCAGCAAAGCGAAGACTTCTTCGGCGCTTTCCGCGATCGCGTACAGATCGGTGAGCGATTCCTTTGCCACGCCCATGTCGATCATCGCGCGCAGCATGGCCAGCATCGGTTGCCAGTAGCCAGCCGTGTTCAGGAGGACGATGGGCTTGTTGTGCAGGCCGAGTTGCTTGAGAGTCAGGATCTCAAAGAACTCCTCGAGAGTTCCAATGCCTCCTGGCAGGACAACAAAGGCGTCGGCGAGTTCTTCCATGCGGCTCTTTCGCTGGCGCATGTCCTCGGCGAGCAGAAGCTCGTGACACGAGAGTCCGGCGATGCCCTTTTCCTGCATGAAGCGCGGGATGACTCCGACGACACGGGCACCGGCGGCGTGCGCGGCATCCGCGAGTTCCTTCATCAAGCCGACGTTCGTGCCGCCGTAGACAAGCTGGAGACCACGCTGGCCGATCGCCTCACCCATGGTGCGCGCCGCATCGAACAACGCGGGAGGGCACCGGTGCGACGAGGCGCAGAAGACGGCGATCGAACGGATGGGCGATGTCGTACCCTCGGGCATGGGCGCGCTACTCCTTGGGCGTGGTCGTCATGGTGCTTGGATCGGTGAAAGTGACGGGCCCGGTGGGGCGCGTGGCGCCGGTGCGCTCGGTGATATGCGCGGCGGCGGCGTGAGCCTCGTCGAGGCGGGCAGCAAGACGTTCCACGTCGCTGACGGGTTCGCTGTCGGGGTCGAGGTGTTCCTGCCCACGCATCAGATAGAGCGTCTGGGTGGGGAAGGCGAACTCTACGCCGAGGCGCCTGGCAAGCCGGTGCATGTCGGCATTCAGGCGGTGACGCTCGCGCAACTCCGTGCCCCAGTCCGGCGTCTCGAAGAACATGTAGACCAATACGTTTAGAGAACTTGCACCGTATTCGTGAAAGTAAACGTGATAGTAGTCCTTCCGGGTATAGGGGTGCTGGCGGATAATCTCGCGGATTCCTTCGCAGAAGGCCTCCACGCGCTCGGTGGGGGTATTGTAGGCGATGCCGAGATGCGTGAGGTAACGCCGATAACGGCGCATTCCGTAGTTGTCGACCACGGCGTTGGTCAGGTTTGCGTTCGGAATGGTGACGAGCGAGTTGTAGAAGGTGCGGACGCGCGTCGAGCGGAAGCCGAGAGATTCCACGGTCCCCTCAACGTCAGCCACCTTAATCCAGTCGCCAATCTGGAACGGGCAGTCGCCGATAATCGTGATCGTTCCAAACAGATTGGAGACGGTGTCCTTGGCAGCGAGCGAGATGGCCAGGCCGCCAATGGCAAGGGTGCCAAGCGCGGTCTTCAGGTCCATCCCGAGGTTGTCGAGGATCATCAGGGGGCCGACGATCAGAACAACGATCTTGGCCGACTTGCGGACAAAAGGAACGAGAAGATCATCGAACTTGGTGTCGGTTCGTTGGGCGAGTTCGCCTAGATGGGAGCAAACGACATTGATGATGCGGTAGAGCATCACAATGGCCGAGACGCCGAAGACAATCGTGGCGAAGTACTGAGTGATCTTCGTCGCACCGGGGGGAAGGCCCAGCCAACCGTCAAAGCTCCACCACAGGAAGACGGAAATGACCAGCCCCATGGGCCAGTTCAGGATGTAGCGCTGTTCCTCCTCCGAGGCGATGCCCCGGCGGCGCAGGATCGAGCCGAGCAGAAGAATGAGAAGGAAAACGGTGGCACGCCCGATGATAAGTGCTGCCAGGGCCAGCACAGCGATTCCGATCCACTGATAGACGTAGAGAACGAGCGCCGGTTCGTTCATCCAGTCGGGGAGTTGCTCGCGAAGCTGGACGGCCGGGGGCTTCAGGCTGGCGACGTCAATGGCTCCCTCAACCTGCTCGCGTTCCGCGAACTCGGCGGCAATCCGGGGGATGTTGGAAACGGAGGCACGCGTGAAGCGCCAGTCGCCGCGCTCGTCCGGGGCGATGACGATCTTCAGTCCCTTGGGCGATTCAAGCACCACGTAGGGCGGGGCATTGGGGTCGTCCGGAATCGTATCGTAATCGATGTAGGCGAACTTGTCGATGACTTCCGTCTTGAGTTCGAAGGCAAGGGTCTCGCCCTGCTCCAGACGGAAAGGCGGGGGGATCTCGCCCAAGTCCAGTGTGGAGATGATTCGGCGCATTTCATCGCGGCGTTCCTGCCCGCGGGCGCTTTCCGCGCGGCCCCAGCCCTTGAGGAACGTCTGCATGGTGGCGCGTGGGGTGGCACGTTCGGCGGGAACGGGTTCGAGGGCTGGCTGCGATTGTTGATTATCCTGTTGGGCATGGCACAGGGAGAGGGGAGAGCAGAGAAGGAGCAGAAGGGTGAAGAAGACGAAGAAACGTGATGAAGTCATGAGGCTGCTGCCCGCGTGAAAATGCCGGGGATCAAAAGAAGTACCCCGCCGTGATGGGCGGCGGGGTACGTGGGGGTCGAGTGTTTTTGGCCCGGGGGTTAGGGAGTCGTGCTGACCGCCGGATAGTTGTTCACGCGGATGAGGCTGAGGTCCAGGCTGTCGAGGTAGACCTTCTCCGTGGAATCCACGTAGTTCGGGTCGGTTTCGCCTGCGAGATCCTCGAAGCTGAGAATATCCCATGCTGCGTGGAGGCCGGTTTGGCTGACGACATCGTCGGAGACCTTGAGGTATGCGCGGTACAGGCGCTCATTGCCCTGTGTCGGGATAAGCTTGCCAGTGCCGAAGCCCTTGACCTCGGTGACGCCGGTGATGGCAACAGCCTGGAACGAGTCCTCCGCCAGACGGAAGCGCATCTCAGGCACCTTGAACGGATTGGGGTCTTCGGCGCCTGCACGCGCTGTCATCTCGATGAAGACAGCACCGGCGTGGGGCGAAGCATCGACGCCGATCGTTCCGGCGGCGTTCTGCCAGGTGCCGAAGACGCTGGTCGGCGGCGACGGTGCCGCCAATTCCAAGCGGCCTGTCGACGTGGAGAAGATCGGAGGCGTGAACTGATCGGGGAACTCGTAGGTAAGCCAGTCGTTCACATCCGTCCCCTCGAACTCGTAGGACTTGAACGTTCCGAGTTCTTCGACTTGCACAGGCGGAACGCGGAAAATGTCCACGCGGTCGAGGATGTACCCAGCTGAGGCGCTGTCGGTGGGGTCGGCATTGATGATGTCGAAAGCGAGGCGATAGCTTTGCTTGCTCGATTCGAGTCCGTACATCCAGGGGTTCGGTTGGAACAGCATATCCACGGGAGTGGAGACAGTGGCATCCGGGATGCGCGAGAGTGATCCGAGGGAGTTGAGAACCAGGAGGTGGTAGTCCTCGAAGGTCTCCGAGTTGACGCGCATGCGCAACGTCGCTGCCTCTGCCGCCGGGATGTTGGTACGGCGGAGATAGTAGCGAAGCAGGTACAGCGGCCCCTCGCGTTCTTCGAGCGGCGGATCGATCGTCAGCCCCGCGTTGAAGGCGTCGGCATCCGTCCCCAGGATGTCATAGGGGTACATCCGGAGAGCGGCGGCCGGCGAAACAAACGAACCGTAGGTGTTCGTGTTCTCCGTTGCCGTCAGCTCAAGAGAACCGGACGCGGTGCTGTGGGTGGGCTGATTGAAGATCGGTGAGGACCCGTAGGACCAGCCGTCGCCCGCAGTGTCGAAGGAGTAGTGCGCTGTACGCACGATGTTGTCCGTGGGCTCGGGAGTTTCGGTGGGGTAGGGGGTTGGGGTCGGAGAGTCTGTCGGAGCCGGTGTGTTGGTGGCCACCGGTTCATCGGCGACTTTGCGCGCCGGCAGTCTGAGTGTGGTGATTTCGCCCAAGTCGCGGTTGGTTTCCAGGAAACCGACCATCAGGAGTTTCGAGCCGTCCGGGCTGAAGCGCGGATAGGCGGCTGAGACATAGGTGGGGTTGGCCGGTACAGGCTGAGCCACAAGGCGGTTGTCGCGGTACATGGGCAGTGAGAAATCGGCCTGCTCGCCAGCGTAGCGAGGCGCCACCGTGGCGGAGCCGCTGCCGTATGTAACGATGTCCTGGGCGTTGTCGATGACGTAGAGCTTGAACGGTGCACCCGCTGGCGGCGTTGTTCCGCCTCCGGGCGTCAGAGCGTTCGAGACAAAAGCGAAGCGTTTGCCATCGGGGCTGAACTGGCCTTCGCGTTCGCTGCTGTTGGGCCAAGCCACCATTTCGCGATAGAAGCCAAGCACTCCCGAAGAGTTGATGCCCCGGATGGTGAAGAAGATGTCGTCTGTGCCATCGCGCTGTGTGCCCGTGTAGGAGACGATCTGCTCGCTGTCGTCCAGGGAGAGGTGTCTGAGGTTTGTCACTTTGTGGACGGAGGTGTCCGTGACAAAGCGGACAAGGGTGCCGTCCTTGCGGCAGGAGTTTATCGTCGTTCCATCTGTGAAGAGCACGACATTGGTGCTGCGGCCAAAAATGGCCTCAGTGGCATTCGCATCGGGCCGCGGCGTTGTCGATGCAGGGTCGTAGGCGAAGAGGGGTTGCTCGTCGAATCCGTCATCGGTTGCTGTGAAAATTCGCGGCAGACCGGCCGGAGCATCAATGACGTACATCAGGCGGGATGTCTTGACGTCGGACGCCAGGCTCAGGATGCGGGTCGGCGTGCAATCGTTCAAGCCAGGCTCCAGCTCCATGCAGGCGCGCAGCAAGGGAACTGAGTTTCGGCCGGCGACGGAGGGAACTCCAAGCGTCTCGTTCATCACCCGGAAGAGGCCGTCGCTATAGGCGGTCATGACGCGGCTGTGTACGGACGGTTCGAACTCGTCCTGACGGACGTACTCAACTTCCCGGCCGGAGGGACTCCAGACGGGCAGGGTGCCGCGTTCAGCGATCAGTTCAGCGGGGGGGTCGGCGATATCCGTTCCATCCAGTGTTGTGTTCGGGTCGGGATTCGGGTCCACGCCCCAAATCTTAATGTCGCCGATCTGGAAGCCACGGTTGTCGCGTTTGGCGATGTCGAGAATCTGCTCAGGCGTTTCCTGCGAATAGTCCCATTCAGGAAGATAGGAGCTTCCTGACGAGGCCGTAATGCGAATGGAAATCGCCCCATCTGTCCGCGCCGGGATCGGGAATCGGTAGGTGCGCCAAAGGAGCTCAGTACTCTCGTGAGAGGGAATGTAACCGGCGATGGGCCATGTGCTGATAAAAGTGTTAGATGGGAACTGCTCGCAATCCACCTCTTCCTCGCCACTGCTAGGCAGCACGGGGAAGATGGGCAGATTGTGGCTTGATCCGGTAATGGTGGCGATTGTCGTGCCACCGGCCTGGATGGTGATCGTGTCGTTTTCGCGAGAGAGGCTGGAATTCTCCCCACCAGCCGATCCATTGTAGATGCCAAGGTCGTGCTTGAGAGTAATCTCGAGAATCAGTGGGACTCCGCTCCAGTCGAAATCCTCGTCCGCGCCATCGGGCGGCGTCAGAATCAAGCTCCCCGTTGGCGTCATGTTCGACCGCACGTTATAGGTACGGCCGGCCAGATAACGGCCACGCGGATTGTAAGCGAATGAATCGTTGTTGTCTTCGCCGGCGTACGGAATCGCTTGCGCAATCACGTAAGGGAAGACGTTTCCTTCGATGAAGTTATAGCTCTCTTCGCCATTGGTGATCGACACTCGACTCATGCTGACGGTGGGGCCGAACTCGAAGACGTGTTGGAATGTTCCAAGTTCATCGTAAGGACTGGCGTAACCCATCTCCGGCAGGGCGAACTCATCGCCTTCGCAATCTTCCGCGACGCGCACGATGTCGAACGTCCAGTCGTTGAACAGGTCCGTGCGGCTTCTGATGCACTCGAGTAGGTCTTCGGGATCGGGTTCTTCGCCGTCCTCGCCGGTCAGGTCTTCCAGACAGCGTTGGTAGATGATCTCGTAATCGGCGCCGAAGTCTGACGCGTAGGCCAGGAACATCTCGCCAAAGTCGCGGGTTTCGTAGTCCTGCGGTTCGGGCTGAATGTAGTCGCGATAGGGACTTGGAGCTGCCTGTACCGTCGCTACGTTAAAGGGGTTGGGACGGCCATAACCGAAGTAGTGGGAGAAACCGTCGGTGAGGTAGCCCTGATTGCGACGGAACCCAGCGGGATTGCCAAAGGATATGCCTACGGTTTCCGTTGCCGGAGCGTCGGCGTCGGGGACAAGGCGGTCGTAGACGACGTAGGCTGCGTTGTTCACGCCGGGGAAATACATATGCTGGTCGGGTGGGCGATCAGCAGTCAACGCCATGAGCTCGAGCAGATTCGTTTGCCAGCCGTAAACACTGCCTGTCTGGTAGGGCTGAATCGGAATCGTGGGAAACTCGGAGAGGACGAGTGCCGCAACACCCGTGATGACGGGAGTCGCCGCGCTTGTTCCGTTGAAGGAATCCGTGTAGTTGCCGAAGGGATCGAGCGGGTTGAGTGGGTCGGGGCCCGAGTAACCGGCTGATCCCATGATGTCGGTGGTAACGATGCCGGCGCGGCCGGACTGCTGCGTCGGACCGACAAAGTCGATCTTGCCGCTATAGGAGGCATAGTCCACACGGTCACCGCGGTCATCGACGCCACCGACGGCGAAGTTCCAGTCGTACAGGCTCGGATAGCTCTGATAGGTGGTGTCGTTGCCCGTTGCAACGAAGTTGGCCATGCCCAAGCCAAAGCGGCCGGACTCGAAGGCAAACTGAAAGGCTTCCTCTTCGACGGTGGTTCCGCTGATCCCGCCGTAGGAATGATTGCCGATTTCCGCAAGGTGATTCACGGAATCGACAATGGCTGCGGCGAACAGGTCGCTGGAGACGGCTCCTCCCAGATCGTCGAACACGCGCAGCGTGTAAATCTTTGCGGAAGGTGCGACGCCGACGACGCCGCGGCCATTGTTGCGGGCAGCAGCAATGATGCCGGCAACCGAGGTTCCGTGTCCTTCAAGGCGCGCGTCCGGGACGGGGTCGGCCTGCACATAGTCGAATCCGATGTCGGGATCCAGCACCGTACGCGAGAAATTGGGCGGGTTGTTCGGATCCGTGCGGTTGGTTTCCCAGTCTTCATGATCGAGGTTCGTTCCCGTATCAAGAACGGCAACGATTACGGAGGTACCTGTGCTCTTGTCGCCGTAGTAGCCGCGCGTCCGGCCATCGCCCAACACACCGATACGGGTGTTCGGGTTCCAGAAGCGCATGGCGTCAACGTCTTCGTCGGGATCGCCGGGCACCAGCGGGGTCGTGTTTGTTCCCGCGTTGAAGAGATGCCATTGGTCATTCCAGAAAGGATCGGCTCCCGTCTTGGCCTCGGAATCCACCACATCGTCGCCGGCTGTCAGGGCAGTTGAACCGAATTTCTTGATTTCGCGGTCGAAGACCGGCTCGGACCACTTGACGACGCCAGGGTTTTCCTCGGCGATGCGGACCGCCAGGCCCGGAATCTCCGTGCCATCGGCATCCGTCCAGTACGAGTAGGTGTTGTTCATCAGCGTCATGAAGGGACGCAGACCATACATCTTGGCGATGGCGTTGCGCTCGTCGATGCCCGCGGAATCGTCGAAGGAGATCACCAGACGATCGGGAATCACGACCATCGCTTCGGGCGAAGGATTGCCTTCGAGGAAGAACACGGGGCGCAGCGTCTTCACGGATTTCGCGATGTCCGCCTTCCCCGCGATCTTGGCCTGCATCGTCTTGCGATCAGTCTTCACGATCACCTGATTGATGCCGGCCTTGTCCTGAACGATCTCTGTGCCCAGGGCCTTCGCGTGGGACTTGGCGCGCTCGAGGTTGTCGGGCCCCTCCAAGTCGCGCTGGTACTCGATGGCGGTGTAGCCTTCGGCGAGTTCGAGGGCCACCTTCCTGCCATCGAACACGTAGTATCTCTCCGGTTCTCCCGTCAGGGGAGAGGCTTGGGCAGCAGGGACGGCAATGCCGATTCCCATGGTGATAGCAAGTGCCCGAAGCAGCCGTCGGTGACCTTTGGAAAGCCTCATCGATTATTCCTCGATTGCCTGTGGTAACATGCGAAAATGGGCCCCTCGTAACCTCTCGCGGGCGCACTTCCACCCCTCAAGGGATGAGTAGGGGCGGAATGGGGGAAGCGCAAGTGCTTTGTGCCCATGCCAGCACGCCTCTGCGAGCCGGATGGAAGACTCGCATCGCAAAAGTTAGAATGCTCGCCGTGCCCGTACCGGGCGACCTGCGGACCCCGGAAGTGGCGGACCCCGCAGGGCAGCATCCGGCGAAGTATCCCCGGAAGGCGCGGAGGGGGAAAGCGTGAACTTTCCGCATATGGCGCGCAATCCTTCCTTACTCCTCGGGACGCGAAACAGGCGGAGTGTTGCAGCTATTCTCCAGCCGCCGGCGAGTCCCATCGGCAGCAAACGTTGAGCTCCCGGGCGGCCTTGGCGTCATCCAGACGCCCGGTCGGCAGGTCGTGCGGAGCCTGTTGGAGCGCCTCGGGGTCGTCGCTCATCTCCCGGGCGATCTGCTCCATGGCCGCCACGAACTGGTCCAGCGTCTCGCGGCTTTCCGTCTCCGTGGGCTCGATGAGAAGGCACTCGTGCACCAGCAGGGGAAAGTAGATCGTCGGTGCGTGAAATCCGAGATCAAGCAGACGCTTCGCGACATCGAAAGCCTTGATACCATTGAGTTTATTCTGTTTTCGGATCGTGACCAGAGCCTCGTGCTTGCATGGCCGTCCGAAGGGGGCCTCGTAGACGGCAGGGAGGCGGGCGAGAAGGTAATTGGCGTTTAGCACGGCATACGAGGCGACGTCCCGGAGCCCCTCGCCCCCCTGGGCCAGAATGTAGGCCAGCGCCCGGATCAGCACCCCCGTGTTGCCGTGGAAAGCCATCAGGCGTCCCAACGGGGCCGGGGCGTCCCCCGTCCACATCGTGAAGAAACCGTCTTCGTCGCGAATCACATGCGAGTCCGGGATGAAGGGTGCCAGGCGGCGGGAAAGGCCAATCGCACCCGAACCCGGGCCGCCCCCGCCGTGGGGAGTGGAGAACGTCTTGTGCAGGTTGACGTGGACAACGTCGAAGCCCATGTCGCCAGGCCGGACCCGGCCGACAATCGCGTTGAGGTTGGCGCCGTCGTAGTAGAGCAACGCCCCGGCCGCATGGGCCTTGCGGGCGATCTCGACAATGTCGCGTTCGAAAACGCCGCAGGTGTTGGGGTTCGTCAGCATCAGAGCGGCGACGGAGTCGTCGAGCAGCTTGTCCAGCGCGGCGACGTCAACGCGGCCGTCGGGGCCGCTGGGGATCGGCTTGACCTCGAACCCGGCGAGCGAGGCGCTGGCCGGATTCGTCCCGTGGGCGCTGTCGGGGCACAACACCACGCGGCGCTTCTCATCCTTGCGGGCGCGGAAGTACGCCTTGATTGCCGCCATGCCGGCATACTCGCCCTGAGCCCCGGCGGCGGGAGCCAGGCTCACCTCCTCCAGACCCAGAATCTTCTTCAGTTCCTCCTGAAGCCGGTACATTACCCGCAGCGTTCCCTGGCAGTCGCCGTCGTCCTGCATCGGGTGGAGCTCCGTGAAACCGGGCAGCGAGGCGACCTGCTCGTTGACGCGCGGGTTGTACTTCATCGTGCAGCTGCCCAGCGGGTAGAACTGCCCGTCGATGGAGAAGTTCTGCTGGGCCAGCCGGGTGAAGTGGCGGACGGCCTCCAGCTCGGACACTTCGGGAAGGCGCGGGGCCTCGGCGCGGCGCAGGTGCGCGGGAATGGCGGCACGGCCGCGGGCACGGATTTCCTCGACAGCCACGGGAATGTTGGCGCCACGGCGTCCGGCGACGCTCTTCTGCTCGATGGGGAGAACACGAACGTTCATGAAAACCTCGGGGAGGGAATCTGTCTCAAAGGGACTGGGCCTGTTCGATGGTGGCCTTGGCGCCACGCAGGTACTCGTCGATGTTGAGTGGCGTCATCATTTCGGTAACACAGACCAGGAGATCGTTGGCGAGGTCCGGCGAAACCTTGCCGAGATCGTAACCCGCCACGATGTCGTGTTCCTCGCGCATGATGGTAACGAAATCGGCCGCAGGCATCGGCAGGCGCAGCGCAACTTCGTGGAAGTACGGAGCATCGGGGAACGTCGGAGCGATGTCCGTGGACGAAATCAGGCGTTCGGCGAGTTCGTGCGTGCGGGCAACGCAGGTCTCCGCGACCTCGACGAGGCCCTGGCGGCCCACGAAGGTCAGGTGCATGGTGACCATCAGGGCGAACAGTCCCTGATTCGTGCAGATGTTGGACGTGGCTTTCTCGCGGCGGATGTGCTGCTCGCGCGTCTGCAGCGTCAGCGTGTAGCCCGGGCGTCCTTCGCCGTCCGTGGTGCGCCCGACAAGGCGGCCGGGCATCTTGCGGATCAGGCTCTGGCGGCAGGCAAAGTAACCGGCGTAGGGACCGCCGTACTGCAACGGAATGCCAAGGGGCTGCGCTTCACCAACGGCAATGTCGGCGCCAAAATCCCCGGGAGGCGTCACGAGAGCGAGCGCCACGGGATTGCAGACGGCAATCAGCAGCGCCTTTGTTTTCTCGGCCAGACGCTTCGCCGCTGCGTGGTCTTCCAGGATGCCGTAGAAGTTCGGCGTGTTCACAACCACCGCGGCAACCTTCTCCGTCCCCAATTCAATCGCCTCGTAATCCGTCAGCCCGTTCTTCATTGGAACGGGGCGGATTTCCACGTCGAGTTCGCGCATGAAGGTGTGGCAAACAGCGCGATAGTTCGGATGCAGCGCCTCGGGCAGATAAACGATCCTGCCACGATTGTGCCGCACCGCCATGGCGAGCGCTTCAGACAACGCCGTTGCCCCATCGTACATCGACGCATTCGCAACATCGAGCGCCGTCAGCGAACAGATGTGGCTCTGGAACTCGAAGATCGCCTGAAGAGTTCCCTGGCTGACTTCCGCCTGGTAGGGCGTGTAGCTCGTGAGAAACTCGCCGCGCTGCAGGAGCGCCTTCACGGCAGCAGGGGTGTAGTGGTTGTAGGCGCCTGCTCCGAGAAACAACCGCCCGGGTTCAACCGTGCGGTTTTGATTCGCCGCGCACTCGAAGTAGCGGACGATCTCATACTCATTCATCGAACCGATGTTCAGCGGCTCGTCGAGCATCAGCCCTTCGGGGATGTCCGCGAACAACTCATCGATCGAGGAAACGCCGATCGTCGCGAGCATCCCCGCAATGTCGTCCGCCGTATGGGGAAGGTAGGGCATTCGGGTTACTCCTCGTCGATCTTGCGTTTATAGCTGTCGTAGTCGAGCAACCCGGCCTTCTCGGATTCGAAGTCCGTGGGCCGGAGCTTGACGAGCCAACCCTCTCCGCACGCGGACTTGTTGATCATGTCGGGCGATGCGTCCAGGTTCTCGTTGATTGCGACAACTTCGCCGCCCACGGGCGCGTAAACGGAGGCGGCGGCCTTGGGGGATTCCACCGTCAGAAGCTCGTCGCCCTGACTCACGACACACCCAACCTCGGGCATCTCGACGTAGACGATGTCACCGAGCATCTGCTGGGCGTGCTCAGAAATGCCAACGGCGCGCACGTCGCCACTGGGTTCGATCCACTCGTGTGAATTGGTGTAGAGCAGGTCTTTCGGATCCATGGGGCTTTCTCCGTGGGAGTTGGGAATCGCAAGGTGGCAAAGGCGTTTCTTACTTCGGTGCGATGCTTTTGACAGTGACGAAGGGGGGCTTGACGACGGCGGCTTCGAGTCGCTTGCCGGCCTTCTCGATGAAGAGTTCGGTGCGCGAGGCAGCCGGTGCCTCGACAAGGGCAATGCCGATGCCCACACCCAACGTCGGCGAGAATCCGCCGGAGGTGACGCGGCCGACGATGCGCTCGCCGTCGGAGACGCTGTCGTCGTGGCGCATCGGACGGCGATTGTCGAAGCGCAGGCCCACGCGCAGGCGGCGCGGTTCGTTTTGCTTTTGTGCTTCAAGGGCGGTGCGGCCAATGAAACGCTCGGACTTCTTGAAGCTCACAGTCCAGCCGATGCCGCCCTCCAGCGGCGAGATGTCCTCGGCGAGGTCCTGCCCATAGAGCGGGTAACCCATCTCCAGACGCAGGCTGTCGCGAGCGGCAAGGCCGCACGGCTGAGCCCCGGCCTCGGCGAAACGATTCCACCACGTCTCGGCAAGCGCGGGCGGGCAGAGCAGTTCGATGCCGTTCTCGCCCGTGTAACCCGTGCGCGAAACAAGATGGGGAGCTCCCTCCAGTTCGAGGGTGTGGAGTGTGAAGGCCTTCGCCTGGGTCCAGGCGGTGCCGGGGATCAGGCGTTCGGCGAGTGCCAGGGCCTCGGGCCCCTGCACCGCGATCATCGCCCAGTCCTCGCACTCGTCGTACAGCTCGACGTCGTCGAAGCCGAGTTCGTCCATCTTGCTGAAAATCCAGGCCAGATCGTCCTCCGCCGTCGCAGCGTTGATGACGAGGAAGGCCTCGGTGGGGGAGAGACGCGAGACGATCAGATCATCGACCACGCCACCCGATTCCGTGCAGAGCGTCGTGTAGAGCGAGCCGCCGTCGGCAAGCCTGGCTGTGTTGCCAGGGACGAGCAGAGCGAGGAACTCCCAGACACGGGCACCGCGAAGGCGCGCTTGTCCCATGTGGGAAACGTCGAACATCCCCACGGCGTTGCGCACGGCTTCGTGTTCGGCGATCTGCCCGGCGGGATATTGCACGGGCATGTCCCATCCACCGAAGGGAACCATGCGGGCTCCGGCAGCGGTGTGGACGGCATGGAGAGGTGTCTTGCGGAGGTCTTCAACCGGTTCGGGCATCCTGGAAGAGCCTTGTGAGGGTAAATGGAACGGATACAAGCTGCCGCCCATCCGCCCCCCTCTGTCCGGGTACCTGAGAGATCACCGGGCATTGAAGCCCCGGGTGCTCCTTCGGTGACTGGCTGCTACATGACGCAACGCCAGCGCTCTCCAGAGGTCCGTCTGCCCGCAGTCCTTTTGCCTGAGAGTTTTCGGGGGCGTCCCTTTACCCCTTCGGCGGCCCCGTCGTGCGGGGCTCTCTCCTGCGAGCATCGTCCGGTTGTCGCCCGCAAGCAAAGGAGACAAGGCCCGTGCCGTCAACGAGGATTGGATTGAGGAACGGGGATGTTCGTCTTTAGCGGTTTGTGGTGCGAAAGAAAGGTCCCTCCCGTTTTGGGGGAGTGCCGATTCTGATGGGGTTTGCTGATGCGAGCCATGGACGGAATCTTGACGAAATACGAACGACTATCCTTGAACCGTGCATTCACCTTGCCCGGGGTACCTCCCGCGAGTAAGAAGAGCTTGGTGGGGATACCCTTGGATGGAGGTACGGGTCATGTCCACAGCACTTCCAATTGATGTACGTCCCGTCGTGGCGGAAGCCATTCTGGCGGGCAGGCCGGTGGTCGCACTGGAAACGACAGTGATGACGCATGGATTGCCGCGTCCGGCGGGGCTGGATTCCGCCCGTGACTGCGAGGAAATCGTGCGCGAGGCTGGCGCTGTCCCCGCCACGGTCGGTGTGATGCGGGGGCGCTTGGTCGTTGGCCTGCACAACGAGGAGCTGGCCGAACTTGCCAACTCGAACGAATCGGTGAAGGTGAATTTGGGCAACATTGCCGCGGCCATTGTGAAGGGCCAATACGGTGGGACCTCGGTTTCCACGACGATTCTGGCGGCTCATCGCGCGGGGATCCGCGTGGTGGCAACGGGTGGCATCGGTGGTGTGCATCGCGGTTTCGGGGAAACGTTGGATATTTCGTCGGATCTGACGGCGATGCAGCACGCCAGCGTCGTCCTCGTTTCCGCCGGCGCGAAAAGCATTCTGGATGTGGCGGCCACGCGCGAGCAGCTCGAAACCCGGGGCATCCCCGTGATCGGCTTCCAAACGGATCACTTCCCCCTGTTCTTCTGCGGGGGAAGCGCCATTGGAGTGGACTGCCGGGCGGACTCTCCCAAAGAAGTGGCGGCCATTTACCGGACGCACCGGTCTCTGGGGTTCCCCGGCACGGTGCTGGCCGTCGCCGACCCGCCGGCGGCCGACGCGTTGCCGCACGACGTGCTGGAAGAGGCGGTCCGTGGTGCGCTTGGCGAGGCGGAGCGCCGCGGAATTTCCGGGCGGGCGCTGACGCCGTTTATCCTGGAGCGGGTGCAGCGCGCCACCGAAGGCGCCAGCCTGCGCGCGAATCTTTCGCTGCTGAGGAACAACTGCCAGATCGCGGCCGAGATTGCGCGCGAGTTGGCCGCCTGCGGCTGAAGGTCACCGTTCGGAAGACGTTACGAGCAATCGGGCCTCCGGCGGGTTTGGAGGTGCTCGCCGGACTTCGCCAGGATGTGCCGAATCACGGGCTCAACTCAAATTCGGAGATAGCACAAGGAACCAGCGGGTCATGATGAAATTGAGCAGAAGAATAAGCATCAGCGTCACGACCACGGAAGTAGTCGTGGCTCGGCCGACGCCCTCCGCGCCTCCGTGCGTGTTGTAGCCGAAGTAGCATCCCACCAGCGCGATGATATTGCCAAAGACGACAGTCTTGCCGAGACCGAAGTAGACGTCGGACAGGTACGCGAACTTCTTGGAGACTTCGTAGTACTCCTGCGGATGAATCAAGAGGCCGGACCATGCCACGATGGTGCCGCCGCCGAAAGCAGCAAAGAGGCAGAAGATTGCGATCAGTGGCAGCAGCAGAGTGGCCGCCAGCATTCGGGGAGCGATCAGATAGCGGAATGGATCGACGTTGAGAATCTCCATCGCGTCGATCTGCTCGGTCACGCGCATACTGCCCATTTCCGCAGTGATCGAGGCGGCCACGCGCGAACCGACCACGAAGGCGATGAAGACCGGAATCATCTCGCGGGCATTGGCGATGAAGGCAATGGCGGGGACGTAGCTCTTCGCGCCGAACTTGTTGAGCTGAACGCCTGTCTGGAGAACACCGACGAGGCCGACGAACAAGGCCGTCATGATGGCGATGGGCAGCGAGCGCACGCCAATCGCCATCGCCTGGTCCATGATGAGACGGTAGTCCCATGGCGGGCTCACGCAACTCCACCATGAGCGGAAGGCAAAGCGCGAAAGGGCACCGGTTCCCCGCAGGAAGCGGAGAATCTGGGCGCCGAAAGCTTCGGCGAACGTGTTGTTAAAGTAGCGGAGCATCCTGGTGGCTGACGTCCCTGCGATGATCTGGGGCAACTGGGGACCAAGGGGTGAGCAAGGGCAAGCGGTGAGTCTGGCGACCGGTTCCGTTTTCCCCCGCAACTCAGGCCGACGATGCCGCGCGCCGCCTGGCGGCCTCGCGTTTGCGCGCCCGCGAGCGCTGCTTGCGGGCCACGGCTTCCGGGGTCGTTTTCCAACGCCGGTGAAACCAGAAGTACTGGGCGGGGTAGAGGCGGACGAGATCCTCGATGCTGGCGGTGATGCGCTGGGTCAGATGGAGTACCTGCTCCTCGCGCGTCCCCTCCGGAATGGTGGCGGGGTCGATGACTTCTCCGATGACAAAGCGATGCCGTGTTGGTCCCAGCCGAATCAAATGCCCGGGAAAAATGAGCGCGTTGGACTTGAGAGCGATCAGAGCCGGTGCGGCCGTGGTGGAGGCAGGATGCCCGAAATAAGGAACGAACACCCCGGCATGCCCCATGTCCTGATCGACGAAGAAGTGAACGGCACGGCCCGCACGGAAGGCCTTGAAGACGGCGCGCGGCGTGTTCGTGTTGGTTTTGTCGGAGCCCGCCCAGATGATCTGGAGGCCCTGGCGCTCGCGGCTGGTGCGGACATCTTCCTGAACGAGGCGATTGTGCAGGGGCTTGGCCAGGGTGGTGACCGGGAATTTGTGAGCTCCAAAGGCGCCGGCCATTTCCCAGTTTCCCAGGTGCCCACCAATGGAGATGACAGGGCGGTCGCCCTCGATGGCGGCAAGCAGGCGGTCGAGGCCGTCCGTCTCGACCACGCGGTCGAGAATCCACTCGGGCTGGCCGTAGCGCAGATAGGCGGATTCGACGGCAAGAAGGCAGAGCGACTTGTAGGCTTCAAGAAAGAGGCGGCGCTTTTCCTGGCGGTCAAGTGAATCGCCGAAGGCGAGATCGATGTTCGCCCGAACAACTCGGCCACGAATGGGGAGCAGGCGCCCGATCAGGATGCCGAGCAGCATCGCCAGATTCACCCCCAAAGCAGTGGGGAGAAGGGCGATCACGCGGCCCAAAACATGCATGGCCAGAAACTCCGCACGATGGCGGAAGGTGGGTTTGTCGGGAACAGTCAAGACGCGTTGTCCTCCCCATTGACGTCGTCGGGGAGCGGCACCCTGCCCGCAGGTATCTGAGCAAAGTTCAGGGGAATTCCTGAAGACAGCGTCACGGGCTTAGAGGTTCTGCAATTCCTGCAAGTGCTTCTGGGCGCGTTCGACGTGCTTCTGATCGCCGCGCGACTGACTGAGGGTCAGAACCCGCTCCCACTGCTCGATGGCCTGCTTTTGCCACTGGGGCTTCTTCTCGTAGACGATGGCGAGATTGTTGATGGCGGGCAGGTACTCGGGGTCGATTTCCAGAACGTCGGTATAGCACTGGGCGGCGCGCTCGTAGTCGCGTTGGCGCATGAAATCGACTGCGGTCTTGCAAAGCTGGTCGATTCGTTCGCGGGGTGTGGAGGCTGCTGGGGCGGTGGGTGGGGCTTGGAAAGCAGGGCCACCACCGGCCGTTGCATCGTGGGCCGAGGACCCACTGTCGTCTCCTGAAATCAGAAAGGCGGGTTTGGCGAGGCTGTCGAGAATCGCTTCAGCTTCCTTGCCCGTAATAATTTCGAAAATGGAGTCGAGCTTGGAAACGACAAGGATGTCGCTGACGTTCTTGGAGGGCGACAGCAGGGAGAGTGTCGCCCGGTTCTTGTTCGATGTCACCTTCATGCCGACGAGGGCACCGAGTCCGGCGCTGTCGATGAAGTCAACCTTCGAGAGGTCGAGCGAAACCTTGTTGATGCCGGGGGAGATTCGGCTGATAACCGACCCCTTAAGGCGATCACACTCGTCAAGGACGACACGCCCTGCGAGCTGCACGAGAAGTTTATCCTGATTCTGGTAGATGAGAATTTCCATATCTCTGCGTCCGATTCCCTCGGTTCGTTGAGATCTCGCCGTGCATTGCTGCCTGGGTACTTTCAGTGAAACCGCCCCGGCTGGGTCTATTCGTTTCTTCTCTACGGGTTACTTGGTGCTTCCGTGACGGACGCATCAGGTTGATTGCCAGCAGCGGGCTCGGGGCTTTCCGGAGCGGGTGCCGCAAATCCTTCGGCTTCGGCGAGTTCCGAGGCGCCTGGCTTGGTGGCGATCTCGCGCTTCTTGGCTTCAAGACTTGTGATGGCGTCGTGAATTTCCTGCCTTGTCGGGGTCATTTCGTTGGCTGGAATATCGCCAAAGGGTGAGTAATAGCTGAGCACTTTGACGACGATCGTTGCACCGACGAGGCCTTCCTGCTGAGGCAACGCCACGAGGTCGATCTTATCGATCGCGTAGGTCTTCCTCACGTGGGTCAATTCATAGAGAAAGGCCATCATGTTGGAGTTGGAGGCGGTAAGCTGGATTTCGATGGGAACCGCCGTTGCGACGATGTCCTTTTCCTCCTCCACTACTGGAGCTCCACCGGGCATGCCCATCATCATCATTGATGGGTCCATCATCATCATCATGGGGTCGCCCATCATTGATGGATCGCCCATGCCAAAGTTCATCATGTCCATGTTCATCTCGTCGCCTGCCATACCCGTAGGGTCTGCGGCGGCATCGTCTTCCTCTTCCTCGGGGGGCGGCCAAGTGATGTCGCGGGCATCCCACATCTTCACGTGGCGGATTTCGGCGACCTTGTGCTTGATGGCGAGATCAACGATGTCCTGGAGAGCGACTGACTGCTTGTAGAGATTGAAGAGAACGGAATCTTCCCAATCGAGCCGGAACAAGTCCCACAGCCGGCGATTGTATTCCATTTCAGTCCTGAGCCCGCCGAGCTCCTCCTTGGGGACTTCCTTTTTGACGAGGTCAATGCGGTTGAGGGTGTAGAATATGGACGGCAGTTCCCCGACGTTTTCCTTGATCTGATCGCGGTTGCGGAGATTGCCCAGTCCTGGAGGGGTCTGCGCAAGGCGCGGATTAATTCGGGCGAGGTACTGTGCCTGGGCGGGAGGAAGGATGTTCAGTCCGATAACATACAGCTGTGTGGCGTAGTTGAACTCCTGCTCCTGATAGAGACGGGACTCGGCGGTAAGCTGTTCGAGAAGGGCATCGGTGTCCTGGAGCTTGCGGACGAGATCGCTGACGGCCGTCCCTGTCTGGTTCACGGTCTCCGGAAATTCTTCGAGAAGGTTCCAGGATTGGGTCCGGTTCAGGAAAGTGAGATTCGTGCCTGCTTCGCCGCCGTTCTTGGCCTGGAGCTCATGCAGCATGTCCCAAAGGATAAGAAGCTGCTCTTCCTTCTGGGCCTGACTTTCTTCCGGTGTGGTGGTGACGGCGGCGAAGGGATCAGGATTTTCGAGATTGGCATCGCGCAACAGCTCGTAGAACTGGATCTCCCGGTTGATCGTTTCGTACTCAAATCGAAAGATGTCAGCCCATGCCTTGGGCTTGCCGAGCTGGTTGAGCTCGTTACGGATGCTTTCGTAATTGGACTTGGCCGCCATGTATTCGGTGGCGCGCTGACGGAAGACGAGAAAGTGCAGCCCGGCAATGATGCCGAGGGCCAGGAGCACAATGATGACGATCTTTCCGCTTTTGTTGGCTGTCATTTAGAGAAAACCCCACATCCCGGTGAACGCAATTCGGCCACACGCGATCCCGATCCCCGCCATGCTCTTTCGGGTGCTCATCGTGTCAACCGAAATGGTTCTGCCTGCAGTTGGCGTTGCTGGGGATAGCGCTCCCGGCGGACTTCGGCCGGACCATCTTTTGGCCCAACGGGCGAAACGGTATGTACTGCCGGGGGGAATGTGAAGGGAAAAGGAGCGCTCGCCTCCCCGGTGGCACCGGGATTTTTCGTTGCCGCGAGAGGAGGCTGGACTTCTGATCGCCCCATGACCCGCCGGAAAGCCCGCCGGGCGAATTCCAGCAATGCGAGGCATCCATGCGCCGTTTCGCTGCTTCTTTGCTTTTTGCTTCCATTCTGACCCTTCCGGCCTCCCTGGGTGCTCAGGCCACCGGCGATGCAGCCGCCCAGCCCCTTTTCGGCCTTGCAGGTCCCAACCTGTTCGAAAGCCACCGTCGCGCTTCAAACCTGACAGTCGCCGATTTGAATGGCGACGGACTCCCCGACATCGCCACGGTTTCCAACGATGAAGGCGTCCTTCGCCTTCTCTATGGCCAGCCGGAGAAAGACGCTTCCTCCGCTTTCAAATCGGAGGAGGTAACGCTCGACCGCATCGTGAGCTCAATGGTGGCCACCGACGTCAATGGCGACGGGCGGATGGACCTGGTGCTGGCGGGCTCTCCGCCCAGTCTCTCGATCATGTACCAGAGCGAGGACGGTCGCCTGCAAAAGGGCGAGACGAAGGACCTGGATGCCGAACGGCTTGTTCTGGGCGATCTGACGAACGACGGGCGCGACGACCTGCTGATCGTCGACGGCACGCGGTTCGACATCCTGCCCTCGCGCGCCCGCGATCTTTCGCTCGAACCTTCACGGACCTTCTTCGCAGCCGAGGATCTTTCCTCCCGCCCGCGCATCGCCGATCTGAACGGCGACGGGCGCAACGACCTGCTTTACTCACCCGCCACCAGCAACGAGCGCCTGATCGTGCGCCTGCAAAGCCCGGAAGGCGACTTCCCCTCCGAGGTCTCGATCCCCACCGGCCAGCTTCGTCTGTTCGACACCCTCCCGGGCAAGGGGGGCGACCTCGTGGCCGCCATCCACGGGACAACCCGCCAACTGGTGCTCCTGGAGTTGGAGGAACCGATCATTGCAAAGGACGCCGGCCTGGTCCCAAGCGCCCCACACGTGGTCGGCCTGGACCCCGATACCTACGCTGACAACTCCCTGCCTGTGGTGGCCGACTTCGACGGTGACGGGCGTGACGATCTTGCCGTGGCACTTCCCGGTGCGCCGTCGCTTCGCCTGCTGCGGCAAACACGCACGGGCGGCCTGGCCCCGCGTCAGTTGCCAGCCCTGGAAGACATTCGCCAAGCCGTTGCCTGGAAGGGCGAGGCGGGAAAGCCGACGCCACTGCTCGTTCTCAGCGGCAAGGAGAAGACTCTGGCTATTGCCCGCATCGACCCCGAGAACCCCGCCCGCCTGCAATTCCCCGATCCCCTGTCCTTGCAAGGCGAACCCTTGGCCATGACGGCGGCGCAGTTCGGCAGGCAACAGAAGCCCACTCTTGCCACCGTGGAAAAGACGGGCGACGAAGTCCGTGTGATGGCCTACCCGAATTTCGATCCGGCGAAGAGCGGTACGCTTCAGGGCGAGAAGCTCCTTGATCTCAAGGGCAACAAGGACGCTCCGCAAAGCATGGAGGCACTCGACTTCAATGGCGATGGCACTGACGAGCTGTTGCTCCTCTTTGAATTCGACAAGCCCGTTGTGCTGGAAAAGAAGGCAGGGCAATGGGCTATCCGCGACACGGCCGGAGTTCTGGGTGGATTGCTTGACCAGGTAAAGCCGCGCCAAATCTTCCCCGTACAACTGGAAGAGAAGCAGCCCCCTGCCGTCTTTGTTCTCAAGGAGCAGTACGGCCGCGTCTTCCGTCTCGACGAAAAGGGCGAAGTGGAGTTCCTGCACCAGTTCAATGCGAAGAACCGCCGCGCCCGCCTGTCCGCCGCGTGCACGGGAAACTTCAGCGGGAACGGCACCCTGGAGTTCGCACTCTACGACCGGACGAACAAGGTCGTGACGCTCTTCGGCAAGGCGAAGGAAGAGGGCGCCTACGAGCAGATCGCGGAGATCGAGGCAGGCGACGCCGCCTTCCAGGCCGTCGTGGCCACCGACCTCGACGGCGACGGCCGCGACGATCTCGTCCTTGTCGGCTCCGACCGCATCGTGATCGTCTACATGCGGGCGATCGTCGGAAGCTTCCAGGCCGTTGCGAGCGTGGAAACAAGGACGGAAGAGGGGGGCTACGGCTACCTGAAGCCGCTCACCCTCTCACGCGCCGGACGCCAGGAAATCGCCTGCGTGGAAATGAAGGAGAACGCCCTGGAGTTCTTCGACTTCGTGCGCGAGCGCAAGGAAACCCGCCTCGACCGCGTCTATGCCTTCCGCGTCTTTGACAGCGAATCATCCGTGGCGCGCCGGGTGAATCTCGACGCTTCGCCCGAGCCCCGCGAACTTGCGACGGCCGATTTCAACGAGGACGGCAAGCTCGATCTCGTCGCCCTCGTTCACGACATGGTGATCGTCTACTACCAGAAGGCAGACTGATTTCCGGCGCGCGAGTCAGTCCACCTTCGCGTTCATCAGAATCTTCCAGGCTTTCGCCTGCGCCGCACTGACCTCGCGCGTCGGGACGCCGTACAGGTTGCACATCATCGAGAAGACGATCTCTTCGCCGTCATCGGTGATGGCGTACCCGGACAACGTGCGCACCGAGCTGATGTAACCCGTCTTGGTGCGCACGCGGTTCTCCGACTCGTTCTGAACGTCGAGCGTGTCGTAGAACGCACTGCCCACGGGAGACTTTGTCCGCATGTAACGCAGCACGTGCGTGAACTGCCGCGGCTGGACAATGTTGGTGTACGCCAACCCGGAGCCGTCCTGCATTTCAACGACATCGGCCTGTGGCGTGCCGATTTCCTTCAGCCATTCACGCGTGATGCGTGTGCCTTCCTTGAAGGAACCCGCTTCGCCAAGCTTGTAGCCCAGGGTTCTCACGATTTGGTCGGCGAAGAAGTTATGACTGACGTCGTTGACGACGTCGCACAGGGCGCTCATGGGGGGAGAAACGTGGTCGATGAGCAGACGGCGGTTGGCTGCCGCGTCGAGCGATGCTGCGCCGGGATAAGTGCGGATGTTGTACGCTTCGCCTGAAACGGCAAGGCCCTGGCGTTCGAGTTCCTCGCGCAGGAGATACGCGGCATAGCGCGGCCCGTCGTGGATCGAGCCGCGTTCGTTGATGACTTCCTTGTCGAGGGCGATGGTGCGATCGAAGCGCACCGTGTTGCCGAGGTCCGCGCGCCAGACGACGTCGGCATTGCTCGTGCCGCCGGCTTCAACGGTGCGGACATCATTGACCACCGTCACGTAATCCGTCGCGGGAATGATTTCGATGCGGGCGGGATCGCCCACGTTGGTGCCGGGTTTGATTTTGCAGCGGAACGCGTTCTCCTCCATGGCCAGTCCGCTTGATTCCGCCGCGTACCAATAGGGGAGATCCCAGTAGACCCACTCCGTGCAAATGCCCTCGTCTGTGAAGCAGCGGCCATCGCTCACGATGTTGCCGTCGATGCGCGTGATGCCCGCCGCGCGCAGTTGCTCAATCCAGTCGGCGAACAACGTCGTGCTGTTCTGCTTGTTGTCGGGATGCCATGCGCCCAGCGACGGATCGCCGCTCCCCGTGATGAGCAGATCCCCCTTCAGCGTGCCATCGGCCAGCACTTCGCCCACCACTTCCACCGTGGTGCGGTACGTGAAATCCGGGCCAAGTTTTTCGAGGGCCGCGGATGTCGTGATGATCTTCAGGTTCGAGGCGGGCATGAAGCCCTTCTCGCCATTGCGATCGTAGAGTACCCTGCCGTCGAGCGTCTCGACCCGCACGCCCCAGTGTGCGCTCGAGAACTTGGGCGCCAGAAACACGGCGTCGAGTTTGGCGGCGAGAGTGTCGGAGGCAACGGCTGCTGGAGCGGCGTTGGCGCTGTCAATCGCCTGAGCCGCAACCGGGGGAGTGGCGCTTCCGCCGGCGCAGGCGCTCGAAGCCAGAAGCAGAAGAGAGAGAGTTTGCGCGCTGGCTGCACGCAGCAAGAGGCGGGTTGTTCTCGTCATGGAAAAGCACTTCCCGATTGGACGGTGGAATGGCGCGTTCGCGGTTCAGCGACGCTTGAGAATTATGCGAGCAAGTTCTGCAAAGCCAAAGAGAAGCAGCAGCGCCAGGCCGATGGGCATCGCGATCAGCAGCGCCAGGGGCGAGAGCACCTGCTGCAAACGGTTGGGCCCCGTGACGGGAGGAGGCGGCGAGTACGTGACGCGTGCCTTGCGCCCCTTGCCTGCTGGTGGCGTGCCGCTGCCTTCCGCACTCCGTCCCCTGGCGGGAACGGAAACGATCGGTGCGCGCTTGTTGCGGCGCGGCGCGGGGTTCTCGCACCAGCGCGCCAGAGGCTCGATGGTCTTGTCCCACGTGTAGCGTGCCCGCACGAGGTCCTGTGCGTTCTGGCTGCGCCGCTCCACATCCTCGCTGTGCCCGGCCAGGCGCTCAATGGTGCGCTGCAGGCCGCGCTTGTCGCCGGGGTCGAGCGTCCACCCGGCCTTGGCACGGCGGATCGGCTCGGCCAGCTCGTCGTAATCGTTGTGGATCACGGGGAGCCCGGCCCACATGTAGACCACCGTGCGCGTCGGGAAAGCCAGCTCGCGCTCCGGATTGCGGGGGAGCAGATCGACGGCGACGCCGCATTGCAACAGCGTGCTGACCAGGTACTCGTCGAAGGCCATCGGGCCGCGGCGCTCCACGCGTTCGTGCTCGTCGAGCATTTCGAGCAGCGCGTCGTACTTGCCGCCGCTCACGTCTCCGCCCGGATGCGGTCCGCCCACCACGACCAGTCGTCCCTTGTCGCGTTTCGCCAGAGTCTCCAGCGTCCACTCCAGCGTTTTCGCCGGGTCCTGCCACGGCAGAAAGAAGCCGGCGTAGAGGAAGTCCGCCGCATTGCGTTCGGCATGGGGGCGCGTGGGGATGTCGGGGGAAACGCTGAACGGGATCACGGGGCACAGATGGTCGGCCGCGTCGAAACCGGCCTGAAAGAGGAAGGGGAGAAAGTAGTGACGCTGGAACTCGCCGGAACAAACGACGTAATCCGCCCGGGCCAGTGTCTGAACCTTCTCGCGCAAATCCTCCTCGGGATTTGTGGAACCCCACAGGCGGCGTTCGAGCAGGTGCGGCCCCGCGAGGTCGATCGCCAGCGGGCATGTCAGCTCGGGCAGCCACTTGCCAAGGCCCCAATGCTGGAGAATCACGGCGTCGGGCTGCTGTTCGGCGATAAACTCCTTCAGGCGGCTGCGTTCAAACGTCATGACGCCAGGGACGGGCGAGGGCGGCAGATCGCGGCCGCGCACGGAATCGGCCGCGAAGGCCAGGACGGTGTCTGCGTACCCCGCGGCGCGCAGCCCAAAGGTGAGTCCCCAGGCACGCAGACCGGCCCCAGTGGCCGGAAGTCCGGGGAGCGGAACGGGTTCGGTGGTCAGGACCAGTAGTTTCATCGGCATCCGCATCAGAAGGCATGGAAAGCCTCAGGCCAACGGGGAGCGGAATACGGGGCAACTGCTGATTTCAGTGCGGCGACGGCATTTTCCCCTGACATCGTCGCTGCAATGTCCTATGCTGTGTTTAGTGCATGGAGTAACGGACCCGCCTTCCTCAAAGGCTGCGGCGGGCAAGCCTTGAGGGAGGCTCTCAATGAAAACGAAACGCGGTGCTTTTGGAGTCGCGCGGGCGATGGGACTGGCGGCGGCGGTGATGCTGGCCGCTGGCGTAGCCTCCGCCCAATTGACGCACCCCTTCCGGGTGGACGGTCTGG
Source organism: Candidatus Sumerlaeota bacterium (assembly GCA_030156535.1). Taxonomy (GTDB): domain Bacteria; phylum Sumerlaeota; class Sumerlaeia; order SLMS01; family JAHLLQ01; genus JAHCAW01. Next base: position 277,561 of record JASGMJ010000001.1, read on the forward strand.
ATGGGACGAACGGGGTGCGGATGAACGTTCGCGAGGTGTTCAGCGAGACAGTTCTGCCCCAGCACTTGGGGCACGCGCTGTCGGGCATTGGTGATGTTAACGGTGATGGCTTCGAGGACTTTGCCGTTTCCATGTACGGCAGGAGCGTCGGCGTCGAGGTACCGCCCTCCCAGATCCGCCTCGTCTATCGTGGGAAGGTCCACGTCGTTTTTGGCCGCGAGCAGCCTTGGCCCCAAGGAAACCTGTCTCTGGGAGATCTTGCCCCAACAGACGGTTTCTCTGTCGAAGGAGTTTTCACCGTTTCAAATCTGGGAGTCAGTGTCTCGGGTGCCGGTGATGTTAACGGCGACGGCTATGCAGACTTTCTGGTGGGTGCTCCGGGGCGTGGGTACGGGGAAGAAGACTCCGCCATCTATTTGATCTTCGGGCGATCGGATTTTCCTTCGCCATTTGAGCTTTTCCCTCTGAACGAAAAGAACGCGGTGCGGCTCTATCACAACAACGGGATGGGTGACTTCTCTGGTGGTATTGGTGACGTCAACGGGGACGGTTTCGACGACTTCTATATGGCCTACTCACACCCCATGGCTGACGAGTCAAATGGCGAGATCGTCTATGGCCGTCCAAGCGGGTGGGTGCCGGAGGCATGCGTCTGGTTGGAGTTTATTGCCGGAACCGAATGCACGCGTATCGTCAATGTCCTGGATGGCTTGCAGCCTGCTATATCGGGATTGGGCGATGTGAATGGTGACGGGGGGTACTCAGGCGGGAACCGTCTACGTGATCTACGGCCGTCACGGCGGTTTCGGCGAAACGCTCGATCTCTCCACGCCCAACGCCAGTATCGGTTTCCGGCTCGATGGGGAGAGCGTGAGTGCCTGGCTTGGTGGGAATGTCACTTCCGTGGCAGACGTCACGGGTGACGGTCTTGGCGATTTCCTGGCTGGAGCATGGCAATATCCTGAAGGTGGAGATGATCGGGGAGCCGGCTTCCTGATTCCAGGAGACTCTTCTGCGTCCATCACTCCCATCGAACCAGTAAATCAAAGGGCAGCTTGTCAGTTCCTGGGTTCAGGTTCTGCTGGAGGCGCAGGTTACACAGGCGGCTCATTTGGCTACTTGTCCAATGGGTCTCCTGTGTTGATGCTTGGGGCTCTTGCCGCGAACTTTTCGTCTCCGCCTCTCGACGGTGCAGATGGTGCCACGTTTTTGTTCGAGTATAACCCCGACAATTTTGCCGGGCCGTTTCTGATGTCTGAGTTTGATGAGAGCTTTGGGATACGCCTGGACGGTACACCTGCTGAAGGCAGCGTCGGGGGGGCGTTTGGCGAAAAGATCACCTCGGGGTTCGACTTCAACGGCGATGGCTTTCCCGATGCGGTCGTTGCCGCCACACGCGCCTACGAGTATGAAGGCGAGATCAGTCTCGTTTACGGTTTCGACGGGCCGACGAGCTTGACCATCAGGCGCTACATCGCCCCGGGCGATGCGCCCCGCGCGGGCGTCGGCATGTTGGGAGACGGCAGTCACACGATTCCGCACTCACGCCTCTGGATCGATTTCGGCTCGGGCGACGACGGTAACGGCGGTGCGAGCCTGATGACGGCGACAATCCGTCGTAATCTCGACGGCCTCTCGAACCTCCCCGGTCCGGCGGCATCGGTCCATTGGATCGGCGAGTGGGACCGCCCGGGATGGGATGGCGCCAACATCACCCTGAAGTATCTCGGCTCCGAGGTCGCCGGGCTTAATCCCGCGCGCCTGCGGCTCTACTATTCCGAATCCCCTGACGGTCCGTGGACCGAATCCCAGCATCCCCTGATCGACACGCGCAAGAAGCGCATCGGCGGCGTCGTGTGGTCGAAGGGATACTACGTTCTGATCGAGAAGCCCTTGGCCAGCGGCGACGTGAACAAGGACGGTGGCGTGACCCCGGCGGACGCGCAAGACGCTTTCGACTGTTCGATTGGCGCG
>JASGMJ010000002.1 GCA_030156535.1 Candidatus Sumerlaeota bacterium
ACCAGGGCCGCCCAGTGGTCGTTCTGGCAAACGATGCGTTCGCCGCGCCGCAGCTCTTCGGAAAGATAATCCTCGAGCAGGGTGCGGCGGTGCCGCTCCCACCAGGTGCGTTGGGCAGCGTCCTCCCGTGCAGGCTCGTGGGGAATTTCGGACGTCGCCCAGATCTGGCCATGCGGATGGGGATTGCTGCACCCCATGATCATGCCCTTGTTCTCGAAAATCTGAACGTAGGCGATTTCCGGTTTGGAACCGAGTAGCTGGAACTGCTCGGCCCAGGTTTCCACAACGGTGAGGATTGCGCTCGCGGGCATTTCCGCCAGAGTCAAGTCATGGCGCGGCGAGAAGCAAATCACGCGGCACATTCCCTGAATGCTGTTTGCCTGCAGAAGCTCGTGCGTTGACGGCGTTTCCTTCCCGCCATCCATCAACAAGGCGGAAAAGTCGTTGTCGAAAACAAACGTGTTCTCGTACTCGGGATTCTTCTCGCCGCCCGCGCGCGCATTGCCCGGGCACAAGTAGCACCCCGCGTCGTAAGCGGGCTTGTTCTCCGAGGGAATCGTTTCCTGCTTCCCCTGCCACGGGCGATTCAGGCGATGCGGACTGACAAGAACCGTTTCGCCGGTGAGTGGGTTGCGCCGCAGATGGGGATGATCGAAAGTCATTTCGCCTGATGAACTCCATCGCTCTCGAATGGTGACGTTGCTGTCTGGTTTACCGGTGGCGTTCCCGGCGGCCTCACCACCCGGAACTCCATGGAGAACACGATTCGGAGCTGGACGCGCTCTTCCCATCGGCGGCGGCGTGCCATGCCGCGCGCGGCATCATCGTGCCTGCAACATCGAAGGATCGCCGTGCCGTGCCTGCGGCACCAGCGGAAACACACTCAGAGCAGATCGCGCGGAACGTCCGGCCCGATGCCGGGTCCCGTCCAGAAGATGCTCCCCGTGCTCACCGTGCCATTCGTCGGATCATAAGGAGTGGGGTCCTCGCCCAGCCAGGCGGGCCAGCGGTCCGGTCCCACGCCGCGCATCGCCCACATCACCGCGTCGGGATTGTGCGCAATGCGCCCCCACTGGCTGTCGGGCTCCATGCCGCCCGCCGGAGTGCGCCGGCTCGCGTAGTCATAGGCGAGCGGATAGAGAAACTCGCCGCCGACCTGCGCGTCCCTGGCGTAGGGATTGATGCTGTTGGCCTGGGAATGGCGGCGGATTTCGCCCTTGTCCGCAAACGGATCGCCCGGCAGCGACGACAAATAGGCGACCGGCGTCGTCAGGTGGCGGAGACGCTCGAGATACGGAACCACCCCGTAACTGCTGTCGGGCGGATAGCGGTTCTTGTCGATGCGGTAGGTTTCCAGCGCGGTGGCCAGCGTGCGCAGATCGGACTTCGTCCGGCTGACCTTCGCGCGCGTCATCGCCTCCAGAAAGTTCGGCACCGCGATTGCCGCCAGAATCGCGATGATCGCCACCACCACCAAGAGTTCGATCAGAGTAAACCCGCTGAATCTGCGCACGGTGCCACCACCCTTGCCGGGAACCTTCCGGGGACTGCGTCCCGCCGTGGACAGGACAGGTTGTATCGTGCCGCAAGCGGCCGTGCCGGTTCAAGCGCTTCGTTGGATGAAAAGCCCGGAGCAGGGGGCCAAACGGCAAGTGGCCTCCCTACGGCGTAGAGAGGCCACTGCGGTTTCCCGATACTGCGAAAAATGGTGCCGTCGAATGGATTTGAACCATCACCCGGTTGCCCGGACACGGACCTGAACCGTGCGCGTCTGCCAGTTCCGCCACGACGGCATTCGTGGGTGGGAGGGGGGCGAAGCCCGAAATCCTCCCAACAAAGGGGCCGCATTACGCGCATAGACCCCCCGCCGCGCAAGCAGTTTTTCGTCAGTCGCCGGGCTTTTCCAAAATTTCCAGCCGCACGGGGGCGACGCCCTGCGAGGTAGGAGCGATGGCTTCGAAGGAGGCCTGCGAAAGGTCGATGATACGTCCCTTGGTGCCGGGGAAACGGTCGTTGATTCGCACGATGACGGTGCGGCCGGTTTCTTCGTTGTGGACGCGTACGAGGGTGCCGAAGGGGAGGGACTTGTGGGCGGCAGTGAAGGCCTGGGGATTGAAGGTTTCACCGCTGGCGGTGGGGCGGCCGGCGAATCCGGGGCCGTAGTAGGAGGCTTCGCCGTGCTTCTTTATGCCGCATCCGGCCATGAGGAGGAGGAGAGGGGCGAGGGCGGCGGCGGCGGTGCGCCGGGGCAGAGTCATCGGGGAAGGTCTCCTTTTGGGGTGGGGGGGAATTGGCGGGTGACGCAGACGGAGTTTCCCTTTTCCAGGTAGGCAATGGTGTTGAAGTGGACGCGGGCGAGGGCGATACCGCGTCCCTGGCGGGCGGCTTCGGAGCCGATTTCGGCGGGCCCGAGCTTGCGCCAGTCGAACCCTTGGCCGTCGTCCCTGATGGTCCATTGAACGCTGTCGCGGGTCATTTCCATGGTAACGCGGACGCGGCGTGCGGCGAGGGTTGGGTCGGCGAGGCGTTGCTGGCGGAGTTTTTGGAGTCCGGCGGGGCCGGTGGCGATGGCGGCGGTTTTCTCGGCGCGGGTAATGGCGAGGTTGCCGTGCTCCATGGCGTTGCCGATCAGCTCTTGCAGGCCGATGCGCAGGCCAAAGCGCTCGTCGGCATTGAAGCGCTGGCCGCATTGGGCGACGAGGTACTCGGCGATGGAGGTGACGCGGTCGATCTCGTTGCCGAATTCCATGGAGAGGGAGAAGTGGACGAGGAGGTCGAGCACTTCGTTTTGCTGGCTGCGTTCGGTGACGATGGCGTCGAAGCGCTTGAGCATCCTGCGGAGTTCGAGGAGTTCGACGGGCTTGTTGAGGTAGTTGGAGGCGCCAAAGCGCAGGGCCTTGGCGGCCAAGTCCTCGGTGCCGTGCCCTGTCATGAGGACGAAGAAGGTCTGGGGGGCTTCGTGGCGGATTTGGGCGAGGAGTTCGAGGCCGGTTTGCCCGGGCATCATGTAGTCGGAGAAGACGACGTCGGGGCGTTCCTTGAGGACGAGGTCGAGCCCGGTGGCGGCATCGGGTGCCTCGTACACGTCGTGCCCCTCCTGACGGGCCACGCGGGCCAGAAAGCGGGAGACAGCGGCATGGTCGTCAACGACGAGAACCTTCATGCGGACCCAGTACCGGGGAGAGAAGCCGGGAAGTATAACCAGTGTGGTAAGGCGTCGTCTCCCGCGCCGCAATGGAAGAAAGGAGCGGAGCGTCCGGTTCGGTCGGTAATTGAATAAAGTGGCTCGGGGGTCCGCCCGGGATCAGGTGCGTTTTTCCGGCCAATTCCGGGTGAGGCGCCCGTGTCACGGAAGAGAACGCGTTTGGGCATGATCTCGCCCTTGCTCTCTCCGGGGGGTGCTGCCTACGTCTTGGGGGCCAGAAAGGCTCTTTCGCCGCGTCATGTCGCTCTCCCGCTTCGCCGTCAATGCCCCGGTCAAGGTCACGATGATCTTCGTCGCGGTGCTTGTCCTTGGTTTCATTTCGCTGCGGCGTTTGCCGACGAATCTGTTTCCGGATATCCGTGCGCCGAAGGTGACGACGACGATCCGCACGGTGGGATTGTCGCCGCTCGAAGTGGAGCGCCGCATCTGCCAGCCGCTCGAACGCCAGCTCTACACGCTGCGCGGTGTCAGCGACGTGACGACGATCGCGCGCGCCGACAGTGCCGTGATTGTCACCGAGTTCACGTGGGACACGCCGCTGGATTTTGCGTTCCTCGACGTGAAGAAGGCGGTGTCGGACATCCAGCGCCAGCGCTCGACGGAGATCGAGAGCGCGTCGGTGCTGCGCTACGATCCGAACGCCGCGCCCGTCATGATCGTCGGTCTGACCGGCGGGCCGGACACCGATCTCGAGGACCTGCGCCGCCTCGCCGAGCAAACACTCCGTCCCCGCTTCGAGCGTCTCGAAGGCGTTGCAAACGTCGTCGTCTCCGGTGGCGTCGAACGCGAAGCGCGCATCGCGCTCGACGAGGCGCTGCTCGTCACCTACGGCATCGACGTGCAGACCGTCGTCAGTGCGCTCCAGCAGGAGAACGTGAATGCGACCGGTGGCTACATCACCGAGGGGACGCAGCGCTATCTGCTGAAGGCCGTCGGCGAATTCGAGGAACTCACGGACGTGCGCGCCGTCGTCGTCACGCGCAAGGACAACAACCCGATCCTGCTCGGCGACATCGCGGAAGTGACATTCGTTCCGCGCGAGCCGAAGGACATGGTGCTCGTGGATGGCAGGGAGGCCGTCGGCCTTTCGTTCTATCGCGAGGCGGAAGGCAACACCGTCGCCGTGTCGCGCGTGATCCGCGAGGAGATCGAGGCGATCGAGGGAGGCGAAGCGAAACCGCGCCGCGGCCCGCCGCAAAACGGCCCGGGGGCGGCACGCGCGATGATCCTGCCGCCGGGCGCGTCGATCGTCGTGGCCAACGACCAGGCCGAGTTCATCCGCGACGCGATCCGCGAGGTGCGCAACAACGCCCTGTTCGGCGGCCTCCTTGCTGTTGGCGTACTGCTGCTCTTCCTGCGCGACCTTCGCACGACGCTGATCGTGGCGATCGCGATTCCCGTTTCGATCGTGGCGACGTTCAACCTGATGTATTTCCAGGGACTGACGCTGAACCTGATGACGCTGGGCGGGTTGGCGCTGGGATGCGGCATGCTGGTGGACAATGCGATCGTGGTGCTCGAGAACATCTTCCGTCTGCGCCAGCGCGGCGTGGACCGCCGCGAGGCGGCGCGTCTGGGTGTCAGCCAGGTGGCCGCCGCGCTGTTCGCCTCGACGCTGACAACCGTCGTTGTCTTCCTTCCGATCGTGTACGTGAAGGGTGTTGCCGGGCTGCTCTTCAAGGAGCAGGCGCTGACCGTGGCGTACTCGCTGGCGGCGTCGCTCGTGGTGGCGCTGCTGCTGATCCCGATGCTGGCGTCGCATTTCCTGGGCGACGTACCCGCTTCCGTCATGAAATTGGGGACGGAGGAGCAACCCGAAGCGCCGCGCACGTTCTATGCGCGGGTGCTGGGCTGGACGCTGCGCGGGCGCCTTCTGGTGCTGATCGCGGCGGGAGCCACGGTGTTCCTTGGGTGGGAATTGCTCAAGACCATCCCGCAGGAATTCCTCCCGCGCACCGAGCAGCGCCAGGTGGAAATCCGCCTCGTGTTGCCGAACGGAACCCCCATCGAAGGAACGCGCCGCGTGGTGGATACGGTCGTTGGCGACGCCCTGCGTTTCGACGCGGCCATCGACGTGACGTACGCGCGCATCGGAGAGAGCGAAGGCGAGGTGAACGCGAACACGGAAGACCCCGACGGCCCGAACACTGCCGACGTCTACGTGCGTTTGCACAACTGGGACAATCCAACGTCGGAGACGATTGCGGCGGGAATGAGTTCGTTCCGCTCCTCGGATTTCGTCGAGGCGATCAAGCCGCGGCTCGATACGCTGCCGGACGTGAAAGCCGACATCCGCTTGCAGCAGGGCTCGATTCTCGAACTGCTCGGCAGTGGCCAGGCACCGTTGCTCTACGAGATTCGGGGCGAGGAACTCGTCGTGCTTCAGCGCCTCGCCGAGGAAGCCCGGCGGCGTTTCGAGGCAACGCCCGGTTTGCTCAACGTCCGGACGAACATCCTGGAGGGCGCTCCCGAAGTCATGCTGACGCTCGACAAGGCGCAGCTCTCGCGCCTCGGGCTTGACGTGCAGAGCGTCGCCACGACGATCCGCAACCGCCTCGAAGGCGCCGTGGCCGGGCAGATCAAACGCGACTCCGGCGACATCGACCTGCGCGTCGATGTCGATTACGGCGAGGAGACGCTCGAGACGTTGCGTGACATCGTGCTCACGACGCCGTCGGGTGCGATCATTCCGCTCGGCAACATCGCCGACATGAAAGTGGAACGCGGCCCGCGCGAAATCGTGCGCCGCCGCCAGATGCGCGTCGCACGCGTGATGGCCGACCTTGAGCCCGGCGTGAAACTCTCGCAGGCCATTGCCCAGGCCGAAGCAAGCCTGGCCGGAATGCGCCAGCCCACGGGCTACGTCACGTCATTCACGGGCGAGGAAGCGCAACGCAAGGAAGCCTTCGACCGCCTCGGCTTCGCGCTCGCGCTTTCCATCCTGCTCGTCTACATGGTGATGGCCTCGGTCTTCGAGAGTTTCCTCCAGCCGTTCATCATCATGCTCACGATTCCGCTCGCCGGCGTCGGCGTCGTGCTGGGCTTCCTGCTCACCGGCCAGACGCTGAACATCATGGGCCTGATCGGCGTGGTGATGCTCGGCGGCATTGTGGTAAACAACGCGATCGTGCTGCTCGACTGCGTGAACCAGGTGCGCGGGGATCATCCGGGGCTGTGCGAGCGCGACTCGCTGGTGCTCGGGTGCCAGCGGCGTCTGCGCCCCGTGCTGATGACGACGCTGACGACGTTGCTTGGCCTTCTGCCGCTGGCGTTGGGGCTCGGCCAGGGCGCGGAGTTGCGCCAGGCAATGGCCATCGCCGTGCTCGGCGGACTGCTGTCCTCCACGGTGCTGACGCTGTTCGTCGTGCCCGTGTGCCAGAGCTACCTCGATTCCGCGCGTGCTCTTGCGCGGCGGTGGCGCAGGCGCAAAAGCAAGGACGCCGCAGCGGAAGACGCGACGCCCGCGGGGTGAGCGTGCGCCCGAAAGCCTTCATGGGCAGTTTGCAGCCACTCTCCATGGAAAGTCGTCTGACTTGCGCAGGGTTTTGTTCGGCCCGCAATGGCCCCAACGGGGCCCAATCCCCCAGCCCTGGGACCGGCCACCAACAGAGACTGCGCCCTGAAAGCGGCGCGATCCCAAGCCGTGGCGCGTCCGGTCACGCCATGTGTTTTGATCGCACCCCTTCGACAATCACACACTTCATTCAATGTTCAAGGCTGAGCCATCTTCGGGCTCTGTTTCCGGCTACGATTCATCGAAGAACGCCTCACCGCTTGCGCGTGTCGTACCCAAACTCGCGGAGCAGGTACTCCTTCTTGCGCCAGTGCGGCGTTACCTTGACGTGCAGGTCGAGGAAGACGCCATTGCCGAGCAGGGCCTCGATGTCGTGGCGCGCGGACTGACTGATTTTTTTGAGCATCGATCCACCGCGCCCGATGACGATGCCCTTTTGCGAGTCGCGTTCCAGGTGAATGCTCGCCGCGATGTAGGCCTTGCCCACGCTGCGTTCCTCGAACGCCTCGATCGTGACGGCCGTTGAGTATGGAATTTCCTCGTGCAGCAACTGAAAGACCTTCTCGCGGATCAACTCGGCGGCGAGAAAGCGCATCGAGCGATCAGTGAGTTGGTCGGGGTCGTAAAGCGGCGGACCTTCGGGAAGGAGTTCACGCACCGCCGCGAGCAGTTCGCCGAGTCCCGCGCCGCGCACCGCCGAGATGCCCAGCAGCACGGTGTAGCGCGCGGGCGGCGCGCCTCCTTCGAGCGTTGCGAAGTACTGCGCCGCGTCGAAGTCAGCCGCCTGCGTGTCGATCTTGCTCGCCACGCCGATGACGGGCGTTTTCGTGGCAGCCAGCAGTGCGGCCATGTCGGCGCCGACGGGATCGGGGTCGGTGGTGTCGACGAGGTGGATGACGCAATCCACGCCCTCGATTCCGTCGAGCACGTTCTGGCGCAGCGCGGCGTTGAGCTTGTCCGTGTCGGCGACGAGCCCGGGCAGATCGACGAAGACGGCCTGCATCGTGTCGTCGGAGTGAATCGCGTTGATGCGGTCGCGCGTCGTTTGCGGCAGGCCGCTGACGGCGCAGAGCTTCTCGCCGAGCAGCGCGTTCACGAGCGTGGACTTGCCCGCGTTGGGCTTGCCGAGAATTGCGACGAAACCCGAGCGGTAACTCTCATTTTCAGGAGTGGCGTGCGGGCCATCGGTCATGCGTCGAACTCGATTTCGGGAGCGGGAATGTCGGCGGCCAGAGCGAGGAGGCGGTCCTGCTCGCGCCACATGCGGCGTTCGCGCGCCGCCGTGTCGTGGTCCCAGCCGAGCAGATGCAGAGCGCCGTGCACGAGCAGCAACGAGACCTCGGCGTCGAGCGCCCGCCCTGCCTCGCGCGCCTGGCGCGCCGTGTACGCGAGCGAAACGGCGAGGTCGCCGAGATACGGGGCCTGCTCGCCGCGCAACGCCTCGATGTCTTCGGCGGCGGGGAAACTGAGCACGTCGGTCGGCGCGTCGATGCCGCGGAACTCGCGGTTCAGCGCCCGGATGCGCGCGTCCGAGCAGAAGAGCACGGTGAGCGCGGCGTGCGGCCAGCCGAGATCGTCGAGCACACGGGTGAGCAGCGCCTGTGCGTGGCGCTGGAGCCGGGCGCGCCCGCGGCGCAGGCCGGATTGCTCGAAGCGTAGGGCGATGTCGGCCAGCATGGCGCGGCTCCTTGCGGGGACGTTGACGGCGAAAGTATGCCGCCGGGCCGCCCTGCCGCAACGGCGAAGGACGATTCCGCTGCCGCCAAAGCAGGAGCCTCGGAGAACGGCTGGGTCAGCCCCAGTAGTTGCGGTTCCTGCGGAAGTAGGCCTTTGTGTGCCCGAAGCACATCGTTTCAAAGAACAGCAGGGCCACGCGGCCGTAGCCGAACTTGGTGAAGCGTTCATTGTCGGCGAGAACGGGGCCCTTGACGATGCCGAAGCGCCGGCCAGGGACTTTGCGGCTGAGCTGGTAGTCCTCCGCGAAGTGCGCTTTCTCGTCGAAGCCGCCGAGCCGCAGGAAGGCACGGCGCTCCCAGAGCATGAAGGCTCCGGGGGAGAACGGACCGGTCAGCCGTGAAGCGCGAACCACGAGGTTGCAGAAAGCATAGTAGAGCCCGTCGAGGGGCGAGCCCCCAAGGCGGCCGAGCAGTGCGGTGACGAGGTGGCGCCTGCGGATTCGTGCCTCGCCGATGGCCACGCGGATGATGCCCGGATGGGCGAGGCGGATGTCGGCATCGAGAAAGAGGAGGTACTTCGATCGGGCGAGGCGGGCGCCGGCGTTGCGCCCGATGCCCGGGAGTCCTCCCGGAATCATCCGCAGCGGAAGCAGGGCGGCGTATTGGGCAATGATCTCGGGAGTCTCGTCGGTGGAGGCGGCATCGGCCACGATGATCGTGGTCTGACGAATGGCGGGGTAATCCTGGGCGAGAAGGTCTTCGAAGAGGAGTGGCAGATTCCGCGCCTCATTCTTCGCCGGGATCACGATCGTCAGTTCGTCATTGATGCTCATGGAGCGTGGCGCCGTTCTCGTCGATGGTGACGTACTGGCAGGGCGTGTCGGTCCAGCAGCCCGTGTTGATGTACTCGATGCCACCGAAGTTGCGCCGATGGCTGGAGATGTGAGTGTGCCCGCACAGGACGCAGTCGGCGTCGATGTGGCGTGCATGGCGGACGGCGCGGATGGCCTGCTTGTCGCTCAGACGCAGCCAGAGCTTGCTCTTCTTCTTCAGGTAGCGGCTGACGGTCATGCGGCGCGTGTCGCGGCGCTGGACGAGCAGGTAGAACGCGCTGGCGATTTCCGTAATCACGGGGTTGTTGTTCATGAACGTGTCGAACTGATGGCCGTGCGTCGCGAGGTACTTGCGCCCGCCGACGTGAAACGTGTATTCGTGATGCACCGACATGCCGAGCATCGCGGAGACGACCCTGAGGAACGTGGCGTCGTGGTTGCCCTCGACCCAGACGACTTCCACGTTTCGGCGGTGTCCGCTCAGCTTGTTGATATGGGAAAGGACTTTGAAGTGGCTGCGCTTCAGGCGTTTGAACTTCGTGTTGTCGAAGGCGTCGCCCAGGATGACAAGGCGGCGGAACTTCCATGACTTCAGGACGCGGAGCAGGGCATCGGCGCGGCAGACATGCGAGCCCAGGTGAAGGTCGGAGATGATCAGGGTGTCAGTGGTGCGTTTCGGTGTTCCCTTTGCTGCACGCACGGCAACGGGTGCCTGAAGGAGTTCGGGCATTGGAGCGGCGAAAGGCGTGCCGCCGTTGGTGCAGGGACGTTCGAGCAAGACCGTCATGATGGACCTCCGGATGGGGATCGCGATTCGTTTTGACGAATCGCATGCTCTCCGGCGGCCAGCGCACGAATACCACGAAAGACGCGCAAGAGAGTTTGCGCGAACCAACAGAGAACTAACCTCGCCCTGACGCGACGAGGTCTTGCGTTAGGGTTTGCGAACGAAAGACGGGGGCGAACGATCTACTCGCCGTTCGGTTTCGTCAGGTCGCTGTCTGTGCTGGGGAGCTTGTGTTCAATGCTCTTGAGCGAATGGTTGATGACCAGTGCCATCACAGCGACGCCCACGGCGAAGATGTAGGCGCCGAGGGCGACGGCGATGCCCGTGGCGGCGGTGAACATCACCGAGGCCGCCGTCGTCAGGTTCACCACGCGGTCGCGTTTCTCGTTCTGGATAATCATGCCCGCGCCGATGAAACTGACGCCGACGATGATCGCGTGGATCACGCGCACGGGGTCGGCGCGGAACGAATCGGCCGGCATTGTGTTCTGGAAGAATTCGGTGAACTCGATGCTGAGGAGAACGAAGATCGCCGCGCTGCCCGAGATGAACATGTGCGTGCGGAGGCCGGCGACCTTGTGGGCCTTCTCGCGCTCCCATCCGATGATGCCGCCGAGGATCACGGCAACGAGCACCTTGCCCAGAGCGATGGCCTGCAATTCGGGGGACACGGGCATCTCCGTGGCGGAGAGTTTGTGGCGATCGGTTTCCGCCGTTTCCTCGCAATTCGGTCTTGGGAACGGCCTAGCGCACGCCGCCGAAGCGGCGGTCGCGGTGCTGGTACTCGGCGATGGCTTCCAGGAAATGCACGCGGCGGAAATCGGGCCAGAGCACGGGGAGGTAGACGAATTCGGTGTAGGCGATTTGCCAGAGGAGGAAGTTGCTGACGCGCATTTCGCCGCTCGTGCGCAGCAGAAGTTCCGGGTCGCCGAGTTCGGGATGGTAGAGGTAGCTGCCAAAGCGCTCGGCCGTCATTTCTTCGGGGGACGTGCGGCCCTCGGCGGCTTCCTGCATGGCGCGGCGCACGGCGAGCACGATTTCCTGACGGCCGCCGTAGCTGAGCGCCAGGTTCAGCACGAGCCCGGTGTTCGAGGCCGTGGCCTCCATCGTGTGGGCGAGCTTGTTGCGCGCGGACTTCGGCAGGTCCTCGATCTGGCCGCTGGCGACGAGGCGGATATTGTTGTCGTTGAGCTCGGGGATTTCCTTGATGAGGAAGGTTTCGAGCAGGCTCATCAGGGCGGTGACTTCGGTCTTGGGGCGCGACCAGTTTTCCGTGGAGAAGGAGTAGAGCGTGAGGGCGTCGAGGCGGAGTTGTGCCGCGGTGCGTGTCGCGGCGCGGACGGCGTCGATGCCGGCGCGGTGGCCGTCGATGCGCTCAGGGAGCGAGCGCTGACGCGCCCACCGCCCGTTGCCGTCCATGATGACGGCAACGTGGCGGGGGAGACGTTGCAGGTCGAGGCGCTCGAAGACGGCCTGCTCGTCCGGTGTCACGGGTTCGAGCAGGCGGATGGCGGACGCGCCGGCGGTGTTCTCGCGCATACTCATGCGAACGGGGGGAAGGTGCGGCCGCGCCGGGCCTAGACCTCCATGATCTCCTTCTCTTTCTTCTTCATCTTCTCGTCGACCTTGGCGATATACTCGTCAGTCAGCTTCTGGATTCTGTCGTGTGCCTGGCGTCCGATGTCCTCGGGCACGCCGTGGTCTTTCTCCAGCCGCTTGATGTTGTCGTTGGCGTGCTTGCGGACGTGGCGGATGGCGATGCGTGCCTCTTCGGCCATTTTGTGGGCCTGCTTGACGAACTCCTTGCGGCGTTCCTCGGTCAGCGGGGGGACGGAGATGCGTATGACGACGCCGTCGTTGGAGGGATTGAAGCCCAGGTTTGCGGCAATGATAGCGCGTTCGATGGCACTGAGCTGTCCCTTGTCCCAGGGCGAGATCACGATGGTGCGGGCATCGGGCGTACTGACGTTGGCCACCTGGTTGAGGGGCATGTCGCTGCCGTAGGCGCTGACGTGCACGTTGTCGAGAGCCGAGGGCGAGGCGCGCCCGGTCCTGACCGTGCGGAAGTTGTCGTCCAGCGCCGAGAGTGCGCCTTCCATTTTGACGCCCGACTCGTCTTCAATTTGGGTAAGTTCCGATAGTCCGTCCGTCATGGCGTTGTCACTCCTTGGTTACTTTGGTACCGATGTCGCCGTCCGTGACCACGCGCAGAGTATTCCCCGCCTTCGTCAGGTCGTAAACGACAATCGGCATATCGTTGTCCCGGCACAGCGCCAGCGCGGCGGCATCCATCACCTTCAGGTTTTCGCGGATGGCGCGGTCGTAGGTGCAGTTCGGGAGAAACTTCGCATTCGGGTCCTTCTTGGGGTCGGCGGTGTAGATGCCGTCCACCTTGGTTCCCTTGAGCACGGCATCGGCATCGAGCTCGTTGGCGCGCAGGGCGGCGGCTGAGTCCGTGGTGAAGAACGGGTTGCCGGTTCCCGCGCCGAAGAGAACGACGTAGCCGCGCTCGAAGTGGCGGATGGCGCGGCGCCGGATGTAGGGCTCGGCGATGTTGGCCATGGTCAGGGCCGTCATGACGCGCGTGGGCACCTGCATGTTCTCCAGGGCGTCCTGGAGCATGAGGGCATTGATGACGGTGGCGAGCATCCCGACGTGGTCGGCCACGGCGCGCTTCATACGCGCGGCGGCTTCGCTGCTGCCTCGGAAGATGTTGCCGCCGCCGATGACGACGCCGACCTGGATTCCGGTGCGGGCGACGTCGGCGATCTCGCTGGCGATAAACTGAACGGCTTGGGCGTCGAGGCCGAAGTCAGCCGGGCCCTTCATCATCTCCCCGCTCAGTTTCAGGATGACACGGCTGTATTGGGGCTTGCTGGCGGGAGGGGCGGATTCCGGCATGAAAGGTTGCTCGCATTGGAGTTGGGGGATCGGCGTGCAGGCGCTTCCCGCGCGGCGTCCGGACGCCCATCGGACTGCACGCCGCCCCGGGAGACAACGAAAAAAGGGGGGACGTTCTCAAAGTCTCAAGGCACAAACCCAATCAGACACCCGGGCATGAGCGATGGGCGTGGCGGAGGGAAGAGCTTGCCACGGACAAGAGCCGATCAACGCGGATGCACACGGATGCTGAGATCCAGCCGCTTATCCGTGGTAGTCGGTTACGATTCGTCACCCATCGGTTTCCGAAACGCCGTAGTGCCCCTTTGGCGCCCCGTGCCTTGGGAGCATCCCACGAAAAAGGGGCACCCGGTGGGCGCCCCTTCGTGTTTCTGTCTTGTTGCTGGTCCCGGGGACTCAGTTGTTTGCCGAGCCGACTTCCAGGCGCGTGAAGCCCGCGAGCGCCACGTCGCTTCCCACGGTCTTGCCGAGGTCCTTGACGACCTGGGCCACGGTCTTGTCCTGATCCATGGCGAAGGGCTGGTCGAGCAGGCAGGCCTGCTTGAAGAAGGCGCGCACCTTGCCTTCGACGATCTTGGGGATGATGGCCTCGGGCTTGCCTTCGTTCTTGGCCTGGGTGGCGGCGATTTCCTTCTCCTCGGCCAGGGTCTTTTCGTCCACGCCGGTGGAGTCGAGGAAGCGCGGGTTGTTGGCCGCGATGTGCATGGCCACGCCCTTGAGGGTTTCGGCGACCTTGTCCTTCTTGTCGTCAGCCAGTCCCGGGGCGCTGGCGGCCACGAGCACGGCGATCTTGCCGTTGAAGTGCTTGTAGTCGACGACGAGGTCGCCCTTCTGGACGCCGTAGGCGCCGAGTTCGATCTTCTCGCCGATCTTGTGGCGCAGGTCCTCGACGATCTCGTCGACGCTCTTGCCGCTGGCCGTCTTCGTGGCCTTCAGCGCATCGATGTTTTCGGGGGTGGTGTCGAGTGCGGCCTTGAGGGTCTCGGCCACGGTGGCTTCGAAGCCTTCGTTGCGTGCGGCGAAGTCCGTTTCGCTCGTCACGTAGACGGCGACGCCGGCCTTGCCGTCGGCCGTGGTGCCGACACCGACGAGGCCTTCGGTCGCCGCGCGGCCTTCGCGCTTGGCGCTCTTGATCGCGCCGCGCTCGCGCAGCAGCTTGATCGCCTCGTCCATGTTGCCGTTCGCCTCGGTCAGGGCGTTCTTGCAATCCATCATGCCGATGTTGGTGCGATCGCGCAGTTCCTTGACCATCGCTGCCGTGATCTCTGCCATTGTTGGGTCCTTTCGCTGGTCTTGCCGGAAAAAGTATGTGGGATTGTGAAGAGAAAAAAAAGGCGGGGCGCCGGGCCCCGCCCCCGAATCAGCTCTGGGGAGTTGTGGAGCTTGTGTCGGCTTGCGGGGCTTCAGTCTGGCCGCCGCCCTGGTAGATCGCGAACTTCTTCTCCAGGTCCTCGGCGCTCAGCGCCACGGGCGCTTCGCCATCGTTGGCCACCGGGGGGGCATAGGCTTCGGCGCTCTCCATGGGCTCCATCTCGTTGCCGCTGCCCATCTCGCCTTCGGTCAGCACCGCGATGCCTTCCAGGCAGGAGTCGCGCATCGTCTCGCACATCAGCTTGATCGAGCGGATCGCGTCGTCGTTGCCCGGGATAACCCAGTCCACCGCGTCGGGATCGCAGTTGGTATCGACGACGGCCACGATCGGGATGTTCAGCGCCTGTGCTTCCTTGATCGCGATGGTTTCCTTCGACGGGTCGATGATGAAGAGCAGGTCGGGGAGGCCGACCATCTTCTTGATGCCCGAAAGGTTCTTCTGCAGGGAGGCCAGTTCGCGCGAAAGAGCGGCCTGCTCCTTCTTGACGTACTGGTTGATCGCGCCGGAGTCGAACAGCTCTTCGAGCTCGATGAGCCGGTTGACCGACTTGCGGATCGTGCCGTTGTTCGTCAGCAGCCCGCCGAGCCAGCGGTTGTTGACGTAATACATGCCGGCTTCCTCGGCGCAGTCGCGCACGATGTCCTTGGCCTGCTTCTTCGTGCCGACAAAGAGGACCTTCTTGCCCTCGGCGGCGCAGTCGCGCACGTAGCGCGAGGCGTCGCGCAGCAGGCGCAGCGTCTTCTTCAGGTCGATGATGTAGATGCCATTACGCTCGGTGTAGATGTACTGCTTCATCTTCGGGTTCCACCGGCGGCTCTGGTGGCCGAAGTGGACGCCTGCTTCGAGCAATTGCTTCATGGTGACGTTGGTCATGGGGGTACCGCTCCTTCGGGTTCGTTCCTCCGCTCTCGTCATCTGCCTGGAAGCCAATCCCACCGCAGGCCGTCACTTGCCGCACGGGGGACACCCTGGCTGGGCATCGGAAAGCGTGTGAACTCAGTGGTTTACCCCTGCCGAAGCCCTAAGGTCCCGGATTCGAGGGGCGCTCCCCGTACCCCCCACGCGCCGGGCAAGGCAAGGAGAATCCCCCGCGTGGGTGCGTCCTTGCCTCCTGCGGATTCGGTGAGCAGGCAGGAGGCAGGATGGTGACGTCCCTGCTGGACGGGGCAGGCATTAAAGCTGAAAACCGAGAACCGAAAACGGAAGACTCCTCCCCGCTCATCGTGCCGTTGACACCTTTTCCTGGCGGGAACGACACTCCTGCAATGAAGAACCTGGTTCCTACGCGGCTGAGCCGCGCCTCTCGTTTGGCGGCGGGAATTTCCGTCTTCGTTCTCATGATGCTCTTGGCGGGGTGCGGTGACGACGCCCCCGCGCCCCGTGCCGCCGCTTCGCCCTCCGCGTCGGCAGACCCCACCGCTGCGCCCGAATCGTCCCCGACGCCCGCTTCCACCGGCGAAGTTCAGTTGTACTATGATCGCATCGACAGCTCGATGGTGGAAGTCACGGGCTGGGAGAGCGCCACCCCCGCCTTCCGGGTCGTTTGGTCCTATTGGAACGACGACACCAGCCCCACCGGAATCCGGATGGTTCCCGCCAACAACGTGTACCGGCGCGACGGCGACGACATCCTCGTGGCCGCGCACTACGACGTGGACTCCTGGCACGGGGGCGGGGAAGCGGGCGTCCGCTACGCGCCGCGCGTTCTGCGGCTGCGCGAGGACGGCGAGGGCTTCGACCAGGTCTTCGACAGCCTGTTCTTTTCTGGCTGGCATTCCGAATCCAGGGCAAACACCCCCGAGGACGTCTTCGCCCTGATGGAGACGGAGCGGCCTTCCGAGGGAGAGCCGCTTCCCCACGCCTGGATGCCGATTCGCGACGAGCGCGTCCCCGCGCTCCTCGAACAACTCGCCACAGGCGATCCCGGTGCCCGTGCCGGGTTCGATGATCTCATCCGCGACCGCCCCACCGACCCGCTCGTCCTCCTGCTCGCGCTCGACAATCTTCTCGTGACGCGTGATCCCACCCGGATGCGCACCCTGCTGGCCAACGAAGGCGCCTTCCTGCGCGACGCGGGCGACCCGTACCTCCTGCTCGCCGCCAACTACTACGATCTCTGGCTGGAGATGGACCGCACCTCGCGGGAGGGGCGAAATCTCGCGCTGATCGAGAGGGACAACGGCGGCCTGGCCGGGCTGCTGCGCGGGCGCCGCACCTTCCCCCAGCCCGGCATGGTCCACTTCAATCTCAACCGCCCCGTGATTCTCTGGCACGGCAACTCCACCCCCAATTTCCTCGACCACCAGATCGAGGCCAGGAACGCGCAAGTCGAGTCCATCTTCCGCCTGTTCGACGGGCGGCCGGACGAGGCCTTCACCCTGCTCGAACGCACGGGCTGGCTGGGAACGATCCTCGTGGGCACCGACCTCGACCTCATCACCCACCTCATCGGTGTCGCCATTTCCTCGATCACGGTGCGCGGGTTCGAGCTTGTCCTGCTCGATGGCTGCCGCACTCCCGCCCAGATCGAGGCCCTCTGGCCGCGGTTCGACGCCCTGTATCGCGGCTATCGCGAGGCAGCGGAAAACCCACTGGTCCGCAGCCAGGGGGAACTCAGTCCGCTGAACCGGCGCACGTCGGTTTCCCCCAACTACCTTGAGGCCCGCACGCGCCTGTACCACTCGCTCGCGCGGTATGCGACGCTGCACACCGCCACGGCGGCGCGGCACAGCTACATGAACGGCGTGCAGTTCCCCGCTGATCCCTCGCGCATAGGCACGCTGCTCCCCGGCGGCGCGGACCACGATCCGTTCGCCGCCCCCGGGGTGACGTTGCGCACGACGCGCGGCGACGACGGCGCCTTCATCGTCTACAGCGTCGGCCCCGACGAGCAGGACAACGGCGCCGCCTTCGAGTACGACCCGACGAACGGCACCATCAGCCCCGGCGACATTGCCACGCGCGTCTACGGCATTCCGCGCTACCCGTTCCCGGGGCCCGGGTTCCTTCCCCAGACGCGCGATGGCATTCTTGCCACCTTCCACCACGGCCTGCCTTCCGATCCGTTTGCCGACACGCGGGGCGCGGGCCTCGCGATCAGCGACACGCTCCCCCCCGTCATCTGGTCCTTTGGGCCCGACACCGACGAACACGAGTGGGTGCGCCGCAGCGACGTGCCCGCCAACGAAGCACCGCCGCAGGGCGTTGCCGTCTCGCGCAACGGCTCGCTCGTGCGCTATCTCGAGAACCGCCCCATCGAACCGCAATACGACCCGACCAACGGCACCATCTCGAACGGCAACCTGTACTGGCGCGTGGGCTACCGGGCGCGGTGAGGGGGTGAGTTTTCAGTTCTCTGTTCTGTTCCCGGCTTGCCCGGTGGCGCGCGGCTGCGTCCTATTGAAGGTGGCCCGGCAGAGAAGATTCCCCGGAATGGGAAACCGGACAAGGTGGGCTCGGTGGAGGGAAATCATGCTCAAGAACGCGTTCCACGTTTCTACCCTGCTGTTGCTTCTGCTGCTAGCGGCGGGGTCGGCAGGGGGCCAGGACGACAGCCGGGCTTCGGAGCCCTCAGATGAGCAGGTCGAGCACTGGCTTGCGACGTTGCGCGCGTTCGAGGTGCCCCAGCCCGGGCCCATCAGTTCGGAGACGGCGCGGCTGAAGCGCGAAATCCTGCGCGCGCCGCTGGAGCAGATGCCGCCGCCGGTTCGCGCGGGGTACATCTTGTGCCAGGTGGCGATCTATGACGCCGATGGAGACTGGGATGGGTTCGTGGCGCTCCGCCGCCGCGTGACCGATCCGGAAACCTGGGTGTACGCCCCAGAGGACAACCTGCCACTCCGTGACATCGCCTCATACTATGATCACATTATTTTCTCGCCGCCTGGGGGGCTGTCCGGGAACTCCTCGGACCAGTACTCAAGTGCCTACTGGGATAACCACTATCGGAGCAAGGCCGACTACATCGAGGTTATGGAGTACGCTATCGAACGAGCCGATCCTACCGACGCAACAGCGGTGGATATGAGCTATCTTCTCGCCAACGAGATTAAACAAACACAACCGGACCGAGCCGAGGCGCTCCTGAAGGAACTTGACGCCATTCCTCTGGAAAGCCTCACGGCGGCCCCGATTTACGACAGGAGGGGATTGCGCCTTTACGAAGCTTGGATCGTGAAGACAAATGCCGGGAGGATTGACTCCATGCGCGATTATCTCTCCGGCGAAATGGATCGGAGAATCAAAGAGGCGGCGCGGGCCCAGCGTGCGGATTTGGAGCGCCGCCGCGAGCAGGGGGAGGAAATCCCGGTGGAGCCCAATCCCCTGGCGTTTCCCAATTCGCCGACGACCTCCGTCAGGCCGTCCGGCTACCCGGTGCCAACCGCTGTTCAGGATCAGACCTCCACAGGGCCCGCTGCGGAATCCCCCGGCGACGCTGGGGGACGGACTCGCTTGTGGCTGCTGCTGGGCGGTGTGCTGGCGGCGGCAGCGGTGGGTGGCGGGCTGCTGGTCTGGTGGCGGCGGAGGGGCGCTGCCGCCGGGTGAGATGCGCCCGGGCGGCGACTGCCCCCCATTTCTCCCTTGGTCGGCCCGCTTCCCAGCTTGCCCGGAAGCGCGCGGCTGCGTCCTATTGAAGGTGTCCCAGCGGAGAGTGAACAGGATGGGACGGGGCGATGCGGAGGGAAGCGATGTTCAGAAACGTGCACCGACAGGTTGCGCTGCTGTTGCTACTGCTGCTGGGGGCGGTGTCGGCAGTGGGCCAGGACGACGGCCGGGCTTCGGAACCCTCCGAGGAGCAGGTCGAGCAGTGGATTGCGGCTCTACGTGGGTTCCGGCCACCCGAGCCGGGGCCGATCAGTTCAGAGACGGCGCGGCGTCAACGTGAGATCCTGCGCGCGCCGCTGGAGCAGATGCCACCGCCGGTTCGCGCGGGATACATCTTGAGCCAGTTGGGAATCTTCCACTGTAACGGGGACTGGGAAGGTTTCACCGCTCTTCGCCGCCGGGTGACGAATCCTGAGTCATGGACCTATGCCCCGGAAGACAACTTGCCATTGCGATACATTGCCGCGTACTATGATAATAAAATATTTCCCCCTCCGGGTGGGCCCCCCTCAGGTTCTCCCGAGCAATCCAGCAGTCGTTCGATGTGGCATTGGGATACCCACTATCGCAGTCAGGATGAGTATCTTGCCGTTCTGGAATACACCTATGATCATGCAGAGCACACGGACGGAATGGCGGCCCGCATGGGCTACCTCTTGGCCCATGAATTGGAGAGGTTGGGGAGGAAGGAACAGGCTGACACCATCCTTGGAGAATTGAATGCCATCCCCTTGGATGACTTCACCGCCACTTCGTTCTATGACGGTTGGGGGCGTCTGCAGGAGGTCGAGCAGCTTAGGAAGGAAAATGCCGACTTCATTGATACGCATCGCAATCTCAATTCCGGCGAAATGGATCGGAGAATCGAGGAGGCGGCGCGGGCCCAGCGTGCGGATTTGGAGCGCCGCCGCGAGCAGGGAGAGGAAATCCCGGTCGAGTCCGATCCCCTGGCGTTTCCCAATTCGCCGACGACCTCCGTCAGGCCGTCCGGCTACCCGGTGCCAACCGCTGTTCAGGATCAGACCTCCACAGAACCCGTCACGGAATCCCCCGGTGGCGCTGGCGGGCGGACGCGCTTGTGGCTGCTGCTGGGCGGTGTGCTGGCGGCGGCAGCGGTGGGTGGCGGGCTGCTGGCCTGGCGGTGGCGGAGAGGCGCTGCCGCGGGGTGACGCGCCCGGTCCGGCCTGAACCACGCACCACGCACCACGAACCACGAGAAACGCGCTCTTCCCCGGGATGTCTTTCTTGACATTGTGGCGGTTCGGCGCGGAACGAGGCGGGGAGACCACGCAGCACCGGCACTGCGAAATCGCCCCGAGGCCCCACCGCGATCATGGAACCCTTCGTCCATCTGGGTGCGCGCAGCGACTTCAGCATCGGCGCGGGTATGGCCCGCGTCGAGCAGCTCTGTCGTCTGGCCGCCAAGGATGGCCAGAAGGCGTTGGGGCTGTGCGATGCGATGACGCTGGCGGGCGCCCCGGCGCTGCGCCGCGCGTGCCGCCGTCTGGGCATCACCCCGGTTTTCGGGGTGGAGCTGCGCGTTGCGCCCCTGGCGCCGCAACCGGCGGGGGCGGCTTCGTTTCCGTTGCGGGTGTTGGCGGGCTCGACGGCCGGATGGCGCCGGATCATCCACCTGGTGAACAGCGCGCAGGGGGGCTCGGAGACGGCGGGTGCCGTGACGTGGGACGCGGTGCTGGCGGAGTGCGAGGGGCTGTTCCTGCTCCCCGGTGGGTGCGGGTCGGAATTGTCGGTGGCTCTGCTGGAGGACCGGCTGGAGGACGCGGAGGCGCTGCTGGAGATGCTGACCCGGCGCGCGGGGGCGGAGCGCGTTTTCGTGGCGCTGCCCGCGCCTGCGGAGAACCCGGGCGAGGAAGCGGCGCGGCTGCTCTACGCCGCCGCCGGGCACTTTGGGCTCGGCGCCGTTGCCGTGCCGGACGTGCGGTATGCGCTCCCCGAGGATGAATTGGCGTGGCGGCTGTGGAGTGCGCAGGGGCGCGAGGCGTTTGCGCCGGGCACGCGCGTGCGCGACCTGGTCCGGCCGCGCGCGCGGCGCCATCACCTCCTGACGCAGGAGGAAGCGGGGCGGCTGTACGAGGCGTTCCCGGGCGCGGTGGAGAATGCGGCGCGGCTGGCGGGGTTGTGCACGGCGGACTTCGCGCCCGTGGCGCACCGCTTTCCCTCGCAGGAATTCGAGCGCGGCGTCGATACCGAGTCCTACATTTGGAACGAGGTCTTTGCCCGCGCGTCCCAGCACTACGGCGATCTGCCGACGCGTTGGCGCGAGCGGCTGAACCGCGAGTTCCGCGACCTGATCGAGGCCGATCTCGGCGCGGCGCTGCTCTGCCTGAGCCGCCTGGACGGCGAGTTGCGCACGCGCGGTCTGCTGCGCGGGCCCGGCGCCGGGTTCCTGACGAACAGCCTGGTCGCCGCGCTGCTCGGCGTCACCCAGCTCGATCCGCTGCGCCATGATCTGCCGTTTTCGCTCCCCGAGGGCGCCGCCCAGCACGTGCCGCGCATCGAGCTGCTGCTCCCCGAATCCGCGCTGGAGGGCGCGGGGGAGGCGGTCGGCGCGCTGTTCGAGGGGCATACGAGCCTGGTGGGACGCTGGCAGCGCTGGACGGCCTCGCCGATCCTCGAGCGTTTGATGCGCCAGGTGGGTTGGCAGGGGAAACCGTGCGCGCGGATGATGAAGACGAAGGGGTGGACGGATGCCATCGCCGCCGCCGCCGTGGCGCCCGAGGGGCAGGACCCGCCGGAGGCGTGGCTGCTGAGCGACGTGAAGACGCTGGCCTGGATGGTCCACCGTCTGGAAGGGCGGGCGCGCCGCTTGCGCACCGTACCCAACGAGTACGTCTTCAGTTCCGGCCCCATGGTCCGTGAAATCCCGCGCTCGCCCGCCAGCGACGGCCATATTGTGACGCAGTGGGAGGCGAAGGATCTTGAGAGCCTGGGGCACGGGCGGATCGCTTTCCTGCGCGACCCGATGCTGGACCTCGTGGATGCCGCGACGGCGCACCTGAAGGAGCAGGGCCGGCTGCCGCGCCTGCTGGCGAGCGCACCGGCGGAGGACGCGAAGACTTATGAGTTGCTGCGCGAGGGCAGGGTGCAGGGGCTTCGGCTCTTTGAATCGCCCGCGGCCCGGCGGCGTTTGCGGCAGTTGCAGCCGTCCGACCTGGCGAGCCTGGTGCGCGTGCTGCGCGGCGGCCCCGGAGCCCGGCGGCTGGCCCGCGAGAGCCCCAGCGAGTTCGAGTCCCTGATGACGGCGTTGTGGGGCGCGGCGCTGAAGGCGCACGAGCCCGAGGCGTTCTTCGCGGCCGCGTTGTCGCTCGCCGCCGCGCATCCGGCCGAGGGCAACGCCCTGCTGGAGGAAGCGCGCGCGGGTGGCCTGCGCATCCGGCCGGTGGACGTGAATTACTCGGGATGGCACTGGACGCCCGAGGACGGCGGCCTGCGCCCGGGGCTGATCGTCGTGCGCGGCATGACCGAGGAGGCGTGGCGAGAGATCGGCCGCCTGCGCCACGAGCTGGCGTTCAACGATCTCGCCGACCTGCTGAAACGCACGGACCCACGCCTGCTGAAGACCGGGCAGGTGGAAGCGCTGATCCGCGCGGGGGCGCTCGATTCGTTCGGCAGCGGACGCGAGGAGTTGCTCGCCAATCTTCCGCGCCTCGATCAACTGCTCCGTCCCCGGCGGGGCGGCGAGGCAACCGAGGAAGCCCTGCAGTTCTTCGGGCGCGGCAGCGACTGGTGGCTCGAAAATCAGATTTTGCGGACTGAGTGGGTGCGCATCGCCGGAGACGAATCGCCGGAAGGGCGCGCGGAACGCCAACGCGCGGCCACGGCCCTGTACCTCGAAGTCGATCCGCTCGACATGCACCGCGAGTTCCGCCGCGCCGCACGCCTGATTTCCCCGCGTGATCTCGGCAACCGCGACCGCGGCCGCGAGGTCTCGCTGCTCGCTCCGATCGGTGCGCTGCAACCGCTGGAAGCGAGCGACGGCAAGGCGGCGCTCGCCGAGATCGGCCACTGTCAGGTCGAGCTGCACGGCGACGCCCTTCAGACGGCGATGACCTGCCAGGCCGAAGCCGACTGGATTGTCGTGGCGGGCACCGTGGAGCGCGAGGCGTTCCAGTGGATTGTGACGGCCGATTGCGTGGTGGGCTTCGAGGAAGCCGCGCGGCGCGCCCAGGTGGCGGTGGCGCTGCATCTGCTGCCGGGCGGGCTCGAAGCGGCGGCGCTCAAGGAACTGCTGGCGCTGCTGAAACACTATCCGGGGCGCACGCCGGTGCGCCTGCAGGACGTGGCCGAGCCGGGCATCCGCCTGCTGGCCAAAATCGCCGGACGCAAGGTGACCGTGTGCCCCGGGCTCGAAGCGGGCCTCAAGCGCCTGCTTCCCCCGGGGACGTGGCGCGTCGAAGTCCCCGCCGCCAGCGTCGAGGAAGCCACGGCGCGCGAAGTCGTGGCAATGCACGCGTGAAAAGAGACACCCGCGAATTGCACGAATCGGCACGAAGAAATCAAAAACAGCATTTGCTGCCAGTCAGCAAATGGAGTCCCGTTGGGGACGATTGGTCGTAGCCCGGCACTCTGGTGCCGGGAATCCGGGGATAACAGATCCCAGAGTCCCGAAGGGACGACTGATCGATTGATGCCAAAGGGCACGCCGCCTTGGTGTGCATACTGGAAAGCTCTCCGGGAATCCCCTGACGCATGGCGCGCAAGACGACTCCGTCCCCAATTTCTGTTCCCGCGTGGCTGGGATCCCCGCTGCTCTGGTTCGGCGTGGCGCTGGTGATCCGGCTGATGTATCTCAGCCACAGCGCGGGGTCGGTGCTCTTTGGCGTGCAACTGCTCGACGAGCAGGAGGCACTCGTCGCGGCGCGCGGTCTGCTCTCCGGTGCGGGCTTTGGCGCCGAACCGTTGTTCAAGGCGCCGCTCTACCCGGTGCTCGTTGCGGGGACGATGTTCGTCGCGGGCGACTTGTGGATCTGGCTGCTGCGCCTGCTCCAGCACGTGCTTGGCGCGGTGCTCGCGGCGTTGGCGGCGGACACCGCACGGCGCGTGGCGGGTCCGCGCAACGGAATCGTGGCGGCGGCGCTCGCGGGGGCGTTCATCGCGCTGCACGGACCGCTCGTGCGGCTGGAGAACCGGCTGGTTCTGGATTTCCTCAGCGTCTTCTGGCAATCGGCGATGGTGTGGGCGCTGCTGCGTGGTATGGCCGGTGCGCGGCGAATGCGCTGGATGGTGGGCGCTGGGGCGCTCGGAGCACTGGCGTGGCTGACGCGTCCCACGATCACGCCGGTGCTGCCGTTTCTTGCGCTCTGGCTGCTGGGCGTGAATGGGAGAAACCTTCTGTCCGCAACAAGACGCCGCTTTGTGCGCGCCGCCGTGTTTCTCGCGTTCGCCGTTGCGGCAATGGCGGTCGTGGGGGCCCGCAATGCGGTCGTTGGCGGCGAGTTCATGATCCTGCCGTGGCAGGGCGGCTACAATTTCTTCGAGGCCAACAAACCCGGCGCGTCGGGGCGCTATCTGCGGCAGGGCCGCGTGACGATGGACGAGTCGGGCAATCCGGCGCGGCGCCTGACGCTCGAAGGTTTCGATGCCGCCGTCGCGCGCGGCGAGGTCCCCGAGCCCAAAGAAGGCGAACGTTTCGGCGCCGTGGACGCCTGGTGGTTCGGCCGCGCCAAACGCGCCATCGCCCAGGACCCGGCCGCGTGGCTCGGCCTGATGACACGCAAGGCACTCTACCTCGTGTCCGATCGCGAGGTCTATAACTTCGAGGACTACACGGTGCAGCGCGAGCGCTCGCTGCTGTTGCGTTTGTTGCCGGGGCGCTTCGGTTTCCTCTGGCCGCTGGCCTTTGCCTCGCTTGCGTTTGTGAGGTTGGAAAACAAGGGACGGAGAAGAGCGACCGCGCTGCTCTGGTTGTACGCGGTGCTCCTGGCTGGAGCCATCGCATTGTACTACACGAGTGGGAGGCTGCGGATGCCGCTCGTGTTTCCGGCCGCGATTCTGGCAGCGCTCGGTGCCGCGCGGTTTGCGGCGGCTGTTGGTGACCGCATGTTGCCGCGTAAACGCCTCGTGGCTTTCGTCGTGCTGCTCGTTGTTGGCGGCGCGATGAGCTGGGGCGACTGGTGGGGCGTGCGAAGCGAAAACGTCCGTCACGCCGAGTTCCTTCGCCTGAGCAACGCCGCGTTCCACGCGCGCCGCTACGACGAGGCGCTGGCGTTTGCCCTCGAAGCCGAGCGCGAAAAGCCCGGCCTCGTGCAGGCGATTCAGCTCCGCGCCCAGGCTGCTTACGGGCTCGGCGATTTCGACGCCGCGGAAGCAGGTTTCCGCGAAGCCACGGTGGCGCTGCCGGAAGACCCCGTCGCTCCCGCCAATCTCGGCATCCTTCTGCTTCACGATCGTGACGACGCCGCGTCGGCCGTTCCGTTCTTCGAGGAATCGCTGAAACGCAACGCGCGCCATCGTCCCGCCGCGTGGCATGGCGCCATCGCGCTGATGCGTCTGGGACGCGTGGATCAGGCGGCTGAGTGGATCGCCCCCGACCTTCCCGTGCGTGCCGGTGCGCCCGTGCCTCTCATGCAGGCCGCCGCGGCCGTTGCATGCGCGCGTGGCGACAAGGAGGAAGCGCGCCGCCTGGCCACCCTCTTCGAGACCGCCTATGGCACCGCGCCCGCCAACGCCGTGCGCGCCGAACTGACGCGCCTCGGGATGACTGACTGTCTGGAGTGACGGGGTGTTCCCTCAGTCACTTTGAATCGACACTCATCTCGTCATCCATAGAGTCACTGCTGAAAGGCGGTTCTTCTTTTACGAAGTGCCATTTGCCAAAGACCCATTTCTTCTTACTGTACGGTACCAACTCGCCATCCGGACAAACGATCATAAAATTGCCGTCAAAGGTAGAGAAGTACTGATCGCCACATCGACACGTATAAAGAAATCCGTTTTCGGAAAAAGTCATATTGTTGTTTTTTGGATTGAATATATAGTCGCTAGGACCACAGCATCCATTTTTGCATATGGGCCTCGTCTTCCTAAATTTTCGGTCGATCCGGTCCAGTATCGCTACCCATGCTTTCAAAAAAACCAAGGAGCCCAGAAGGCCCAGGACTCCTCCGGTAACACCCATTTTCCAGCCGTGTGTAGAAAAAAGGCGCGCGCCATGATAGATTCCAAGCAAAATAACATTTAGTTTGGCAGCATCAAACAAGTTAAATTGTCCACTGCTACAGCCACAGTCCCTCTTTGTGTGAATAACGAGCATTGGCATCTCCTTCAAGACGCGATGCATGTATGGAGGGATTCCATGCCATATCTGAATTCGGCGCCTGAATGAGTTCCCACTAAGAATTCAGCCATTTACCTGAGAACTTCGGTCCGTGGTGGGCATTCTGACTTGCCTATTGTTGAACCACGAAACTGAAAACTGAAAACCGAGAACTGAAAACATCCTTTCTCACCCTCCTGCCATGTCGCGGCGGCGGCGGATGCGGGCGTGGAGGTCGCGGCGGCAGTCGCTGCAAAGGTTGTAGTCGATCCGTTCGTGCACCTGGTCTTCGGCCTCGCGCACCTGCTCGTCGGTCATCTCCTCCATGCGCTGGATGAGGGCGTTCCAGTCGTTGGAGTTTTCGTCCTTTTCGAGCGGGGTCTCCGGGAGGTTGACGGTTGGCTCGGCGAAGACTTCGAGGCGGACACGGTAGAGGATTTCGGCTGCGTCGATCCAGCGGCCGCATTCCTCGCATACTCTGTCGCCATCGCGTTGACTCATTGTGCGCGTGTCTTCCGTTGCGTCAGTCGTAGTAGCCCTTGCCCGGGGGGAGTTCGCGGTAGCCGGCGCGTGCCTTGAGAAGCCGGTCGATCTCGGCGCGGAGTTCGCCCGCGTTGGCGGGTTTCTCGAAGAAGGCGTCGCACTGGGTTCCGAGTTTCCAGACGTTGGGAGAGATTTCCTCGTTTTGCGTCGCGCCGGTCAGGATGACGACGGGGGTTTGGCCGAGTTCGGGGTGGCCTTTGATCCGCTCGGTGAGATCGAGGCCGTTGATGCCGGGCAGGCCGAGGTCGGTAAGGACGAGGTGGGGCTTCTCGTCCTGGAACTTTTTCCACCCAGCGAGCCCGTCGGGTGCCTCGATGACCTTGTAGAGGGGTTCGAGTTGGCTGCGCAGGATGAGGCGCACGTCCGCATCGTCGTCGATCACCAGAATGCAGGCAGGCATGGCGTGAGAGGCGCTCCGTGTTTTCGGCGGAGTTTTCGCCGGGCAACTCTGAGAGTGTTTCAAGGAGCCCGGGATGGCAAGCCGGAAGGCAGGGAGCAGCAGGCCGTCCTCAAAGCGGCTCTTTGCATTCAATCGTTCAGTCGTCCCTGCGGGACTCCGGTTTCTTCTTGATCGCGGGTTCCCAGCACTGAAGTGCTGGGCTACGATCAGTCGTCCCTGCGGGACTCATTGACGAAATCCGAGGGGCTTGGTGCGGAGGCCTCGAGAAGGATCGCGTGCGTTGAGCGCCTCGCGCGCTCGTGAGCTTCTTGACGAAATCCGGGGGGGCTGGTGCGGAGGCCTCGAGAGGGACCGCGTGCGTTGAGCGCCTCCCGCGCTCGTGAGCGTCGCACCGCCACCACGTCATCCAGGTGTATTTTCCTCGTGCCCTCCGGCCGGGGGGCCTCCACCGTGTTCCCCGACGCCCCAACCGGGGGACGAGGATGCCGCCATGGCCCAGTTGTATTTCCGCTATTCGTCGATGAACGCCGGCAAGTCCATCGACATCCTGAAGATCGCGAACAACTACGAGGAGCAGGGCAAGCGTGTGATCCTGTTCACGCACAAGATCGACACGCGCTATGGCGTGGGGAAGATCCGCTCGCGGGTGGGGCTGGAGCGCGCCGGGATTCCGATCGACGACACGATGGACGTGGCCGTGGAGGTGCGCAAGAATCTGCCGCTCTCGTGCGTGCTTGTCGATGAGGGGCAGTTCCTGACGCGCGAGCAGGTGCTGCAGTTCTGCAAAGTGGTCGATGACGACAACATTCCCGTGATTGTGTACGGCCTGCGGGCGGACTTCCAGAACCGGCTGTTTCCGGGGAGCGAGGCGCTGCTCGTGTTCGCGGACAAGATCGAAGAGGTGAAGACGGTGTGCTGGTTCTGCAACCGCAAGGCGCTGATGAACCTGCGCGTTGCGGACGGCAAGCCCGTGCGCGAGGGCGAGCAGGTGCTGATCGGCGGGAACGAGAGCTATCTCCCGGTCTGCCGCCGGCATTTCTACGCCGACGAGCTGCCGTGGGATCCGACCAACGTGAAGCGCCCGCCCGAGAGTGTGCCGTCGCCGTCGCTCTTCAAGCCTTGACTGCCCGCCCCTCCGGCAATTCCCTCGCGGGACTCTCTACCCGCCCTGTGAAGGCTGCCCATGACTTCATCCACGCGCTGCACCGTTGCCCGGCCCGTCCGCTACGAGGGGACCGGTATTCACACGGGGAAGCCCTGTTCGCTGGAAATCCGGCCCGGAGGCGCGGGGCAGGGGATTCTGCTGCGCCGCGCAGGGACCGTGTGGCCCGATTTGCCCGCGTGCATCGAGCACGCCAATGCGGAGAAGAGCGACCGGCGAACGGTGCTGACCGGTCCGGCCGGCCAGACGTTCGAGCAGCTCGAACACGTCATGGCCGCCCTTGCCGCCGCAGGCATCACCGACGCCCTGTTGGTGCAGGACGGGCTGGAGCCGCCGTTTCTCGACGGCGGCTCGCGCGAATACATGGAGGGCCTGCTGACGGCGGGGCGGGAGGAGCTGGTGGGGGAGCTGGAGCCGCTCGTGATCCGCGAGCCAATCCACCTGAACTGGGAAGGGGCCGAGCTGGTGGCGACGCCGCACGAGGGTCTGCGGCTGAGTTGCTACGTCGAGTTTCCCGGCACCGTCGTGGGCTCGCAGGGGGCGAGCGTGGAGATTACCCCGGAGTCGTTTCGCGATGAAGTGGCGGCGGCGCGCACGTTTGCGCTCGAACGCGACATCGAGGCGCTGCGGGCGGCGGGGCTGGCCAAGGGTGGGACCCTGCAAAATGCGGTTGTGTTCAACGAATCGCGCTACTTGAATGACTCCTTGTTCTTCGAGGATGAGGTGGCGCGGCACAAAATCCTCGACCTTCTGGGGGACCTCGCGTTGATCGGCCGTCCCCTTCGAGGCCATTTCTGGGCTTGGAAGGCGGGGCACAGACACCATATACACTTTGCCCGGCTGATTGCGAAGGGTGAAACGAGGTAGAAATGAGCGAAGTTTTTGCGTACAAGCCTCCGTTCGGGATCGAAACGATCAAGAAGATTCTCCCGCACCGCGAGCCTTTCCTTCTCGTTGATGAGATCACGCATCTGGATGTGGATTCGGTGCGCGGTATCAAGCGGGTCAGCCCCGATGAGTCCTTCTTCGAGGGGCACTTCCCGGGGAATCCCGTGCTGCCGGGCGTGTTGCACATCGAGATTATGGCCCAGGTGGGGGCTTGCTGGATTTTGTCGCGCACGGAACACTTGGGCAAGATCGCTTATCTGATGACAGTTGAGTCCGCGAAATTTCGGGCTCCGGTGGGCCCCGGCACCGAGCTGGACGTGTTCGGCCGAATCTCGAGCTTGAGGTCCCGGACAGGACGGCTGGACGCCACGATTCACGTGGATGGCAAGATCGTCTCCGAGGCCGCCATCTTTTTCGCCTTTATGAAGGGTGCGACTTGAACGAGGTACTTGCTCCCGAACCCATGATTCATTCCCCGGAACCGACCGGTTCGACCGGCATCCCCAAAGTCCTTGGCCTCATCGCGGGCGAGGGCGATTTCCCCGTGATGCTCGCCCACGGAGCGCGTGGTGAGGGCGTTGATCTGGTCATTTTTGGTGTCAATGGCCTCGCGAGCGACAAGCTTGAAGGCTTGACTGACAAGTTCTATACACTCAAGCTGACCGAGATGACCAAGTTGTTCGACCTTTGCCGCCGGCATTCGGTGCGACACTTGGTCATGGCAGGGCGGGTGCCCCACAAGGTGCTGCTGAGGCAGATCAGCCTGGACCCGCGGATTCTGAAGATTCTGGGCACGCTGCGCAACAAGAAGGCGGATTCGCTGCTGAGGGCGGCGACCGACGAGATCGAGCGCGAAGGCATCAAGGTGCTCGATTCCACGATGTTCCTGAAGTGGTGCATGCCCGAGCCGGGCCTGATCACCGCCCGCCAGCCGCTCTCCGAGGAGGTGCGGCGCGACATCGAGTTCGGCTACCCGATCGCCAAGGAGATCGCACGGCTCGATGTCGGCCAGACGATCGCCGTGAAGAACCAGATCGTGGTGGCTGTCGAGGGGATCGAGGGGACGGACGCGTTGATTCGCCGTGCGGGCGAGTTGGCGGGCCCCGGCGTGGTGATCGTGAAAGCCTCCAAGCCGCGCCAGGACATGCGCTTTGACGTTCCGGTGGTGGGGATCACGACGATCCGCAACATGGCGGAGATCAAGGCGGGTGGGCTGGCGATGACGGCGCGGCAGACGATCTTCCTGGACCGGGAAGAGGCGGTGGCTGCAGCCGAGCGAGCAGGGATTTCGTTGTTCGCGTGGGAGGAGACGGGCCGGGAGACGCCGTATTGAGCTGAGGGGGGCTGGCGGCGGGCGATCGGGGAAAAGGACCAAAGGGACAGCAGGGACCCAAAGGCCAGCGGCGGCTTGGCGCGGGACCAAGGGGCGAGTACCCCAGCAAGGGCCAGCGGCGGCTTGGCGGGCGAGCGGGGAAAAGGACCAAAGGGACAGCGGGGCCCACGGGTCAGCGGCGGCTTGGCGCGGGGCCCAAGGGGCTCTTCTTACTCCAACTCGTCCAGCATGGCTTCGATGCGGGGCAGGAGGTCGGTGCCGTCGATGTCGCGATGGGCGTCGATTTGCGCAATGCAGTCGTTGAGCACGGCGCGGGCGTCCTCGATGCGGCCGAGTTCTGCGTGGACTTGGGCGAGGACGTACCAAGCAGCGACGTTCTTTGCGTCATTCTTGCGGACGAAGCTCAGATGCAGAGCGGCTTCCTGCAGGGCGGCGGGCGTGCCGTCTTCCTCGAAGAGTTTGAGGCCGAGCACATAGCGCAGCATCGTGTCCGACGGGTCGGAGTCCACGAGCTGGCGGAGCGTTTTGACGTCGAGTGCCATGGGTGCTTCAGTCCGCGCGGCTGCGCAGCATCTCCTTGAGGGCGAGAACAGCGTCGAGTTCACGGGCGGCGACAAGGCGTTCGGGTCTGCCGTCGGCCTGACTGACGCGGTAGAGAATCTCGAGGCTGTCGTCGAGGAGGGCGAAGGCCCTGTCGGCGCGGAATTCGAGTGTCTCGGGGGGATTGAGCCGGGCTTCCTCTTCGGCGAGTTCGCGCTGGAAGCGCGCGAGGCGCAAGGCGTGTTCGAGGCCGCGGCGCGACTCTGAGTGATTGGCGACGATGGTGCGCAGGGCTTCGAGGGCCTGTGCCTCGCCGTCTGGGAGAACCCAGCGGTTGGCGGCGAGCATTTCGGCGCGCTGCACTTCGGCGGATTCGGCTTCGACGCGGGCCAGGGCCTGGTACTCGGCGTCCTCGATCTCCGTCGCCAGCTTCCGGAAGGCTTCGGCCTGACGCTGGAGGGAGCGCAGGGAGTCTTCGAGTGTTTTCGAGCCGGCGTCGAGCTGGCGAATGGCGAGGAGGCGTTCGTCGAGCGCGGCACGGCGCAGCGCGTCCTCCTTCAGGGGCGAGTCGTAGGTGGCCGCTTCGCGGTAGGCGCGGCGCGCTCCCTCGTAGTCGCCGAGGCGTTCGTAGGCGCGCGCCTTGAGCACGAGGACCTCGGGAGCGAAGCGCCCCGGGTGCAGGGCGGAGTAGTTGGCAAGGCGCACGAGTGTGGCGCGTGCGATGTTGTGGCCGGTGAGTTCCTCGGCGGGGTAGTGGGCGTAGGGATCGCGGGCGTCGAGGAGTTCGAACTCCGCGGCGATGGAGAGCAGGTTCTCGTGGGGCGAATACGCGGCCAGCCGGGCCTTGTTTCCCCCGCAGGCGGCGAGCAGCACGCACGCCGCCACGGCCAGCGCGCCGATCCGTGGACGCAGGGGTCTCATGCGTTACAATCCGGCCGACAATTCGCTGATCCAGCCTTCAACTTTGCTGACCTGGGCACCGCCGTTCGAGATGTAATCGCGGTAGTTTTCGAGCGCCTTGCTGAAGTACTCCCCCTCGTTGGAGGCGTCGGCGGAAGCCAGCACCTGGTGGTAGAGCACGCCGAGACCGAAGGCGAACTCCGGATTCGCGGGGTCGAGTTCGCGGGCCTTGAGCATGTTCTCCTCGGCGAGCTTGAGATCAGCGATCTCTTTCGAGGAGTTGTACTTCTTCTCGTAGGCGGCACCGATGTTGAAATAGGCGGCGGGGTAGTCGGGATAGACTTCCAGCGCCTTGTTGAAGTCGCCGGTGGCGGTGGAGGGGCCTTTGGTGAGGAGCTTGACTTCGCCACGGGCCAGCAGGGCGTCGGCCTTGTCCGTCTTGTGTTCCTCTTCTTCGCTGTCGGGAAGCTCCTCGATGAGAGTGACGACGATATCGAGGAATTTGGTGGCTTCGTCGTACTTTTTCTCGTCCTTCGCGAGGCGGCCCATTTCGAGGTTGGTTTCGATGTCGTCCTCGTTGCGGGCGAGCAATTCCTGGAGGTAGCGGCGGGCGGCGGGATAGTTGCCGAGGAGGCGCTCGCTGGCGGCGAGCGCGACGGTCGCGCGGGTGAGGTTGGGTTCGATTTCGCGCGCCTGGCGGTAGTAGGCCTGTGCCTGTTCGTAGTCGCCCATTTGGATGAGGATGTCGCCGAGATCGACGATGGCGTCGTAGTTGCCGGGTGTGTTTTCGATTTCGCGGCGGAGGTAGACGCGTGCTTCGCCGAGCTCTCCCTTGGCGGTGTAGGCGGAGGCGAGGTTGTGGTTGGCACGGTGGTAGTTGGGGTCGCTGTCGAGGAGCTTGAGGTATTCCTCGATGGCGCGGTCGTAGTTCTCGATGGCCAGGAGGTTGCGTGCGAGTTCTGAGCGCAGTTCGTCGTTGTAGGGCTGGACGAGGAGGGCGCGGTCGAGGGAATCGATGGCCTTTTGGGGGTCCTCGGTGTCGACGTCTTCGGCGACGCGGCGCAGGGCTCCGACGTAGTCGGTGCCAAGGCCGGAGCGGAAGTCGGGGCGCTGCTCATAGATGGCGCCGAAGTACTGGAGGGCGTTGGCGTAGTCGTTCTGCTGGACGTAGAGACGGGCAATTTTGTCCGTGATCTCGAACTTGCGGTCCTCGTCGAGCGTTTGCTGGCCGTCTTCGAGGACGCGCTTGTAGAGGTCGATGGCCTGGCCTCTGCGGCTGGAAACCTGTGAGTAGAGATCGGCGAGCTGGACGCAGGCCTCGAAGTTGAAGGGGTTGAGTTCGAGGGAGGAGCGCAGTTCGCGTTCGGCGCTGAAGTAGTCGATCGAGTCGATGAGATTGAGGGCGCGGCGATAGTGGACGGTGCTGAGGAGTTCGCGTGCCATCTCGCGCATGGCGCTGGTCTCGGGCATGGCGGCGAGCATTCCGCGAACGCGTGCTTCGGCACCGTCGAGTTCGTTCTCGGCGAGCATGCGCCGGATGGCCTTGACGTCATCGGCCCAGGGGCCGAGGTCGCGTTCCTCCATGAGACGGACGGCGTCGGCCATTTTGTGCTCGAGGCGCTTGGCGTCCCCGCCGATGTCGATGGCCTCGCGATAGATGTCGATGGCCCCCTCGTAGTCCTTTTCCTTCAGGGCCTTGTCGCCCTCTTCCTCGAGAACCAGGGGGTTCTTGCCGCGCTCGATGCGCTCGATGGTGTCGAGGGGCAGGACGAGGACCATGCGGCGCACGTCCTGGAATTTGACAGTGCGTTCGTTTTCTTCGAGCACGCGCCCGTCGAGCGACTGGCCGTTCTTGAGAATCAGCGTGTCAGCCTGGGCCAGTGCGCCGGCGGCGAGGACAGTGCCTGCCAGAAGGGTGGCGCGGCTGGTGCGCTGGAGCCGGGTGCGCAGAATGGAGCGCCAATGCGAGTTGCCGTGACTTTTCACCGTGAAGTCCTCTCGAAATCCATGTCGGTTTGCTCGTCTTCCTTGGACCGGGCAGGCAAGGCAGACGTTCCCACGGGCTCAAAGCATCCTCGTGCCTCGCCCCTGGGAACCTGCAGACACAGGACTTCCGAACGACGCCGCCGGACTGCCCTGAGTCTCCATTTCCACTCCCGATAGCCCCTGCCGCCGGGGAGCGTCAACGCGGACCACGCCTGTTTCGCCAGCTTTTCAGCTTTCGCGCAGAACCGGGATTGCGGCCCCCCGCCCTGACGGCGGCACAATTTCGGGATTGTCTTTATTCCCGCAGGATTGCTTCGTGGATTCCTTCCTTCCCCCCGGTTTTGCCGACGCCTTTGGCCCCGTGCTGGCCACGATGGCGACGCTGTTTCTCGTCAGTTTCGCCGGGTTCCTCGCCGTCCGGCTGAAGATCATCGACGACAAGGGGGTGACGGCCCTGACGCGCCTGCTGATCGACGTCATCGTGCCGTGCCGGATGGCGGTCTCGATGATGGCGGGGCTGAATTCCGAGACGCTGGCGCAGTGTGGGTTCATCATCGTGCTGATGGCCACGTGGACTTTCGTCTCCCTTGGGTTGTCGTCGCTGGCGACGCGGGTGTGGCGGGGGGGCGATCCGGCGCGCAACCGGGCGATCTGGGCGCTGAGTTCATTCCAGAACGGGATCTATGTTCCGTTGCCGCTGGTGCTGGCGCTCGTTCCGGCGGAGGAGCAGGATTTGGCGACGGTGTACGTGGGGGGCGCGGTGATTGTGATGATCCTGTGCCAGTGGAGCATCGGGGTGACGTTGCTGCGGGGGCGCGAGAAGGGCGGCCGGCTGTCGGTGCGCGAGACGTTGCGCGGGATGGTGAATCCGCCGCTGATGGCGATTCTGGGTGGAGCGCTGCTGGCGTTCGTTCCGCCGTTTGCGTTGGCGGCGCGCACGGGCGAAGGGCCGGCAGTGCTGACGATTCCGATGAGCGCGGCTGAGACGGTGGGCTCGACGCTGGGGCCGATTGCGATGATCGTGCTGGGGATGATGATCGGCGGTTGCCGGTTGTCCGGGGCGTTGTCGGTGCGCACGCTGGGGATTCCGATTCTGATTCGGCTGCTGCTGTCTCCGGCAGTGATGCTGGTGTTTCTGATGGTTGGGCCGCTGGAGGGGATTTCCTCGCTGGTGGCGCTGGTGCTGATTGTGGAGGCGGCGGCGCCTCCGGCGACGAATCTTTCGATCATCGCGCGGCGCTATGGGGGCGACTGGGAGATGATCGCGTCGGCGCTGCTGGTCACTTATCTGTTGGCGCTGCTGACGCTGCCGTTCTTCGCCGCGATGATTCTGTCGAAGTGAGATTGGCTTCCCCATCGCCTTTTCATTCGACAACCGCCGTCCTCCGCGAGAAAGAAGGTCACATTCTCTTTCGGTGGTTGCGTCCGATGCTTCGTTTGCTTCCTTCCCGTTTCTCCTCCGTTTTCCTTCTCCTTGCCGGATTGTTTGTTGCCGGGGGTTGTGCCCATCACGATGCGATGCCCGGCACGCCTCCCGAGCGCGAGACCGTGGCCGTGGACCCCGCGGTCCTGCAGGGCGATGCGCGGATGGAGGCGTTGATTGCGCCGTATGCGCCGGAGGTGGCGCGGCTGAAAGCGCCGATCGGAACGGCGACAGAAGACATGGGGCGCGGCAGCAAGGAGCTCGGCGCGTGGATGGCAGACGTGGTGCGCGAAGCGGCCTCGCGTGCCGTTGGCGAACCGGTGGACGCGGCGTTCGTGAACAAGGGAGGCATTCGCAGCGATCTGCCCGCGGGGCCCGTTTCCGTGTACACGATGATGAACATCATGCCGTTCGACAACGAGATCGACGTGCTGACGCTGAGCGGCGAGCAGGCCATTGCGCTCGCCGAAGTGTTCGCGCCGCAGAACGGACGCTTTCCGCTCTCGGGGATGACGATTCGCGTGGCGGCCGACGGTTCGCTCGATGAGTTGCTGATTGGCGGTGCGCCCGTTGTTGCCTCGGAAACGTATACGATCGCGACGAGCAACTATCTGACGGGCGGCGGCGATCAGCTCGATATCATGGCCACTTTCCCCGCGCCGCGCACGACGAGCGTCAGGATTCGCGATGCGATGATCGAGGCGGCTGAACGCCTGACGGCCGAAGGGCGCACGCTCGATCCGCCCACGGACGCCGACCGCTATCTCTCCGAGGAGGCTCTTGTCACGCCATGAAACGCCGCGACTTTCTCCGCTTTGGTGGCGCCACCGCCGCCGCTCTTCTTCTTGCAGGCCCCGAGGCGTTCGCGCGCCCGGCCTCGGCGTTGCGCCTGACGCTGCTGCACACCAACGACGTGCATTCGCATCTGGAGCCACGCGACTCGGGCAGGTTCGCGGGTCTCGGCGGCGCGCCGGCCCGCATGGCACTGATTGAAAAAGTGCGCGCGGCCAATCCGCACGTTTTGCTGCTCGATGCCGGCGACATTTTCCAGGGCACGCCGTACTTCAATTTGTACAACGGGTTGCCTGAAATCGAGGCGATGAACCTGCAGGGGTACGCGGCCGGAACGATTGGCAACCACGACTTCGATGCGGGGATCGAACGCCTCGCGGAACTCGCGCGCGACACGGCGCGTTTTCCGTTCCTGAATGCGAACTACGATTTCGCGGGAACGCCGATGGAGGGGTTGAGCCGCGAGAGTCTCGTGATCGAGCGCGACGGCCTGCGCATCGGACTCTTCGGGCTCGGCATCAAGCTGGCCGGTCTCGTGTCGAGCCGCCTGTATGGCGCGACGCAGTACCGCGATCCGATCGCTGATGCGCGCCGCGTTGCGCGGCGCCTGCGGCACGACGACGGATGCGACTTCATCGTCTGCCTCTCGCACATCAACATCAAGAAGGCAGGCGGCGCGGACGACGAACCGGGCGACCGCGATCTGATCACCGCCGTTCCCGAGATCGACGTGATTCTCGGTGGGCACAACCACATCCTGCTCGAAACGCCCGAAGCATACGAACGGCCCGGCGCATCGACGGGCTTCGTGAATCAAACGGGTTGGGCGGGGACACACATCGGTGTGTTGCAGTTCGACGTTTACGGGCGCGGGAAGTCCGAGCTGGCCAACGCGGGCCCCGTGCAGGCGGACAGCCTGCTGGCCTGAGTGGCGGGTTGATTATTCAATGACGGCGGGTGCCGTGGTGGGCTCGTCGCCGGTGCTGGTCACGCGGTCGGGGTGAGCGAAAAGCGCCTCGATTTCATCGCGCCGCGCGTCGAGGTCGGCGATCACCTTGTCCGTCATGTCGGCTGCTTCCACACCATAGAGCACGTTTTCTCCGCGCAGGACGACGTCGATTTCCTCTCGCTGGGCGACGGCGGCCACGGTGTCGTGGATCGCGCCCATCAGGGGATCGAGCTGGCGCTCGCGGATGCGCAGTTCGCGTTCAAAAGCGCGGGTCTGCTCGCTGATCTGCTCGGCGAAGGCATTGAGCTCAGCGCGTTTCTGCGCGGCGCCGTCGGCGGAGAAGAGACCCTTCTGGCGTTCGTATTCCAGACGGCGGCGTTCGAGCTCGCGCGTGTCGTCGTCGATGCGTGCTCCGATGGCGGCGAGTTCCGCGTCTGCCTGATCCAGCACGGTGCGGATGGCGGTGCTTTCGGGGATAATGCGGTCCATGTCCACGAAGGCGATTCTCATGCAGGGCGCGGTTGCGACTTCGGGTGCGCTGTCTTCGGCGGAAGAGAGCGCCAGCGGAAGCAGTGCCGCGAGCACGAGAATCCCGGCGGCCAGCCGCGCGCGTGTCAGTGTGCGTTTCATGGCAGCGAGTCCTGGGGAGGAGTTTTCAGTCTTCAGTCTTCAGTTGGCGTGATTGGTTTTGGCAAATCGCTTCCAATTATTTCTTGATGTGTCTTACAATCAAGACACAAAGGCTCCAGAAGAGACTCGTTGGAACAGATGGTGTTTGAGTCATCCATTTAAGGGGGTCCGGCGATTTTTTTACCAGCAAGTAAATCAAAGGAGAGAACTCTTGATGACCAATCGTTCAGTCGTCCCCACGGGACTCCAAACCTGATTGTCAATGGCTACAGGGCTCCAATTGCTTATGGGCTAAGGCCGCGAGACTCCAATCCCTGATTGGCAACGGTTGCTGTTCCCCTTCGTTACTTTCCTTTGTTCATAATGGCGTTTTTTTCAGTTGGCGTTTCCGCGATTGTGCTCATCACACTTCTCTCGTGCCGATTCGTGCAATTCGTGGTTTCTTCCTCTGGCTTTGTCGAATGCAAAACTGCGAACTGAAAACGGAAAACTGAAAACTTTTTCACGAACCACGAACCACGAACCACAAAGAACGAACCGCGCTCCTTCTCTACACATAACTATGCAGGCCGGGCAGAAGGTAGTTTACGCCGAGGTAGGTGAAGAGGACACCGAGGAAGCCGATAAAGGAAACGATGGCGGCGCGGCGGCCGCTCCATCCGGCGAGATAGCGCACGTGCAGGTAGATGGCGTAGATCAGCCAGGTGATGGCGGACCATGTTTCCTTGGGATCGAAACCCCACGGACGCCCCCAGGCGGTGGCAGCCCACACGGCGCCAAAGATGATCCCGAGCGTGAGCAGCGGGAACCCGACGCCGACGATGCGGAAGTTGAACGTGTCCATGGAACGCAGGCTGGGAAGGCGCCGGGCGACGAGGTTTTTTCCGTCGTCGCCGCCGAGAAAATACGACTTCACGAGAAAGAGAATCGAAACGAAGAACGAGAGCGCAAACGCGGAGTAGCTGAGCATGATCGTGATGACGTGGTAGGTCAGCCAGCTCGATTGCAACGCGGGCATGAGGGGCTTGATCTGGCTGTCGAAGATCGGTGCCTTGTGTGCAATCACCATGAAGATGAATCCGAGGACGGCACCCGCGAGTCCGATGGGGCGCGCGAGTTTCATCGCTTCGAGTATGAGCGCGACGAGCACCATGCCGCCGACGGCGAAGGTGAAGGACTCGTACATGTTGGAGAGTGGTGCGCGCCCGGCAAGCAGCCAGCGCGCGACGATGCCGACGATCTGCTCGGCGAGGCCGAGTGTCAGCAGCCCGAAGCCCACCCAGTTGAGACGCTCGCGGCCGAGCATCAGCGCGGCACCGTAGATCAGCGAGGCGAACAGGTAGAGAATCGAGGCTTTCTTGA
This sequence comes from Candidatus Sumerlaeota bacterium, assembly GCA_030156535.1. Lineage (GTDB taxonomy): Bacteria > Sumerlaeota > Sumerlaeia > SLMS01 > JAHLLQ01 > JAHCAW01. The sequence continues at coordinate 39,078 of JASGMJ010000002.1, forward strand.
AGGGCTTGTGCGTGTGGTAGAAGAGGTCGAGCCCGAGGCGCGCCGTGCCCGCGCCATGCTGCTCCGATGCCATGGTGACGGCCTGGACAAGTTCACGGGCTGCCTGCGTTCCCGCGGCGGCGTCGTTCGCCACGAGTGCCTGACGCAGCGCGGCCCACTGGTCGACGATGCGCGTGTCGAGCGTGTCGAGTCCGCCATCCCGGGTGGCTTCTGCGGGGGTTAGCCAGTTGCCGTCGCGCGGGACGATGGCGAACTCGCCTTCAACGTCCTCGAGCAGGCCGGCGCGGTACTCGATGCTGTTGAGCGGCTTGAGCCACTTGTCCTGATCGGTTGCGAGGAGAGCGCGGAGGCCATCGTGGAATTTTTCGTCGCGCCACTGATCGACGCTGATGCGGGGCGAGCCGTAGAGTCGGACGAGTTCGGGGTGCGAGAGCTTGATGAGCGGCGCGGCGGTGGCCGTCTTCGGATCGCGCAGAAGGCTGAGGGTTGCTTCGAGAGCGTCGGCCTTGCCGACAGTCGTGCGGCCCGAGATGGCGGAGAGATAGTTCTCGGAGAACGTGTAGGCGGTGCGGACGAATCCGGTGTCCTGCACGGGGAGGCGCCGCAGCGTCTCCACGGCGCCTTTCCACTCCGTCCCCAATTGCAGGTCGGGTCCGGCGGCGTGCGCGGTCATGACGAGCGCGGCCCAGAGAATCGCGGCGATCCATTGCATTCCGAAACGCTTCATTGGGCCTTCTCCCGGGGAGGATTATCCGATGGGGCCGCCGGCGCGACGCGCGCGAGAACGGCCTGGGTGACGCGGTCGAACTCTTCGGCGGGGTGGCGGTAGTGCGCCGCCACGAGAAGTTCGCCCGCCGAATCGTCCACCATGAACCAGACGTCGCGGCGGCGGACGAAGAAACCGATGTAGAGCCCCACCATCATGAGCGCACATCCGAAGTAGATTGCGGGGATCGCGGGATTGCGCGTCATGGTGAGGACCGTGGCGTAGGCGGGAACGCGCTTGCCCGCCCGCACGATCCAGCCGGGTCCGGCCGGGGCTTCCTCCTCCTCGGCCGTTTGCGTGGCGAGTTTGGCCGTCTCGCCGAGTCCGACGAGCACACGGCCCAGCAGGGCCCCATTGTGCCCGTCGGTGACTTCGACGACGAACAGCGGCTTGTCGTCCACCGTCTGGATATCGACGAGTTCCATGCTGAAGTGGGCGTTCTCGGCGTGGGAGAAGGCCTTCATGTCGTCGCGATGAAAGAGCCACTGGCGGGCGGCGGGTGCGCCGTCGCTAAGCAGCGTCACGCGCAGGGCGGGGTTGTTGAGTTCCTGCGAACGGCTGGTGGCCTGGCGGTCCTCGCCGATGACGAAGTCGGGCTCGAACTGGTCGGCGACAAGGGCGAGTTCGGATCCGTGGGCGTGCGCGGCGGCGAGCGAGCCGGTCTCCTCGACCTCACCGTCGCGCGTCACGGTCCAGCGCATGGCGTTGTCGATGGCGAGCGTCACTCCCGGCATTGCCGGCAGGGCGAGCTTCTGGCCCGCCGTCATTTCCACGGTGAGGGGCTTGTGCGACTGCGGGGCGGTGACCTCGATTTCGTGCCGGGCGACGCCGTCCATTTCCTGATAACTGGTCTGATGGGCACGCCAGCCGCGCAGTTTCGGCGAGTGGTTCACTTCGACGGGGCCGGAGTAGAGCACCTCGTCCGGCGTTGCCACCGTGATGTAGGAGACAAAGTGCGAAGGAATGCGGGTGCGCGGGAAGAAGCCGGTCTGGAAATCGTCAACAGTGAGGGCAAAGCCGAGGGGAACTTCCTCGTTCGTCCCGCGCATTTGCATCGTGGTGGTGGTGTCGCCCTCGAGAATCTGGATGACGCCTTCGCGGGCGACCCAACTGGCAACAAAGCCGGCGAGCAGGACGACAATGAGGCCGACGTGGGAAACGGGGGCACCCCAGCGGCCGATCCAGCCGCTGCGCGCCACGCCGGCGTTGTCCTGAGTCTTGACGGCGAAACCGGCGCGGCGGAATTCCGAGGCGACCTGTTCGGCCGTGCCGGTGAAGGGGCGGCGGCCCGAGAGGGCGGCGGAGTTGAAGAAGGCGCGCTGGGCGTGGACGCGCAGGGGCCGCGAGGGGAGCAGCTTCTGCATTACCGTCATCGTCGTGGCGCATCCCATGTTCACGGCCAGAGCGAGCAGGAGGAGCTTGAACCACCAGGTATAGTAGACAAGTTCCTGGGCGCGTTCGAGCGGATCGATGACGGTGCCGACGACCGAGGCAACGGTGAGCAGGGCGAGGAGGACGATGCCGACCTTGAGGGAGAAGAACCACTTCCAGGGGGAGCGGTACCAGATGCGGCCATAGTCGATGGCAGGCGGGGGAGTGACGGGCCGGGAACGCTCCCGTGAGGCGGACGAATGGCCCCTGCGGGCGTGCTTTGCGCCGGAGTCGCTCGGTGGGGCAGAGGGGGGAGCGGCGTTCATGAAGACTCTTCCCGGGGGAGTTTGGAACCCGCGAAGGGGGAGAGCAAGGTTTGAACCCGGACTGTGCTTATCTCCTTCATCGGATTCAGGGATGCCTGCGTTTTTCCGAAGACGGGGTTGCGGGCGGGACGAGGGGCGCTTGCGGGCGGCGCACGCTGTTGATGCGCGGAGGCTTAGAGGGGGCGGGGAGGGGTGCAGACTGGTGGCGGACGTCGAGGGCGCAGGGCTGTGGCAAAGTTGTGGCAAAGTGTGCGGATGCGGCAGAGCGGGAGTGTTGGGCGGCGCGTGTGACTGGCGTGTCACACTGGGTGGGGAAAGGCAGAAAGTGTAGGGCGCCTGCGCGGAGTCAGGCGATTCCAGAGGGAAATGGGGCGATGGTGTCCCGGCTGTTGTGTGACAGGAGCGGCACACTGCGGGGCGTTTCTTCCCTCTGCCTGGGGATGGAGAAGGGAAGAGGCAGGCATGGGATTGCTTTTGGGGCGGGGAATCCATTTTGCTGAATGGGGAATGAAGCAAGCTCTTGCGCTTCCGCCGTGTTGGCCTGCCCGCTTGGGAGGCTATCCGCTGGAGAAAGAATGAGGCGTTCGCCGTGAAAGCACCGAACAAGGCCATTGGGCATCCACACGCCGCGCTGGCAGAGGCCGGGCGGCACGCGGGCAGTGTGACGGGCGAGTCACACTCTGCGCGCCCGCCCGCGGGGATGCCCCCCCATGCCGCCCCACACGGTGCGCCGCATGGCGCCCCGCATGGTGCCGGGCGTGCCGCCGTTGGTGCTCCGCACGGCTTTGCGGGCGAGCTGCCCCAGCCGTTGCGTCTGTATCTGGACGCCCAGCCGCGGCGGGTGCGGATGTTCGATCCGGATTTGACGGTGATTTGGCGCAATCGTCCCGATGGCCCGGAGGAGTTGCTGCGGTTTCCGGCGCCGGACGGACCGACGATCCCGCGGGAGGGGGAGGAGCGCGAGCGCTGGCCCGTCTCGCGAGTGCTGCGCGGCGACCCGCGCGCCGCGCGCATTTACACGACGCAGGATTTGCCGGAAGGATGCCCGCGTCCGGAGTTTCAGTCGTTTCGCGTGGCGGCCTGGCCGATCCGCACGCCGCATGGGTTGCTGGTGATCGAGGAGACGGAGACGATCGATGCGCCCGAGGAGGACACGAATCGTCTGCGCCAGCTCGACCAGAACATTGAGGACCTGCTGCACAGCGTCCTGACGTGTTTGCAGCGTGGGGCGGACAGCTCGAACCTGCGTCTGCCGAATCCGTGCATCGGGACGTGCGACGGGATTCAGCGCTGCTCGCATGAGTTGTGTCCGGTGGCGGCGGAGGATGGACGGGTGCGCTGCTGGGAGCTTTCGCGCCTTCCCGATGCAGGCGACGAGAATCTCAACCTGCTGGAGCGCTTCGAGGCGTGCAGCCGCTGCCCGGTGTTCGGCGAGGCATCGCCCGACCCGATGATCCGCATTTCCGAGAACTTCAACCGCCTGTTCTCGCTGCTGCAACTCAAGCACGAGGAGAGTCTGGACGTGCAGCACCGGATGCAGCAGGCGGACAAGCTGGCGATCATGGGCGAGTTGCTGGCGAGCATCGCGCACGAGATCAAGAATCCGCTCGGCATTATCATCGGACGGCTGGACGTGCTGGGGCTGGAGATGGAAGGGCTCTCGCCGGAGGATTTGGCCGGCGATCTTTCGACGATCCACCAGCAGGCAAACCGCGTGCGGCAAATCGTGGATCACTTGCTGAGAATGGCGCGGCCGGAGCCACCGACGTTCCACCCCGTGAACATGAACGCGGTAATCGTGGATTGCCTGACGATGGTGCGGAAGAATCTGGCGGACCGGCACATCTCGGTCGTCACAGATCTCGATCCGCACCTGCCGACGATTCAGGCGGACCAGATTCAGATGCAGCAGGTACTGCTGAACCTGATCCTGAACGCACGCGACGCGATGGAGGAGGGCGGAACGCTGGCGATCACATCGGTTCCGGTGCGGGGCAAGAAGCCGGGGGTTCGCGTGGCAGTGGCGGACACGGGCCCGGGGATCGCGCCCGAGCAGCGCGAACGGCTCTTTTCGTCGTTCAACACGACGAAGCTGGAGAAGGGGGGCACGGGGTTGGGACTCTCGGTGTGCCGCCGGATCATGGAGGCCCATCAGGGGCGCATCGAGGCCGACAGCGCGGCGGGCAAGGGAACCACGATGCGCCTGTGGCTGCCCGCGGGAAGGAGAATGGCATGAAGTCCGGAAACAACGGGGGCGATGGCCCGGTGGTCTCGCGCATTCTTGTTATCGATGACGAGCAGGAGATGCTGAACAACTACCAGCGGCTGCTCAAGCGCGCGGGGCACCAGTGCCTGGCGACGACGGATGCGACGCGGCTGGAGGAGTTGCTGGCCGACTTCCGCCCGGAAGTCGTGATCACCGACCTGATGATGCCGGAGGTTTCAGGGATGGATGTGCTCCGGCGCGTCCATGCCTGGGATCCTGCGACACCGGTGATCCTGGTGACGGCCTATGGGTCGATCGAGAACGCAGTGACGGCGATGAAGCTGCACGCGGCGGATTATCTGTCGAAGCCGTTCTCGATGGACGAGCTGCTGCAGAAGGTGCAGGAGGCGAGCAGCCGGCGCCTGCTGGAGCGCGTGCACGAACCCGCCGCCCCCTCGCCGGATGAGGAGAACTCGTTCCACGGAATCATTGGCGTGAGCGCCGGGATGCAGGACGTGTTCGAACGGGTGCGCAAGGTGGCGCGCATGGACGTGAACGTGTTGGTGACGGGGGACAGCGGCACGGGAAAGGAAGCGATCGCGCGTGCGATTCACAAGCTGAGCCCGCGCCACAACGAAATCTTCGTGCCCATCGATTGCGCGAGCCTGCCGGAGAATTTGCTGGAGAGCGAGCTGTTCGGCTACACCAAGGGGTCCTTCACGGGAGCGAACGCGGACAAGAAGGGGCTGCTGGAGTTTGCGAACAAGGGGACGCTGTTTCTGGACGAGATCGGTGAAATCCCGATGACGTTGCAGGTGAAGCTGCTGCGTGTCCTGCAGGAGCGTGCGTTCCGGCGCATCGGCGGACGCGAGCAGATCGATGTGAACATCCGCGTGGTGGCGGCGACGAACCGCGACCTGGCGGAGGAAGTGCGCGCGATGAACTTCCGCAGCGACCTGTACTACCGGCTGAACGTGATTACGTTGCGCCTGCCTCCGCTGCGCGAACGCCCGGAGGACATCATTCTGCTGGCGCATCATTTCCTGCGCGCGTTCGCGAACGATCATCACCTGCCGGCGATGACGCTGGCGCCGGAGACGCAGGAGGTGCTGCGGCGCTATCCGTGGCCGGGCAACGTGCGCGAGCTGCAGAACGCGATGGAGCACGCGGGGACGCTGGCGGGGGATACGCTGATCCGGGTGGAGGACCTGCCGAGCGACCTGCACGGGTATGCGTCGGGCACGGGGCGCCGGCGCGAGGCAGACTTCTTCGAGGAGAAGGACCGCATGGTGGGGGACTTCGAGCGCGAGTACCTCATCAACCTGTTGGCGGAGAACAGCTTCAACATCTCGCGTGCGGCGCAGGCTGCGGGCTGCCACCGCCGCACGTTGTACCGGATGATCCACCGCCATAAGATCAACCTGAAGACGATCCAGGAGGAGCGGCGGGCGATGCGGGGGAACCCCCAGCGGGTGGAGCCTGCGAGGGAGTGAGGGCGGAGGGAAGCTGGCCACGGAGACAGCTGCCTTCGCCACAGGGGCCGCGGCGAACGAATCGGCCTGACAAGGCCCTGTTTGTTCTTGGCGAGGCTCCGCATCCCGGCTGGGGTCCAACATCCACCACGACGCCTCTTCCTGTTCATCGGCAGGGGCTGCCTGCCATTCGTTTCCAGCTTCGCGAAAGTGCTGAACTGAGGCCCGGCCGTCACAGTGTGTGCCGCGTGCCCGCGAGTGTTTGATTTCGCCTCCCTCTTTTCCTTTGCGCGCTGCTGATTCTTTTCAACTTCCGAATCAAAGAGGAGCCTCCCGGCAAACAGGGAGGATTTTTGCTAATTCAGGCATATGAAATCCATTTTGTCAGAGGACGGTGTTCAGATGCGCTTTTTCAACGTCGATGGCGGCTGCCGTTCCTCTGTTTTTCGCACGGTTATTTCCTCTGTTTCGAGCTGTTTCCCAAGGAGGCGCGTCGTGACTTCCCAGCACTTTTCCGGCACTCGTTTCCGGCACCTTGGCCTGGCGTTTCTTCTGGGGCTTCCCATGGCCTTTGCGGCCGCGCAGCCTATTGGCCATGTTGAAGTTATGTCGGTCTCGCCGCGCATGGTGGCGGCGGATGAGAACGACGTCTACGACGAGGTCGCCTCGGGGTTGAACGTGGTGGGCGTGGAGGAGAAGGTCTACCTCGGCGCTGAGCCGGAGTACGGCATGACGTTGGGCGGAGCGACCTGGCAACTGCTCGGGCAGCCGAGTGGCTCGATTGCCACGCTGAGTGACACAACAGGCACACTCGTTACGCTCGTCCCTGACGTTGCCGGTGTTTACATCGTGGAGATGACGCCGCTGGACGAGAGCAGCCAGCCGACCGAGCCCGTGCAGCAGCGCATTTACGCGGGTGTGTGGGTTGGCGCCGGGGTTTTCAACACCGAGGGCATGCCCGATTCCACGATCCCGCATTGCGGAAACACCTGCTGCCACGCGGAGAGCACGGACCCGCGGCTGAATGTGCTGGACGAATGGCTGGGCAGCCATCACGCGAACACGCTCCAGGCGCATCTGAACGGCGAGCGCGGCGATCACACGAGTGAGTCGTGTCTCCCCTGTCACACCCTTGGATTCAAGGAAACCGCCGACAATCGGGGCTTCGACGACATCGCCGGCGACATCGGCTTCGATCTCGGGTCGATCGCGACGCTGGTGCAGGACGCGGTGGCGAATGGGAACGAGAACTTTGGCCAGCTTCCCGTGGATTTGCAGAGCCACGCGTCGGTGCAGTGCGAGAGCTGCCACGGCCCCGGCTCGCAGCACATGGGCGGGCTGCTCGAACCCGGTCACGGGATCGCGGGCGTGGACGTGAGCATCAAGCAGTGCGCGCAGTGCCACGATTCGGCGTCGGGATTCCAGCAGGGCTTCTATCAGTGGAACGCCTCCTCGCATCCGATCACGGCGGAACTGAGCGAGGGGCACGTGGCCGAGCGCGATAGCTGCCGCGTCTGCCACACGGGCGAAGGCTTTGTGTACGGCGTTGCGATGGATCGGCCGATTCCGCAACTCGACACACATGACTACCACGGAATCACGTGTTCAAGCTGTCACGATCCGCACGACTCGGAGCACGAGCACCAGCTTCGCCTGGCGGGCGACACGATGTTGCCGTCGGGGCAGGTGTTCGAGGATGCTGGCAAGGGCGGGTTGTGCATGAACTGCCACAACACGCGCTCAACCGATGGCGATGCGACGGCGACGGGCAGCTTCCGCGGCGCGCATCACGGCCCGCAGGCCGACATGCTGCTGGGCGTCAACATGGCGACGTTCGGACTTCCCGTCATCGACAACTCGGCGCACACCACGATCGTCGAAGACACCTGCGTTGCCTGCCACATGGCTGACGGCCCCGGTGGCGGAGCGGGACAGACGACTCCGCCCCAGGTTGGCGAGCACACCTACGCGATGCGCGACACGCTGGCGAACAGCGATCCTTCCGACGACATCATCAACGCCGAGAACGCGTGCGCGGTCTGCCACGCCGGCCTGACGGACACCTATGATCGCACGGCACGCGGCGACTACGACGGCGACGGCACGACGGAAGGCATTCAGTCGGAAGTGACCGGGTTGCTGGATCTGTTGCGGACGGGCCTTCTGGCGCTTCCGGGTGCCTCGCTCGCCGACGACGGCACGATTGGTGTCGTCACGGCGGACTGGAACGGCTGGACCGACGACCAGAAGCGCGCGCGCTACAACTTCAACATGGTGATCGATGACAAGAGCCTGGGCATCCACAACACGTCGTTCACGGTGCAGATGCTCCAGCGCTCGTACTTCGGCGCGTATGGCCATACGATTACCGACGACTTCCCGAACATCGACCTGCGCGGCCCGGTGCAGCCGTCGTCGATCGTGACGCCGACACCAACGCCGACGCCGATCCCGACGCCGACGCCGGTCCCGACCCCGGCGCCCGAGTACCTCGCGGTGGTGAATCTGCAGGGCGTTTCGCCGCGCGATGTGGCGGCCGACCAGTCCGGCGTTTACGACGAAGTGGCCTCGGGCCTGCGTGCCGTGGGCGTTGGCGAGAAGGTGTACCTGCAAGCCGAGAAGATCGACGACTCGGTGGTCTCCTACCAATGGAGCATCCTGACGCGTCCGAGCGGCTCGACGGCCGGCCTGAGCGCCACGACGGGCGAGATGGTGACGTTCCGTCCTGACAAGAAGGGCAAGTACCTGATCCGTCTGACGCCGCAGACGAGCGGCAAGGCTGTGATCGATGTGTTCGACATGCAGCTCTACGCGGCCGAGTGGGTGGGCGTTGGGAAGATCGACGCGAACTCGACGGTGGAGCCGCGGGCGCCGCAGTGCGGCACGGGCTTCTGCCACGGCGGCGATAGTGGCAACGCGGACCTCAATGTGCTGGAGGACTGGCTGAAGTCCAAGCACGCGTCCAAGCTCCAGCGCGACATGAACGGCGAGACGGTCTCGCATTACGCCGTCTCCTGCCTGCCCTGCCACACCGTGGGCTTCAACGATCACTTCCAGGCGGTGAACAACGGGTTCGACGACATCGCGACGACGCTGGGCTTCGACCTGAATGAGATTCCGGCGCTCGTTGCCGACGCGGCGAACAACGGAAACGAGAACTTCAACCAGTTGCCAGAGGCGATGCAGGGACACGCGTCGATCCAGTGCGAGAGCTGCCACGGTGCGGGCTCGCTGCATCCGTCGAATCTGACGGCGGCGGACAAGGGCATCGACGGTGCCGACCTCGACTTCGAGCAGTGTGCGCGCTGCCACGACTCGGCCTCCGGCTACCAGCAGGGCTTCTACCAGTGGAACGCCTCCTCGCACCCGGTGACCGCTGATCTGAGCGGTGGCCACGTCGCCGAGTCCGACACCTGCCGCACCTGCCATACGGGCGAGGGCTTTGTCGCGGTGCATGGCGACGGCAAGCCGATCCCGCAGCTTGAGACCGAAGAGTACCACGGGATCACGTGCTCGGCGTGTCACGATCCGCACTTCTCGGAAGAGCCGCACCAGCTGCGTGCCTCGGGCGACTTCACGATTCCAAGCGGCGCGCGGCCGTATGGCTCGGGAACGGGCGGGACGTGCTTCCGCTGCCACAACTCGCGGAGCTCGGATGGCGAGGCGACGGCGCAGAGCAGCTTCCGCGGCGCGCATTACGGCACGCAGGCGGACATGCTGCTCGGCTCGACGGGTGTCTCGTTCGACCTGGCCTTCGCGCCCAATTCGCCCCACGGGGCAACCGTCGAGGATTCCTGCGCGCATTGCCACATGGCGGAAACGCCCGACGGCGGGCCGGGGATCATCGAGACGCCACTGGTGGGCGGACACAGCTACGCGATGCGCGACACGCTGGGGAACGACGACCCGTCCGACGACATCATCAATGTGGAAAACGCCTGCCAGCAGTGCCACCTGACACTGGACACGTATGACTATCCGGCGAAGGGGGACTACGACGGCGACGGCGTCACGGAAGGAACACAGAGCGAAGTCGCGGGCCTGTTCGAGCTTCTGCGGCCTGGTATTCTCGACACAATGCCGGGAACGTCGGTGGGCTCCAACGGCAAGATCAACATCACGTCGGGTGGCTTTGGCCAACTGACGCCCGACCAGAAGAAGGCGCTGTACAACTACAACTTCGTGTGGCTGGACGGCAGCTATGGTGTCCACAACACGTCGTATGCCGTGCAATTGCTCCAGCGTTCGTACTTCGGGGTCTACGGGGTCTCGATCCTGGTGGATTATCCCGACATCGATCTGAGAGGCCCGGTGCAGGACCCGACAGCACGCTCGCTCAGAGATCAATGGGCGGTGCACTGAGAGACGGCGGGAGGGGCGCCCACGGGCGCCCCTTTTCGCCGTCAGCTCGCCGTCATGGAGAACCAAGGTGGGCAGCCGCGAGCGAGGCCATTGTCTGCTGGTCGTCAGCGAAGACGACGCGCTCCACCGCCGAATCGAGGAGGATCTGGCACTCGTTCCGTGCGACGTGCATCGGCGCACGCGCGAGGAGGTTTCCGACCCGGCGTTCTGGCGGAGGCAGGAGTGCTATCCAGGCGCGGTGCTTCTCGACTTGGACGAGGATCTGGACGCGGGGGTGACGGTGCTGCTTGCGCTGAAGCGCGCGCGGGTGCCGTCGCCGGTCATCGTGCTGACGCCGATGTTCTCGCGCGAGTTCGGAACGAAAATTGTATCGCAAGGAATTGGCTATTGCCTGTCGCGCGACTTTGACAGCCACGAACTGTGCGAGGTGGTTGCCAGTCTTGTCTGGCCGCGCCAGGAAAAAGCAGCCGCCCGCCAGACCCCGCGTCCGCGCGGGAGGACTGAATGATCGGATTCTGGACCGGCCCCTCAGGGAGGTGACACGTGCACTCCACTCGTTTTCGGATTCATCAGAAAGCCTGCATCGTTGCAGCGCTTGCCGTTGGGGCTCTTTCGCTTCCCCGGGCGAGTTCCTCGGCCATCGAGGGATCGGCCCACGATTTCTCCGCCATCGACCCGAACGAGCAGATTTGCATCTTCTGCCACACGGCCCACAATGCCGACACGTCGGTGGTGGATGCGCCGTTGTGGAACCACGCGACGACGAACCGGACATACCAGGTTTACAACAGTCCGTCGCTCGATGCGACCGTCGCGCAGCCTTCGGGCGAGTCGCGACTGTGCCTCTCCTGTCACGATGGAACGGTGGCCGTGGATTCCTATGGCGGCAACGCCGGGGTCATCTTTCTGGGGGGCGATCTGGCCATTGGCGCGGATGAGCTGACGAACGATCACCCGGTGTCCTTTGTGTACGACGACGCGCTGGCAGCGACGGATGGGGAGCTGCACGAGCCCTCCGGGACGCCTTCGGGGCTGGGTTCGACGATTTCCGACGACATGCTGTTCAACAACCGGATGGAATGTGCGAGCTGTCACGACGTGCACAACGGTGCCTCGGCGGAAGTGATCGACGACAACCTGCTGGTGATCAGCCAAACGAGCAGCCAATTGTGCCTGACCTGTCACGATAAGTGAGTGGGGGCGCGGGGGCCGTTCGCGCGGGCGTGCCGTACCGGTGCGAGGCGAAGGGAAGAGCTTTCCACGTGTAAGAGCCGACCCCTGCGGGTCCTCCGTTGTGCTCAAGCCATGGAGGACATGTGCACAGGGATGCTGAACGCCAACCGCCTCCTCGTGCCAGCCGGTTGGAATTCGTCATTCACCGATTCCCGAAAAGCCGGGATGCCCCTCTGTTGTTCCTCACCGGGAGGCAGACCCCTCGGGCGATGCCGCTTTTTACTGTGGCGGGGCTGTCACACTTGGGCTGTTTTTTCGGTTGGTGACGGAGGAGGCGGATTCCGGCCGGAGTGGTGGGAGCAGGGAGGCCGGAGCGGATGGGGTGGCTCGCAGGGCGGCGTGTCAGCGTGCGCAGCATGCGAGCCTTTTGGAACTCCTTTCTTTTCAATGATGAGCAGCGGGGCAGGCGGCCGGGGCGGATGCTCTGGGCGGCTCGGGAACTCTGTTGTGTGGAGCCGGAGCTCTGGTGGGCGAAAAGAAACCGGCCCGGAGGCGGTTTTTGGGGCTTGTGGGCACGATCCTTTCAAGCAATTCGGATAAATTGTGTATTCCTTGTCGGAAGGTTCCATGAGACGCCTCTCCCCACTGTTTTCCGCCTTCCTTGTTTTCGCCGGTTTTGCCGTGCTCGCGGCTCTCCAGGGGTGTGCTGCCTCCGCCCCCGAGAGGCCTGCCGCAGCGCCGGTGATTTTCCCGCCGCCGCCGGCTCCGGCGCGTGTTCAGTACCTCGGCTCGATTTCGACGCCTGCGGATTTGCCGAAGCCCCAGGGAGGCTTTGCGGACTTCGTGCTCGGCCCGCAGCCGGTTCTGTATCCGCTGGCCAAGCCGATCAGCGCGACGTTGCGCGGGTCGCGGCTGTACGTGTGCGACACGATTCTGAACTCGGTGCTGATGTATGATCTGGCGACGGGCGAGGCGCGGCCGCTGGTGGGGGACCGGGGAATCGGAAAGATTCAGCAGCCGAACAATTTGTGTTTCGATGCGGAGGGGCGGCTGTACGTGGCGGACAAGGTGCGCCAGGCGGTGCTGGTGTACGCGGCGGACGAGTCGTTTCTGGCGGCGTGGGGACGTCCGGGCGAAGCAGCTCCGGTGGCTGTTGCCGTATATGGAGACGAGCTGTTCGTGTGCGACCCGGAGGAGCACGAGATCGAGGTGTGGAGCCGGCGGGACGGGTCGCTGCTGCGCACGTTCGGTGGATTGGGGAGCGAGCCCGGGAAATTTTTCCTGCCCACGCAGATTGCCGCCGACGCGGGTGGCTCGCTGTACGTCACCGACACGGGGAACTTTCGCGTGCAGAAGGTGACGCGGGAGGGCGAGGCGCTGATGGTGGTGGGAGGACCGGGGCGGGTTCTGGGGAAGTTCGCGTGGCCGAAGGGGCTGGACGTGGACGGGCGGGGGCGGCTGTACGTGGCGGATTCGCGTTTTGCAAATGTGCAGATTTTCGATCCGGAGGGGCGGCTGCTGTTGTTCTTCGGGGCGCCGGGGGCCGACGGCGGGAACCTGGATTTGCCGGCGGGACTGCGGGTGATGCCGTGGCCGGACGATCTTCGTTGGTTGAACGAGCGGGTGATCGACGGTTTCGCGCCCGAGTTTCTCGTGATTGTGGTGAGCCAGAAGGGCGAGGGGTTCGTGAACTTCTTCGCCGTGGCGCGCCCCCCGGAAGCAGAAAAATGACAAAGCCGGACCGCCGCCGCGACACGTGTTTCCTGGCGCTGTTGGTGGCGGCGTCGGCGTTCGTGGCATCGTGCTCTCCGGTGTCGCGGTACGAAGTGTTGAGCGCGGTGTTCGATGGCGTGCCGCCTCCGGCGGGTGTCGAGGCCGCCGCGGTGCGTGCGCCCCTCGCGCGGACGGAGGCACCGTCGAAGTACCTGCAGGATCTGAGGACACTGCGCGAGCAACGGCCGCCCGCCAAACCCGCGCTGGTGATCCGCTCCGTCCACCAACCGGTTGCCGAGCGCAAGTGCCGCGCGTGCCACGATCCCGCTGCCGGAATCGAGAACATCGCGAAGGACGCGACGTTGTGCGACCAATGCCACGAGCAGCAGCGGCGCGAGGAGGGATGGGACCACGGCCCGATCAACCTGGGAACGTGCATCCCGTGCCATGTCGCGCATCGCTCGCAGCACGAGCACCTGCTGGCAGAGGCGCTGCCCGGACTTTGTCTGCATTGCCACGAAGACACGGCGGAAGAAGCGGCGGGGATGGAGTATCACTCCGTCCCCAATTTCGAGGACTGCTCGGCGTGTCACGATCCCCACAGGATGTACTGAGATGCCCGATGGGATGACCTGGACAGTTTGGAAGCGGAGTGCCTTTGCGGCGCTTCTTGTGGTGATGGCTGCCGTTCTTTTCGTGGCGCGGCCGTTGCACGCGCAGGAAACCTACGACGACCGTTGCCATCGTTGCCACGGCGAACCGTGGATCGCGGAGCGGAGCCCGGGGGCGTTGGCGGCGATGGTGCGCGCGCCGGAATCGGGCGAGCGCACGTTCCGCGATGAGAGCGAAATCGCCGGGCTGTACGTTCCGGGCGATGCTTTCACGGGCTCGGCGCACGCGAGCTTGGCGTGCTCGACGTGCCACGCGGGGATCGAGTCTTTGCCGCACAGCCAGGACGTCGGGAGCCTTGCGTGCACGGCGTGTCACGCGGAGCAGGCGGACGCGATGGAGTCGGGGCTTCACGCCTCGACGGTGGACGGGGCGCCGTCGTGCGTGGACTGCCACGGAGGCGCGCACGAGACGCAGCCGGTCGGCGCGGAGCGCACCTACGCGAAGGCGCTGGAAATGGTGGAGCGGTGCTCGGCGTGCCACTCCGACGAAACGGAGCTGGGATTCTCGCCATCGAACACGTTCCACGACAGCATCCACGGCGAGGCGTTGTTCAACAAGGGTCTGGTGTCGGCGCCGCTGTGCAGCGACTGCCACGGCGGCCACGCGATGTTGAAGGCTTCGGACCCGGCCAGCCCGATTCATCCGTCGAATGTGCCCGCGATGTGCGGCACGTGCCATCAGGGCATTGAGGCGATCTACTCGGAGAGCGTCCACGGCAGGAATCTGGCGGCGGGGCGGGAAGACGCGGCGTCGTGTACGAGCTGCCACCACAGCCACGGTATCGAGGAAGCGGGGGAGAGCTTCGCGATCGACGTCGTTGCCGAGTGCTCGACGTGCCACATCAAGCTGGGCGAATCGTACCTGCGCAGCTATCACGGCAAGGTGACGCAACTGGGCGGGCACGAGGTGGCCGTGTGTTCGAGCTGCCACGGCGCGCACGACATCCTGCCGCCGAGCGATCCGGCGTCGCGCGTGGCGGCCGGGAATCTGATCGAAACGTGTGGCGAGTGCCACCCCGGCGCGAACGAGAACTTCGTCAAGTACATCGCGCACGTCGATTACATGGACAGGGAAAGCCATCCGGCGGTGTTCTTTGTGTTCTGGGGGATGACGCTGCTGCTGTGCAGCGTGCTGCTGGTCTTCATTCCGCACTCGTTGCTCTGGTTCCAGCGCACGCTGGTTGAGCGCCTGAAGGCACCTGCGAATCGCCACGGCAGCGGGCGGATGGTGCGGCGGTTCAGCCCGATGCACCGGCTGACGCATGCGCTGATCATCATCAGCTTCATGGGCCTGGTGGCGACGGGCTTTCCGTTGAAGTACAGCTACACCGGATGGGCGCACGCGATTTCCGCGGCCTTTGGCGGCACGCATGCGATGGGGATTCTGCACCGGTTGTTCGCGATCGTGACGTTCGCGTACGCGGGGCTGCACCTGTGCTATCTTGTGTGGTTTTTCTGGCGCAAATGCCCGGTGCCGCGTTGGCGGTTCATCATCGGGCCGGATTCGATGCTGTTCTCGTGGAAGGATTTCAAGGACTTCATTGCGATGATGAAGTGGTTCTTCCGCATGGGGCCGCGCCCGAACTTCGACCGTTGGACGTACTTCGAGAAGTTCGACTACTGGGGCGAAATCTGGGGCGTGTTCCTGATTGGCGGGAGCGGGCTGCTGCTGTGGATGCCGACGTTGTTCTCCAAGCTGTTGCCGGGCTGGGTGCTGAACATCGCGATGGTGATTCACAGCATCGAAGCGCTGCTGGCCGCGTCGGTGATTTTCCTGGTTCACTTCTTCAACACGCATCTGCGCCCGGAGAGGTTCCCCATCGATCTGACGATGTGGAGCGGGCAGATGACGGAGGAGGAGATGAAGGAGGAGCGGCCGGCGGAATACGCGCGGCTGGTAGCGACGGGGGCCTTGGAGGAACGCATCGAGGAGCCGATCTCCAAGGCGCGCCGTGTGACGGGAATCGTATTCGGCATGATCGCGTTTCTGATCGGGATTCTCCTGATTGCTCTCGCGATTCGAACTGAAATCCTCAACCTCGTGCAGTGAAATCCATGGGAGCGACCATCCGATGACTACTCCGTCCCTTATTTTGCGTTTCCGCGTTCTTGCGTCGGCGTTGCTGCTCGCGGCGGCCGCTGCTGGCGTCTATGCGGCGAACGCGGAGATCAAACTCGGTCCGTCCTGCGTGACGGGCGAGTGCCACGGCGACGTCGTGAAGGCCGAGTTCCTGCACGGCCCGGCGAACATGTCGCAGTGCGAGCCGTGCCACGTTCCCGTGAATGGCAGGCACGAGTTCACGGCCATCGCGACGGGACGCGATCTCTGCCTGACGTGCCATGAGGTGGAGGAAGAGAAGGCCGTGGTGCACGGGCCGTTTCAGACGGATTGCGTCGTCTGCCACAATCCGCACGGGGATTCAAACCGGCACTTTGTCAAGGGGGGTGCGGGCGCCGGTTCGTGCCTTCTCTGCCACGACAACGTGACGCAGGACATGACGCACCTGCACGGCCCTGTTGCCGTGGGTGAGTGCGTTGTCTGCCACGAGCCGCACCAGTCGGACCACAAGGGGCTGCTGATCGAGCCACGCGCGACGCTTTGCACGGGGTGCCACATTGACGTGGCGCAGGAGATCGAAGGGGCGCTCGTTGTTCACGAGCCCGTGGAGACCGAATGCGCGGGATGCCACAATCCGCACGGGGGAACGTCACAGTTCTTTCTTCCGACCGAGGGGGCGGACCTGTGCAGGAGTTGCCACGAGGACTTTCTGGTGAAGGCCAACGAGGCGAAGTTCCCGCACGGCGCGATGACGGAAGGAAAGGCGTGCCGCAACTGCCACGCGCCCCACGCTTCGTCGCAGCAGGGTCTGCTGAGCACCGACACGAGCGGACTTTGCCTCTCATGCCACGACAAGGAAATCCACCGCGAGAACGACACGATCGACAACGTGGCCGCACAGCTGGCGGAGGCGACGTCGCTGCACGGGCCGATTCGCGAGAAGAACTGCGTGGCGTGCCACCAGGCGCACGGGTCGGACGTCGCGAGCATCCTGAACAAGCCGTTCCCGCGTGAGTTCTACGCGCCCTACGAGGAAGGGGCCTACGATCTGTGCTTCGAGTGCCACGACAGCACGCTGGTGGAGCAGGAGAAGACGGTGGCGACGCAGTTCCGCGATGGAGATCGCAACCTGCACTTCCTGCACGTGAATCGCGAGAAGGGGCGCACGTGCCGTGCCTGCCACGCGGAGCACGCATCCGTGCAGCCGCACCACGTGCGCACGGAAGTGCCGTTCGGGCGCTGGTCGATGAAGGTGGAGTTCACGAAGACGGACACAGGCGGCACATGCGCGACGGGCTGCCACGTGCCGTACGCGTATGACCGCGTGAAGCCTGTCGCAGGGGCGCCGGCACAATGAGACGGATGCGCGTCCTGATCGTGGTGCTGTTCGCATTGCTTGCGTTTCCTGCGTTTGCGGAGCGGCTGGCGGTGGGCGATGCCGCGCCGAGCCTGCGCGCGCCCGGTGTAGAGGAGGCGGTGGAGCGCGAGGACGACGCGACGACGCGGCCGATGGTGCTGGTGTTCCTGAAGCCGGGCGACATGCACGCGGGCGATGCGATCGAGGCGCTGGCGGCGATCAACGCGCGGCATGAACGCTTTGCGAAGGAGACGCGCACGTTCGTCATCTTTTCGCGCCTCAACGACGGCGAGAAGCCGGCTGTGCCCGAACAGCCCAAGGACTGGCGCGTGCTCTTCGACCGATGCGACGCGCTCTACCACGCCTACGGGATCATTGCGACACCGACCGTCGTGGTGGTGGGCAACGACGGACGGGTTGCGGGCTTTCATCCGGGGTACAGTTCGGGTCTGGCGCAGGCGGTGGCGCGCGACGTGGTCGTGGCGCTCGATGGCGAGGAAGCGCTGAACAAGCCCACGCCCACGCCGGGAATCATGAAGCTGCAGATGGGGCGCGCGCTCGCGCGGCGGGGACTGTGGGAGAAGGCGTTGGGGTACTACGAGCAGGCCGCGAGCGAGCAGGAGCTTCCCCGCGAGGCCATGGTGGAAATGGCGGGGATTCATCTGGAACTCGGTGAGGCGGGAAAGACCCTGGGGATTCTCGACGAGATGGGCGACTCCGTCCCTGATTTGGAGGAAGTGGAGAAGTTGCGCGCGCGTGCGCGTGCTCTCCTCGATGGAAAGGCGCGGCCCCCGAAGCCGCCATCCGTGCCATGAATCCGAGGGCGGACTCGCGGGTCCGCATGAATTGCCGATGCTGCCTGCCCAACGCCTCGCCGCTTGTCTGCTCGCCGCCGCGCTTGTTGCGCTTGCGGCGCGTGGTGGCGCAGAGGCCGACCGCTTCCGGCGCGAGTACCCGGTTCAGGCGCTTGCCATCACGGACACGAGCGCGGAGATCGGCATCGAGTACAACTACTTCGGCGAGACGATCCGGCGCTCGGGCGGAGGACGCACGCGCTACTCGAACAACTATCTCCAGGAATACTATCAGGCGCGGATTCGCGGTTACGCGTACCACCCGCGTTTCCTGACGTACTCGGCGCAAGTCAAGCTGGGGCTCTCGCAGCAATGGCTGAAGCGCGAGTCGCCCGGCGACAGCACGTCCTCGCAGGATAATGACGAACTGGTGGGCTACGACCTGCGCGTCGATCTCTTCAAGGAACACCCGGTGAGCGGCACCGTGTTCGCGCGGCGCGACGAGCGCATCCTGATGGGGCTCTTCGTGGATCGCTATCTGGTGCGAACGGAATCGCAGGGAGCGACCGTGCGTTGGCGGAACGGCGTGGCGCCGATGGACTTGTCGTTCACGCGCTCGCGCATCGACGAGTACGGCGCGGACAGCAGCAGCACAACGCTCTCCGACACGCTGGAGTACAATCTGCATCACTCGATCGGCAAGCGCAGCCAGACGGACGTGCAGTACCGCTACCAGAGTTTCGACCGCGACTTCCAGGCGAACACGTTCAATGGTGACGTCGAGCGCGAGTCGGAACTGAACACGCACACGTTGCAGGCGACGAACCGGTTGAACCTCGATGTGGCGGGGCGCGCGAATCTGCGCTCCACCGTGCGCTATCACCGGCAACGCAACAACCAGGACCTGATGACGTACTACTGGCAGGAGCGCCTGCAACTCGAACACACGGAGAATCTGCGTTCGTACATCCTCGCGAGTTTCCTTCGGAATGATTACTCGGACCACCGGCAGACCGACACCTATCGCGGCGAGATCGGCGTGGATCACCAGTTGTTCGACAGCCTGAAGTCACACCTCGACGTCCATGGGCGGCGCACCGTGACGCAGGCCACGGAGGAGGACCGCTATGGCGTGACGGGGCGGCTGAATTACCGCAAGAACACGGCGCTCGGCGTGCTGAGCGCGGGGTACTCGCGCACGTTCGACCGCGTGACGCGCACAGGGGGCGATGCGCACGACGACATCCTCGACGAGGCGATTACGATCTTCATCGCGGTGCCCGCGTTCCTCAGCCGGAGCGACGTGGTGGACAGCAGCATCGTCGTCACCGATCCCACGAACACGATCATCTACAACGAGGGGTTCGACTACGAACTGACGCACCAGGGACGCCGCACGGGGCTGCGTGTCGTTCCGGGTGGTCTGATCGCGGACGGCGACCTGGTGCTGGTGGACTATCGCGTGGAGATCGACGGCGACATCGCCTACATCGCCGACGACCAGGACGTTTACGTGCGCCACGATTTCGACCGCTATCTGCGCGGGCTTTCGCTCTACGCGCAACAGCACGACCTGCGCGCGCGCAGCGTGGACGCCTTCGACGACAACTTCGGACTCGTCGAGTACACGGATCGCATGGCGGGACTGCGACAGGAGTGGCGCGACTTTGCGTTCGTGAGCGAGTATCAGGACTACGAGGACGATCTCGGCGGATTCACGCAGTGGCGCAACAGGATCGAAGGGAACCACCGGATCAATTCGCGCATCCGGTGGGGCTGGCACGCAGGGATCAATCAGACGCGCTATGATTCGGAGAGGGAGATCGGCGACGACGATGAGAGTGAGTACCGCTTTGCGGGCGCGCACATCAACGGCACGTTCACGCGGCACGGGTACTGGAAGGTTGAGGCGCGCACGATGCAGGAAACGGGACGCACGGAACGCACGACGAATGGCATCATCGCGCGCGTGGGGTTCGACTGGCGGCGCGTGACGGTGGAGGGAGGCGCGCGCTTCGAGGAGTACGACGTGTTCGACAGCCAGCGCGACCGCGTGCAGGTTTTCGTGCGGATGAAGCGGACGCTGGGCCGCAGACCCGAGGGGTATCTGCGATGAGACGCCTGCTGATGCCGATGGTTCTCGTGCTGCTTGCCGCGTGCGCCACGGCGCCGCGCGATCCGTTTGGCGTTGCGGTGGGGGATGCTCCGGTGTGGCCGCCGCCGCCGGAGCAGGCGAGGTTGCGCTACGCAGGTTCGTTCGCCGAGCATCGTGATCTTTTCCAGGAGAGTGGGGTGGGGCGTTCGCTGGCGCGGCTCTTCGGCGGGCCGGCCGAGTCGCATCTTTCGCGGCCGTATGCGGTGGCACTGCATCCGAATGGCGGGCTTATCGTGACGGATCCGGGGATGCAGTGCGTTCACTTCTACGATTGGAAGGCGCGGCGCTACACGCGGTTTGGCGGAGACATCGAGGGGGGACTTCCCTCGCCCGTCGGCGTGGCTGTTGATCAAGCGGGGAACGTTCTCGTCGCGGATTCGCGGCGCGTGGCGGTGGAGCGCTTTGCACCCGATGGCACGCACCTGGGGCGTTTCGCGGGGGAGCACGTGTTTCTCCGCCCGGCGGGAATCGCTGTCGATCCGGCCAGCGGCGAAGTGTTTGTGGCCGACGTGCTGGCGCACACGGTTTGCGTTTTTGCAAGTGACGGCGCGTTGCTGCGCACGTTGGGAGGCAATGGCGCGGAGGCGGGACGGTTCAACTTTCCGACGCACGTTGCGCTCGATGGCGAGGGGAACGTGCTCGTGGCCGACAGCATGAACTTCCGCGTGCAGCGCCTGGACCGGCAGGGCGGCTCGTTGACGGTGTTTGGCGAAGCGGGGAGCGCGCGTGGTGACTTCGCGCATCCGAAGGGCGTGGCGGCCGTTGCGCCCGGCGTGTTCGTGGCCGTCGAGGGATTGTACGATTCGCTGGTGTTCTTCGATGGCGAGGGCCGCTTGCTGCTGAACGTGGGTGGCCCTGGCTCGGGGCCTGGGGAGTTCTGGCTGCCTGCGGGGCTGGCGTTTGATGCGGAGCGGCAGCTTCTCTTCGTAGCCGACAGTTACAACAGCCGGGTTCAGGTGTTTCGGTTTCTCGGCGCGGATTCCGCGCCGGGCGGGGACGGAAAGGAAGGTGCATCGCCATGAAGCGTTCGCTCGTTGTCCTGCTTTGCCTGACGTTCGTTGCGTTCGCGGCGGTGACGCGCGCGCAGTCGAGCATTATTGATACGCCGCACAACCTTTCGTCGAGCGGACCGGGGACGGTGCACGCGCTCGACGAGGACCGCGTCTGCATCTTCTGTCACACGCCGCATGGGGCACGGACCGAGGCTCCGTTGTGGAACCGCCGCGATTCGAGCGCCTCGTACCTCCCGTACGACAGCCCGACGCTGACGGCGCATCCGGGCCAGCCGACCGGTTCGTCGAAGCTGTGCCTCTCGTGCCACGACGGCACGGTGGGGCTGGGCGATCTCGTTTCAGAGCAGGCGCCGATCGACTTTGGCGGTTCGTCGGTGATTGCGCCGGGGCCGTCGCTGATCGGCACGGACCTGCGCGACGATCACCCCATCTCGTTTCCGTACACCGAATCGCTCGCAGGCGCGGCGGGGGAGCTTGCCTCGCCGCATTCGTGGGACCCCGCGATCCGCCTGGACGAGTCGGGGATGCTGCAATGCACGACGTGCCACGATCCGCACGACAACGAGTGGGGGCGCTTTCTGGTGATGCACAACGCGGAAGCGCGCCTGTGCCGCGAGTGCCACACGAGTCCGGACTTCGACGACACGGCGCACGCGCTCTCGACGGCGTCATGGAGCGGCACAGGCGTGGACCCGTGGCCGCACACGGAGTTTGAGGACGTTGCCACGAACGCGTGCCTCAACTGCCATCGCTCGCACCATGCGCCGGGCGCTCAGGAGCTGTTGACGGGCGCGACGGACGCGGCGACATGCCTGACGTGCCACGACGGTTCGGTGGCGCGGGCGAATCTCGAAACGGCACTGCGCAAGCCGTACCGTCATCCCATCCTGGAGACTTCGGGTGGGCACGTACCCGGCGAAGTTCTCGAAGGGCGCGCGGATCACGTCACGTGTTCGGACTGTCACAATCCGCACCGCGCGAAGACGGGGAAGGCGGAGGCTCCGTTTGTGCCTGGAGCGCTCGTGGGCGTTTCGGGTCTCACGATCGCGGGCACCGCGACCGCCGAGGCGCTCTTCGAGTACGAGGTCTGCCTGAAGTGCCACGCGGAAGAAAGCTCCGTGGCGTTCGGCGGCATCGAGCGCGATGTGGTGTCGAATGGCCTTCTGCGCGCCTTCGGGTCGGACAGTCCTTCGTTCCATCCCGTGGCGTTTCCCGGAAGGAATCCCCACGTGCCGAGCCTGATCGCGCCGCTGAATGAGGAGTCGCAGATTGCGTGCAGCGACTGCCACGGCGACGACGCTTCGGCGATTGGCGGCAACGCCGCCGGGCCGCATGGATCGCAGTACCAGTTTTTGCTGAAGCAGGAGTACCAGACGGGCGAGCGCGTTTCCGAAAGTCCCACGGCGTACGCACTGTGCTATGGATGCCACGACCGCTCGGTGGTGCTGAGCGACCGCAGCTTCCGCGGCCATCGGAAGCACGTGGTGGAGGAGCGGACTCCCTGCTCGGTTTGCCACGACGCGCATGGGATCGACGGCGCAGCGGGCAACGCGGTGAACAACGCGCACCTGATCAACTTCGATTTGTCGGTCGTGTCGCCGCTGTCCTCGACGGGGGAAATCGAGTATGTTTCGCAGGGCAATGGCACAGGGTACTGCACACTGCGTTGCCACGGCGAAAATCATCATGAAGAGGGTTACTGAGTAGGGGAGGAGTTGCTCATGCTCAGTTGTCCGCGAGGCGGGCGCGGACGAGGGGATCGTTCTCGGCGGAGAGCAGCGCGCCGCGTTCGGCGGCGAGGAGCGGGGGGTTGAGCCGTGCGAGTGCTTCGATGGCGAAGGCCCGCACGTCGGGCGAGTGGTCCTCGCGGGCGACACGCAGCATGGCGGCGCCGTCGGATGCGTCGCCGGTGCGGCCCAGGGCGATGACGGCTTCGATGGCCTGCTCGTCGGTGATTGTTGTTGTGCCGGAGGCGAGGCGCTCTTCGAGCAGGGCGCGCAGCGGTGCGGCGAGTTCGGCGTCGCCGCTCTTGCCGGCACGGTGCAGCTCGTGCGGCGTCACGTCCTCGTAGTTGCCTTCGCGCAGGGAAGCGGACGACGCGCAACCCGACGTCATCAGTGCCGCGGCGACGGTTGCTGCCGCGAAGGTGGCGGCGAAGGGGCGGCTCACCATTGTTTGTTCTCCTGCAGGCGTGCCTTGATGTTGTTGGCGAGGCGGTTCGCGGGGTTTTTGAGCAGGGACTTTTGGACTTCAAGTTTGGCGCGTTCCGGGCGTTTGAGTTTCATCCATGCCTGCGCGAGGAAGGCGTGGTGGACGTCGGCGTGCTGCTCGTCATTCTTCGCGCAGAGGGCGAAGGTCTCGACGGCTTTGTCGAGGTCGCCGCCGTTGATGGGGGGATTGTTGAGGAACATGAGTCCCTGGGCACGGCGCGCCTGCCAGTTGGTGGAGTCCTGCGAGACGGCGAACTCAATGTCGGATTTCGCGGTGGGGCCGTAGCGCATGCCGGAGAGCGGGCCGTCGATGCGGTGGACGGTGCATTCGCCGCAGAGGCGGTAGGCTTCGGATTTTTCCTGTTTGGTGGTGGCGAGGCGTTTGGCTTTTTCGGCGTGTTCGGCGCCCTTTTCGCCCCAGAGGGCCTGCTGGGCGCGCATGGCTTTCTCGCGTGCCTTGTCGACCTTGCCGGTCTGGCGGTCGACGCGCAGGAGATCGGCGCGGGCGAGGTAGCCCTTTGCCGCCGCGATGTTCAGGGCATAGCTGTCGGGTTCGGCGTTGACGGCCTGGAGGATGGCCTTGAGGGCTTCGAGGATCGGGGCGTCCTCGTTGGTGAAAATGGCGTCGTCGAGTGCCATGATGAGGTCGTCGGCGGGGGCGTCGTCGGTGGATTCCTGGGCGCGCGCCGGTGCGAAGGTCATCAGGATGCCGGCACTCAGCAGGAGGAGGAGGCGAAGGCTCATGAGAGGGCTCCGGGGAGAGATGGGCCAAGGCAACGCAAGGGCGGTTCCAAGCGTGCGCGTGCTGTCTCGCGCGAGGCCGGGCGTGGGAAGGGTAACTCTTACGGATGGGCGGGAAAGTCTTACTGGCCGCCGTCCTCGGCGTCGTGCTTGCAGGCCTCGTCGAGGCACTTCATTTCGCACGAGTCGTCGCACAGGGGGCATTTGTCGGGGCCGGGGCAGACGAACTGGTGATGGCGGAAGCCTTCGGCGAAGGCCTTGGCCTGCTCGTGGTGGCTGAGGGAATACTGGAGGAACATGAGGAGCTTGGCGCGTGTTTCCGCGCTGACAAGGTGCTCGATCTTGCAGGAGTCGATTTCGGCCTGGGTGGGGTCCACGCCGAGGACGTCCTTGAAGAAAATGACGAAGGAGCGGTTGGCGAGGTGGACGTCGTGGGCGACCTTTTCGCCCTGCTCGGTGAGGCCGAGGAAGCGATTGCGGTCCTCGGCGACGTAGCCCTTGGCCTTGAGGGCCTTGAGGCTGACGGACGCGGAGCCCGGGGTGATTTCCAGGAGGCGGGCGACGTCGGTCACGCGGGCATAGCCCTGCTCCTTGAGCAGGTCCTGAATGGCCATCAGATAGTGGGCCATGCTGTGGGTGACCTGTTGATCGTCGAACTCTTTCCAAACTTGCATGGTGCCGTTTCCGTGGTTCGATTGCGCGTCGCGGGTGTGGTCTGATGCCCCAGCTGGACGGTGCCTCAGGGCGGGCCTCCGAGCAAGGCACAATTCGTTCCTGGTCGCTCGTACCTCGTGGTTCGGCTGGCGGGTCATGCGCCAGAGGAGGGGGCCCGTGGCATGGGTATTCTCCCCTTGGGGAGCAGCACCCCATTGGCGGCGAAGGGTTTACGCCGTTGCCTTTTCCTCCGCGATTTCGTATTCCTCGAGTTTGCGGTAGAGCGTCTTGCGGCCGAGGCCGAGGACGCGGGCGGCCTTGGCCTTGTTTCCGCCGTACTCGTTGAGGGTGGCGCGGATGAGTTCGCGCTCGGCGTCGCGCACGGTCATGCCGACTTTCAGGCGCAGTTGCGAGCCCGGATCGGGGTCGGCGGCGACTTCCTCGGGGAGGTGCTTGGGCTGGATTTCCTTGCCGGGGGTCAGGATCGAGATGCTCTCCATCATGGTGCGCAACTGGCGCACATTGCCGGGCCATGAGTAGTTTTGCAGGAGCTGCATGGTCTTGGGGCCGATGGTCAGATTGCGGCCATGCTCCTTGTTGAACTGCTGGAGGAAGTGGTGGACGAGCAGGGCGGTGTCCTCCTGGCGTTCGCGCAGCGGGGGCAGGTCGATCTTGATGACGTTGAGGCGGTAGTAGAGGTCCTCGCGAAAGCGCCCGGCTTCGACTTCCTTTTTGAGATCGCGGTTGGTGGCGGCGATGACGCGCACGTCCACCTTGATGGGCTTGCTGCCGCCGACGCGTTCGAGTTCCTGCTCCTGGAGGATGCGCAGGAGTTTGACCTGGAACTCGGGGCTCGTCTCGCCGATTTCGTCGAGGAAGATGGTGCCCTTGTCGGCGGCCTCGAAGCGCCCGGCGCGCTGGGAGACGGCTCCGGTGAAGGACCCCTTCTCGTGGCCGAAGAGTTCGCTTTCGAGCAGCGACTGGCTGAGCGCGCCGCAGTTCACCGCGACGAAGGCCTTCTTGCGGCGGGGGCTGTTGTAGTGAATGGCGCGGGCGACGAGTTCCTTGCCGGTGCCCGTTTCGCCCTGGACGAGGACGCTGGCCTTGGTGGGGGCGACCTGACGGACGACCTGGAAGATGCGCTGCATGGCGGGGGAGTTGCCGACGATGTTCTCGAAGCCGTAGCGCTCGTTGACTTCGGCGCGCAGGCGCTCGTTCTCGCGCTTGAGTTCGCGCGACTCGAAGACGCGCTTCACCAGCAGGCCGAGTTCCTCCAGATTGACCGGCTTCATCAGGTAGTCGAAGGCGCCGCTCTTCATGGCATCGACGGCGGTCTCGACGGTGCCGTGGCCGGTGAGCATGACGAACTCAGTCTCGGGAAACTCTTCACGGACGTGCTGGAGGAGCTCCATGCCGTCCATTTTGGGCATTTTGAGGTCAGAGACGACAAGATCGACGGGGTTGTCGCCGAGGAGGAGGAGGGCCTGCTCGCCATCGGGGGCGAGGAGAACTTCCTCAGCATGGGACTCCAGGGCCCAGCGCAGGCCTTCTCGAGTGTTCTTCTCGTCGTCAACAATCAGGATGCGGTGAGTCATGGGAGTCCACGTGGGGGTGAGTTTGCCTCTAAACGGCTCGCGTGAATCTCTATGATACAGTCGATGTGTGTGTCGAGGGGAATCGGCAGGGCGTGATGGAAACGCCGGGATTCTACCTGGCCAGCCGCTCAGGTGTCCGAAGATGCCAAAGCGAGAGTGTTCTGTTCCTCCGTTGACGCACGGCGGGGAGTTGGGCAGCGTTCGCTCGCCGCCGGGGTGGGGGAACCGCACCGGCACATTTCTGCTCCGCCTTGCGCGGGCCGATGGAGTCAGTCATCATGGGCAGCACGGATCGAAAGGTGAATTTCAACGCGGGACCGGGTCTTTTGCCTCGCGAAGTCATCGAGGAAGTGAGGGAGAACCTGCTGTCTCTTGGGTCGTCCGGCGTCGGCGTGATGGAACACTCGCACCGCGGCAAGGAGTTCGTGGCGGTGCTGGAGGCGGCCGAGGCGGGTTGCCGCGATCTGCTGGGCCTGAACGACGAGTGGGCGGTTCTGTTTCTCTCGGGCGGGGCGAGCACGCAGTTCTACATGGCTCCGATGAACTTCCTCAACGGGGGCACGGCGAACTATCTGGACACGGGCGACTGGTCGGCCAAGGCCATCAAGGAAGCGCAGCGCTTCGGCACCGTTCACATCGCCGCCAGCAGCAAGGCGGAGAAGTACGTGCGCATTCCGTCAGGGCCGCTGGACGAGGCACCCGGCGCGGTCTACACGCACTTCACGTCGAACAACACGATCTACGGCACGCAGTGGCGCCAGGAGCCCGAGGCCAAGTCGCCGCTGATTTGCGACGCCTCCTCCGACATCATGTCGCGTCCGGTGGCGCTCGACAAGTACGCGATGATCTACGCGGGCGCGCAGAAGAACCTGGGCCCGGCGGGCGTGACGCTCGTCGTCGTGCGCAAGGACTTCGCCGCGTCGGGGCGCAAGGACATCCCGACGATGCTGCGCTACACGACGCACATCGAGAAGGAAAGCTGCTTCAACACGCCGCCTTGCCTGCCGATCTACGTGATGGCGCTGGTGTTCAAGTGGCTGGCCAAGAAGGGCGGGCTCGAAGGCATCGAGAAGCACAACGAGGCGAAGGCCAAGGTGCTCTACGATTGCCTGGACGGCAGCGCGTTCTGGACGACGCCGGTGGAGAAGGCGAGCCGCTCGCTGATGAACGTGGTGTGGCGCCTGCCGAGCGAGGAGCTGGAGAAGAAGCTGGTGGCGGATGCTTCCGCGGCGGGCTTCCACGGCATCAAGGGGCACCGCAACGTCGGCGGCCTGCGCGCGAGCATCTACAACGCGATGGAGCTGGCGGACGTGGAACGCTTCGTGGCGTTCCTGAAGAGCTGGGAGAAGGCGAACGGCTGAAAGCCGGGCGCCCTCAACGAATCGCAAGAGAACGGGGCCTCCAGCGCGGAGGCCCCGTTCTCTTGTACTCGGCCACTCCGAAGCGTGTCCAGAGGGGTGAGAGGAAGGTTGTGCGGCGACGCCTTCGGCATGGGGAACATTATATTCCCCAGTTGGCATTTGGCGTTTCCAGGATACTCAGCACCCTTGCAGGGTTGAGCGGATTAGCGGCTTGGATGGTCTATTCTGCTTTTTGAGATGAGAACGCTACTCACTACAATCGCTTCATGCTTATACGCAAAATTGCTCTTGACCTTGGCGGCGGAGGATGAAAATTAGGAGGCAGTCTCCAGAAGAAGAAAGGAGGATTTCGCATGGCAACAGGCTTACGAGAAGCAATTGTAGGTGTTTTGCTGCTTGGCGCCGGAACGATCTGTGCGCAAGTTCCGCCATTAGCATTACGCGAGGCAGAATCTCTCCTTTCTGAGGGGCGACCCAACGAGGCGATTGGCAAACTTGAGCAACTCAAGCTTACACCCGAGTCCGCAAGCTGGCAGGAGCGGATGGCCATCTTGGAAGCCCGTGCTCTAATTGAGTCGGGTGAGGTGGAGCAGGTATTGGCACGCTTGGAGGGTGCTGAATCTGCTGAACTAAGACTGGTGCGGGCCGATGCCTTGGCACGTTTGGGGCGTAGCCTTGAAGCCGTGGGCGCGCTGCATGAACTGGCGCTTGACGCAGACTCCGGCATCTCGGGAGCAAAGGCGCAGAACAGCGTTTTTGACCATTACTGGGATGATGATGAATACGAGCAGTTTCTGAACTTCCGAGAAGAATTGAGTGGGGCGGGAATTCCTGTGCTGGGGCCACGGCATGTACAGGCTGGATATATCTTGCTCCGCCAAACGCACAATACTGAGGCGGCGCGTGCGGCGTTTGCCGAGGCAGTGGAAGATGTAAATGCGAAGCCCGAAGCCGAGGCGGCTCTCGAGTGGATCGATGTTCTCGATCTTGCTGCGAGCCAGTATGCCACGGAAATCAGTGTGCAAGACTCCATGCGTGCGTGGGTGCATCAGACGCAGGGAGGCATCGTGCGGCCGATCAATTCAAACTTGACGGCACTGCGAACGATCCGTTACGCAGAAGCGATACATGCGGAGAAACCTGAGACAGCGCTCAGACTGGTCAAAGCTGTTGCTCGCGAGCCTCTGTTTGCCGACCGTGCTGCGCGAGCACGCTTTCTGGAAGACATATGGTCAGGCGTGCAGTCTGGTGAGGCAGGAGCCCGCTGGGCAAAGGAGCAGGAAGTCACAGCCCACGTGCGCAAAGCCCTTGAGGCAAACCGTCGCAAGGAGTTCTACGCTGCGCTTACAGCTATTGACGCTGCGCTTGATACATATCCTGACAGCTTGCAAGTTCCTGATGCTTATCTCCGTCGCGCATATATTCTCCTGAATGCCGATAGGGATGCAGATGCGCGGATGGCGTTTGAGCAGTGTCTTATTCATAATGCGTATTTGGGTGTCGAACATCCATTGAATCTGGAGGCGGCAGCACGGCTCAAGAACATTGCACACGCAGATTTTTATGGCCTCGCTACAAGCATTTGGGACGATCCCTCCACTGAAATGGCCAATGCTTCCAAGCTCGATATCGTGCGCGAGGCACTCACAACATGGAGCACGACTGCGCCGGTAGATTCCGCAGACCATTGGATGATCACCCTCGAAGAAGGCGGTGTGCTATTCGAGGAAGCGAGGATGTTGGGCACCCCCTCGGCGTGGGAACTAACGCGTGAATACTTGAAACGCACCCTCATCGACGTTCCCGAGGCACCACTTGAACTGCGCGCGATCGCTGACCTGATGCTTCTTGAAACATTTTATTGGGAGGAACGCTATCGAGATGTGGTTGGGCAGTACGAGCCAATGTGGTCTAGTTACCCTGAAAACTGGAAAGTCCTTGGCAGTGCTACAGTGTATACAGCATTCGCATTACGTTTCATGGGAAAGAATGATGAAGCGTCGCGCCTGATGGCAAGGATTCCAGAGCGTATCCCCTCCGATGCTCCCTATTTCCCCACGATGAACTATCACTTGTATGCGATGTATGACGAGGCTACTCGGGCGAAGTACGGTGGTGAAATGGAAGTCTATGATCGAATCCGAGATATGGCGCGAAGACGATTTCCCAACCATCCAATGCATGACCTATACTGGTGAGGAGGTAAGCAATGCACATGACTCGAAAAGCAGCAGTATTGTCCTTCGCCTTTCTTATGCTCTTAGCAGGATATGGCGAATCCGCCGGGCCACCTCCACCAGGCTCCTGTTGTGCCGTTTTTGTGGCCTGTCCCAGTCCTGATGACGCAGCCAATACATGTGAGGCAACAGGTGGCAATGTCGAAGTCGATGGTCAGTGCTACGTGTGTACACCTGGAGGTTCCGGCTACACTTGCCTAAGAACACCTAACCCTGCTAATATATGCACACTGCCGACGTGGGGCTTTACAAGCTGTGGAACAGCGCAAATGGGGGCATGCCGTCATAGATATTTTTTGGGTTGGGATTGCCTGATCCAAAGTACTGGTGGCCCTTGTGGCCGCATGTCACTATGCAATGACAATTGCACTGGTGCGTGGGTTGCCTATCCACGACTGTGAGGTTGAGCCATGAAAGTGAATGCCGCGCTCTTCTTTCTTTGTCTGCTGTTTTCGCCACTCGGAGCCGAGGAGGTTTCCCGGGCGGAGCTTGTCCAGTCCATGCAGGCCCGTGAGGCACGCCTTGAGAGAGCGGCAGTGGTCTACGATTATTACAATCCGGAAGACCGCCTGCGCTATCGCATCTTGGAGGCATGGGTTGGCAATCTTCGCGTGAGGGAATTGCTGAACCCGAATGCCGATGCCGAGCATTCAAGTTACCGCCAGATGACCGCGTATGATGGTAGTATCGTCTGGGCTTGGAATGACCGTGGCAACTCCGCCTCCATTACCTACCCAACCGCTCCTCTTGAAGCATCGCTGCTTCGCTCAAGCGAATCCCCTGTCTACCTGACGATCAGAGCCAACGATACTTCCGATCCCCTCTTGTCCTACCTCTGGTCGGACGAGGACATGGAACCGTCGTTTACGCAGGCGGAAGCGGAACGGCGTCTGGCAGAAGTCACTGGCCCGGGCGAACTCCTGAAGCTCTATTATTCGCAGCGCAGGGTCGAAGTGGTTCGTGATGGAGGGGTTGCAGAAACCGTCGTGCAGATACCAATGGCACCCGAATCGCCACGGGCAACGGTCTACCGCCATTGGGTGGAATCGGATGGGTTCATCAATAGATGGACCATGAGCTTGCCCGGGTGGGACATGCCCGTGGTGGATTGCAAGGTTTTGGCCTCGAATGTTTTCGAGGGCAAAAAGTTGCCCGTGGAATACGAACTTGAGCTTGGCGTGCTGTCAGCGAAGGGAGAGTCCGGAAAATCACGGGTCGTGATAAGGAAATGGATCCTTCCCCCAAGCCTGAAACTCGATGAAACGGATTTCGTTCCGGGTGAGTTCTTTCCGTCAGGAACACTTGTTGGTATCGCGGGCGATCCCGCGGGCGGTTATGTCGTCAAAGAGAACGGCGAGCGGTCCGTTGATTACAGCGAGCATCGCGCCGATGCGGCGGGGGGGATGGTTTCGTTCTTCGACTTGCTCACCGATGAAGGGCTGGACTTCTTCTTCAGTGACTTGACGGGAGAACCCTCCTACCGCGCCGCGCTCGCCAAGTTACAGCTTCAGGATCAGGAGGCGCTTCATTCGCCGAATCCAAGTGGCAACATCCCGAGCCAGATAATGGGTGTGACGCCGAACGCGGCACAATTGGAGCAGATGAAAAGGCAGTGACAGCGCCTTGCCGTGGACGCCACCAAGAGACGGGTTTCCTTTAGGAGAAATCGTTCAGTCGTCCCTTCGGGACTCTGGCTTCTTATTGTTCACAGGTACCCAGCACTAAAGTGCTGGGCTACGATCAGTCGTCCCTCCGGGACTCCATTCCTTGAATTGCAACGGTCATTGTTTTCAGTCGGCGCTCTTTCTTCCTTCGTGAAGATTCGTGCAATTCGTGGCTTCTTCTTGGTGCTCTTTGTGGTGAAATCGCTTCACGACACGAGTTGTGAGCACCGCTCTGGCCGAGGCGCGGATATCGAAGCAGGTTCCTGCAACGTCTTTCAGCGTTTCCCGCCCTACGCTTCGATGAGGGGCTTGAGGGCGTCGGTGCCCTGGGCGTGCGACCAGTCGCCGAAGCTGTCGCCGTTGCTCCGTCCCTTTTTCCAGGCGTCGAGCAGGATGCCGATCTTCACGGCGACGTCGGCGCCCGAGAGGCTTTCGGCGAGCAGCGTGTTCATGCGCGCACCGAGGCGGTCGCCGCCGATGTAGAGGTTGTACTTGTCGGGTCCGCGGCCGATGATGCCGATCTCGGCGGTCTCGGGGCGCGCGCAGCTGTTCGGGCAACCCGTCATGCGGATGACAACGTCGTCGTCGGCGTGGCCGAGCTCGATGAGTTTGTCCATGAGCTTGGGGATTTCACGTTCGGCTTCGGAGAGGGCGAGGCCGCACATGGGAAGGGCGGGGCAGGCCATTTCGTGACGGCGGATCGGGGCGATGGTGCGATCGATGGGGATGGAGCATTCGTCGAGGATTGCCTGCACGGCCTGCACGTCGGCGTCCTTGATGTTGGCGAACACGACGTTGTGGTGGGCGGTGAGGCGGACGGAGGGGCGGAACGTTTCGACGATGCGGCGGATGCCGGTGCGGAACTTGGGGCCGTTGTCGAAATCGCGGACGCGGCCGTTCTCGATCCAGGCGCCGACGTAGTTGAGGCCGGGCTGGGCCTGCTTGTGCCATCCGAGGTAGTCGGGTTGTTCCTTGGGGCGGCGGTTGCTGGGCGGGGGGAGCTTGAAGCCGGTGTGTTTTTCGACTTCGGCGCGGATGCCGTCGATGCCGAGGCGTTCCACGGTGTACTTCAGGCGTGCCTGATGGCGGTCCTCGCGGTTGCCGTGATCGCGCTGTGTTTTCACGATGGCTTCGAGGACGGCGAGGAGGTCCTTCTCACCGACACAGGTGAGCGGGGTTGCCAGGCGCGGGTACGTTTCGGCCTTGCTGTGGCTGTGGCCAAGGCCGCCGCCGACGAGGATTTCAAAGGCGGTGACTTTGCCGTTTTCGGTGAGGGCGATGACGCCGGTGTCCTGGGCGTAGACGTCGATGGAGTTGTCAATGTCGAGCGTGAGGCCGAACTTGAATTTTCGGGGCAGGTACTGCTTGCCGTAGATGGGCTCCTCGACGGGCTGGGCGGGGCCCTTCTGCTTATAGCGTATTGTGCCGTCGGGGGCGATGTCCACCTTCTCGTCGTCGATCCAGATATCCACGTAGGACGGGGAGTTGGAGAGAAAGTGATCGCTGATTTTTTGCGCCCACGCCAGGAGGTCCACGCCGCAGTTGACGAAAGCGGGTTCGATGTCGGCGACGGAGGCGCACACGACGTTGCGGACGACGTCGCCGCAGGCGCCCTGGGTGGTGATTTTCTGCAGGACGTTGAGGTCGTGGATCAGCGGGCGGAGGTTGGCCTTCACGACGCCGTGGAACTGAAAGCCCTGGCGCGAGGTGATGCGCATGTCGCCCTGGCCGTATTTGGTGCACAGCTCGTCGCAGAGGAGATACTGGTCGGCGCTCATGCGGCCGCCGGGTGTCTTGGTGCGGACCATCATCTTGTAGTCTTTGCCGAGCCCGAGCTTGCGGCGTTCACGGCGCGCATCGCGGTTGTCCTGCTGGTAGGAACCGTGGTGCTTGAGGATCTGGTAGTCCTCTTCGGGGAAATGGTCGGTGTCGCGTTCCAGGTTATCCTGGATCGTCATGTAGAGCCCGTTGCTGTCGATCTTGATGTGTTCTGTCTTGGACAGTTTGGGGGCTTCGCTGTCGGGTGTGCCGGCCATGTGGTGCTCCTGAGAGGGCGTGCGCGCGTGAGGGGGTGCTTTCTTGCGAGTGTTTCAAGCGTTGTGCCCGCGCGGGTGCAAGGGCGAGGGCTGTCATAGGGGGGGTGTGGTTTGTGGTTGGGGGTTCGTGGTTCGAGTGGGAAGGCTCCTTCTTCTCCGGGCCTCCGTGGTGTTCTCTTCTTTTCAGACGTTGGCCTGTGCCTCGAATTCCTTGAGGGCGGCGTGGAGTTTTTCGACGGCCTCGTCGATGTCGGACTGTTCGACGGTCAAGGGCGGGAGGAAACGCAGCACCTTGTCGGCAGTGCAGTTGATGAGCAGGCCGTGGCGGCGGGCGATTTTGACGATTTCGGCTCCGGGGCGGGTGAGTTCCATGCCGATCATCAGGCCGAGACCGCGGATCGTTTTGATCAGTTCGGGGAATTCGCGCTGCAAGCCGCCGAGTCCGCCCCAGAAGTGACAGCCCTTTTCGCCGACGGCCTCCAGGAAATCGGGGTCGAAGACGATATCGCACACGGCGAGGGCGGCGGCGCAGGCGACCGGGTTGCCGCCAAATGTCGAGCCATGCGTGCCGGGCTGGAAGACGTCGCAGGCTTTCTCGCCCGCGAGCACGCCGCCGAGCGGCAGGCCGCCGCCGAGTGCCTTGGCGGCCAGCACCACGTCGGGTTGCACGTGGCCCCCCTGGTAGGCGAACGGGTAGCCGCATCGTCCCATGCCGCACTGGATTTCGTCGATCATCAGCAGGGCGTCGGCGCGGCTGCAGCGCTCGCGCAACCCGGTGAGAAACGCGTGCGACGCGGGGTTGACGCCGCCTTCGCCCTGAACGGTTTCCACCAGGACGGCGCAAACGTCCTCGCCCCAGGCGGCGTCCACGCTTTCGAGATCGTTGAAGTTTGCAAAGCGAACGCCGGAGAGGGCGGTGCCAAAGCCTTCGCGCACCTTCTTGTTCCAGGTGGCGCTCATCGAGCCGTAGGTGCGGCCGTGGAAGCTGCCCTCAAAGGCGATGATGGTGGCGTGGCCGTCGCCGCGTGTGTTGGCGGCCCAGCGGCGGGCGAGCTTCATGGCGGCTTCGGTGGCCTCGGTGCCGCTGTTGCAGAAGAAGGCCTTCTTCATGCCGGTCTCGCGGCAAAGGCGCTCGGCGAGGCGGACGTAGGGATCAATGAGATAAAGGTTGGAGCAATGGATGAGTTCGGCGGCCTGGGCGCGGATGGCCTCGACGACGGCGGGGTGGCAGTGACCCAGGCTATTGACGGCGATGCCGCCGAGGAAGTCGAGGTACTCGTTTCCTTCGGCGTCGCGGACGCGGCAGCCCTTGCCACTCACGATAGCGAGATCGCGGTCGCCATAGTTCGGAAAGCAGTAGGTGCGGGCGGTTTCAGCGAGTTGCTGGGTGGTGAGTGGCGTCATGGGGGTGGCCTCCGGCGGCGTTCTGGATCCTGCACGCCGAGAGCATTCCGGGCGTGATCTCCAAGAAGTGTGGAATCGAGCACGCCGGGAGCGGTGGGGCAACGGGAAGCGCTCACTCCTGAAGGGCTTCGGCCTGAATCCTTTGATGGCCGGAAGGCGGGGCGGGAGGCGCGGAAAGGCGGGCGCGCAGAGTGCGAACTCCCTGGAAGGCGAAGACGGCGATCATGACCACGGCGGCAGCATGGGCGAGCAGGGTAATGTGCTCGTGTGCCCGGGCGGCCTGCTGGACGACGACCGCGATGCCCGAGATGCCGTAGAAAGCGTCGAGTCCGAGGCCGAGCGCAATGGCGCAGACCGTGATCGACGTCAGGTAGATGCCGAGTCCCCGCAGGCCGATCATGGCGCGCACGGCAGCCAGGGACGCGAGGCTGGCTGCGGGGCCGGCCAGCAGCATGACCAGCGCCGTGCCGGGGGACATGCCCTTGGCCACGAGTACGGCCGCCAGCGGAGTGGCCGCCGAGGCGCAGATGTAGAGCGCGACGCCCATGACGGCGACGAGCAGCATTCCGCCGATGCCGCCGCCGACGTACTCTTCGAGCAGGCCCTCGGGCATCAGCGCCATCACCACACCGGTCGCCACAAGCCCGATGACGTAGTATTTGGACATCTTGGGCAACAGGTCGCTGAAGGCGTAGATCTGACCAGCGAACAGGCGTTCCTTCAACGCCGGCCGCGTGGGGGGCGCCTGCGGGGTAGTGCCGCAGCACGAGGCAGACATCTGCTCCACGGTGCTCTTCGAGGAGCAGCATGAAGCGACGGGCTTGGCGGTTTCCTGCATCGGCTTGTCTTCGCCGCCAAACAGGGTTTCCGCGCCTCCCGTGACCAGCGCCGTGACGAGCGAGCCGAGCACGCGGGCAATGGCGAAGACGGGGTTGAGCAGGACCCACGACAGGATGATGGAGTCCACGCCGGTCTGGGGGGTGGAGATGAGAAACGAGCTGGTGGCGGGGCGCGAGGCGCCGCGCTTGCGCAGTTCCATGGCGACGGGGAGCACGGAGCAGGAGCAGAGCGGAAGGGGGAGGCCGATGAGGCTGGCGCGGACGGCCGAGCCGAAGGACTTGCCCGTCAGCCAGCTGGGGAGCCGGTCGGCAGGGAGAAAGACGCGCAGCAATCCGGCCATCGCCGTGCCGAACAGGATGAACGGAGCGGCTTCAGCGAGGACGCCGTAGGTGTGACGCAGGATTTCGAGAAGCAGATTCATGGGGAAAAAGAGTACGTTTTCGAATGCCGGGCGTGCAAGGCCGGTGAGGATGTCCTTGCAAGATGGGTTCCGAGTGGCGACGGAGGGAAGAGGTCGCCACGGATGAATGCCGATCAGCGCGGATGACGAAGTCCGGCTGCGTTGCTTCCGCGGACTCGAAGCCCCTCTTCTACTTTGAGGGCGTGGCGGCTTCCCTCAGGCGTCCGGCGGCGCGCCAGGCGTCCTCGCGGATGGCGTCGAGAGCATCGGGGTGTGCCTGGCGGAAGGTTTCCAGGTGGGCATCGGCGTTGGGGCTGCCCATCAGCTTGAGAGCGAGCAGGCGCCTCCAGGCCTCGCCGGGTTCGGCAGCGGAGAGGCCGTCCTCCAGAGAGGCGGCGATTTCCTCGGGCGTGCCGGGGGCGAGCGTCAGCCGGGCGGCTTCGCGTGCTGCGGCCAGTGCCTCGGACCACTCCGGGTGCCCCTGCATGGCGGCGATGGCCGCCGGAAAGTCGGCTTTGTCGAGAGCGGCGACGACCTCGGCCGACGAGGCGGCAGGCTGGGTGATGGGGCCGCTGACGACGTCTTCGCGGGCCGGGGCATTTTCATCGGGCATGAGCAGCAGAAGGGCCGTGGAGCCAAGGCCAAGAATGACAAGTACCGTGATGGCGATTTTGACGATGGGGCGGAGGCGGTGCGAGGGGACGCCGCGGATCTCCGGTACGGGGA
The DNA here is from genome assembly GCA_030156535.1 of Candidatus Sumerlaeota bacterium. Classification (GTDB taxonomy): domain Bacteria; phylum Sumerlaeota; class Sumerlaeia; order SLMS01; family JAHLLQ01; genus JAHCAW01. Next base: position 76,384 of record JASGMJ010000002.1, read on the forward strand.
TTTTGAGGGCCGCACTCTCCGAGGGCTCCGGGACGCGGGATGCTTTCTCGGTGTCGGGGGGGCGCACGAACGGGCCGGTGCCCATGTAGCCGACTTCACAGACTTCGATGGGGTCGCTTTCGCCCTCGAACTCGACGCCCTTGAGGACGTAGTTGCCGTGGGACTGCCAGCGCACGCCGGAGGCGGCGATGTCGGTGCCGACGGAGGCGCGCTTTGCGAGGTCGAAGGCGCCTCGGCTGATGAGGGTTTGCCCGGCCTGGGCCAGGCTCATCAGGCGGGCGCAGACGACGCGGGTGATGCCCTCGGCTTCCAGGGGTTTGGTGCCGTTGGCGACGGGTACGAGAACGACCTCGCCGAGGTGGATGCCAACGCGGGCGGCGAGGACGACGCCGGCGCCTTCGGAGATGTCGGCGAGTTCGGGGTGGAGGGCGAGGGCGTAGCGCACGGCATCGATCGGGCGGTCGAACATGGCGAGAAAGCCGTCGGTGCGTTCAACCTCGACGCCCCTGTACTCGGCGAGCAGGGCGCGGATGCGCTTGTCGTGGCGCCGGAAGATGCGGGCGGCGCGGTCGTCGCCGACTTCGGAGACGATTCTCGTGCTGCCGATCAGGTCGGAGAAGACCAGGGTCTTGATGGCCGTTTCGAGCTTAACATTGGCTGTGAGGGAGTCCTGGCTGAGACGGGTCAGCGAGTGGGGCTGAAGTGCGTGGTCGGTTGTCTGCCCGATTTCTCTCACGTTCCCAACCCCACGCTGCGGCCATAACGGTAGTTCATGTGAATGATGAGGCGGGCGACGGCGGTGAGGATTTCGATCGCCTCGGCGGGATTCTTGCGGCGCAGCTTGTCGAACTCGCGGCCCGGGAATTTGCTGTACAGGACGGGGCCGTCGGCGATGACGGTGGCCATGCGGGGCTGGGCGCCGAAGAAGCCGCTTTCGCCGATGACGGCGGGTGCTTCGCGGCGGTCGATCAGCGTGCGTTTGCTCTGCTCGTCGGTGTGATAAACGGCCACGCGCCCATGGTGCAGGAAAAAGAAGCCGTCGGATTCGGCGCCCTGGGTGACAAGTTCCTCGGTGTCGCGCAATTTTCCCAGACGGATCGAGCGGCGGAAGATGCCTTCCTTCGGGAGATGACGCGCGATGGACTCCAGTTCCTTCTCGAACTCCTCGCTGAGTTCCTTCCAGGGGGCGATTTCGCTGGCGGGTGCCACCTGTTCGCTTTCCACGCGCAGGCGGAGCTTTTCGGCCAGGACGACGATCAGGTTTTGGAGAAACGCCATGGCGGCATTCAAGTCGCCGCATTGCTTCAGGGCTTCAACGGGGTCGCGGGAGATTTCAAAGAGCGCGGCGTGGCCGCGGGCGCGCACGGAAGCGGTGCGCTGGCCACCTTCCTTGAGCAGACCCATCTCGCCGATCAGGGACCCCTCGCCCCGAATCGCGACGATGTGATCCTCGTTCATGACCGAGCGGTAAACTTCCACTTCACCACTGAGGACAACATAGAGTCCCCATGCGGGCTGGCCCTCGCGAAAGAGCAACTGGCCGGGTGTAAGCTGCTGGTGCTTGCCGATGTTGCGCAGGACGCGCTGCTGGTCGGCCGTAAGGCCTGCGAAAATATCCACCGTCTGCTCCCCGGAAGTTCCTCTGCTCCAGTATTGGCGTGTTGTTGATTCCTTAGACCCCGGGGTGTGCGGAGACAACGCCTTTGTGGAGGGGGGGCAGTTGGGAGAAGGTGGTTTGCAGCTGGTGACGCGCGCCCCCCCCCCCTAGGCCGGAACAGCGTCAGGATACACCCACGCACACGGGTATTTGTTCAGCTGCCGCTGTCGCAGCCGGTCAGCAACTGTTCCACGAGGCGGGCGCGTTCGGCGGCCATGAAGTCGTCGTGCACGCGGGTCGCGATTTCCTCAAAGGGAGCGGCTTCGCCCGCCCGCCATCCATATACGTGGAAGAACATGTAGGACGTTTCGTCGATCAGAAGCTCGCTCGTTTCCCCCTCTTTTGCATCCACGAGGTTCATTTCCACAAGACGGCCAAAATCCTCGATGGATTGCCATTGCGTGGGCTTGTGGACGCGCACGGCGCCGGTGCTTTCGGCTTCGGAGAAGTCGAAGTCTTCGGGGGCGCCTGCAGCGAGAAACGCCTCGCGCAGTTTCGTGATCGTCTGCCAGGCCTCGCGGCTGGCGGCATTGAGCGCGGCTGGCTCCACGAGGGACTCGGGGTTGCGTGCGATGGTGACGGCGAGCAGGCGCACTTCGGGAGGGGTGAGATAGCGTTCTGCGTGAGTGCGATGGAAGGCACGCAGGTCGGCGTCATTGGGGGCGATGGTGGTGAAGGCTTTGTCGGCGACGGCTTGGAAGCGCGCCTGGTCGAGAAGAGCTGCGTGCAGGGTGCGGTAGGTGGGTGTGGCGCGGATGCGGGCGGCTTCCTCGCTGGCCAGCAACAGATCGGCGCGAATCGCCCTTTCCGTCAGGCTGTGGTAGAACTTCGGGTTTGCAGGATCGCCGAAGACGCCGGGTGTCAGGCGGTTCACGTCGGCCAGGGTGCGGGTTTCGCCGTCCATTTCGTAGGCGGGCGTGGCGGGGTCGCCGGAGGGTGCTTCGGGGAGAAGACGGCGGACGCCGTACTGTTGTTCCAGGGCGGTGAAGAAGTCCTCGCGCCAAGTGGGAAAGCGCTCGATGCGCCAGCGCCGTTCGAGAGTGTCGCGCACCTCGTCGAAGGGAATCGGCCCGGCCGGGTGCTTGGCGAGCGTGCGGCCGATCAGCCAGCCGTGTTTCGTTTCCATGGGCCCGAAGATGGGTCCGTGAGGCTCGGCGCTCCAGAATGCGGCGAAGATGGCATCGTTGGCCCGGTCGCGGGGCAGGTTGGCGAACATGCCGTCGTTCACCTCGCCGAGGCTGGCGTAGTATTCTTTCGCGACGGCGGTGAAGTCCTCGCCGGCGCGCAGGCGGGCGGCGAGCTCGTCGGCTTCTTCACGGGTGCGGGCGAGAATGCGCTGACCGGCGACGCGGTCGGGGAATCGGCGGTCGGCGTGCTGCCTGGTGTAGGCCTCGGCGAGTTGTTCGGCGGTGGGGGTCAGCGCCTCGCGGGCATCGTTCTCCCACAGGCGTGAGACGAGGTGGATGTCGAGCCACTGGTGGAACTCGGGAAAGACCGGCAGGTCCGCCCATCCGCATTGACGGACGGCCTGTGAGACGCGGAGGGCATCGTGTGCAATGGTGGCGCGGTCGTTGTCGCTCACCGTCGAGTAGGCGAGGACGCGCTCGGGCGAGAGGCGGTCGAGCCCGGCGAGATACACGGCCATGAGGGCGGGGGAGTGGCTGTGGGGGGTGATGTCGGGGAGCGGGGCGGGTGTTCCGGCGGTGCTGGCTGTTGGTGAAGTGCGGGCGCACGCCCCTGCGAGCAGCAGAGCCATTGCGAGGAGGAGAAGGCGGTTGGTGGTCGTCATTGTTGTTGTGCCGTCCACAAAAAAATCGGGGGAAGCCGTGGATGGCTTCCCCCGAGGGTTGTGCGGTTGGTGTGGGTGGGGCCAGCGGTTATTCGTACAGGTCCCATGTGTTGGCGGCGGCCGGTGTGGTCGGGTTCGTCGCGATGACCTTCACGTCGTCCCACCAGCTCGGGACGGCGCTGAACTTGTGGGTGGCGACGCACTTGTAGACCGTGCCGGTATCCGAATACGGCGCGCCCTGAACTTCCGCCCAGGCTGAGGCGGTGGAGCTGGAGCTCGCGCCACCGAAGGTGTTCACCCAAGTGACTTCGTCGTCGGAGCTGAAGATGTACATGCGGTTGTCGCTGCCGCCCTTGCCCCAGTACCAGACGATGTAGTTTTCGAGTGCACCGTCGAAGGATGGGGTGCGGTAGGTGTATCGGTTTGTGGTGTCGGTTGCGGCGAAGGTGATCTTGAGCGAGCTGGTACCTTCGACGAAGTCCGTCGTGTCCTGCTCGATCGTCAGGTTGCTGGTCGTGCCGGAGACGGTGCCATTACCATCGGCGTTGAAGAAAATCCAGTTATCCGGATTGCCGGCCGTCCAGGATTCGAAGCCGTCGGCGAAGAGATCGACGACGCCCGCGTAGTTGGCGACCGTGTAGGTGACGGTGTCCTCGCCGGTGGCACTGGAATCATCGGTGACGATGACCCTGACGTCCACGTCGCCATCGCTCAGGGCCGTGGTGTCGAGATCGTAGGTGAGGCCGTCGCCCGGGGTGGAGTCCGTGTAGTCGATCGTGGAGTCGTTGTTCACGTCGAACTCGGCCTTGGTGAACGTGCCGGTTCCGCCGGAAGCGGAGACCGTCAGCGTCGTGGTGCCGTCGATGAAGTAGCCGCTGAGCGGGCGCAGCGTGGCGGTGATCGGGACGACCGCGACGGGTTCAAGAACGATTTCGTCGATCTTGAAGTTGTAGTTCTGTGCCGGACCGTTGTTGGCGGTCGAGATTTCGATGGTCACGTCGTCTCCGGCGGTGAGGGCAGCAATGCCTGTCTCGCCTGCCGTCCATGCCGTTTGCGGGGCCGCCGGTATGTCAAAGGCGTTGGCACCGTTGAGGAAGACCTTGAGGCCGACCATCGGGTTGTCGCCATCACCGTTCTTGTACAGGAACGTCACCTTGTAGTTGCCGTCTGAGGGTACGACGGCAGTGTAAACCTTCTCGGCGCCGTAGGAGAAGCCGCCGTCGGTGTGAACGAGCGATCCCGAGGTGCTGTTGGCGCCGTCGGTCAGCGTATGTGCCACCGTGCCGTAACCTGCCGTCACGGCCCATCCGGCGATGTCGGCCTCGAAGTCGTCGAGTGTCACCTGAGCGAACGCGGCTCCCACCAGCGTCGCGCTGATTGCCAATCCTGCCAATACTTTCCTCATGGTTTGCCTCCGTGCCCAAGGGGCAGAGTGAAATGGTGTGTCGCATGTTTCGAAGCGCGGCATGATTCCGGTCGAATCACTCCCCGATGGAAGACATGCTTGGATAAAAAGCGGGCCCTCCATCGAAGCGGCCATCGTTTCTGAATGTGAAACGAACTCCTGCCCGAGGATTTGGGACAGCCCCTTCCATCCAAGTGTGCTGAAGAGACCGGCCTTACTGCTTCCAAAACAACTTACTCATTCTTGTATTGGTTCCGGTTGGTCAAGGCTATTCCGGCCCGCATTGCTCGCAATTGTCCGAAGCGGCTTGAATTGACACCCTAACTGGGCGTTGCCCAAGAATTCCTGCGCCGCTCTTGCGATTTCTCTTCAAATGCCTGCCCCATGCCGCCTTTTCTCTCCGTTATCATCCCCGCGTACAACGAGGAACGGCGTCTGCCGTCCACACTGGTGACGGTGCAGAGCTATCTGGAGCGCGCCCCGTATTCCTGGGAATTGATCGTGGCCGACGACGGTTCGCTCGACAGCACCATCGCGGCGGCGAAGGCGTGTTTCCGCTCGGCGAATTGCCGGGTAAGTCCGGCGCCGCGCAATCAGGGGAAGGGAGCGGCCATCCGGCGGGGGATGCTGGAGGCCAAGGGGCGCTACCGCCTGTTTACCGACGCGGATAACTCGACGCCCATCGAGGAGGTGGCCCGTCTTCTGCGCCGCATGAAGGAGTCGCAGGCCGACGTGGCGATCGCCAGCCGGGCGGCTCCCGGTGCCCGCCTCGAAAAGCGCCAGCCCCTGCACCGCGAACTGATGGGGCGTTCGTTCAACCTCGTCGTCCAGACCCTTGCCGTCCCGGGCATCAAGGACACGCAGTGCGGGTTCAAGCTGTTCAGCGCCGAGGCCACCGAGGCCATCTTTCCCCTCCAGTCGATGGACGGTTTTTCCTTCGACGTGGAGCTGCTGCTGCTGGCGCGCCAGAAGGGGTTCTCCATCGTCGAGGTTCCCGTGCGCTGGATTGACAATCCCGACTCGCGTGTTTCCCCGATGCGCGACTCCGCCCGTGTCTTCGTTGATGTGTTGCGGATTCGCTGGCGCCATCGGGACGGGAGTTGAGCGAGCCCGGCTCCATGAACGCTCAGGCGGCCGCACGCCAGCTGGCCCGCGACATCGTGCTGGCTGTGCTGGGCGGCCTGTTGGCTTTCGTGGTGGCGATTGCTCTTTGGCTGCCCGCGCTTCATCTTTTCTACCGTCCCGATCTGGCCGAGTGGCGCGCTGCCGAGGGTCCGCTGCCGCCGAAGGCCGAGGAGCTTGCCCGGTTCCAGCTCTCGCTCTGGTCCGATGACGCCAAGCGCGCCGCCGAAATCGAGCGCATGCGCACGAGCAACGCCGAGTGGGACTTCATGGGGCGCACGTATCTCGTGCTCGCGTTGGCGGAGATGAGCCTGCGCGATCCCGCCGCGGCGGACGAGTACCTGGGCGTGATCGACACGATCATCGACGAAACCCTGCGGCTGGAGGACGAGAACGGGCACTTGTACTTCCTGATGAACTATGCGCGCGGAGGCGAGTGGGCGAATCCCGGCAAGCGCAGCCTGTTTGTTGATGGCGAGATTGCGTTGATGCTCGGCGCGCGCCGCCTGGTGGAGGAAAAGCCGGAGTACCGCGATCTGATGGCCGAGCGCCTGCCCCGCATCGAGGCGCAGATGAAGGCGGGGCCGGTGCTCTCCGGCGAGAGCTACCCGAACGAGTGCTGGATGTTCTGCAACGCAGTGGCGCTGGCGGCGCTGAAGGCGGGGGACACGCTGGACGGAACGGACCACGCCGAATTCTTCGGCGACTGGATTGCGATGGCGAAGAAGGATCTCGTGCATCCCGGCACGGGGCTGCTCGTTTCGAGCTACACATGGGAGGGCGATGCGCTCGATGGTCCGGAGGGGACGAGCATCTTCATGGCGGCGCACTGCCTTTCGGCCATCGACGCGGAGTTTGCACGCGACCAGTACGAGCGGGCGCGCGGCGAGCTGCGGGGGTCGGTGCTGGGGTTCGGCGTGGCGCGCGAATGGCCCGCGTCCTGGGAGGGGCCGCGCGACGTGGATTCGGGACCGGTCGTTCCCGTGATTGAGGCGAGTCCGGGCGCGAGCGGGCTTGCGATTTTGGGCGCTGCGTCGTTTGGCGATGACGAGTGGCTGGGCGAGCTGATTGCGTCGCTGAACTTCGCGGCGTTCCCCGAGGAAAAGGACGGGACGTTGCGCTATCACGCGAGCAACCAGGTGGGCGACGCCGTGATCCTGTATGCGATGGCGCATGGCCCGCTGTGGGCGAAGCTGCGCGGGGAGGACGCGCCATGAGCGAAAAGGCGCTGAAGGAAGTGCGCAGGGTGGGGCGGTTCTTCGGGCCGCATTTTGTCTTTTTGAAGTTCGCGGTGATCCTGCTTGTCTTCTATCTGGTCGCGCACGTGTGCGGGTTGCGCGGGAAGACGACCATCCTGTCGGGGACGGTGCCGGCGGGCGAGGGGCAGATGATGGAGATCGTGCTCGGGCTGGTGTACGTGCTGCTGTACTTTGCCACGGTGGTGTTCGTGCCGGTGTTTATTCTGGCGGCGGGGTTGTACTGGGGCGCCACGCGGGGCGCGGCAAAGCTGATGCGGAAGCAAAAAGAAGAGACCCCGTCCTGACGTGCGCGCAAGGGGGAAACGCTTGTTTCGCGGGCGTCAAGATCACGTTAGCAATGCCGTTGACAACGGACGGAAGCGGGTGGCACCAACCGCGCCCAGACACCGGCTGGAGCCTGCGGGTTGCTTTTCTCCCTCCTATCGTGTACGAGCATTCGAGTGATTGCAGCCAACGGCGGAGCCCGAAGGGTTCCCACGTTGCCCCCCTTTCCGTTGGGTGCGGAGCACCCGCCGGTCGTGCCGGTGGTGTCGCTGAAAGTTTCCGAGGCGGCGGGAGTGTTCTCTCGCCGCCTTTTTCTGTGCGCCCTCCCCTCTCAACGCCATCCCTTCGCCCGCGTCTGCGCGGGAGGCACCGGAGTGAGTGAATGATCGTTATCGTCGACTACGGTTCGCAATACACACAACTCATCGCGCGGCGCGTGCGCGGCCTGGGCGTGTTCAGCCGTATCGTGGGGTGCCACGAGACGCCTGCGGAAATCCTGAAGGGCGATCCGCAGGGCATCATCCTGTCGGGCGGGCCCGCGTCGCTGTACGAGAAGGGTGCGCCGCGCATCGGCAAGGCGTTGCTCGCCCGCCTCACCGTCCCCGTGCTGGGAATCTGTTACGGGCACCAGGCATTGATGCACGCGCTGGGTGGCAAGGTGGAGAAGGGCGGCTCGGGCGAATACGGGCGCGCGCAGGTGGAACTGGCGAAGGAGGACCCCCTGCTCGCCGGTGTGCCCGCAAAGCACTTTGCGTGGATGAGCCATCGCGATCACGTGGCCGCGCTCCCCAAGGGGTTTACGCGCCTGGCGCATTCGCCCGCCACACCCAACTGCATCGTCAGCAATCCGAAGCGCCGTATCTGGGGGCTTCAGTTCCACCCCGAGGTGCATCACACGGAGAACGGCCCGCGTTATCTGGAGAACTTCCTCTTTGAAATCTGCGGGTGCCCGCGCGACTGGTCGCTCGGCGACTGGATCGATGCAACCTGCCAGGAGATGCGCGAAGAGAGTGCCGGGCGGCGCGTCGTCAGCGCCGTTTCGGGCGGCGTGGATTCAACGGTGATGGCGGTGCTGCTCGACCGTGCGATTGGCAGGAAGTCCCGCCCGATCTTCGTGGACAACGGGGTGCTGCGCGACGGCGAAGTGGCCGAGGTGCAGCACAACCTCGGCAAGGTGCTCGGGCTGAATCTCAAGACGCTGCGGGCCGGCGGGCATTTCCTGCGGCACCTGAAAGGCGTCACCGAACCCGAGAAGAAACGCCGCGCCATCGGCCGCGAATTCATCAACGTGTTCTTTCGCGAAATCCGCGACGACGACATGCTGGCACAGGGGACGCTCTACCCCGATGTGATCGAATCCGTCGCCGTCCACGGGCCGAGCGACAAGATCAAGACGCACCACAACCGCGTGCCGGAAGTTCTGAAGCTCATCAAGCAGGGGCGCGTGATCGAGCCACTGAAGGAGTTGTTCAAGGACGAGGTGCGCGAAGTGGGGCGGCTGCTCGAAATTCCCGCGCCGATTCTGGCCCGATATCCGTTCCCCGGGCCAGGGCTTGCCATTCGCATTCTGGGCGAAGTGAACGCCAAGCGGCTGAAGATTCTGCGCGCGGCCGACCGCATCTTTCGCGAGGAGATGGCTGCCAGCCCGCACTACGACAAGGTGTGGCAGGGCTTTGCCGTGCTGCTCCCCGTGAAGGCCGTCGGCGTGATGGGCGATACGCGCACGTATGCGAATGTCGTCGCGATCCGCGCCGTCGAGAGCGTCGATGGCATGACGGCCGACTGGGCGCGCCTGCCGTACGAACTGCTCGATCACATCTCCCGCCGCATCGTCAACGAAGTCGATGGCATTAACCGCGTGGTCTACGACATCACCTCGAAACCTCCCGGCACCATTGAATGGGAGTAGGAGAGGGGGCGCCATGAAGAAAGATTATGAAACCGCGAATAGGCACGGAAAGTTCAGGATACGGTCAAACGAAAGAAGGGTTTGCCGAATGACATTGTTTCTTCTCCGTGCCTCCGTGTCTTCGTGGTGAACCAAATAGAAACGGTAAAAAGAGGCCCCAAGCAATGAGGCAAACGCTCTCCCTCTCCTCGCTGCGCCGTTTGTACACGGGCAAGGTGCGCGAGGTCTATGAAGCCGGCGACGAGACGTTGCTGCTGGTGACGTCGAACCGCATCAGCGCCTACGACGTGGTTTTCCCCGAGCCGATTCCGCACAAGGGCGAGGTGCTGAATCTTCTCTCGGCACACTGGTTCGAGCAGACGCGGCCGCTGATCGCGAACCATCTGCTGGCGACGCGCACGGCCGACATCTTCGCGGAGGAGGCGGAGGCTGCGGAACTCCGCGGACGGTGCGCCCTCGTGCGCCGGACGACGCCGATTCGCTATGAGTGTGTGGTGCGCGGTTATCTCGACGGCAGTGCGTGGCGCGAGTACGAGCAGAGCGGCGAGGTGGCCGGCAATAAACTCCCCGGAGGATTGAAGCGCTACGACCGCCTTCCCGAGCCGTTGTTCACGCCCGCGACGAAAGCCGAGACGGGACACGACGAGAACATCACCGTCGCCCGCATGGCCTCGGAGTTTGGCACGGAAGAGACGCGCCGGCTGCAGGAGGCGAGCCTGGCGCTCTACGGTTTTGCGCACGAACGCCTGGCGGCGCGCGGCATTGCGCTGCTCGACACGAAGTTCGAGTTCGGCACGGCAAAGGACGGCGCGTTGCTGCTGATCGACGAGGTTCTGACCCCGGATTCGTCGCGCTATCGCATGACGGCGGATGGGGGCGAGGCGCTCGCGCTCGACAAGCAGTTCCTGCGGGACTGGCTTGCGTCTCAGGGATTCGCGGGCGACGGCACGCCCCCCGCGCTGCCGCCGGATGTGACCGCGGAACTCGGGCGCCGCTATGCGCATATTTTCAATCTCATCACGGGCGAGTCGCTTGAAAACGCACTCGCACGGATGGGCTAACTCGCGAAAGGCAATCGCACCATGGTGAAAGTCCACGTTCTCGTTCATCTGCGCCCCGACATTCTTGATGTGCAGGGACAAGCCATTCGGCAGGCCGTGACGGCGGCCGGGCACGCGGGCGTTGCCGCCGTGCGCGTCGGCAAGTCGTTCCAGCTCGACATCGACGCGCCGAATGCCGAAGCGGCCCGCGAGGAAGTCGAGCGCCTGTGCAAGGAGACGCTGAGCAATCCGTTGCTCGAAGATTACTCGTGGGAGGCCGTCGAATCGTGAGCGCACGCTGGGCGGTAGTCGTCTTCCCCGGATCGAATTGCGACCAGGACTTCGTCCGCGCGCTGCGCGACGTGATGCGCGTTGACGTGCGCGTGGTGTGGCACAAGGACTCCGTCCCCGACGACGTTGATTGCATTGCCGTGCCGGGGGGATTCTCCTACGGCGATTATCTGCGCGCGGGTGCGCTGGCGGCAATGTCGCCCGTCATGGAGTCCGTGCGCCGCCATGCCGAGCGCGGCACGCTCGTCATCGGCGTGTGCAACGGTTTCCAGGTGTTGTGCGAGACGGGCCTGCTTCCGGGCGCATTGATGAAGAACCGCGCACTGCGGTTTCGTTGCCACGATGCGTACCTGCGTTGCGAACTCGACGGCGGACCATTTGCCGCGGGGCAGTTGGCGAAGGGCGACACGATTCGTCTGCCGATCGCGCACGGCTACGGGAACTACTACGTGCCTGCCGATCAGCTGGAGAGCGTGAGGAAACAGATCGCGTTCACGTATTGCGATGCGCTCGGCGAGGTATCCGACCGCGCGAATCCGAACGGTTCGGTGCTCAACATCGCCGGTGTGACGAACGAAGCGGGCAATGTGCTCGGGATGATGCCGCATCCCGAACGCGCCGTCGAAGCGCTGCTCGGCGGCACCGACGGCCTTTGCATCATCCGCGCCATGAACCGGTGGGCGGAAAACACGGCCGTGCGCTGAAGGGGACATGCTTGACGTGAATACCAACAGACCAACCGTTCAGTCGTCCCTTCGGGACTCTGGTCCTCTTTGGGATTCGTGGCTCCCAGCACTGAAGTGCTGGGCTACGCTCAGTCGTCCCTGCGGGACTCATTCACGGCGGAAGGTGAACAGCTGCGAAGAGCCGTTTCCTCTCGCTGTTGGGACTCTATCAACCTTGAGCGGAAACGATGCAGAAGGATTGATCCCTTTCGCCATCCTTTCAGGGTTGAGCGGGAATGGCGGGGAAGGATTGCTTCGGGGCTCTCAAGAGGCAGGACGGAGTATTGCAGAGACGGGGGGGCACCCGTCTCCCGGGGACTGCGGCCAGAGGGTGAACAGTGTGGTGGGATGAAGCTGAGTTTGCGCCAAGGGCGCCGCCAGTCCCGCGGGATCGATTGTGCTTCAAGTTGTCGGAACCCCAGTACCGCAAGGGCGTCGGCGGGAACTGGCGAAGAGTCCCGTAGGGACGATTGAGCGTAGCCCAGGACTTTAGTCCTGGGACCAAGCGCCAGAAACACCAGAGTCCCGTAGGGACGACTGAAGGTTAGGGCACAGAGTACGTCATGAGCCACACCTATCACTCCTTGCTCGTCCACGTCGTCTTCGCAACGAAGGACCGTATTCGCACGCTGACGCCTGAAATCCGTGCGCGACTCTTTCCGCTGATTGGCGGCATTGCACGCGAGAGGGGGATGACTGCCTTGTGCGTCGGTGGAGTCGAAGATCACGTCCACGTTCTCCTTCGGTTGCCTTCGACGATGGACGTTGCCAGGGCCGTTCAGCTCATCAAGGGGGAATCATCGGGATGGGTGGCCAAGGAGTTTCCCCAATCGACGTTCGTTGGATGGCAGGAAGGCTATGGGGCTTTCACGATTGGAGTGTCGCAGGTTGAGGCCACCGTTCGCTATATCGAGCAGCAGGAAGAGCATCATCGAAAGAAGACGTTTGAAGAAGAGTTTGCACAGTTCCTGAAGAAGAACCATCTTGAATTGCCCGGAGGAGGCGTTTTCGCATGAGCCGTTCAGTCGTCCCTTCGGGACTCTCCTCATTTTTTTGTGCCTCGATTCCCAGCACTGAAGTGCTGGGCTACACTCAGTCGTCCCTGCGGGACTCTCTTGTGGGCGACAGGGGACAGTCTGGTTCAATCGGCGGCCGAGGCGTGTGCCCAACAGTGTCGCGTTCTTGTGGGACGCGGAGCCAGCGTTGCTCTCTCGCAGGGACAACGGGGAGGCGTGTGGTCAGTCACTTGTCCGCCTTTGATGATTTCTCCCAGCAGGGGGCTTTCGGGGCTGTACGTGAACGGCAGCGAGGAATCGTTTCCTATTACTGTTGGGACTCACCGAAGTCTGATCGGGAATGGCGGGGAAGATCCGTTTCGCCGTTCTTTGTGGAGATGTTCAAGGTGAGCGGTCGTGTGTGTTCTTCTTCGGTTTCCACTTCCCATTTCGTTCATTCCTCTCAAGGACGTACCCTGTGACAACGCACGTTGAAATCACTCCCGCGCTGATTGCGGAGCACGGGCTCACTCCGGCGGAATACGATTATCTCATTTCCGTGCTGGGGCGGACGCCGACAATCACCGAACTCGGTGTGTTCTCGGTGATGTGGTCGGAGCACTGCTCGTACAAGCATTCGCGCAAGCATCTCGCGACACTGCCGACCAAGGGGCCGGCGGTGCTGCACGGTCCGGGCGAGAACGCGGGCGCGGTGGACCTCGGCGAGGGCTGGGCCTGCGTCTTCAAGGTCGAGTCGCACAATCATCCGAGCGCCGTCGAACCGTACGAAGGCGCGGCGACCGGCGTTGGGGGAATCCTGCGCGACATCTTTGCGATGGGCGCACGTCCCGTGGCGCTCTTCGATGCGCTGCGATTCGGTCCGCCGGACGAAGCGCGCAATCGCTGGATCATCGGCGGCGTTGTTCACGGCATTGCCGACTACGGAAACTGCGTCGGCGTTCCCGTGATCGGGGGCGAGTTCTCCATCGACCCGTGCTATACGGACAACTGCCTGGTCAACGTGATGGCGATCGGCATTGCGCGGCACGAGGAGTTGATGACGGCGCGCGCGGAGGGTACGGGCAACCTGCTCGTCTATTATGGAAATGCGACGGGGCGCGACGGCATCCACGGAGCGACGTTCGCGAGCGCGGAGTTGAACGAGAATTCAGCGGACGACCGCCCGTGCGTGCAGGTGGGCGATCCGTTCATGGAGAAGAAGATCCTCGAAGTCACGCTGGAGCTGATTCGCTCGGGCAAGATCGTCGCGTTGCAGGACATGGGCGCCGCCGGACTTGTGTGCTCGTCGACCGAGATGGCCGACAAGGGCGGACTCGGGTTGCGCATGGACCTGGACAAGGTGCCCCAGCGCGCGGCGAATCTTTCGGCCTATGAGTTGTTGCTGAGCGAATCGCAGGAGCGCATGCTCGCCGTCGTTGCACCCGAAAACCTCGAGGCCGTCGGCGCCATTCTCGCCAAGTGGGACTTCGAGACCTGCGTCGTTGGCGAAACGACGGACACGGGGCGCTTCGTCGTGGAGCACCACGGCGTTGTCGAGGCCGACATCCCATTGCCCGCAATCTGCACGAACGTGCCGAAGACCGAACCCGTCGATGCCGCGCCGCCGCAACTCGACGTGCGCGACTGGACGGACATCGACACCGATGCGTTCGACTGGGGCGCGCTGCTGCTGGCGGCATTGCACTCGCCGCACTTCGCGTCGAAGCGCTGGATCTACGAGCAGTACGATCATCAGGTGCAGACGAACACCGTTGCACGGCCGGGCGGGGGAGCGGGGGTGCTGCGCATCGCCGGATGGAGCGGGCTGCTCGCGGGCACGCTCGACGGCAACGGATTGTGGTGCATGCTCGATCCGTATGAGGGCACGAAGTGCGTGACGGCAGAGGCCGCGCGCAATCTCGTGGCATGTGGTGCGCGTCCGCTTGCCGCGACGAACAATTTGAACTTCGGCAATCCGCGCAAGCCGGCGGGTTCGTGGCAGTTCGTCGAGGCCGTGCGCGGGCTCGGCGATGCGTGCCGCGCGTTCGACACGCCGATCACGGGTGGCAACGTCTCGTTCTACAACGAGTCGCAACGCATGGCCGTTTTCCCGACGCCCGTTGTTGGCATGGTCGGCGTCATCGACGATCCCGCGCACCTGACGCCGCCGGCGTTTCAGAGCGAACACGACGTGGTGATCCTGGTCGGGCCGCGTGCCACGCATTGCGGCGCCAGCCGCGTGCTGCGCGATCTGACGGGTGATCTCGTGGGCCCGGCGGTGACGCTCGACTTGGAAACGGAGAAGCGTTCGCACGCCGCGATTCGGGCTCTGATTGTCGAGGGTCTGCTGACGGCGGCGAACGATTTGAGTGACGGCGGGCTGCTGATGGCATTGGCCGAGATGAGCCTCGGCTCGCACGGCGGCATGGGGTGCGAGGTCGTTTTGCCGGAAGACGAGGAGCGTGCGTGCGCGCTGCTCAGCGAGGAACCGTCGCGCTTCGTCGTGACGTGCGCGCGCGAATCGGCTGATGCCGTGATCGAGCGTTGTGAAGCGATGGGTGTGCGTGCGAAACGCATCGGCAGCGTCAAGGGCGGCACGTTCGCGATCCAGGCCGTCTGCACGCTGACGTTGTTTGAACTGTTCGAGTCCTGGGAGAACCCGCTGTGAGTTTATACCGCTCCGATTGCATTCGCGCGTGCGACTTTGCCACGCGGCCCAAGGAAGGCTGCGGCGTCGTCGCCGTGTACAATCATCCCAATGCGGCTGAATTGTGCGCGACGGCGTTGTTTGCGCTTCAGCATCGCGGCCAGGAAAGCGCCGGCATCGCCTCCTACGACGGCGAGCACCTGCACCTGCACAAGGATCAGGGGCTCGTCAGTGAAGTGTGCCGCCCGAAGGAAATCGCGACGCTGGCGGGCACGGTGGCGATCGGGCATGTGCGCTACTCCACGGCGGGCGGCAGCATGGCGTGCAACGCCCAGCCGTTGCGCGCGAACTACCGTGGCGGGCACATCGCCGTGGCGCACAACGGCAACATGACGAACGCCGAGGAACTCGCCCAGAACCTCGAAGCGAACGGCGCGATCTTTCAGTCGACGACCGACAGCGAACTGCTGATCCACCTCGTTGCCCAGAACAAGGAGAACGACTTCCGCGAGGCGCTGCGCACATCGCTGCGCCGTTTGCGCGGCGCGTTTTCGATGGTGATGCTGAAGGACGGCGAGTTGTTCGCCTTCAAGGATTCGTTCGGTTTCCGCCCGCTGTGCCTCGGCAAGCTCGGGGACGGATGGGTGGTGGCGTCGGAAACGTGTGCGCTCGACATTCTGGGCGCGACGTTCCTGCGCGAGTTCCAGCCAGGCGAGGGCGTGCACTTTCACGACGGCGAAGCCGAGAAGTTCCAGGCCGTTCCGGCAGCCTCCGCACCGGCTTCCTGCATCTTCGAACTCATCTACTATTCGCGGCCGGACAGCCTGGCGACGAACAAGTCGATCTACCAGGTGCGCGAGCGTCTGGGCGAGGAGCTCGCACGCGAGCACCCCGTGGACGCCGACGTCGTGATTCCCGTTCCCGATTCATCGAACCCCGCGGCGTTTGGTTTTGCGCGCGAGTCCGGGATTCCGATGCGCATGGGGCTGATTCGTTCGCACTACATTGGCCGCACGTTCATCCAGCCCGGCCAGACGATGCGCGACCTGAAGGTGAAGATGAAGTTCAACCCGGTGATCGACGTGCTGGCGGGCAAGCGCGTCGTGATGGTGGACGATTCGATCGTGCGGGGAACGACGGCGAGCAAGATCGTGCGGCTCGTCCGCGATGCGGGGGCTCGCGAGGTACACTTCCGCGTCTCGGCACCGCCGTGGCGGCATCCGTGCTACTATGGCATCGACACGCCGACGGAGGAACACCTGCTCGCCAATCAGATGACGACGCAGGAAATGGCCGAGCATCTGGGAGTGGACTCGCTGGCGTTCATCAGCCTCGCTGCCCTCCAGCGCTCCGTGCCGCCGACGCTCAGCTACTGCACGACGTGCTTTACTGGGCGTTACCCCGACGGGCGTCCGCGTTCGTCGCTCGACAAGAAACCAAAGGTGGGTGTGCGATGAAGTCCTCCGCGAAGAAAGAAAAGAAGCCGGGCCTGACCTATGCGAAGGCGGGCGTGAGCATCGAGGAAGGCGACGCACTCGTCGCGCGCCTTGCGAGCAAGAACAAGTTGATCGGCGGCTTCTCCGGCGTCTTTCCGCTTCCCGTGGCGGGAATGAAGGACCCGGTGATTCTCGCTTCAACGGATGGCGTCGGCACCAAGCTGCTGCTGGCACAAAAGCAAAAGGTACTCGACACCGTCGGCATCGACCTCGTTGCGATGGTGGTGAACGACCTGATTGTTTCAGCGGCCCGGCCGCTGTTTTTTTTGGACTATTACGCCACGGGAAAACTGACGCAGGACGAGGGCGACTCGGTTCTCGCAGGCATTCTGGCGGGTTGCAAGGAAGCGGGCATTCCGCTGCTCGGCGGCGAGACAGCCGAGATGCCGGGGCTCTACAAGCCGGGGGACTTTGACCTCGCGGGCTTCGCCGTTGGCGTTGCCGATCGCGCGGATTTGATCGATGGAAGCAACGTGCGTCCCGGCGACGTGATTCTCGGCCTCGATTCCACGGGCGTGCACAGCAACGGCTACAGCCTGGTGCGCGCGATTGTGAAAGAGGCGCGCCTTGCACTCGGGCGCACGTACCGCGGGCTCGACGGCACGCTGGGCGAGGCGCTGCTGCGGCCCACGCGCATCTACGTGCGCGCGATTCTGAGTCTGCTGGATGCGGTGCGTCCCACGGCAATGGCGCACATCACGGGAGGCGGCCTGCCCGGCAACCTGGTGCGCGTGCTGCCGAAGGACGCGAAGGCGGTGATCGACACGGAAGCATGGGTGCCGCCGGCCGTGTTCGCGCTCCTGCGCGAGAAGGGCGGCGTGGAACGCGACGAGATGTTCCGCGTCTTCAACATGGGGATCGGCTACGTGGTGATGTGCCGGCCTGAGGAGGAGGCGGCCGCGTTGAAGTCGCTGGCGCGTTCGGGCGTGGTGGCGCGGCGGATCGGCGCGATCGCCAAGGGACGCAGACAAGTTGTTTTGAACTGAGCAGCAGGAACGCCGCCCTGGGGTGGCGATCGATTTCGGAAAGGACAACGGAGCATGGCGATGGCGAAAAAGGCGGTGGCCACGCAATCGGCCGCGGCAACACTCCAACGCAAGGATCTCATCGCGATCGAGCCGATGAGCCGCGAGGAGCTCGAACTCATTCTCGACAACGCGGTGGGCTTCAAGGACATCGTCACGCGCACGGTGAAGAAGGTGCCGACGCTGCGCGGCAAAATGGTCGTGAATCTTTTCTTCGAAAATTCCACACGCACGCGCACCTCGTTCGAGGTCGCTGCGCGCAGGCTCAGCGCCGACGTTATCAACTTCGACGTCGCGACCAGCAGCGTGAACAAGGGCGAGTCGCTGCTCGACACCGTTGAGACGATCGAGGCGCTCGGTGCGGACATCGTGGTGATCCGCCACGCCAGCAGCGGCGCGCAGCAGTTCCTGGGCTCGCGCGTGGCGGCGTCGATCATCAACGCGGGCGACGGATCGCACGAGCACCCCACGCAGGCGCTGCTGGATTGCTTTACGATCCGCGAGGACAAGGGGACGCTCGACGGCCTGAAGATCGCAATCATCGGCGACATTCTGCACAGCCGCGTGGCGCGTTCGAACATCTGGGCGATGACGAAGCTCGGTGCGAAGGTGACGCTGATCGGGCCGCCGACGCTGGTGCCCGAACGTTTTCGCGACCTCGGCGTCGAGGTCTGCCACGATCTCAAGACGGGTCTGCGCCGCGCCGACGTCGTGTACACGCTGCGCATTCAGCTCGAACGCCAGGCCAAGAACCTTTTCCCGTCCACCAAGGAATACCGCCTGCTGTACGGCATCGACAAGGAACGCCTGAAGTGGGCGAAGTCCGACGCGCTCGTCATGCACCCGGGACCGGCAAACATTGGCGTGGAGATCACACGCGACGTGATGACGTGCCCGCGCTCGCGCATCAACGAGCAGGTGACGAATGGCGTCGCCGCGCGCATGGCGGTACTCTATCTGCTGCGAGGAGGAGCTGCGAAATGACAAGAACGCTGATCAGCAACGGCACCGTGATCGACCCCGCGCAGGGAATCCACGCGCAACTCGACGTGCTCGTCGAGGACGGCCGCGTGCTCGACATGCAGCGCACCATTGCGGCCGAGCAGGCCGCCGAAGTCATCGACGCGTCGGGTCTTGTCGTCGCTCCCGGCTTCGTCGATCTGCACGTGCACCTGCGCGAGCCGGGCGGCGAAGGCGCGGAGACCATCGCGAGCGGAACGCGCGCGGCCGCATTCGGCGGCTTCACCACGATTTACGCGATGCCGAACACGAACCCCGTCTGCGACACGCAAACGGGCGTGGCCTACGTGCTCTCGCGCGCGGCGAGCGAAGGGCTCGTCAAAGTTGTTCCCATCGCGGCCGTGACCATCGGCCAGCAGGGGACCGACCTGACGAACCTCGGTGCGTTGAAGGACGCGGGCGCGGGGGCGTTCAGTGACGACGGCCACCCGATCATGAACGCGGAGATCATGCGCCGCGTGCTCGAATACACGCGCGTGCTCGAACGCCCGGTCTTCGAGCACTGCGAGGACCTGAACCTGACGGGGCAGGGCGTGATGCACGAGGGCCTCGTGTCGCTCCAGCTCGGGCTCAAGGGCATTCCGCGCGTCTCCGAGAGCATCATCGTTGCGCGCAACGTTGCCCTCGCGGCCGCGACGGGCGGGCACATTCACATCTGCCACGTCTCCGCGCGCGAATCCGTGGAAGCGATCCGCGAAGGCAAACGCAGTGGCGTGCGCGTGACGGCCGAAGTGACGCCGCACCACCTGACGATGACGGACGAAGCCGTTCGCGGCTACGACACGCACGCAAAGATGAAGCCGCCCCTGTGCGCGGAGGAGGACCGCCTCGCCCTCGTCGCGGGGCTGGAGGACGGCACCATCGACTGCATTGCCACGGACCACGCGCCGCATTCCTCCACGGCAAAGAACAACGTCTTCGACGCTGCTCCCTTCGGCATCATCGGCATGGAGTCGGCCTTCCCGGTGCTCTACACGACGTTCGTGGAAACGGGGCAGTGGACGCTCGATTTCCTGATTGAACGCATGACGAATGCACCGGCAAAGATCGTGGACCGCCGCATCGGTTCGCTGCAGACGGGAATGCCCGCGGACATCGTGCTCCTCGAAATGGGGACGGAGTACACGTTCGACGCGTCGTACATCGGATCGAAGAGTTCCAACTGCCCGTGGCTCGGCCAGCGCCTGAAGGGGCGCATTGCGGCCACGATGGTGGATGGCAGGATCGTCCATCGGCGTGAGGACGCATTTGGTGGCGTGAAGACGGCACCGCGCAAACGCGCCGCAGGCAAGCGCAAGTGAGCGCCGCGCTCGCAAAGCTCCGGGCCGCCGAAGCCCGCACGGGGGCGATGCTCTCCGTCGGGCTCGAGCCGTGCCCGGAGTACCAGTTCGGTGGCCTGCCCGCCACGCTCGACGGATACGAGCAGGCGCTGCACGCCATCGTGGACGCGACGCGCGGAATCGCCGCCGCGTACAAGTTCAACCTCGCGTTCTTCGAGGCACTCGGTCCGGGCGGCTTCGCGCTGCTTCATCGCGTGCGCGCGGCGTTGCCCGTCGAGGCCGTGGTGATTGCCGACGCCAAGCGCAGCGACATCGGCTCCAGTGCGGCGCGCTATGCGCAGGCCTTGTACGGCGAGCTTGGCGCGGACTGCGTCACCGTGAATCCGCTGATGGGGCGCGACAGCGTGGAGCCGTTTCTCGCGTACGAGGACCGGCTGACGATTCTGCTGTGTCTGACGTCAAATCCCGGCGCGTGCGACTTTCTCGTGCCCGGCCGGCTGTACCGCCACATTGCGGAGAAGGCCGTCGAGTGGAGCGGCGGGCGGGGCAACTGCGGCCTCGTTGTTGGCGCCACGCAACCCGGGAGTGTCGCCGAAATCCGCGCGGCCGCAGGCGATCTGCCGTTTCTGATTCCGGGCGTTGGCGCGCAGGGCGGCACGATCGAACAGGTTGTTCGCGACGGACGGATCGGCGCGGAGTTCAGCGGGCTGCTCTTTCACGTGACGCGCGGTATTCTGCCGCGGGCGGATGAAGCGGGCGAAGCCGCGGAGGTCATTCGCCGCAAGGCGGGGGAGTGGCAGCGCCGCATTGCCGATGCGTTGAAAGAGGCGTGAGTCACTCCAGCCCGAATGCCTGACAGTCTTCCTCGTAGGCCAGGCGCCCGGAGCCGTACGGTTTGCCGTCGATGACGATCTGCAATTCGTCCGTGATGGCTTCCACGGTTCCGCGTGCGAGTATGCGGCGCTCGGCGACGTTGGCATCGTTGAGGCCCGGGCCGTCGGCGTACAAACGCACGTTGCGTCCGATCACGTCCGAGACGGCGCGGTAGCGCGGCACGAGCCCGGAGAGCCCCTTGCGGATCAGCAGCGAGTGGTTCGACGCGAACGCACTGAGGAGACGCTTGAGCACGTCGAGCATCGCCATCTCCTTCGTGTGCGGCTTGAGGCACGTTACGCTGGGGACAAAGACCGTGCGGGGCACCGGCGGGATCGTGTTGATGTTCAGACCCATGCCGAAGACGGCGTGGGTGAAGATGGAGCCGCGCGTCTTGCCGCGGCTCAGCGCTCCGCCGATCTTGGCGCCGTCGAGCAGGATGTCGTTGATCCATTTCACTTTGACGGTGCGGTGCGATGTTACGAGTCCGGCCGCGCAGTCGCACAACGCCAGCACCGGCAGGATGGCGTAGGCGAGGCCGACGTGCTCGTGCGGCGCCGTCTCGCGCAGCAGCACGGTCACGTGCAGGTTGCCTTCGCCCGAATGCCAACGGCGGTCGTAGTGACCACGGAAATCCCCGCTGGCGGCCGAAACGAGAACGACGGCGTGCGTGTCGGCGGGGAGCCAGTCGGCGAGCTTCGACGCGAGTTCGATCTGCGATTCGTCGGTATGTTCGCGCCAGATGACGACGGGAAACTCCTTCGCCATTTTTCGGCCGTCGTCGTCGGCGGCATAGAGTTGACGCCCTTCGCGAAAGCATCGTTCCGCGACGCGCTGGTGAATGCCGGCGGGTTTCCAGCGCGACCACAAGGCGGCAGTGTCGGGGCAATTCGGCTGAGTTGGCGCAATATCAGTGATGACGAGCATGGCTGGCATCCCATGGGTGTCGCCAGCCCATTACGCCGCAAGGGGTGGGTAAGGTGGCGAGGGAAAAGGGGGAGAGGGCGATGCTCGTTTTTCGTCGTTCGTGGCTCGGGAAGGAGGAGGGAGGCTTTCCGGCAGACTGGGATATTCTCCCGAGCACCCGGCTCTGAGCGCCTTCCCGCTCGACGCGCGGCGATCGGTTGATTCATCGTGCGGCATTCCCCTGCGCGAGTAGCCCCATGCTGCAAGGTCCGATCTTCGCCCTTCTCACTCCGTTCGCGCGCGACGGTTCGGTGGACGAGGGTGCGCTGCGCGCGTACCTTGGCTTTCTTGCCGAGCGTGGTGTGCGCACGATCATCGCGAACGGCACGACGGGCGAGTTCGCCTCGCTGTCCGCCGAGGAGAGGCACGCGGTTCTGCGCGTCTGCCGCGAGGCTTTCACGGGCACGATCATCGCCAACGTCAGCGCCTGCGCCGTCGGCGATGTGCGTGCGCTGATTGCCAGTGGCGCGGATCTGTGCGATGCGTTTCTGCTGCTTCCACCGTTCTACTATGCCGATGCGCCGGAAGACGGGTTGCTGCGGTTCTTCGAGGCGTGCCTGCACGACGCGCCGCGTCCCGCGTTGCTGTACGATTTTCCGCGCCACACGGGGAATGTGCTGACGCCCGGTCTGTTGGCGCGGGTTGTTTCGGCAGTTGGCCCGGCCGTCGGCGTGAAAGATTCGTCGGGCAAGTTGGAGAACGCGCGGGCGAAGAAGGAGGCCGCTCCCGAGGCGCGGGTGTTTCTCGGCGCGGACGGGTTGGCTCTGGCGGCGTTGCGCGGGGGGCTGGACGGCTCGGCCACCGGGGCAGGCAACGCAATTCCCGAGTTTCTCGTCCAGCTTGCCGCATCCTGGAGCGGCGGTGATGCGCGGAAGGCAGAGGCGATTCAGGCGGAGGGTGCCTTGTGGGGCGCGGTGCGGCGCACGTTGGGGGTGGGGGAGATCACCATCACCAAGGCCGCCGTGGCCTGCCGCCTGCCCGGGTTTCCGACGGCCGTGCGGGCGCCGCTCGCCAGCCCGGACGCGGGGTTGATCGAGCGCGTGGGCGGGGAGTTGCGGGCGCTTCTCGCAGGTGGCGGTGCGATTCAATGGAAGGAGGGGCCGGCAAGCTGTCCTTGACAGCGCCCGGAGGGTGCCCGACCGTTTGCGCCCCTTGGACCCCGTGCCGGATGACGGCGGAATTGCCCCCAAGGGGAAGACCGAGACCCGGATAATTCGACGATGATCACGTTTACCATGGTAGTACTGGGCTTTGTGTTCGCAGCCCTTTGTGCCTTCCTGATTTTGCTGGTGTTGATCCAGCCCGGCAAGTCCTCGGGCGGCGGAATCGGCGGTTTGGGCGGCGGAGCGGCCGGCGCCATTGGCGAGACGCTCGGCGCGACACAGGGCGAGAAGACGCTCTCGAAGTGGACGAGCATTGGCATGGCGGCGTTCTTTGGCCTGTGCCTGCTGCTGACCGTGCTCGGGAACCTCCAGCACAGCAGCCAGCTCGATCTGGGCGGCACTACGGAAGGATTGGCTACCGAGGCGGCTCCCGAATCGGGCGCAGCGCCTGCGGGCGAGACGGCTCCCGTGACGCCTGCGGAGTAACCATCCGGCGGGTGGAAAACCGAGATTAACGATTCGCCCCCTCCGGTTTCGGTGGGGGCTTTTGCTTTTCCGGACGGGCGGGCTGAGCGCCTGGGGGCTGCACTGTCCGGCGCATGTCGCTGGGGTTTGGACTTGAACCCTTCTCCCGCTGGCCCAAGGATCACCGGGCTATTGGCCGTGCTGCCAATATGCCCTTCCGTTTTCCGCCGGGGAAATCTTGGAAAAAGTCGGGTTGATGTCTTTAGAATCCTCTGGGGGACCAACTACACCGTGAGCATTACGTCCCTGGACAGGAAGCTTTTGGCGCGCTTGCAGCGCGTCAATGTGCTCAACGAGGAGCAGGCCGAGAGTCTGATCGCGCGGGCCGAGGCACAGCAGACGCCGCTCGCCGATCTCGTCGTGGCCGAAGGCATCGCCGACGACAAAACCGTCGCCCGGCAGATGGCCAGGCTCTGCGGCCTGGAGTTTCTCGATCTCGAAAAACACCATCCCAATCCCGCCATCATGAGCCGTCTGACGCCGGAACAGGCGTGGCACTGCCGCGCTGTCCCGATCGCTGAAACGGAGGAATTTCTCGTCGTCGGCGTCGATGACGCCTCGAACGTGCAACTGCTCGACGAACTGCGGCTGCTGACGGGTGCGGACATCCGCATCATACTGATCACGCGCGCGGCACTCGACGCCGCGCTCGACGAGTTTTATCCGGTGGCGATCGACGCGCCTGACGTGGGGCACACCTCCTATGAGGAGACCCGCTCCGACTCCTCCTCCGAAGTGCCTCTCGACTTGATGGCGACGAAGCTCGACGACCCGATGACCATCAGCCCGGGCATGGACACACTTGGCGGCGACAACCTCTCGATCCACCCGACGCGGATCATCTCGCTGCCGACGATGGCGGGGGATGAGGAGGAGCAGGACGAGTCGCACCTGATGGCCCAGCGCTCCGACGACTACATGAAGCGCACGGGATCGACCGCCGAGGACCTGCTCCTTTCAAGCGGCTTCATCCCCAAGCTGGACATGGAGCAGCCGAGCGACGAGGAACTCTCGGCCGACCGGATGCTGCGCGAGATGATCGACACGGCGTTGCTGAACCGGGCGGAGGAACTGGAGTTCGCCCCGCAGTCCTCCAAGCGTTCGCGCACGCGCATCCGCAAGGATGGCTATTGGCTGGACGCGACGCCGTATCCGATCAAGTACCACGGGGCGCTGCTGGCGCGGCTGAAGAAGCTGGCCGGGGTGGACCCCTACAAGCGCCAGCCGGTGGAGTGTCACCTGACGTTGCGCGGCAAGCGGGGGCATATTCCCGCGATTGCGAGCTTCACGCCGACGCTGCGCGGCGACCGCTGCATTTTGCGTTTCCCCGAGAACCTCCCGCTTCTCCAGAACCCGTTGCGTGTTCTGGGATTGCCGGAGGAATTGGCGGAGGAACTGGGCGACCGCCTCGACGGGTGCGGTGGCGGCCTGCTGCTGCTCACGTCCCACAAGACGCGGCTGGCCCACCAGCTCTACTCCTCGTTCCTGCTGGAGCATTCGGGCGAGGACAAGATGGTGGTTTCGCTGGACTGGACGCTGGAGCGGCGCCTTCCCCACGTCCATCAGATCGACTGCCCGGACGAGCACAACCTCCGGGCGGCGCTCGACCAGGTGACGCGCGAGGAGCCGGACCTTCTGGGGATCCAGACGGTGCCGACGGCGTCGCTGCTCCAACAGGTGTTCACCATCGCGCTGCGCGGGCAGTCGGTGCTGGCCTGTTTCACCGTGGCGCGTCCCGAGCACGCCCTGGAGGCCTTCCGCAGTTCGGGGGTGGACCCCACGGCGCTGGGCTTCGGACTGATGGCGCATACGCATGTGACGCGCGTTCCGAGGCTGTGTCCGACGTGCCGCGAGCCACTGGAGAAGAAGCCTCGGCGCGTTCCGCCCTGGGCAGAGGAGATCGCGGCGCAGCGCTTCTTCGAGGCGCAGGGGTGCCCGGCGTGCGCGGGGACGGGGCGGCGTGGAATCAACTGGGTCTGCGAAGTGTGGGTGCCGAAGACGGGCACCGAAAGCTCGGTGGAACAGGTCCGTTTCCGCGAAGACATCCTGCGCGAGTACGTCGAAGCGGGCGAGATCGACGTGCGCGACGTGCGGTAGGGGGGCTGTGGGCCAGCGCGTCTATCCGCGCAGTGCCGCAGCGAGCGATTTCACATAGTCACGCACGGCGGGGATGGGGTCCTGGCCCGCTTCTGCGGCTTTGCGGATGGTGGTGATCAGTGCGCTGCCCACGACGATGGCGTCGGCATGCGGGGCCATGCGGGCTGCCTGCTCCGGGGTGCCGATGCCAAAGCCGACGGCGATGGGAAGAGCACCGGCGGCGGCGCGTACGCGCTTGAGGTAGGGGATTACCGAGTCGTCGTGTTCGGTGCGTGTTCCCGTGATGCCCTTGAGAGCGATGCAGTAGAGGAAGCCGCCGCAGTTGGCGGCGATGGCGCGCAGGCGCTCGTCGGGACTGGTTGGCGCGGCGAGCAGAATCAGGTGCAGGCCGTGGGCGGCGAGGGCGGTGCGGAACGGCTCGGCTTCTTCCAAGGGAAGATCGGCGGCGAGGAAGCCATCGGCTCCTGCCGAGGCGGCGTCGCGCGCGCTTTCCTCAAGCCCGTGGTGCAGGAACGGGTTATAGGCCCCGAAAAGGATCGCGGGCATGGAAGATTGTGCGCGGAAATCCTTCAGAATCTCCAGGGTCTTGTTGAACGTGATGCCGCCGCGCAGGGCGTCCTCGGAGGCCTTCTGAATCGTGGGGCCATCGGCGACCGGGTCGGAGAAGGGAACGCCGAGCTCGAGCAGGTCGCAGCCGGCTTCCTCCAGAACAGGGAGGAGGCGGCGGGTGGTGACCTCGTCCGGAAAACCGGAGGTGAGGTACAGGATAAGTGCCGGGCGCTTTTCCTCCCGGCAGCGTTGGAACAGCGAGTCGATGCGGTTGGCGGTGGTCATCACGAGGGGCGGTGTCTCCAAGGGGCGCTGGGGGTCAGAGCGCAGCGTCTCCGCGCTCGGTGGTGCGGATGCGGATCACATCCTCGACGGGAATGACGAAAATCTTGCCGTCGCCGATGGAACCGGTGCGGGCCGTTTCGATCAGGATGTTCAGGGCGTCGTCGAGGCGTTCATCTTCGACGACGAGCTCAACGCGCAGCTTGGGGACGAAATCGACCTGATACTCCGAGCCGCGATACAACTCGGTGTGCCCCTTCTGGCGCCCGTAGCCTTTCACTTCGGAGACGGTGAGCGCGGGGAAGCCGCCTTCCTGGAGCGCTTCCTTGATCTCCGGGAGCTTGAAGGGCTTGATAATGGCGGTGATCAGTTTCATGCGTCTGCCGGGGAGGGACGAGAATGCCCCGTTCGGGGCCGAGCGGGGCGGAATGGGTTGCAATCAGTTGAAGACACGCCGTGCCGAATCACGAGTGGGTTACTTGAAGCCTATCGGGTTGCCGTAAGATGATGATGTGGCCGGAGCGGGGCTTGCCGAGAACGGATCGCCATAGGGGGTCGCACCAGTACCACCCCCGCCACCTGCGGAGAATGGATCAGCCCCGGGGACAAAGCCGCCAGGCATGGAGGGATCGGCAAAGCCACCCGTACCGTCGGTAGCGAAACCGCCGGGGATAGACGGATCGGCAAAGCCGCCGCCACCAGTGGCGGAGAACGGATCGCCGAAACCGCCAGCAGCCGCGCCAAAGGCGCCAAACTGGGCGTAGGGATTCTGGTTGGTCTGGGCTTTCAGGGTGTCGTCAGCAATCGCGAGCCCCGGTGCGCCATAGGCGATCCAGATGTCCTCGCGCGTTATTTGCTCTTCCTCTTCCGAATCCTCTTCTTTGAGGAGGTCTTCAATGCCCTGAATTTCGGCCATCTTCTGCTTGATGCCGGTGGCTTCCAGACGGTCTTCGCGGATCTGCAGGACGAGCTTGAAGCCGTCCTTCAGACGGGCGTCGTCGCGGGCGCGCAGCTTTTCCTTGCCGTCGCGAATGCGTTCGGATTCGCGGCGAACGCGGGCGCGTTCTTCGGGGCCCAGACGGGGATTACCCAGCAGGCGGCGCAGGGCCATCTCTGCCATGTCGTAGTACTTGAGGGAATCCTCGCCGTACGTCACCTCGGCGCGTGCGCGGCCATACTTGGCGACGAGGAACTGGAGTTCGATGTTGTCGGGGTCGGTGGCAGCAGCGGCGGCCAGGCCTTCAAGGGCGCCTGCAGGGTCGGCGCGGTCGATCTTCTCGAGAGCGTCGCTATAGTGGCGCGCCCCTTCGGGAGAGAGTTCGGCAGCCTGCTCGGGGGACAGAACGACGTCGAAGTTCTGGGCGCTCAGCAGAGAGCCGCCGAGGAGCATGGTTGCCAACAGAGCTGTCGCGGGACGCTTCATCATGGCGTCAACCTCCTGACTTCGCATGGCCCACGAGCATGGTGCCGGACCCCTGTTCGACACAACCCCTTTCGACAAAGGCGTTGTGCGATTTTCCCGGGTCTACGGGAAACGCACGCGTATCGCGTGCCATCTTGTCCCAGCGCATGGCCGCCGCGTGCTCTTCCTGCCCCTCCGGTCCGGCACGGCGCATGGCATTGGCAGCAAGGGAGTTAGGGGAAAAGGGCTCTTTTCTCGCCACTTCCCGGGGTGGGGGGTGAAGAGGAGTCCTATTCAGTCCAAAGGCACGATTCTTGAGCATTGGGGCAGGCTTGCCGGGGAGCGGGCTGCTGTTGTTCCCCTCGGAAACATGGCCCGGCCCCGTTGTTTCTTCACACCACCTTCCAGGGAGTCCGCGCAGGCGAACGAATCACGGCTGGAGATTTGCCTTCCAGCCCGCAAAGGTGTCTGGCGCGTTCCCAGGAGAGAGGATGCGAGACGCCATGGAGATCATGGTCGAACTCCAAAAACTTACCAAGCATTTTGGGCCCATCCGAGCGGCGGACGAGGTCTCCTTCTCTGTTCGCCGGGGGGAGGTGCTTGGGTTCCTCGGGCCCAACGGCGCCGGCAAATCCACCACGATGAAGATGCTGACGTGTTATCTGGCGCCCACGTCGGGAACGGCCCGCGTCTGCGGGCACGACATCCTGACGGACTCCATCGCGGTGAGGCGCAAACTCGGGTATCTGCCCGAGGGCGCGCCCGCGTACCCGGACATGACGCCGCTGGCGTTTCTGCGCTTTGCGGCGGACGTGCGCGGCATCTGTGGGGCGGAGAGGCGGAAAGCCATCGATCGCGCCGTCGAACTGACTTCCCTTCAGGGGGTGCTCAAGCAGCCGATCGACACGCTTTCCAAGGGGTTCAAACGCCGTGTCGGCCTTGCCCAGGCGATCCTGCACGACCCCGAGGTGCTGGTGCTCGACGAGCCCACCGACGGACTCGACCCCAACCAGAAGTACGAGGTGCGTCAGCTCATCGCCGAGATGGCGGGGAGCAAGGCGATCATCCTCTCGACGCACATTCTGGAGGAAGTCGAGGCGGTCTGCTCGCGCGCCGTCATCATCGCGCGGGGGAAGGTGATCTTCGACGGAACGCCGGTGGCGCTGGAAGCGAAGTCGAAGTGGCACAACGCCGTCACGGTGCGGCTGGGCCGCAAGTCCGCCGCCGACGCCGCCGACGCGCTGCGCAAGCTCGAAGGCGTGAGCGAGGTCCTCGTCGAGGACGGCGCGAACGACGCAGAACGGGCACTCACCGTTTTTTCCCGCAATGGCAATTCGATCATCAACGACGTCGCCGACCTGGCGCGGTCGAAGGAATGGCGCGTCCTGGAAATGCGCACCGAACACGGACGGCTCGACGAGGTCTTTCGCGACCTGACTGCGGCCGGCAAGGAGGCGAAGTAACATGCGTCCAATTCTCGCCATCTTCAAACGCGAACTCGGTGGGTACTTTGCCACGCCGGTCGCCTATGTCTTTATCGTGATCTTTCTCGTTCTGACGGGCGTGTCCACGTTCCTGTTCGGCGGCTTGTTCGAGCGCAACCAGGCGGACATGCTCCCCTTCTTCAGCGTCCATCCGATGCTCTACCTCTTCCTGATCCCGGCGATCAGCATGAGGCTGTGGGCGGAAGAGCGCAAGACGGGCACCGTCGAGCTGCTCATGACGCTGCCCGTGACGACGATGCAGGCGGTGCTGGGCAAGTTCCTGGCGGCCTGGGCGTTCACGGGCATTGCGCTCGCGCTGACGTTCCCCACGTGGATCACCGTCAACTATCTGGGCAACCCGGACAACGGGGTGATTCTGGCGGGCTATATCGGCAGCCTGCTGATGGCGGGGGCGTACCTCGCGATCGGGTCGGCCATTTCGGCGCTGACGCGCAATCAGGTCATCGCGTTCGTCATCGCGGTGGTGATTTGCGGGGCGTTCATTCTGCTCGGCTATCTTTCGTCGCTGCTGAACTACGTCGGCGTGTCGGCGGAGGTGGCCGACATCGTCGGCTACTTTGGATTCCAGAATCGCTTCAATGCCTTGTCGAAGGGCGTGCTGTACGTGCGCGACCTCCTGTACTTCGCCTCGCTGATGGTTTGCTGGCTGCTGGCGAATGCCATGATCCTCGACATCAAGAAATCCCGCTGAGCCCGCCGAAGGAGACGCACTCATCATGACATCGCGGCTTTATTCCTGGCTGGGGCTTCTGATCGCCGCCGCTCTTCTGATCGGCGCGAACATCCTCAGTTATTCGCTCTTGCGCAACATGCGCATCGATCTCACGGAGAACAACGTCTACACGTTGACCGAGGGGACGGAGAACATCCTCAAGGAAATCGAGGAGCCGATCATCCTGCGGTTCTACTATTCGCGCAAGCTGGCCTCCACCACGGTGCCCGGGCTTTCCGCCTATGTGACGACGGTGCAGGAACTGCTCGAAGAGTACCGCGACTCCTCCAATGGCAAGATCAAGCTGGAGGTCATCGACCCCGAGCCCTTCTCCGACGAGGAGGAGGACGCCTCGCTGGCCGGTGTGCAGAGCATCCCCATCGGCGCCACGGGCGAGCCCATGTTCCTTGGCCTCGTCGGCGTCAACAGCGTCGATGAAACGGCGGTCATTCCCTTCTTCGATCCCAACAAGGAATCCTTCCTGGAGTACGACATCACCTCGTTGATCTACGAGTTGACGAACCCGAAGAAGGAAAAGATCGGCGTGCTCAGCACGCTCCCCGTTCTCGGCGACAACGATCCGTTTGCGGCAATGCGCGGCGGCGAGGCCAAGCAGCCGTTTGCCTTCATCACACAGCTGCGCCAGTTCTTCGATGTCGAGGAAGTCTCGACAACCGCCGAGGCGATTCCCGACGACATCGACGTGCTGCTCGTCATTCATCCCAAGAGCCTGACGGACGCCACGCAGTACGCCATCGATCAGTTCGTTCTCGGCGGCGGGCGTGCGATGGTCTTCGTCGATCCGCTGTCGGAGGCCGAGGAAGTGCCCTTCGACGCCCAGAACCCGTATCAGGGACTGTGGGCCGACAAGTCCTCGAATCTTCCGAAGCTCCTGAAGGCGTGGGGCGTGGAAATGGAGCAGGGTGTCTTTGCGGCCGACCGCAAGCTCGCCGAGCGCGTGACGATTCGCGATCAGCGCGGCGTCTCCGAGGCCGTTCCGTACGTCGCCTACATCACGGCCACCGAAGAGCAACTCAACTCCAGCGACGTCATCACGTCGGGCCTTGGGCTCGTGCGCGTCGGCTCGGCCGGATCGCTCAAGCAAGTCGAAGATGCCACTACGACGTTCACGCCGCTCGTTCAGACATCGAACGAGAGCATGACCATCGACACCGAGAAGATCAAGATCGCACCGCGTCCCGACGAACTCCTCAACGACTTCAAGCCCCTGGACAAGCCGCTGACCATCGCCGCGCGCATTTCAGGCAAAGTCAAGTCGGCCTTCCCGGGAGGGCTGAAGGCAGACGAAGAGAGTGACGAGAGCGAAGAGGGCGAGGACGACACCGCCGAAGAGGAACCCGCCGGGCCGCACATCGAGGAGTCGGAGGCCGACATCCAGGTCATCGTCTTCGCAGACACCGACATCCTGGCCGACCGCTTCTGGGTGGATATTCAGAACTTCCTGGGCCGCCGCATTCTGTTTGAGAACGCCTCGAATGGCAGCCTGATCGTCAACGCGGTGGAAAACCTCGGCGGGAGCAACGACCTGATCAGCGTGCGCTCGCGCGGGACGGTCACGCGTCCCTTTGAACTTGTCCAGGAACTCAAGCGCAAGGCCGAGGACAAGTACCGCGAACGCCAGGTGGAACTCCAGGAGCGCATCGAGGAAATCCAGCAGGAAATCAACGACATCCAGGCCAACCGCAGCGACAAGGCGGCGGCCACCGGCGTGATCCTGACCGCGGAGCAGCGCGATGCCATCGAACGCGCCCGCGAGGAATACCAGAACACGCGCAAGGAACTGCGCACCGTCCAGTACCAACTCGGCCGCGAAGTCGATCGCCTCGGCGTGATGGTCAAGGCCATCAACATCGCCGCGATTCCGCTGCTGATCAGTTTGTACGCGGGCATCCTCGGCATTGCCCGTCTGATGAGAAGGAGGCCGTGATATGAGCAGCAAGTCGATGCTGATCGCCCTTGCCGTCGCGGCGGCAGTCGTCATCGCCGGTGCCGTCGTCAGCATGAAGGGACGCAGCGAACAACTTCAGTCCTCCGCCACGGAGGCAGGGCAGCTCTACCCCGGGCTCGCCGACAAACTCGTGAGCGCCGACCGCGTCACCATCGAACGCCCCGGCGAAACCATCACGCTGGAGAAGAAGAACGACCGCTGGACCGTTGCCGAGAACAACGGCTACTGGGCTTCCGAGCAGCAACTCAAGAGCCTCTTCGCCGGTCTTGCGGACATGAAAATCCTCGAAGCCAAAACCTCCAACGCCGAATGGCACGAGAAGCTCGGCCTTCAGGAGCCGTCAGCCAAAGGCTCGCGCGGCGTGCGCCTCACCGTTGAAAGCGGCGGCAACGAACTCGCCTCCTTCATCGTCGGCAATCTGAAGCCCGGCACGGGAACCGAGCGTCAACGCTATCTGCGCCGCACCGGCGAGGACCAGACCTACCTCGCCCGCACGACACTCGACCCCTCGGCAAGCCAGTCCTCCTGGACCGAGCGCTCGATCTTTGACATCAAACCGGAACGCGTTCGCTCGCTGTCCGCCAAGCGCTGGGACGGCGACGACATGGCCGTTTCGCGCGAGACCGCCGACGACAGCTTCACGCTGGAAACACTCCCCGAGGGCGCCGAACTTGCCGCCAACGCCAACCTCCCCGCCATCGGCCGCTCGCTTCAGAGCGTCACGCTCTCCAGCGTCGAGCCCGCCTCCAAGGCCTTCGACACCTACACCTCCGAAACAATCGTCAGCGCAACAACCTTCGACGGCATGAAGATCAACCTCACCCTGCGCGCCAACCCGGACGAGAAGTTCTTCGCCACGGTGAACGCCGTTTATGACGAAACGCTGCGCCCTGCGGCCAGCGAATCCGAAGAAGGTGAAGAGGCCGAAGAAGCCGAAAAGGCCGAAGAGGGCGCGGATGCCTTGAAGACCCCCGCCGAAGTTCAGGAGGAAATCAAGGAGCTGAACGAACGCACCCAGGGCTGGGCCTACGAAATCTCGCGCTGGAAAGTCGATCAGCTCGCCAAGCCCAACAGCCAACTCATCACCTTCCCCGAACCCGAGGAGGAAGTCAGTAGCGCCGCGCCACCCAGCCGCATCTCGGCCAGCCACATTCTCATCCCGTGGGAAGGCGCCGAACGCAGCACCGTGGAGGGACGCACCAAGGAAGAAGCGAAGGCCCTGGCTGACGACCTGCTCGCGCAGCTTCGTAAGGATCCCACGCTGCTCCCGGAGCTCGCGCGCGAGCACTCCAGTTGCCCGAGTGCGCCGAAGGGCGGCGACCTTGGCGAGTTCGGCAAGGGACAGATGGCCGCCCCGTTCGAGCGCGCCGCGTTCGACCTGAAAGTGGGGGAAATCTCCGACGTCGTGGAAACGGAGTTCGGCTACCACATCATCGAACGGACCCGTTGAGTCCGGGAGAGGAAGTGGGGGCGTTCCTCGCGGTTTGTGGTACGACGGACCGGATCCCCGACAGACGATTCCTTTGCGACAATGCCAGGACGGGAAGCGCCTCCCGTCCTGGCCCAGAGTTTCACGTTGCCTGCTTGCCCGTAATCCGCGACACTCCGCCAAGACAGGGTGGCTGTCCGATAAGCGACTAGCGGGAGCGGGGACACTTGAAAGGCCGGGCATGCCGATGAGCTCCAGGAAAGACACGCCAGCGCCACCCGTAGGCGCAGCGACAGACAGCAACCGGCGAGGGTCCGACCGGCTCGCCTGTCAGTTTCCTGTATACCTCTCAGTTCTGATGCCTGAGGAGACGCTGACGCCCTTCTCCACGGCGGTCTTCATTAACGACATTTCGCAGAAGGGGGCGAAGGTCTGCTGCCCCGCGCCGGCGGACCACTGGCCGCGCAAGATCAAGATTGGCATGCGGGCGCGCCTCACCGTCCACGACGGCCAGTCCAAGTTTCATCTCATCTGCACCGTCGCCTGGACAGCGCCCTGCCGCGAAATCGTCGACCAATTCTGCTACGCCTTCGGTCTCTCCTTCGATCTCGACGACGCTGCCACGCGCGACGGCATCACCCGCCTGATCGACCACAGCCAACGCACGCCCGCTTCACTCCAGCGGCGCACCTGCCCCGTTTGCACCTGAGAATTCCCCGGAAGCCAGCTCCCCCATGGAAACCTTCGAGATCAAGTGCCCCGAATGCGACACGATCCTGATCGTGAACAAGAAGAACGGCAAGATCGTCGAAGTGCGCAAGCCACTGCTCGACGGCGAGGAACAAACGGGCGACCGATTTGAAGACGCCCGCAAGCGCGTCCAGCAGGCTCAGGACCGCATCGACCAGAAGGTTGAAGCCGCCAAGAAAGCCGAGAAGGAAAAGCTCTCGCGTCTTGAGGCCCTCTTCAAGGAACGCAAGAGCGAGATCGAGGAACAGGGCGAGCCCATCGAACGGCCGGACATCTTCCGCGACTGAAGAACGTTGCAGGGGGGCGTGGTTCGTTGTTCGAAGATCGCGAACATGGGAGGGCTCAACGGGCGTGTCTTTTCTCGTACCCGTGGCATCCCCCCGGATTTCTCAAGAGAGCCCCGTGGGGCCTCCTTTGAGGACTTCCTGACGAATGGCGCTCGGACGTTCCTTCGGGCTTGACGGCGGGCGGGCGGGGCGCTTACGCAAACCTTCTTGTCTCGGATGCCTCACGGCTCCGGCGCATGGCGGATGTAGCTCAGGTGGTTAGAGCACCGGATTGTGGATCCGGGGGTCGGGGGTTCAAGTCCCCTCATCCGCCCCATTTTTCCTCTCTGATAGCATTGGCTCCAAGAGCAAAAGCGCCCCCTTGGCACTGAGGGCGCAAAGTCCGTTTGGGCGATAGCTGCACCGAGTTGGTGAAGTCCAGCCGCCCGGGACGCTCTCCGGATTTTGGCTGCGCCGGGCGTTGCCGTGGGGGCTGGATGGTGCTGACGGCCCGGTGCCTTGGGGCTCGATCCCGCGCATGGAGTGTCTGCCATGATCACTGCCACAATGACCCTCGACGATGTTCGCCAGCGGCTGAATCTGGAGCCTCATCCCGAAGGCGGCTGGTATCGCGAAACGTTTCGCTCGCCCCTGTCCGTGGAGCATCCCCACGGGGGAGAGCGTGCAGCTTCGACGGCGATTTATTTTCTGCTGGGTGCGGCGGATTTCTCGGCGCTGCATCGCGTGCGCAGCGACGAGGTGTGGCACTGGTACGCGGGGGGACCGCTGCAGTTGCACCAGATCGACGATGCGGGGGTGGCGTCGGTGATCAATCTGGGGCCGGACCTGACGAAGTGCCAGGTGCCGCAGGCCGTCGTGCCCGCCGGGGTCTGGCAGGGGGCCAGGCCCGCGCCGGGCGCGCGGTGGGTGCTGTGCGGGTGCACGGTGGCGCCGGGGTTTGATTTCGCGGATTTCGAGATGCCCGGGCGGGCGCACCTGCTGGGGCTTTATCCGGGGCTGAAGACACTCATCACGGAGTTGACGCGTCCGGAGTAGCGTGCAGGCGCTCACAGGGCGCGGCGTTGCTGGAGGGCGCGGGCGAGGTCGCCCTGCGTGACGGTGCCGAGCAGGCGGCGTCCCTGGAACACGGGGAGCGAGTAGCGGTTGAGCCGTGCGAGGCGTTCGAGCGCGGTGAGCGCTTCGAGCCCGGGATCGAGGATCTTTTCGGCATCGTAGGGGCGGACGATTTCGCGCGCGCGCACCCAGTCCCATTGGCGTTCCGGGATGGCGGCGAAGTCCTCCTGGCCAATGGAGCCGAGAAGCCGGGTGCCATCGACGACGGGGAAGTTGTCGGCGCCCTGCCATTGGAAATAGCGGTCGCGCACGTCGGAGAGCAGCATGTCGGCGGGGACGACTGCGCGGATGGGCTGCATGAGGTCGCGCACGGTGAGGCCATGGAAGGCGGAGATGAACTCGGCCTGCTTCATCGACATGCGCGCCAGGTGAATGACGAACAGTCCGAGCAGGACGCGCAGAATACCGCCCGCCAGCAGGTCCATGTCCATGAAGGGAGCGGCGACGACGGCGGCCACTCCCGTCAGGCTGAGCAGCGCGCCCACGCCGATTCCGCCCCAGGAGGCCACGCGGGTGGCCTTGAGATAGTTGCCCGTGATGGCCCACAGGGCCGAACGCACGACGCGCCCGCCGTCGAGCGGGAAGCCGGGGACGCAGTTGAAGATGCCGAGAAACAGGTTCATGGCGGCGAGAGCGAAGGCAAGTTTGAAGAGCGCCGTCTCGGGGATCCCCGTCCCGGGGGCCGTTGCGAGCGCGATGCCGCCGAACACCAGCCCGAAGACGATGGAAACCGCCGGGCCGGCGATGGCGATGAAGAACTCGTCGCGCGGGCGCTTGGGTTCGGACTCCAGATAGGCCACCCCGCCAAAGAGATGCAGGACGATTTTCTGGGTGTGGATGCCGAACAGGCGCGCGGTCAGCGCATGGCCGTACTCGTGCGCCACGACGCTCGCAAAGAGCGCGAGCGTAAGCACGATGGCAAAGACCATCGAGCCCATATGCGTGGGGAAGTATTGCTGGTACTGGCCGGAAAAGCTGACGACCATGATGAAGAAAATGAAGAACCAGTTGAGATCGAGCGCGATGTCGATCCCGAAGAGCCTGCCAATGCGGATCGCCCGCCGTCCTGGCATGAAGCTGCGTTTCATCCGTTCCCTTTCAATACTACCGCTGCCATTGGAATCAGGACATTCTCAAAGCTGCGTCTCTTTGGCATCAATCGTTCAGTCGTCCCCGCGGGGCTCCCATTCCTGACGGACAACGGTCCCATCTTCCTTCTGCACGCTTCTTTTCTCGTACAAAATCGTGCCGGCGCGCAAGACAGAGATCGGGGATTTGAAAACGTCCTGCCATTGGGATTGCCCACGCGCGCTCTCCCCGGGGAGGGGTGTTGGCGGCGTTGCAACGCCTCAAGCAACTTACTCAGGCAAATTTCGAGCCCAATCCGGGGGAGTTTCCCGAATGCCCATTATTCCGTTTGAAGGCCGCGTGCCGAAGATTCACCCCACTGCCTTTATCGCGCCCACGGCGCTGATTCTGGGCGATGTCACCATCGAGGAAGGTGCCTCCATCTGGTACGGTGCCGTGTTGCGCGGTGACCTCGACCCCATCTACGTCGGCAAGCGTTCGAACGTGCAGGACAACAGCGTGCTGCACACCGGGGCGGGCGAGCCGTGCATCATCAAGGAGGACATCACGGTGGGGCACATGGCGTGCCTGCACGGGTGCACGATCGAGCCCGGCTGCCTGATCGGCATGATGTCCACAGTGCTCAACCGCTCGGTGATCGGGCGCGAGTCCATCGTCGGGGCCTCGGCGCTGGTGCCCGAAGACAAGATCATCGCCGAACGCAGCCTGGTCCTCGGCGTCCCCGGAAAGGTTGTCCGTCAACTGACCCAGGAAGACGTGGACGGCTCGTACCATAACACGGCGAAGTACGTTGAGAACGGCAAGCGCCACGCTGCGATGATGAACGAGTGGGTGCAGACGGCCGGGTGGCGGTTGTGACGCCCGGCGGCTTTGTTGCGCGCCGCGCCTCGTTGTGCTGCCACGCGCCGTGCGCGCCGGAGTCGAACGCTTGGACGTGATTCATTCCCACCGGGTTCAGGGCATGTTGCTCGCGGCGCTGGGGGTTCTCCTCGCGTTCGTCGTGATCCCGACGTGGGGACTGACGTACTGGGACTTCGGCGACGGAAACTATCTATACGTCGGCTGGCGCATTAATCAGGGGCTCGTGCCGTATCGCGACATCCTGGCGCCCCAGCCTCCGCTGCATCTGCTGTTCTCGGCGTTGTCGCAGCGCGTGGGTGGCTGGTTGGGCGACGACTTTCTTGGCGCGCGCGCCTACTGCCTGCTGGTGCGGATGCTGGGCGGGTTGATGGTCTACTTTTGCACGCGGCGCCTGTTCGGGTGTGCGTTTCGGGGGATCGTGGCGGCGGCGGTGTACCTCGTGTTGCCGATCGGTTTCTGGTGGAGCCTTTCGCTCCAGTCCGAAAACGTCGAGATCGTCTTTCTGCTGCTGGCGTTTTGGGGAATCATGGGGCTGGACCGGCGCGGCATCATTGTCGCGGGGATTGCCTCGGCGCTGGCGATGCACTGCAACATGACGGCGGTGCCGTACTTTGCATGCAACGCGCTGTTCCTGCTGGGGCGGCGTTGGCGGCTGGCCGCGTGGTACATTCCCGTGGCGCTGGGCGTATGGGGGGTGGGCGCGGCAGCGGCGTACGCGTGGGCGGGGAGCGACTACCTCTCCAACGTGGTGCTCAATCAGGTGGGGAGCTTTCCGCGCGCGGACGTGCTGGGCTACTCGCCGCTGATCTATTTCAAGAACAAGGTCGTGGGCGAAGGCGCCAAGGTGCTCGCGCTCGAAGGCCCGCTGATCTTCGCGGCACTGGCGGCGATTGCGCTGGGCTGGCACGAGCGCGCCGCGCGGTTCGGCCGCGATTCCGACGAATACCGGCAGTGGGAGTACGCTGCGTGGTACGCGCTCGGGATGCTGCTCTCCATCGGGTTCGTGATGAAGGGCGGGACGGTGAACTACATCTTCGTTCTGGGCGAGCCCGCCGTCGCGATCTTCGGCGCGGACGCGATCGTGCGAATGGTGCGGTGGAGTGCGGGTGGGGGAGAAGGCCCGGCTGCGGAACTGGTGCAGGCCCGCGGGCCTCTTGTCGCCCGCGTGGTTGCCGCGGGCACGGGCGTCGTGCTCGGCATCGGTGCGGGTTTTCACACGCGGTCGTGGCTGGTGGGAGTGCTGGCGGCCGGGGCACTCGGCGCGGGGTTCGAACGTTTCGCGGCCGGGGTGCCATGGTTGCTGGAGAAGGCACGCACGCGCACCGGGCGGGTGTTGGCGGGCGCCGCGCTGGCCGTGGCGCTGCTGTGGCCCGCTGCGTGGAACAACGTGCGGCTGACGTTGACGGAGGTGCAGTGCGAACTCCCCGCCGAGCACGTCCGCGAACTCATGGACATCATCGAGGCGCATTCCGAGCCGGGCGATCCGATCCTTGCGCCCCCCTTCTACGCCTACATGACACACCGCACCGTTGCCGCCGAGCTGGCGGAGAACTATCTCTGGCAGATCAAGTTCATCAACGACATGGCCGACGGCGTGGAGGGCGAGGGCGTGCTGAAGATGCAGGAACTCGCGCGCCTGCTGCGCGAGCAGCGCGTGCCGCTGGTGTTGCTGGACGTGAACCAGACCGGGCGCATTCCCGTCGTTCGCGACGCCATCGGGCAGGCGTACCGCCCGCTGAGCGACGCGCCGTATCCGTCGCGCAACACGCAGTTGGGGCTCTACGTGCCGCGCACGCGATAGCGCCTCACTCGTGCGGTTCGACGAGGATGGCGCAGAGGCGGTCCTGGAGCTGGCGGGCAGGCGCGGACGAGCCGACGTAGCCGTTCATGCAGATCGAAAAGATGCGCCAGTCGCCTTCCTGCGTCTGGGCATAGCCCGACAGGCAGGAAACCCCGGACATCGTTCCCGTCTTGGCGAACACGCGGCCCTGCGCGGGCGTGTCGGTCATGCGCCACTGCAAGGTGCCATCGACGCCGGCGATGGGGAGCGAACGCACGAAAGTGACGCGGCTGGGATGCTGCCACATGTAGTGCAGCAGGCGCACCGTGCCTTCGGGCGTGATGAGGTTGTAGCGCGAAAGACCCGAGCCGTCCTCGACGCGGAAGGAGCCTTCCTCCAGACCGGCTTCGCTGGTGAGCCAGTGGCTGATGACGCGGGCGCCGTCGGACCAGGTGGCGGGGACGAAGCCTTCCTCGATGGCGAGATTGTGCAGCAGCATTTCGCCGATGGCGTTCTCGCTCGGCTTGTTGAAGAGCGCGAGAATCTCGGAGAGCGGCGGCGATTCGTGAATCAGGATCGTCTTCGACTGCTCGTCGACGGGACGCAGCAGCGTTCCGCGCACGTCAACGCCCTCGCGCTTGAGCATATTGGTGAACACGCCGGCGATCCAGGGCGAAGGCTGGTACATCGTGAGGTCGAAGGACGAGGGCTGGAAGACGCCGCCATCGGGATCCGGCTGCACGAGGATGACGTCGGTGAACGGCTTGCGGGTGACGATGGGGCGTTCGAGTCCGCGCAGGGCGTTGACGATGGGGGGCGTTTCGCTGGGGGGATCGAGTGCGGCGGCGACACGGCCGTTTTGCTCGGTGAGGCGCAGCGTCAGCACGTTGTAGTTCAGCATCAGCGACGTGATGCTCATGCTGTACGTATCCGGGTTGTCGTCCCACATCCAGCCCGGTCCCTTGAGACGCGGGGCGTAGAGCGTGTCGTCGATGACGACGCGCCCGGCGATGGACTCGACGTTCCACTCCTGACGCACGCGGCGGGCGAGGGCGCGCAGGTCGGCCGTCTTCAGCACGGGATCGCCGCCGCCGACGAGGACGATGTCGCCTTCGAGCACGCCGTTGAGAATCCGCCCGCGCGCGACAACCTGCGTCGTGAACGTGCGGTCGGGGCCCCAGATGGCAAGCGAGGCGGCCGACGTGGAGAGCTTGGCGTTCGACGCCGGCGTGAACAGGTGCTTCTCGTAGCGTGCGTAGAGAACCTTGCCGGTCTCCGCGTCGAGCACCTTCATGCCGACGAATGTACGGCTCGTCGCCTCGTCGTTCTCGACGGTTTCGTTCAGCCGTTCGGCCAGCGAGTAGCCCTGGGCGGCGAGGTGCCCGGAAAGAATGAGAAAGAGAGCGAGGAAGAGGAGGGGGAAACGTTTCACGATGCCGTGGTCCTTGGTTCGGTGTAGCGCTGCACCCAATCACAGGCGCGGGCAATGTGGTAGTGATCGCACACATAACGCAAGACGGGTTCGAGCTGGGCGCGCTTCTCCTCCAGCGAGAGGTTGAACCCGGCGACCGCAGTCGTGCGGTGGTCGAAGACGATGGGCTCCGTGCAATCGACGAGGTCAACGCCGTGCAATAGCATGAGCAGCGGTTGGCGGCGGTGCCGGCGCGCGAGCAATTCGATGACGCGGTCGCTGCCGAGCGCGAACACGGCCGACGCCGTCAGTGGCAGGCCGAAAGGCGGCAGCGTGGACACCGGGACTTCCATCATCCTGCCCGGCTCGCCAAGAGGGAGCCGCTTCCAGATGGCATGGTGATTGGGAAAGTACGGGATGCGGGGGGCGCGCACGTAGATCGTGCGTCCGAACTGGCGTTTCTCCAATTGAATGCGCCGGGCTATCCACGCATCGGCAATCCGCATCACGGGGCCCATCGCCGAGGGCAACACCGAGGCGTCATACGCGTAGCCCATCGCGCGGACAACGGCCAGCACGCGCTCATCGACGTCGTAGCCCGGCGAGCGAAACCCCACGGGCTCGGGCAGGCCCGCCTCCACAATCGTATCGTGGGCCAGTTCGATTTCGCGCTTCAGCGCGTCGGTCTTCAACTTCGTCAGCCCGATGCGGTGCGTGTACGAATGGTTGGCGATCTCGTGCCCCGCCTCGGCAATCTCCAGAGCCATGCGGCGCTTGGAGGGGACTTCGAGATCGCGGCCGACGAGAAAGAAGCCCGCCTTGACGCGCAACGCGTCGAACAGCGCGAGGAACTCGCGCATCCCCTGCTGCCAGACCGGGTCGGTGTGGAAGGTGTCTCCGACGGCGCGCCCATAGCATTGGCGCACCGTCCACAGGCCATCGACATCGACCTGGAGAAAGGCAGGGGGCTTGTAGGCGTCGCGGCTTGTCACGTCGTCTCGTCGCTTTCGTGCGGCCATCGCCACAGGAGTCCCAGAAGCATCAACCCGGCGGCCGTGAGATACAAGCCTACTCGGTAGCTGCGCGGCTCGTAGCGCAATTCCGCGCGCCCGTCGTGGAACGCCTGCGCGGGCACGAGCACGTGAACGGCGCCGAGCCATTCGGCCTCCTGCCCGTCGATTGTCCACCCCGGTGCGTAGGCCATCGCGAGAACGGCATCGCCGGGAACGGAGTCCGCCGCCGTGATGACAACGCGGTTCGGATTCGTGACGTCGGTGGCGAGTGGCGGCCACGCGTCGTTCCAGGCGGGCGCGTGCCCGTAGGCGCGCAGGGCGTCCTGGCGTCGGCCGAGCGTCTCTCCCCCCAGCCAGTACGGGCCCTCCAGCGCGGCGAAGTCGATGCCCGCGGCCTGCGCGGCCCAGAACGCCGCCGCACTCGAAGGCGTGGCGTGCATCCGGCGGATCGAACGCGACTCGTTTGGAACGAGCGGGTATGTGCTCTCGTCGAGTGGCAGGTCGCTGAAGATGCGCCCAATGCCGAGCAGCGCGAGGAACTGCGGATCGGGGCGGAACTGGCGCAGATGGCGGTTGAACGCGAAGAGGAAGTCCTTGGTGCGCACGGTCGGCGCGAGCCCCTCCTCGTAGCCTTCGATCGAGGGGAACTGGATGACGGCGTTGTTGTTCTCCATCAGGCGCATCCAGCGTTGC
The DNA here is from genome assembly GCA_030156535.1 of Candidatus Sumerlaeota bacterium. Classification (GTDB taxonomy): domain Bacteria; phylum Sumerlaeota; class Sumerlaeia; order SLMS01; family JAHLLQ01; genus JAHCAW01. The sequence goes on from JASGMJ010000002.1 coordinate 118,717, forward strand.
CAGATGCCGTTGCCGCCGTTGGCCTCTTCGAGACGCAACTCGGCGGGGCGTTCACGCTCGGAGACCGTGTGGTCGAGATCGGAAATCGTGAGGCGGAAGAGGCGGCCGTCGAGCGTCGCGCTCTCGCGCAGCGCGCGGTCGGTGTCCCATTCGAGCAGAAGCGGCGCGGTGTCCTTGGGGAAGCGGAATTTCTGCGGGGCACTGGCGGAATAGAGCGAGGCCCACGACAGGGCAATCGCGGCCGTGGCGAAAGCATACGTGACCCAGGACGTTCTCAAGACGCGGAACGCTTCTCGCCCCTCCGCCCTCGCGGAAGAGTCCACTGCCTTCGCGGAGGAAGCCTCCGCCCTCTCAGAAGAGTCCACTGCTCTCGCGGAGGAAGCCTCCGCCCTCTCAGAAGAGTCCACTGCTCTCGCGGAGGAAGCCTGTGCCCTCTCAGAAGAGTCCACTGCCCTCGCGGAGGAAGCCTGTGCCCTTGCGGAGGAGTCCACTGCCTTCGCGGAGGAAGCCTGTGCCCTTGCGGAGGAGTCCACTGCTCTCGCGGAGGAAGCCTGTGCCCCCACGGAGGCACTCTCCGCCCTCGCAGAAGAGTCCCGCAGGGACGACTGATCGTAGCCCAGCACTTCAGTGCTGGGAAACCCGCAGCCAGAAGAACCAGAGTCCCGCAGGGACGACTGAACGGTTGGCTTCAAAGAAAACCGCGCGTCGAGCAACGCAACCACGCGGTCGAGCCCCAGGCCCGCCAGCGTGACCCACAGCAACGCCGTCACCACCAGCGTGCGCGCCGGCACGCGAAAACCCCGCGCGGGCGGCACGAGCGCGATGTAGATCTCGTGCAACGAATAGTCGAGCAGCGACGCGCGCGGTTGCTCCGTCCCCAATTCATCGGCACGTACATCCTGCATCACCGACGCCGCGCGCGAGGCGGGCGCGGGGAACTCCGTGAAATCGCCCGTGGCCAGGCGGCGCAGGCTCACGTTGCCGCCCATCGCCATCAGAATCGTGAAGAGCAGCACGCCGCAGAGAAACACGCTCCGCCGCCAGCGCCCCTCGCGCACCAGCAGCACGGCGCCGCAAACCGCGAACACCAGCACGCCGTAGCCGACAAAGAGCCCGTACTCGTTGTACGCACGCTGGTCCACAAAACCGTCGAGGTACGTCCCGAAGAGATTCGGCGCGAAGTACGTCGCCAGAATGCCGGGCGGCATCGAGAAGCTCATCGAGTAGGCGGGATCGACGTCCTGGAACTGGCGGTAGGATTGGGCGCTGAGTTCGAGTGCGGGGAGCAACTGCACCGCGCCGAGCACGCCGATCAGCACGCCCGCCGCGGCCAGGCACGCGAGCTGGCCCGCCGGCCGTCGCCATCCCTCGCGCCGCCAGCACGCAAGTCCTCTCCCCAGCAACAGCACCCCCGACAGCGTGTGCGTGTAGAACGCCGCCTGCGGATGCCCCACGAGGAACTGGAGCACCCCGAGCGTGGCGTACAACGCCACGAAACGTGTGGGCCGCAACCGCCCCTGCGCGAACAGCCACGCCACTCCCGCCAGCCACGGCAGCCAGGCCACCGTGCCGATCTGGTTGATGTGCTCCTGCGCGCCCCAGAACCACGCCGTGCACGGGTACGTGACGCCGGCCAGGATCGCGCCCGCCGCCCCCGCGCGCCACGGCACGCGCACCCACCACCACGCTCCCACGCCGCACAGAATGCCGTGGAACAGCGTGTAGAGGTTGAGCGCGGGGATCGTCGGGCTGCGCCAGAAGAAAACCCAGTCGAGCGGATAGAAGACAGCGTGCTGCATTGTCGCGGCGGCGGGGCTGCCCATGAAAATGTAGGGATTCCACAGCGGCAGGGCCCCGCAGGCGCGCAGCGTTTCGAGGCGGAACTCCTTCATCGGCCAGAAGAGGTTGGCGTAATCGCCGCCCGACTGCATCCGCCCGGCGTCGAGCAGCGGCGCATAGAAGAGCGCGACGGCCAGCGCCACGACGACGGCCTCGGCAGCGAACAACAGTTTGGCACGATCAAACCGCACGGAACGCCTCGGCAAAACGTGGATGCGCCAGTGTCGCCCGGGGGCAGAAGGTGGCAACGGGGAAAGGGGGGAGTCGACCTGGCATCTGAGATTGCCGAGCGGCGGACCTATCGCCTGCGTTTCCGCGACTTTCTTTGGGGTGGTGCAGGCGGCAGTTGCTTATTCGGTGTGAGAGAGAACGAGCCAGACTTGACGAGCATCTTGGCGAACAAGGGGGCGAGCTTTGGATTCTCGACTATGGCGGCAACCAGAGTGGCGGGGTCGGGCTTCGCACCCTCACCAGCCTCAATGAACAGTTTCATCAAAGAAGGTGTCTGCATGACTTCCATAAACAAGACGGTCTCGGGATCTTCCACTTCTGTCTTATCCGAGTAATCGGGGAAGCGGTACTTGGTCAGCTGAGCCAGTTCTTGGAGGTGGTTATCTGCTACCGTCGGATTTCGGGAGAAATGCCCGAATACCTGTTTCAGTTTTTCACCCAGCTCTTTCAGTCCGCTGGGGGTGTTGGAATACTCGACGGCTCTTTGGTGTGCGATGTCGAATGGCAGACGAGGCCCCTCTTTGTCCCTGATAATTACTGTTCCGAGGCGGCACGCATGGCGAAGCCCCAACTCATAGAAGACGTTGGGATTGGGAAAGGTGACGTCGCCAATGACGATAGGAGAGTGCATTATTCGGGTAAGGATGTCTGACGTGATGGTTCCCGGCATGGCAACATCATCGGCACGAGTCACTTCAAGCTCAGGATCTGCAATCTTGATCGCCTCCTTGATAAGGTCATCGTATCGCTTCCGAAGTTCCGCCATAGTGATCGTCTTGCCATCAACAACCTGATCACCGATGGGCATGATCACGAGACATTGCTTCGGTGCCATTTCTCTGGTCTCCTTGTTGGTGTGGGTTTTGGAGTTCAGAACATGCGCCGTCTGACTGGCCCAGTCTACTTCACATGCAGTCCTTCGTGATGGGTGCCTTTGCAACCTTCACGTAGCGCTGGAGGCCGTTGGCGAAAGGTGGCGCGCCTCCCGAGTCACTCCGCAACCCTCAAGGCGAGTTTGGCCCGAAGATGAAGGAGGCAGTTGTGGCTGATGCGCTTGTCATGCTGAAGCCGTCCAACCACAATGCCGGGGTGTATGCCGATCTCGCCTGCGAACCGGACCACTTCGCCCTCGGTGAACCTGTTGCGCGCTGTGAAGCAACCGTATTCGTTCGCCGGGATCAGCAGGTTCCCCGCGAACTCGTTGGCTTCCCGTTCGCGATCGTCATCGGCGCCGTCCTCTTCCAGGATAACCGCCGAACCGTGCAGCAGGATGTGGCCGATTTCATGAAACAGGCTGAACCAAAAGATGTCGGCCCAGGCGCCGCGAACGGTGATCATCAGCACTGGCTTGGACGGGTTCAGGCGGAAGGTGGCCCCGTGGGCGTATGTCTTCGTGAAATGTGGGCAGATGACCAGGGCGACGCCGCAGGATGCGAGCATGCTCTGGAGTTCCTCCTCGAAGCCGCCGGGACCCCGATTGGTCAGCGCCCGCAGGGCGGGCAGCACGGAGCGCAGGCGCTCCTCCCGGAAGGGGGCCGTCTCCAGACGCTGGGCTTGGCGTTCTCCGTGGCGCAGCCACGCTGCGATGGCCTCGGGCGAGCGTTTGCCCGTGCGTCCACAACGAAATCTGGCGGCTGCCCGATAGCGGGGCATCTCCGTCGCCAATGAGAGTTTCGTCACGCCGAGATAGGCGCGGAGGGCTCGGACACGTTTCACGCGGTTGCGGGTATCGGGCACCTCGCCCAGCGCGGCCAGTTCCTTGTAGCAGAATTTCTTGGCGAGCGGAGCTTCCTCCGCCAGTTCCGTGTCGCGCTCTCGTTCCTCGTTGCGGGCCAGCGTCAGGCGGTACTCCGACTCCAGGCCCGTCCAGAAGTGCGCGGGCACTCCCACGACCTTCTCCAACTGGAGGGCCGTTTCCTCGGTGATGCGCTTCGTGCCGTTGAAGATCTGGCTCAGCTTGCTTGCCGGGCGCCCCATGCGCCGCGCCATCTCCTCTTTCGTCATGCCAAGCTCGCGAAGCACCTCCTCCAGATATTCACCGGGGGGGATTGCCAGATCCGACATCACTGCGTTTTCAGTCATCATAATGTTTGCTGACCTCCTCGATGCGGGCGACCTGTAACTGATCTCCCTCAAGGGTGAAGATCAGCCGGTGGAACCCCGTCAGGTTGATGGCCCATTGCCCCTTCCGGTCTCCCTTGAGCGCATGACAGCGCAGTCCAGGAAGCGGCCTCGGAAGGGCACAAAGTTCGTCTATGTTGTGCGCTTGTTTAATGATGTTGATGCGTTCGATGTACCGCCGGGCGACTTCCCTGCCGTAGGCCTTCTCGGCCTCCTTCGATTGTTCGTACTGCTTGCGCAGCTTGCTGGTTCTGAAAGTGACGAGCATTGATGCCGGTTGGCGCCCCCACCTCTTCCTTGGCCCTTCGGGTAAAAAAATAGGCAGACGGGATGTGCCTGTCAAGGCGTCAGTTTACCCAAGGGGTAAAATAAGCACGTTCCGGGTTCGCTTCGCTCACTATCCCGCTGCCCATGTTCGGTCGTGTGAGTTCCTTCTTGAAATCGCGCGGGTGGATTGTCGAAGCTGCCTCGGTAGGGAATTCAGCGGCAACGAAGGAGCACCGATGTCCGAAGCGAGCAACCCAAGCGTAGCCCTGAGCACGGAGCGCGTCCTGTCGGCCAGTCCCCAAAGCATCCTCGCGGCGTTCGAGCAACCCGAACGCCTCGCCGAGTGGTGGGGGCCGGACGGGTTCACCAACACGTTCGAGTTGTTTGAGTTCAAGCCCGGCGGCCGGTGGGTCTTCGTGATGCACGGCCCCGATGGCAGGGACTACGACAACGAGTGCGTCTTTCGGGAGACCGGGCCCGGCAGGATCGTGATCGAGCACGTCGTGCAGCCGTGGTTTCTGCTCACGGTGACGCTGACGGCCCGCGGCGGGGACACGCACCTGGCGTGGGTTCAGAAGTTCGAGAGCCCCGAGGCCGCTGAGGTGGTGCGGGCGGTGTGCGAACCGTCCAACGAGCAGGTTCTCGACCGGCTCCAGTCCGTGCTCGCGGAAGGGAAGGCGTGAGGACGGGGGTCGCTTTGATTCCCCCCCGGCGTCATCCGCCGACGTCGAGGATCGTGTCGCGCAGTTTCTGGAAGAACGACTTCTTGCGGTAGGCGTGGTAGTCTTCCTTGGACTCGGCGGCGAGTTCGCGCAGCAGTTCCCGCTGGCGGTCGTTGAGTTTGCGCGGGGTCACGACGACGGTGCGCAGGTACTGGTCGCCATACGAGCCGTCGCCTGCAGGCATTCCCTTGCCGCGCAGGCGGAAGACGGTGTGCGACTGCGTGCCGGGGGGAATCTGCACGGTCTGATCGCCGTGGAGCGTGGGCACCGTGAGTTCGGCGCCGAGCGCGCTCTGGGTGAACGAGATGGGCATCTCGAGGATAATGTTGGTGCCTTCGCGGGTGAACACATCGTGCTCGCGCACCTGGAAGCCGACGTACAAGTCGCCGCGCGTCGACCCCGAGCCCTGGGCGGCTTCGCCCTCGCCGCGCAGCCGCAGGCTCATGCCGTCGTCCACGCCGGGCGGGATGTCGAAACTCACTTCGACTTTCTTGCCGATCAGTGCCTCGCCGCCGCAATCGGGGCACGGCTTGGTGATCACGGTGCCCGCGCCGCCGCATGCTTCGCAGGTGGTCTGGACACTGAAGAATCCGCGGCTGAGGCGGACGGCGCCACTGCCGCCGCAGCGCGAGCAGCGTTCGGGCGAGGAGCCCGGGGCGGCGCCGGTGCCGCCGCAGGTCTCGCACGGCTCGCGGCGCTCGAAGGTGACTTTCGCGGCCTTGCCGGCGAAGGCTTCCTCCAGCGTCAGCGGGTAGCGGATGCGGATGTCGCGGCCGCGCGGGCCACCACGTCCGCCTCCGCCGCCGAACGGATTGCCACCGCCAAAGAAGGCGCTGAACAGGCCGCCGAAAACGTCCTCCATTTCGGAGGCATGGTGGAAGTCGCTCCACTGGAAGCCGCCGTTGCCGAAGGTCGACTTCAGGCCCTCGTGCCCAAAGCGGTCGTAGCGCTGGCGCTTCTCGTCGTCGCCGAGAACCTCGTAGGCCTCGGCGGCCTCCTTGAACAGCTCTTCGGTCTCCGGGTTGCCGGGATTGCGGTCGGGATGATACTTCATCGCGACCTTGCGATAGGCCTTCTTTATTTCATCTTTCGTGGCGGTGCGCGCGACGCCAATGACTTCGTAATAGTCTCGCTTGGCCATGAAAGCCGGTTCCCAGAGAGAGTTCAACTGGCCCGAGTGAGTCGTTTCGACTCACTCGGCATGGTGCCAGGTGTTGTCAGGAGAAGCGGAGCAACGCGGGTGCCGGGCGGAAAGGGGTTAGGGATAAAGAATCCACGAGCCGGAAACAGCGGCCTCGGGGAAGACCATTTCCAGCGTGGTGGTGCCGAGGGTGGTGCCGTGAATCCGGTAGCTGAAGCCCTGTTGTTCGGGGAAAAGGTAGTCGAGGGCGAGGGTGGGGGCGGTTGCGCGTGACCGCGTGAAGGCGTTGGGAGCGTAGGTATTCGTCGCACCGGCCCGGGTATTCTCGCCGGGGGCGGCTCCGCTGTAAGCATGACCTCCATTGACGATGGCCACCAGATTCCAGTTTCCGAGCGACCACTGGGTGGGGCTGACGGCCTGTGCAGCCGTTCCCGCACGGTTTTCGAGTGCGGCGCGGAAGTCGGTGAAGTGTTGGTCATCGACGACGTTGTCGGCCATGCCGTGGAACATCCAGATGAGAGGGAGGCTGGCGGGGGAGGGGTCAGACGTGTACGGGGCGTCGTTGGCCGCATTTGTCTGGGGGCTGCGAAGAGCCCGTTCGGCCTGAACGCGCTGCCAGGTGAAATCGTCGAGACTGTCTTGGGTTACGGGCCAGCGGGTATTGGTGTTCCAGCCCTGTGAGGGGTCGTGGTCATAGCCGGCGTTGAGAACGTCGTCGCGGACGGAAATCTTCGTAATGGCGGAGTGAACGTGAGCTTCGGCCCACACGCCCCGGGAGGCGTGCAGAGTCTGGAGGGCCAGATGCCCGCCGCCGGACTCGCCGTAGAGATACAGGCGGCGTTTGTCCACCTGGGGATAGTGTTCCAGCACGGCGTTCAGTCCACGCAGCACGTCGATGATCTGATACTTGCCGAAATCGTAGGGGGGATAGAAAGGGAGATTCCGATAAAACACCCGTGCCACAATCACGTCTTTGCTGTCGGGCCAGGCGGGATCGGGCGAGGTACTGGTGCGGGGGCGGTCGCAGTCCACGCCAATTCCGGCAAGATGGATGAGAACTCCCGTGCTGGCGGTGACGCCTGCCGAGGGCTCGATGCAAATGACGTCCATGGGGTTGAGTGGAAGCTGGCAGCCCAGGGTGGAGGTGGTGGCAGGATCGAAGTACCCGGGTTCGGGGGATTCCTGCGTGAGGAAGGTCAGCGGTTGGGGAGGCGGGGCGGCAGGTTCGTCCCACGTTGTCGCTGCGGGCTGGGCATGAAGCGGGGACAAGAGCGCAGCAAGCGCCAGAAACGCGGGAAGAAAAAACAGGCGGGTCATTCGAGACTCCAGGTTTTCTGCCAGATGCGGCCTCATCAGACGGCGAGCAACACCACGCCGAACACCGCTACCGCGGCGCCGCTCATGCGGAAGGCGAGTTCCTTGCGTTCCGGTTTATCGGCCCAGCGTGCCATGCCAAGCCCCATGCCGATTCCGGCCCCGTGCAGCGCCGCCGTGCACAACGCGAATCCCGTGATGAAAGCCGCTGCCATCGCGCCCGCGTGCATTTCGGCTCCGTGGGCGTGGCCGTGAAAGAGTGCAAACACGCCGACCAGGGCGAGGCTGACGGCATTGGGGACTCTGGCGGCCGTGGCGAGCACCAGGCCGAGCACCAGCAGCGACGCCGCAATCCCCGCTTCCACCATCGGGAAGGGAAGACCCGCCATTCCGAGCACGCTGCCTCCGGCCATGAGCAGCACGAAGCACAGCGGGAGCAGCCACATCATTCGGCCTCCCGTGCGGGCCGCCCACAACCCGACGGCGACCATGGCCACCAGGTGATCAAGCCCCGTCACAGGGTGTAGAAATCCGTCAGCAAATCCCGTCGCGTGGCTGTGCGCGGGCCCCGTATGGGCGGCGGCCACCGAGGCAGCGAGAAGAAACATGCCGACAAGAACACTTCCCGGAATCCGGCTCTTGCTTTTCATCGACGTATCCTTATGAAGGAGTAATGGTCAAACAGGATGGAGGAAACGCGGCGGCGAAGCGAGACGAAAATCGCCTCAACCCGCGCTTGCCCCTCTTCCACTCTGCCAGAACGATGCCGTGTCGCTGCATTTAGTGGAGGAGAAGCCGGGCCATGGTTCGTCGCTGGTTGCTGATGTTTTTGGGGGTCGCTTGCCTGATGAGCACACAAGGAGTTCGCGCCCAGACCGGGAGTTCCGTGCCATCGGTGCCCCGCGAGTTTCGCGGGGTCTGGATCGCATCGGTCTCCAACATCGACTGGCCGTCACGCAAGGGCATGACCGTGCAGGAACAGCAGGCCGATTTGCGCTCGCTGCTCGACATGGTGAAGCAGATGCGGGCCAACGCCGTGATTCTCCAGATGCGGCCCGCCGGCGATGCGCTCTATCCCAGCGCGGTGGCGCCGTGGTCGGAATACCTGACGGGAACGCCGGGCAAGGCGCCCTCGCCCGCGTGGGATCCGCTCGCGTTTGCCGTCAAGGAAGCCCACGAGCGCGGCATCGAGATTCATGCGTGGATGAATCCCTTCCGGGGAGCCGCGCACACCGACCGCAGCCGTCTGGCGCCCGGGCACATTGGCGCGCGCAACCCGCAGATCCTCCACACCTACGGCAAGTCGCTGTGGCTCGAACCGTCGAGTCCCATCGTCCAGAAACACGTGCTCGACCAGGTCGTCGAAATCGTTACCAAGTACGACATCGACGGCATTCATTTCGACGACTACTTCTATCCCTATCCTGAAACCGGCAAGCCGTTCCCCGACGATACGGCCTATCAGGCGTACAAGGCGGGCGGCGGAACGCTGGGGCGCGACGACTGGCGCCGCGATCTGGTCAATACGTTCATCCGCAATGTGGCCTCCACCATCAAGCGGCACAACCCCCGGGTGAAGTTCGGCATCAGCCCCTTTGGCATCTGGCAACCGGGTCATCCGCCAGGCATCAAGGGGCTGAACGCGTACGCCTCGCTCTATGCCGATGCGCGGCTGTGGACGAACGAAGGGATCGTGGACTACATCGCGCCCCAGCTCTACTGGGGGATCGACGACACGGACCAGAGTTTCCCCAAGCTGCTCGCGTGGTGGGTGGGCGAGAACAAGCGCGGCCGTCACGTCTGGCCGGGTCTGGCTGTCTACAAGATTCCGAAGGACTACGACGCGAACGAAATCGTGCGCGAGATCGACGTCACCCGCGCGCAGCCGGGCGCCTCGGGGCACATCCTGTTCCGCGCTGCCAACATCAAGGGGAACGTCGGCGGAATCAAGGACGCGCTGGCGAAGCAATCCTACACGGTGCCCGCTCTCGTGCCGCCGTCGCCGTGGCTGGACAACGAAGCTCCCGCTGCCCCGGTGATCTCCTTCGATCCCGCCACGGGCCTGGTCAGTTGGCGCTCAAACGGCCAGGAACCGGCCTTCGTCTGGACCATCGCGGCGGAAGTCAGCCCGGGAAAGTGGTGGATGGACACATTGCCTGCGGGGCAGACGTCGTTGAAACTGAAGGCAGGTGCGAAGCCGGCAGTCATTGCCGTCTCTGCCGTCGACCGTCTGGGGAACGAAAGCCAGAAGGCCATCATTCGCCCCTGAGGTGTGCACGCCGCCAGAGCGCAACGATGGCGGCAGTCAGCAACCAGCCGAGCGTCCCGAGCACGGCGAGTCCCGAAAGTACATTTGTGCCCCGGTGCAATGCCGTGCCGCGAAACTCCACCAGAACATGCGCCGTGCCCGCGGCGAGCGGAAATTCCATGAACCCCGTGCCATCGTGCGGCGTGATGGCGACGGGTTGGCCGTCGGCTTCGGCAGTCCAACCGGGGTAGTGGAAGTGCTCAAAGGTGGCGGTGGTATTCCCGGGCACACGCACTTCAAATTCATAGCGCGCGGAATCGAACGCGATCATTTCACCGAGTACTTCTCCGCCGGGGCCGAGCAGGTGGCGGCGCGAGGGCACGGTGGGGCGATCGGCAACCCAGCGCGGCAGGTACTCGCCCTCGGCGGTGTCGATGATTGCCAGGCGCAGGCGGTCGGCCACATAGACGGGAGGCTCGGGAATCCAGCGGGCCGGCTTGCAGAACCAGACGCCCAGCAGGACGGGAAGCACGGCGCAGGAGATGGCGAGCGCGGTGCGTGACGCGGTCCACGCGCGGCCCTGCAGCATGGCCCCCAACGCCCAGCCCGAAGCCACGCACGCCCAGAAGACCGCCGGAATCAGCAGCCGCCAGGGGAACTGCAGGTAGGCGCTGCCGGGGAGCAGCCCCCAGACGGGGCGGGAGACATCGAGCATCAGGAAAACGTGGACGAACGTCCCGGCCAGCCCGGCGGCGATCCAAGGCGCCAGTTCCGAGCGGCGTCTGAGGACAAGGACGACGGCAGCCGCCGCCACGCCGAGCCACAACGCAATGCCCAGATGGAAATCCATTTCGTCGACGGGGCCGGGGAGACTCGGCCCGAAGCCCCAGTGCGGCAGGAGGAGCTGGATTGGCGTCGGGTAGTGATCAAAGAAGCGGGTGCGTTCATAGAGCACGTGGGTCGAGCAGTAGCGCAGATCATGAACGGCGGGCAGGGCGTAGAAGGCGGCAATGGCGGCCCCGGCAAGGCCGGTGAAGGCCAGAATGGCTGCCAGACGCGGCGCCCGGACGCGCCAGGCGGGGCGGCTCTCGCGCCACCAGACGAAGGCCCCCCAGGCAACGAGGTTCCACGCGGCGATGTAGGCCGTGACGGTGTGCGAGAAGGCGAGGGCGCCGATGGCCAGGGCAGCAGCGGGGAGCGCGGGGCGGCGCCAGCGCCCACCGCGCAACGCCGCATCAACTCCCCAGAACGCCAGCGGCCACACACACAAGGCCGTGAATTCCGCCGCGTTGCCGCGCACGTACAGCGTGAGCGCGTGATACGGCGCGAAGAGAAACAGCATCGCCGCCACGCCCCCGGCCGCGCGCCCGGCACGCCCCCGCACGAGGCCGTACATCCCAGCCGCCCCGGCCCATGCGGCCACGACGAACTCCATCTTCCAGGCGCTCTCCAGCGAAAACCCCGCGAGATGAAAGAGACCCGCGAGGTAAAAGGCAAAGGGGGCGTAGAAGTTGAAGAAGGGGAGACCGTGCCCGCCCATCAGGTTGTCGGACCAGCGCACGGGAAACTGGCCGCCGCGCAGTGCCTCGGTCATCTCGAACAAGCGCGTGAGCTGGTGGATGCTCTCGTGCGAGTCGAACCAGCCGGCGCGTGTCCAGAGCGAGGCGACAAAGAGAAGTGAGGCGGGGAGGAGGGCCAAAAGAACGGCGGCATCCCGTTGCGTCCAAAGACGGGGTGCCGCCGGGTCATGACTGATGCTGGATGAGCCGCGCTCCACGAGGCGGTCCTGGGGAACTTAGTTGGTGGCTGCGGGTGCCGCAGACTCTTCCGAGGCTTCGGCGCCGGGGAAGACAACCTTGCTGTTCTTGCGGATCTGGGCGACGAGGTCGGTCATCTTCTGTTCTTTGATCATGTTGATGATGTCCTCGCGTGCGTTCTCCAGGGTCGGCTCCGCGGCCTTCTGGTGCTTGGTCACTTTGATGATGTGGTAGCCGAATTGGGTTTCGACGACGTCGCTGACCTTGCCCTCTTCGAGCTTGAAGGCCGCTTCCTCGAAGGCGGGGACCATGCGGCCCTTGGTGAAGGAGCCGAGATCGCCGCCGCGCGCACGGCTGGGGCAGGTGGAGTATTCCTTCGCCAGGGCAGCGAAGTCCTCGCCCGCGAGAACCTTCGCGCGCAGTTCCTCGATCTTCTTCTTCTTTTCGGCCTTCTGCTCGTCGCTGTCGCCGCTCTCGAAGCCGAGCAGGATGTGGCTGGCGGTGACTTCCTCGGGCTGGCTGAACTTGGCCTTGTTTGCCTCGAAGGCCTCGCCGATTTCCTCTTCAGTGGGGGCGGGGACGGATTCGGCGAGCTTCTGGATCGCGCCGAAATCGGCGACCTGCTGCTCGAACTCCGCGCGCGAGAGTCCTTCCTGAGCGAGGACTTCCTTCACGGCTTCCTCGCCACCGATCATGTCGGTGACTTCGGCGATCTTGGCGGCCTTCTCTTCGTCCGTCAGGCCGAGTTCGTTCTTCTGGATGTAGGCCATGATGGCGTTTTGCATGATAAGCTGGTCGCCTGCTCTGTCGCGCATGCCCGCGCGGAACTGCTCGAGCTGCGCCGGGGGAAGATTGCCGAGGCCCTGGAGCTGCATGTCGACCATCTTGTCGACTTCCTCCATGGTGATGGGGCGGCCATCGACGGTGGCGTAGAGTTCCTTTTCTTCTTCTTCTTCTTTTTCTTCAGTGGCGGCCGGGGCTTCTTCGGCAACGGCTTCGGTGGCCTCGTTCATGGCAACGCGCGGCGAGGTCTGGTTCATGCCCTCGGTGGTGGCGGGGGCCTGCGCGGGCTTCGATTCCTGGGCGACGGCGGGGCCTGCCAGGAGAGCAGCGGCCGCCAGGGTCGCGAGGAACGTACTTGTTTTCTTCATGCGTGGGGACTCCCAATAAGGAACTTTTTTTTCGGCTCGGGGAAAGACATGGCGCTAGCCTGCCCCTAGGCGAGGGGCGGCAGGGCCCCGTGTCAATGCTTCAGTCATTCGCGAATGCGGGGCCAACATTTCGGGCCCAACGGGAAAGACTGGGCAGGGCCCGTCGTGAAAGGGATTGCCAGGCGCGACCGATCCGCTCCACCTAGAACGGGCCGGACAGGCGGGGAACCCCGTCACCGGGCCGATTTTCGCCTGAAAAGCCGCGAGGGTGTGTCCATGAAGTTCCGTCTGTTGGTTGCTGTACTCCTGACTTTTGCCGCCGCCGGGTGTGCCCACCGGGCACCGGCCCAGCCTGCTGCCAAGGCGTCTGCCGCCAAACCGTCAGTGGCCAAGAAGCCCGCCGCCAAGCTCGCTGCTCCTCCGGCTCCGGCCGCCACCACCGCCACGCCCGTCGCCCAACCCGATCCCGACGCGCCGCGCGAAGTGCGCGCCATCTGGGTGACGCGCTGGGACTACAGCGAGCCGGCCGACGTGCGCCGCATCATGGAGAACTGCGCCGAACTCGGATTTAACACGATTCTGTTCCAGGCGCGCGGAAATGGCACGGTCTACTATCGCTCGGAGATCGAGCCCTGGGCCTGGGAACTGACGAGTGACGGCCCCGAAACGACGGGCAAGGACCCGGGATGGGACCCCATGGCCGTGGCCGTGGAGGAAGCCCACGCACGCGGCCTGGAACTTCATGCCTACGTGAACGTCTTTCCGGCCTGGAGAACGCAGAACTATCCGCCCCGCGATTCCGGCCAGTTGTGGTGGGAGCACCCCGACTGGTTCATGTGCGACGCTGCCGGACGCCGCATGGTGCCGCGCGATCACAACGCGAATCCGAAGGTCGGCGACTGGTACGCGTTCCTCAGTCCGGGCGTTCCCGAAGTGCAGGACTATCTCGCCGCGCTCTTCACCGAACTCGCCACCAACTATGCCATCGACGGCATCCACTACGACTATGTCCGCTTCCCGGCGGAGATTCGCGAAGTCGCCGAGCCGTTCGCCGATCGCGCGCGCAAGCTCGGCAACTGGTCCTACGACCCCGTCAGCCTTGCACGTTTCCAGAACGAAACGGGCATCGCCGCGCCCGACCTCGATCCCGAGGCATGGAGTGCCTGGCGTGCCACGCAGGTGACGGAAACCGTCCGCAAGATTCGCGATTCCGTCCACGCCGTGCGCCCCAACGTCGTCTTCACCGCCGCCGTGATGGCCAATCCCGAGGACGCGCGGGCAACGAAGTACCAGGACTACGTGGGTTGGCTGGAGACCGGGCTGCTCGATGCGGCCATCACGATGAACTACACGGGGAACATCGATCAGTTCCGCGACCGCTCGGCCATGTTGCTGGAGCCCCGCCCCGCCAAGGGGTTCATCGTCCAGGGACTCGGCCTGCGCAATGGCGACGAAATCATCGCCAAGCAACTGGAGTTTCTCAAGACGCTCGGCGCCGACGGATTCGCCTTCTTCGCCTATTCAAATCTGTTCGACCGCGACAAAAAACACGTGAAGAAAGCCTTGGCCAACCAGATGGGCCGCATCATGTCCAAGACGCCCGCGCGCACGCCGTGGCAGAAGTAGAGCGTGCGCGAAGCCTCGGGGGCCTACTTGGGCTTCACAATGGAACGGTAAACCATCTCGTGCGCGCTCACCAGGCGTTCGAGCGAAAAACGCTTCACGGCGATGCTCCGTCCCCGATTTCCCATGCGCTCGCGAAGCGCCTCGTCCCCCAGCAGCCGGATCAGCGCAAGCGACAGCGCGAACGGATCGCGCGGCGGAACCAGAATCCCCGTGCGCCCCGCCGCGACGGCCTCGCCCGTGCCCCCCACCTGCGTCGCGACAACCGGGCATCCCGCCACCATGGCCTCGACAACAACGTTGGGCATCCCCTCCTCGTGTGAAGCCAGAACGACAGCCGTGGCGCTGCGCATGAGAGAAGGCACGTCGTCGCGTGCTCCGATGAAATCGACGCACCGGTCGATTCCCGCATCGCGCGCCTGCTGCTCCAGTTCACCCCGAATGCCTTCGTCGCGCCCCACGCAGACAAGCCGTGCCAGCGGGTGCTCGCGGTGAACGCGCTCCCACGCGCGCAGCAGATCCTTGTGCCCCTTGTACGGAAAGAGGTTCGCCACGCAAAGCACAACAGGCGAGGCCCGAACGTGGTTCGGAAGAACGGCGCGCCAGTCGGCGGGCTTGGCGTGCTCGAAGCGTTCGAGATCGACGCCGTTGGGAATGACGTGAACGCGGCGCGCGGAGAGGCAGCGTTCGTTTGCGAGCGCCTGGCGCGCGAGCACCCGCGCGTTCGCGATGACGGCCGCGGCACGCCGGTTCGCAAGAGCACGCACGAAGCGCTTCCACGCGGAAGCCTCCACGTCGCCGCCCATGTTGCCGCGAATCGTGACGAGCCGGCCGGGCGCGCCAAGGAAGTGCGCGAGAAACGCCCACGCCTCGGCCTCGAACAGCCACGCGTGAAGAACGTCGGGCTCAAAGCTCCGCAGCAGCGCAACGGTTCGCCGCAACGCATGAAACACGGCAGGTTTTGTGGACAGGCGCCCCAGTGGACGCAACAGTGGCACGTCGAGGCAAACCGTCTCGACCCCGGCCGCGCGCAACCGCGGCCCCCAGACATCGCCCGGCCTCAGCGTCAGCACCAGCACTTCGTGCCCGCGCGCGCGCAATGCACACGCCAGCGCCACGAGCTGGCGCTCGGCCCCGCCCTCCTGGAGCGAGCCGATCATCATGGCCAGGCGAAGGGGTTCGGTCATCGACATGCGCACCTTTCGCATTCCATATCGGGGGGCGAGTCCCCCGCGCCGCAAGCGCAACCGCCTTGACGATCAGAGGCCCTGCGGAGAAGGTAACGTCAATCCGTCTCCGGAGGAGCCGATGAAGAAAAACACAGGGGCAATCGGGGTGATGGCGGCGCTCGCAATGGCGCTGCTGGTGGCGTGTTCGCAGGAGGCGGGGGGCGGGGCCGCCGACGGCAAGGCGGTGCTGCGCCTGACGGACGACCCGACGGGCGGCGCGCACGCCGTGAACGAGCGCCTGGCGCGCATGTTCACCGAGCACACGGGAATCGGCGTCGAGTTCGTCCCGGCGCCCTCCTCGGCCACCGATCGCCTCGCGCTGTACCTGCAGTTCCTCGGCGCCCGGTCGAGCGATGTCGATGTCTACCAGATCGACGTGATCTGGCCCGGCATTCTGGCGGAACACATGGTGGACCTCCGTCCCTCGTTTCAGGACGACCTCACCGGGCACTTCGCCCCCATTGTGGAGAACAACACCGTCGGCGACAAACTGGTCGCGGTGCCCTGGTTCGCCGACGCGGGAATCCTGTACTGCCGGACGGATCTGCTGGAGAAATACGGCTTCGATGCTCCACCGGAAACATGGGACGATCTGGAACGCATGGCCCGCACGATTCAGGAGGGGGAGCGCGCCGCCGGAAACAAGGACTTCTGGGGCTACGTCTGGCAGGGTTCCGCCTACGAGGGGCTGACGTGCAACGTGGTGGAGTGGCTGGCGTCGAGCGGCGCGGGCTCCATCGTTGAGCCCGACGGCACCGTCTCGATCGATTCGCCCGAAGCAGCGCACGCCATCGCACGCGCGGCCGGATGGGTGAACACCATCTCGCCCCCGGGCGTGACAACGTACAAGGAGGAGGAGGCGCGTCACGTCTTCCACACGGGGCAGGCCGCGTTCATGCGCAACTGGCCGTATGCGTACACGCTGATGCAGGCGGAGGATTCGGCGGTGCGCGACAAGTTCGACGTTTGCGTTCTGCCCGGCGAGAAGGGCGAGCACGCGGCGGCGCTCGGCGGATGGCAGCTTGCCGTCTCCGCGTACAGCGCCCACCGCGAGGAGGCCATCGAACTCGTGAAGTTCCTCTCCTCGCCCGAAGCACAAAAGGCCCGCGCGCTCGACGCCTCGCTGCTCCCCTCGCGCACGCGCTTGTACGACGATCCCGAGATCGCCGCCGCGATTCCGTTCTTTCCCGCCATGAAGGAAGTCTTCACGAATGCCGCGCCCCGTCCCTCAACCGTCACCGGCGAGGACTACAACCAGGTCTCGACCATCGTGTTCCAGAACGTGAACCGGGTTCTCTCCGGGCAGACGGACGCGAAAACCGCTGTCTCAAAAATAGGGACGGAGCTGGAAAAGGTGATGGAACGCTCGCGCTGAGGAAGGGGCAGGGGCCCCGGACTCGCATCCCCCGGCACGCGGATGGCAATGTCGTCTCTTCAAAAAAGGAACCTGTGGGCCTGGGCGTTTCTCGTCCCGACGCTGGCGATCTTTCTGGTGGTGGGCTTGTACCCGCTCGTCCAGACGTTCCTCACGAGCCTGACGAACGCGCGCCTGGGAAGCACGCGGGCGCCGGAGTTCGTCGGCCTCGACAACTACGCAACGCTGCTTCGCGACCGCGAGTTCTGGGTGGTCGTGCTGCGCACGGTGCTGTTCACGGTCGTGAGCGTTGCGCTCGAATTCGCGCTCGGCATGGTGATCGCGATGATCGTGCATTCCCCCTTTCGCGGGCGCGGCCTGATGCGCACGGCCATGCTCGTGCCGTGGGCGATTCCCACGGTCGTTTCCGCGCGCATCTGGAGCTACATGCTCCAGGACACCTATGGCGTGGCGAACGATCTGCTGGCCACGCGGCTGGGCCTGCTTGATTCCAAGGTGGCGTGGCTGGCCGAACCCACGCTGGCGTTCGCGTGCGTCGTGGCCGTGGAGGTGTGGAAGACGACGCCGTTCGTGGCGTTGCTGCTGCTGGCGGGCCTGCAACTCATCCCGGATGAAATCCACGAAGCGGCCGAGGTGGACGGCGCCTCGCGCGGTCAGCGCTTCCGCCTGCTGACGCTCCCGATGCTCAAGCCCGCGATCCTGGTCGCTCTCATCTTCCGCACGCTCGACGCGCTGCGCATCTTCGACGCCGTGTGGGTGATGACGCGCGGCCAGGCGGGGACGGAGATGATGGCAACGTACAATTACCGCCAGATGATCGACTTCCAGCAACTCGGGTTTGGTTCGGCGGTCAGCGTCGCGATCTTCCTGCTGATTGCCGTTTTTGTGGTGGCCTACGTCACGATGCTGAGAACGGAGCGCGGATGAGAACCGGGTCCTCCCATCGATTCACAACGCCCCCGCCGTTTCTCATGCCGCGGTACGGCCGCCGCTGGGGTGTGGTGGTGCGTCGCGTCCTGTTTGCCGGGGCCGTCGCGCTCATCCTGGCGTACACGCTGTTTCCCTTCTACTGGGCGTTCAACGGCGCGCTGCAGCCGTCAAGCCGTCTGTACGTTTCGCCGGCCGACTATCTCCCCGTGCCGCCCGTCTTTGACGCCTTCCGCGAGGTCTTCGCCAACCGCATGTTCGTGCGTGGCGTGCTCAACTCGGCGCTCGTGGCCGGGGGCTCAACGCTGCTGGCGCTGGCGGCGGGATCGTTTGCCGCGTACGCGCTGGGGCGCTTTCGGATTCGCGGGCGCAGGGTCGTGCTGGCGCTGATCCTGGGCATGACGATGTTCCCGCAGATCAGCATCCTCGGCGCGGTCTACTCCGTCATCAGCCGCATGGGACTTTACAACACGCTGTGGGGACTGGGGCTGAGCTACATGATCCTGACGCTGCCGCTGACGGTGTGGGTGATGATGAACTTCTTCAAGTCGTTGCCGGCGGAACTGGAGGAATCCGCGACGGTGGACGGCGCGACACCGTTGCAGGCCTTCTGGCACGTGCTGCTGCCGCTGTCGCTGCCGGGGCTGGCGACGACCGGATTGCTGGCCTTCATCACGGCATGGAACGAGTACCTGTTCGCGTTGGCGCTGACGGTGGACCGCAAGGCGCGCACGGTGCCCGTCGTCATCGCGAACTACACGGGCAACAGCCTGCACGAAGTGCCGTGGGGCGCGATCATGGCGGCTTCCGTCACGGTGACGCTGCCGCTGGTGGTGCTGGTGATGATCTTCCAGAAACGCATCATCGCGGGCCTCACGGCGGGGGCGGTGAAGGGGTAGGGGGTAGCGCTCCTGCAATTCTTCCAGAGCCTTGCATTCGGAGTTTGCAGGAAACGTGAAGTCGCTCCGCGCAATCAGTCCCTATTTGGAAGAAGGGTCGTCTTCGACTCGCACGACTGTTCCTTCACCCACAGTCTTTCCCTCCCATATCGAGAACCGAACGCCTTCCTGCATGTATGGGAGCACATCATCAGGCCAGAGAAAACGCAGCTCGACCTCGTTCACGACTTCACCTGGAAAGATCAACTCGTTCGGTGTGCGTGGGGTTGCAAACATGCGGAAGTCGCGACCCCTTTCAGCAAGCGCGGGTATTGTCCGAAAAAAGGCTGTCGGTCGGTAAACGGAAAGATGGAGAGGATTCTTTCTACCGCCCTCATCTTGAGTGTAGAGCTGAATGCTGGCGAATACCCGCTTCATGGCCACCCCTCAATGGTAAGACGAACTATTGAGCAATCTCCTCGTCGCGTCTCTGCATTGCCACAGCCGCTTGGTGGCAGGCATCAACTAGGATGCCAAGTTCGATATCGTCTCCCGCAATGCCTGAGACCTCGACAATCCTGCCGCTCTTGGAACGGCCTCGTACTCGATATACACCGATCGAGACCTCTCTGGTGTCGAACTCCCAGCCTTGTGCATCCGGGAAATTGAAGAAACTCATGGTGGCGTGGTCTGCTCCCAGTTTCTTGCTCCGCCGAGGCGTGCTGGAGTTTCCTACTCCATTCCTCGAGTTTGCCGACAGTCACGATTGGCACGCTGAGGAGCCAGGCTGCGTGCCAGAAGGATGAGATCGCATTCGTTTTGTCTCGCGGAGTTGTTCCATCTCCGCTCTTTCAATGACGAGCATGAACGACAGAGCATAATGGAGCAATGCCAGTCGGGCACAAAACAGTGTTTGGTGGTCGCGGACTACCCAGCCAGAGTACAGATGAAGTCCACGAGAACAAGAGAGGCGACACCCAGCAGGACCAGCCAACCCCTCCGCCACCACTCAGGGTGGCATCGTTGTGTTCCATCGAAGGAATGGCGCACCCTGATGGTCAATTCCGGCAGGAACAGGATTCCAACGAAACCCAGGACCAAGGTAATTGGCCTCCCTCCTGCAGCGCTCGCTTGTGCTGCAAGAGCCGCAACGCAGACGACACCCCAGAAGAGAAGCCAGATGCTGGCTGCCACGACGATTCCGGAAGGCTTGGCGGGCCGGTTCATGCGATCCTCTCTGTTTCTTTCCGGGTTCTTTGAAAGGAAAGTACAGGGCGATGGGAGAGAGCATCGAAGTGCGAATCAACGCTCCACCGTTCGAGCCACCAAAATCCCGTGAGAATCCGGGCACCGGAGCGCTGGTTGCGTCAACCGCGACCGGTCCAGGCCCCGATGCATAGCGTCTTGTTTTGACCGAGAACCTCCCCGGTCCACAATGTCCACCCCGTCCACCCACTGCCCCCATCGCCTTGGCCAGGGCGTGCGGCGAAGATTTCGCTAACGCTTATGCGTCCAGTGGCATCGTTGGTGCTCGGCGTTGGGGGCCGCGCCGTCTGTTGGCGCGCCGACTCCTATCTAAAACAAGCAGGGACAACCTTCCGCACATATGGCCGATTCAATCAACCCCTTGCAGTGGCGCTTTTCAGCCCCGCTGCGTCGTGTCACCGCTGCCCTAATTGTTGCCGCGGGTGCTTCACTTTTGGCGCCGATGGCGCTTCTCGCCCAGCCCCCCGGCGGGGGAGGGGCTCCCATTGACGTCGCGCCCGTGGTGCGCGGCGACGTCTACGACGAGGTGATGCTCACGGGCTCTGTGGTGCCCCGGCGCTTTGCGCAGGTTTCGGCCGAGGTGGGCGCACGCGTGGCCGAGGTGCTCGTCGACGAGGGCGATATCGTGGCCGAGGGCCAGGTGCTTGTCCGCCTGCGGGCGGAGCCGACGGAGCTCGAACTGCGCGAGGCGCAGGCCAACGCCGCGCAGAAGCGCGCGGTGCTCGAAGAGCTGCGCAACGGCGCCCGGGCCGAGGACCTCGCGCAGGCCCGCGCGGACGTGGCGGACGCGGAGGCGGCCGTGGCCTTGGCTGTCGCCGACGAGCGCCGCCTCGAAACCCTGCTCCGGTCCCAGACCATCTCGCAGAGCGAGTACGACAAGGTCGGTGCGCAGCGCAAACGTGCGGAGGCAACTCTGGCCCGGATGAAGGCGATACTCGAGCGCGCGGAGAACGGCGCCCGCCCCGAGGAGATCGCCGCCGCCGAGGCCGAGCTCGCCGCCGAGGAGGCGCGCGTTGCCCAGCTTCAGGACCAGGTGGAGCGACACGTCGTGAAAGCCCCGTTCGACAGCGTCATTGGCGTCAAGCACACCGAGAAGGGGCAGTGGGTGCGCCAGGGCGACCCGATGTTCTCGCTGGCAGAACTCGACGTCGTGCGCATCGAAGTCCCCCTGCCGGAAGCCTACTTCCGCTACGTGCAGCAGGGAACGGAAGCCGTCGTGTCATTCGATGCGCTGCCCGGGGTGAGCGAAACGCTGCGCGTGTCCGCGCGCATTCCGCTGGCGAATCAGGCGGCGCGCACTTTCCCCGTGCGCTTTGAGTTCGAGAACGAGGGGTATCGCTATGCACCGGGCATGATGGCGCGCGTGAAGTTCGAGCTGCGCGACGATGCCGGGCGCCAGGCACTCCTGGTGCCCAAGGACGCGATCGTGATGTCGCCCGACCGTTCGGAGATGGTGTGGAGCGTGCGCACGACGGATCAGGGAACGCAGGTGTTCGCCGAGCGCATCAAGACCGGCAAGTCGTTCCACGATAAAGTGGAAGTGACCGAATCCAACCTGAAGGAAGGCGATCTTGTCGTAACGCGCGGCAACGAAACGCTCTTCCCGGGCCAGAAGATTGACATCCGCCGTGGTGGCGATTCCGCCACCGGCGAAGACAAGCGCGCACCCGCGGGAGGAACCGGCAGTTGATTCGTCTCGCCCTCAAACATGGCGTCGGCGTTGCCGTCGTCGTCCTGATCGTCTGCATCTTCGGCGTGATCTCGCTCCTGCGCGTACCAGTGCAGATGACGCCGGATTTGTCGGCGGCGTCGATTTCCGTCCAGACGTTCTGGCCCGGCGCCACGCCGCAGGACATCGAGAAGGAAATCGTCATCGAGCAGGAGAAGTATCTTAAGGGCATTCCCAACCTGGACAAGATGACGGCGTCGATTTCGACGGGCCGCGCCGAAATCACCATGGAGTTCCGCACTGGAACGGTGATCGAGGAAGTGCTCGTGCGCACGAACAACGCGCTGTCCCAGGTGCCCGACTACCCCGAGAACGTCGACCAGCCACGCATCGTGACGAGTTCGGTCTCCGACCAGCCGATCGCCTGGTTCAGCGTCCGCCCCCTGCCCGGCAACCCGCAGAACGTCGACATCATCGCAATGCAGGACTTCCTCGAGGACACCGTGCAGGTGGAACTCGAACGGACTCCTGGCGTTTCGCAGTCCGAGATTTTCGGCGGCGCCGAGCGCCAGGTGCGCGTGGAAATCGACGCGGCCAAAATGGCCGAGCGCGGCATCACCGTCGACGAGTTGCGTGCCGCCTTCCGCGTGCGCAACCGCGACATCTCGGGCGGCGACTTCAACGAAGGCAAGCGCCGCTACCTGATCCGCACGATGGGGCGCTTTGAAAGGGTCAAGGATCTCGAAACCCTGATCATCGCGCGGCGCGACGGCAAGAACGTCTACCTGCGCGACGTCGGCACAGCCGAAATGAGCCGCGCGGAAGCACGCAGCCAGGTGCGCCACAACGGCGAAATCGCCCTCGCGATGAACGTTCGCCGCGAGCAGGGCACGAACATCATCGACGTCATGGACCGCGTGAAGGCCTCGATTGAGCGCCTGAACAAGACCGTGATGAAAGAAAACGGCATGATCATCCGCCAGGTGTCCGACGACACGATCTACATCAGCGAGGCGGTGTCGATGGTGCGCCAGAATCTGCTGATCGGCGGCTTCATGGCGACGCTGTGCCTGCTGCTCTTCCTGCGGTCCTGGACGACGACGCTGATCGGCGCCATGGCCGTCCCCATCTGTACGATCGCCGCATTCCTGGGGCTGACGCTGGCCGGGCGCACGATCAACGTGATCTCGCTCGCAGGCGTCGCCTTTGCCATCGGCATGACGGTGGACAACAGCATCGTGGTGCTCGAGAACATTTACCGTCACCGCACGGAGCTGGGCAAATCCACCTTCGACGCGGCGTTCGACGGTGTGCATGAAGTATGGGGCGCGGTGCTCGCCTCGACGCTGACGACAGCCATCGTCTTCCTGCCCATCGTGTTTGTGCAGGAGGAGGCCGGCCAGCTCTTCGCCGACATCGCCATCGCCATTTCGTCCGCGGTGATCTGCTCGATGCTCGTCGCCATCACGGTGATTCCGTCGGCCAGCGCCCGCCTGATGACCAACATCGGCAAGCCGCAGAAGACCGCCTTCGGCCGCCGCGTGCACGACTTGTTCGGCATCGCACCCCTGGCCGCGAAGTTCGTCGACGCGGCAATGGGAACGGTGCGTTTTCTTCTCGCCGGAACGTGGCGGCGCATTCTGTTCGTCTCGGGAATGGCAGCGGCCGCCGTCGCGATCGTGCTCTTCCTGATGCCGCCGACCGAGTACCTCCCCGACGGCCGCCAGAACCTGCTCTTCGCCGTGATGCTGCCGCCGCCGGGCTACAACATCGACGCGATGACAAGCATCGGCAAGGATGTCGAAAGCCTCTTCGTTCCCCAGGTGGACGCTGATCGCGCTGCCTACGAGAATGGCGAAACGAACATTCCGCCCATCAAGGAGTTCTTCTTCGTCGCCACGACGCAGAACGTCTTCGTCGTGACGAAAACCGTCGATCCCAGCGATCTCGACGCGCTGATCGGCCCGCTGATGGGCGAGCTTCAATCGCACCCCGGCATGATCGGCTTCGCCCAGCGCCGTTCGATCTTCAGCCAGGGACTCAGCGGCAGCCGCGGCATCGACCTGGACATCACGGGCCTGGACCTGGCCGACATCTACTCGACAGCGCTGACGACGTTCTCGCGCGTGCGCCAGGAAATGGAGGGCGCGCAGGTGCGCCCCGACCCCGGTCTCGTTCTTGGCCAGCCGCTTCTGGAAATCCGCCCCGACTGGGAACGCGCCGCCGATCTCGGCGTCAACGCCGCGAACCTCGGCTACGTGATCTGGGCGCTCACCGATGGCGCCTACGTCGATGAGTTCTTCCTCGAAGACGACAAGGTGGACCTCTATGCCTACAGCACCGCAGGCACCGTGGAACGTACACAGGACCTCCCCAACCTGCTCTTCCACACGCCGGAGGGAGGCACCGTCCCGTTGAGCAGCATCGCCGACGTCGTCGAAACCGTCAGCACCGAGACGATCCGCCGTGTCGACCGCAGCCGCGCCGTTACGATCTCCGTCGTCCCCCCGCAATCCATGCCGCTCGAAGTCGCCGTCGACAAACTTGAAAAGGAAATCATCCCGCAGATGCGCGAAGAGGGCAAAATCCCCTCGGGCGTGGAGGTGCGCATCGCCGGCGCGAGCGACAAGCTCAAGGCCACGCGCGAGGCACTCGGCGGCAACTTCATCCTCGCCATTGCGATCGCCTACCTCCTCATGGTCGCGCTCTTCTCGCACTGGGGCTACCCGCTGATCATCATGACCAGCGTGCCGCTTGGCGTGCTCGGCGGACTCGTGGGACTGCACCTGATGAATCACGGCGGCGACTACTTCGGATTCATCGGACTTCAAAACATCAATCAGCCACTCGACGTGCTCACGATGCTCGGCTTTGTCGTTCTCGTCGGCACGGTGGTGAACAACCCGATCCTTATCGTGGAGCAGGCGTTGCTGAACATGCGCGAGGCGGGCATGGGGTGGCACGCGGCGGTGCTGGAAAGCACGCGCACCCGCGTGCGCCCGATCATGATGTCCACGATGACAACGGTGTTCGGCTTGTCGCCGCTGGTCTTCCGTCCCGGCAGCGGCGCGGAACTCTATCGCGGCCTCGGCACCGTCGTGCTCTTCGGCCTGTTCGTCTCGGCGCTCTTCACGCTGACGTTCATGCCCGCCCTGCTGAGCCTCTTCCTGCAGTTCGGTCAGTTCCTGCACGAGAAGCGCGTGCGCCTGATGGGGAGCGAGAAAGAGAAGCGGGCGCTCGAAGAGGAAGCGAAGTCATCCGTTGCCAAAACGGCGGACGCGGAAGGAACGCTGCTCGAAGAACGCGAAGGCGAACCGGCGTAGAAACAGGACGGAACGCGATGCACACGGATCGCGAAATCCAGCCGCGTATCCGTGTGCATCGATGGTGATTCTTCTTTTGTCCGTGGTAGTCGGTTGCGGTTCGTCATCCGCCGCTTCCGGCGATGGAGACGGCGGACCAAAAACCGGGAACTGAAGACGCCGCCCGTTCCCCTTGCTCTTCTACTCTTCCGCCGGGGTTTCGGCTTCGACGTACTCCACTTCGCAGGCCGCGCGGATATCCTTGACGAGCTTCTCGCCTCCGGACTTCTTCAGGCGTTTCACGATCTCGTCGCGCCAGTCGTCGAGTGACGCCCCCTTCGCGTACTTGCGGTCCGTCACTTTGATGATGTGGTAGCCGAACTGGGTTTCAACGATGTCGCTGAGCTCGCCGGGTTTGAGGGCGAACGCGGCTTCCTCGAAGGGCTTGACCATCGCGCCGCGCTTGAACTTGCCGAGCGAGCCGCCCTTCGAGGCACTGGGGCAGGTGGAGTGCTCGCGGGCGAGCGCGGCGAAGTCCTCGCCTTCCTCGATGCGCTTGCGCAGATCTTCGATCAGGTGCTTCTTGGCTTCCTTGTCGGCGGGGGAGTCCTTGGGGTCTGTACCGATGAGAATGTGGCTGGCCTCCACCTCGTCGTTGGCTTGCAGGCGCGCCTTGTTTTTCTCGAAGTACTCGGCGATTTCCTCCTCCGTGGGGGCGTAGGAGTTGCGGACCTTTTCGGCGGCGAGCCAGCGCTCGACGGCATGGCGGCCGTCTTCGAGCGAGAGGCCGCGTTTGTCCAGCCACTCCTTCCATTCCTCCTCGCCGCCGCGCTGCTCGATCTTCTGTTCGAGAGTCGTCTGGATTTCATCCTCCGACGGCATCAGGCCGTTTGCACGGGCGTATTCATACAGGCACGCCTGCTCGATCAGGCTCTCCGAGAGGCGCTTGTGCATGTAGCGGGCAAAGACGTCGCGGCGTTCGGCGGGAATGGCGGGGCGTGCTTCGAGTTCCTCATCAATGCGCCAGTCGATTTCCGGCCGGGTGATGGTGTCCTCGCCGACGTGGGCGTAAGCGGGCAGGGGCGCAGGGGCTTCCTGCTGGGCGGCCGATCGCGCGGCCGGGAGAAGGAGTGCCGCGGCCAGCGCGGC
Source organism: Candidatus Sumerlaeota bacterium (assembly GCA_030156535.1). Lineage (GTDB taxonomy): Bacteria > Sumerlaeota > Sumerlaeia > SLMS01 > JAHLLQ01 > JAHCAW01. Next base: position 144,926 of record JASGMJ010000002.1, read on the forward strand.
CAGGAGAAGTTTGCTGCGGGTCATGTCGTTCACCTTCGTCGATTGTGATTCCGTGAGAGGGGCATGTTGAGCTCTTGCCATTCGCGTGTCGAGCTTTCGGGAGACACCGACGCGGAGCAAGGCAAGCTGAGGGAGCGAGCGTCAGGGTGCGCGATGCGGGCGACCCTGTTCGTATTTCTCAAGGCGAAGGGCGGCGCGGTGTGCAAGGCCATCGTTGCCTTGCGAGCGGGCTCGTTCGACGGCTTCGCGTGCCGCCTGGATGGCACCCTCGAAGTCGCCTGCCTCCGCACGGGCGGCGGCAAGCGTGTCGAGCACCCCCGGATTCCGCCCATTCGTCAGTGTGTTTACCCGCTCGGCATGGCGGCGGGCTTCCTCGCCGTTTCGGTTCTGCTCCCCGGGTGCCGTTGCCAGGATCCACGCGGCGTTGTTGAGCGCCGTGAGGTCGTCGGGAGCAAGAAGGAGAAGCTGGCGATAGGAGTGCAGTGCCGGCGCCTGCCGCCCGCGCGCCTCGTGTGCCTTGGCGGTGGCAAGGAGCAGGTCGGTGAGGCCGGGTTCCTCGCGCAGGGCGGCATCGAGCAGCAGGCGGGCTCTTTCCGTTTCGCCCAGTTCGTGGAGCACGAATCCGCGCAGCAGGGTGCTGTGCGGCGTGGCGCCCGCCAGGTGATCGTACTCGCCGAGCCGTTCGAGCGCCTCGGTGTTCCGCCCCGTTTCGTGAAGTGCCATGGCGTAGTTGAGTTGGATGATCGGCACGCCGGGGCGGCGCTCGTATGCCTGCCGATAGTACGGAAGAGCGGCCTCGGGACCGGAAAGATCAGCGACGATGTTGGCATGGTTGTTCAGCGACAAGCCGTCGTTCGCGTCCATGGCCAGCGAGCGTTGCGAAGCCTCGAGAGCCTGCGTGAGACGTCCCATCCGGACCAGTGCGAGCGCGAGCCGGGCATGGTTGGGGGCGTAACGGGGCTCGATCGCAATGGCGGCCTGATAGTGCTCCGCCGCTTCCTCGAATGCGCCGCGCCGCTCCTGTTCGCCTCCGATCAACAAGTGCGCCTTGAAGGCCTGCGGATTGAGTTCAAGATTGTGGGTGAAGAGTGTCTCGGCGCTGTCGAACAATCGGCAATGACTCCAGGAGAGAAAACCGAGAACGGCGATCAGCAATGCGATGGCCGCCGTTCCGGCCCATTGGGGCAGGCGAAGCTGACGGTAGCCACGAACGGCGGCAGCGCAGGCGAGTGCGATGGGGCCAGGGCTCGCCTGATAGAGAAGGTGGTCGGCCGCATAGGAGGTTCCGAAATAGTTGTACTCGATCAAACCAAGAAACGGCCCCAACGCCGCGAGGAAGTACAGCGTTCCCGCCGTCAACGCGTGATCCCCCTTCCTCCACCGCACTGCGATGAGCGCGAGGAACAGCACGGCCGTCAGGGGAAACAGCCAGTTCGTCCACCGGACCGCGTCGAGGTTCCATTTGGGGTAAATCGGCATCAGGTGAATCGGGCAAATCAGTTTGCCGATGTAGAACCAGAACGTCTTGCCAAAAAGAACGAGGTGATTGGCAAACGTCAGCCCGTAGTCCCATGGCGACCGGGCTGTAAAAAGGAACATGTCGAAAAGCCCGAAGGCGAAGGCAGCCAGGAAGAGACTGGCAAGCGCCGCCAGATCGCGCCGGTCGAGCCTGTCCTTCATCCACCAATGCAGAATTGCCAGCACGGGCGCGAGAGTGACGGAGGACGTCTTGCTCAGGAGGGCACAGACGAACAGGACGCACACCGCCGCGTAGCGCCGCCAGGACCACCGCGTTGCCAGTGGCATCCAGACCCATGCCGCCCAGAGCCAAAAGAAGAAGGAGAGCGTGTTCTTTCGCTCGTAGATCCACGCGACGGATTCGACCTGAAGAGGATGGAGCGTCCAGACGGCGGCGGCCAGCCATGCACCGGGAACGGAAAGACGCCGCAGAATCGCCCAAATGAAAAGGGCATTCGCCGCGTGCAGAACGATGTTGGTGACATGCGGTACGAGGACGCTGCCGCCTGAGAGTTGGTGCTCCAGCCAAAAACCCGTGAGGACCAACGGATAATAGTGGCCGTCGAGTGGCAGCGAGGGCGGATGCATCCAGATGCGGCGAAGCCCCTCCCAGGTGTGAAGCAAGGGGTTGCCTGCATAGCCGTCGAAATCATCCCAGATGATTCCCGCGCCAATGGCCGGCCAATACACGATCGCGATCAGGACAAGCAACAAGACGACGCCCCCGGCAAGGTGCCAGGGGCGTCCCGTGAAATTGTCGCCGTCGCTTTTCGGTGTGGTGTCAGTCATGAATCCGGGTGGAATCACTCCACACCGAAGAGGTCAAGCTCCACCGGCAGGGTATTGCTGGCGTACTCGGAGCCCACGGAGAACTCCGAGAAACTCGTCAGGCCGGCAGCCGTCAGCAGGGAGCCGGAGCGGGTGGTGTTCAGCGGCGTCCAGTCGTCACCGGAATTGTCGCGTTTGACGATCACCAGCTTGTCGGCGTCGTCGATTCCATCAATATCCGTGGTGTCGATGATGACGCTGTAAACGTAGCCGCTCAGTCCCGTGACGGTGATAACCCAGTAGGCATCATGCGAAACGGTGTCCGGGAAAATGGCGGTGGAATCGTGCGAGAGAGCGGAGGCGCCGTCGAATGTTCCGCCGGGCCAGGAATCGATACGCTGAACGGTGATGGTGCCGGGGGTGTCCGGGGCGTCGGTGAAGTTGATGACCGCGCCGCTGTCGCCCAGCGGGAAGGCGCCAAGGGCGCCGGCGGGCACCTGGAACTGATCCGGATCGAAGGTCAGGATCAACTTCGCCGCGTTGGCCGGATTTCCCTCGTAGGCGGTGGCGATGGAATACCACTGCGTCGTTGAAGGGGCTCCGATGGCGAGCAGGGTCAATGGATCGCCCTCATCCCAAGTGGCCTCGTTGATCACTTCCTGAACGACCGCTGTCGAGAAGCTGACGTCGCGAATGCCCGTTCCCCATTCGTACCGGTACTGATTCGCTGTTGTCTTGGAACTATCCCCGCGGTCTCCCGGGCTCGGGTTGGGGGACTCGAAGCTCGGCGAGTCTGGTGTCGTGTCCGCGTGCAGGTAGTAGGCCGTCCCCGAGCCGCTGCCCTGGCTCTCCACGTACAGGCGCAGGGTCGCCGACTGAATAACCTGCCCCCGGCCGATGCCACTTGTGATGAAACGGAACCCGGCCGTCGCGCGGTCGCTGGTGGTGATCGATCCCAGCTGGATGCTCGTCCCCGTGATGTCGTCCGTATTGCCGACGAGCTCCGTGAAAGCATCGTCGTTTCCATTGGCGATGACGAATTCGGCAGTTTCCGCCCCGGCGGCTACCGCCAACCCCGCCATGACACACAATCCCCACAGTGTTTTCATCTCACGATGCTCCAGTTCTGGCATTGCAGCCTTATGAGTATTTTGGTATATTACCACCGTAGCTAAGGTGCTCAAGTGATTTTTGGGACGGATGCAGAAATGAAAATGAAGCAGCCGGTTCGGGAGGAAGAGGGCACTGGCGCCGTGCTTTCGGTGCTTATTCCCTGCCACTGCGAGCTATCGACTCTTGTCAAAATGCTCCGCGAGCCACGTCCCTGCCTGATGCATGCCGCGGCTGCATGGCTGACGGGTGGTCCAGCCCGTGATTGGCTACCGTCGGCGGCGTGGGGGGGCGAAATACGGCCTTTTGAACCGGCTGGTTCCGGCGCATGCGGATCTTGTGGGGATGCTTTGGTATCGAACGCGCTTCGTTGCGCCCTGCCGCTCCGTTAGGGCATTTTCGGGAAATCCGTAGCCATTCCCAATGGGAAGCAGGAGCAGGCCGTTTTGAGCAAGGACTCGTTTGGCCCGAGATGGCCCCAACGGGGCCGAATCCCATAGCCCAGGGCAAGCGCCGCAGGCGCGCCGCCCTGGGGAGGCACGGCGTTTCAACCCGCACCCCGAAGGTGGTGCGATCAGAGCCACAAAGAGCGCTCCTTGTGTTCCGGCGGTTTGGGATCGCGCCGCTTTCAGGGCGCGGTTTCCGGTGGTGCTCGGACCCAGGGCGGCGCGCCTTGCGGCGCTTGCCCTGGGCTTTGTGATCCTGCCTCTTCGAGGCAGTACCGCACCCCTTGGGCAACCACCCATTTCCTTTATTGCTCAAGGCTGGGGCATCATCGAGAAATGCCCCAAATGAAGAAGCCCCGCATCCTGAAAGGAGGAGGCGGGGCTGAAGACCGGTTGGTGGTGATCGAAGGCGCTCAGTCGAACTCTTCGACTTCGTTGGTGATGTCGTTGCGGCGGCGCACCTTGAGTTTGCCCGCTTCGATTTCCTCGAAGGCGACTTCCAGAGGATCAAAGTTGCCTTCGGCGTAGGGGATCGTCGGCGGGGTTCCCTTGCCGAGGTCGCGGGCGCGGCGCGTGACGACGTTGATCAGCAGGTACTTGCCGTCGGAGTCGGGGATGTGTGCGTAGGCTTTTGTGTGCAAGTTGGCCATCTGGGCGTCCTGGTCGGAAGGGGTTGAAACTGCCCTGCGGGAGGCCGGAACCGGCGTTTCCCGCAGAGCGGCAAACGGTAGGGATCAGTTCTTGGGGTCGTCAACCTTTTCGAACTCGGCGTCGACAACGTCGTCGTTGGGGGCGGCGGAGGGCTCGGGGCCAGCTGCCTGCTGGCCGGGGTCGCCTGCCTGAGCGCTCTGGTAGAGCTTCTCGCCGATCTTCTGGAGCTTCTCGTCGAGTTCCGCCACGGCGCTCTTGATGGCGGCGGTGTCCTCGCCTTCCAGTGCCTTGCGGACGCTGGCGACGGCTTCCTCGATTTCGGTCTTCTGGGCGGGGTCGATCTTGTCGCCCAGTTCCTTGAGGGCCTTTTCGGCCGCGTAGGCCTTCGAGTCGCCTTCGTTGCGGGCGGCGATGACCTCGCGCCGCTTCTTGTCCTCGTCGGCGTGGAGTTCGGCGTCGCGGACCATGTTCTTGATTTCTTCCTCGCTCAGGCCGCTGCCCGCTTCGATGCGGATCTTCTGTTCCTTCTTGGTGGCCAGGTCCTTGGCAGAGACGTGCAGGATGCCGTTGGCGTCGATATCGAAGGTAACCTCGATCTGGGGGACGCCGCGGGGTGCGGGGGGAATGCCGTCGAGGTTGAACTTGCCGAGGGACTTGTTGTTGGCGGACATCTCGCGTTCGCCCTGGAGGACATGGACGGTGACGCTGGGCTGGTTGTCCGAGGCAGTGGAGAAAATCTCGCTCTTTTTGGTCGGGATCGTGGTGTTGCGCTCGATGAGCTTGGTCATCACGCCGCCGAGCGTCTCGATGCCAAGGCTGAGCGGGGTGACGTCGAGCAGCAGGACGTCGCTGACGTCGCCGGCGAGCACGCCGCCCTGAATGGCGGCGCCGATGGCCACCACCTCGTCAGGGTTGACGCTGCGGTTGGGTTCCTTGCCGAAGAGCTTCTTGACGGCTTCCTGCACCATGGGGATGCGGGTGGAGCCACCGACGAGGATGACCTCGTCGATTTCCGATGCGGTCAGCCCTGCGTCGCTGAGGGCTTTGCGGCAGGGGGCGAGGGAGCGCTCGACGAGCGGCTCAACGAGGCGCTCGAACTGGCTGCGGCTGAGGTCGACGTTCAGGTGCTTGGGGCCGGACTGGTCGGCCGTGATGAACGGCAGGTTCACCGTCGTGCTCATCGAGGAGGAGAGCTCGATCTTGGCTTTCTCGGCCGCTTCCTTCAGGCGCTGGAGCGCCATGCGGTCGTTGCGCAGGTCGATGCCGTTCTCCTTCTTGAAGGTGTCGGCCAGCCAGTCGATGATGACCTGATCGAAATCGTCGCCGCCCAGGTGGGTGTCGCCGTTGGTGGCCTTGACCTCGAAGACGCCTTCGCCCAGTTCGAGGATCGAGATGTCGAACGTGCCGCCGCCGAGGTCGTAGACGGCGATTTTCTCGTCCTTCTTGCGGTCGAGCCCGTAGGCAAGCGATGCGGCGGTGGGCTCGTTGATGATACGCAGGACTTCGAGGCCGGCGATGCGGCCGGCGTCCTTGGTGGCCTGGCGCTGGGAGTCGTTGAAGTAGGCGGGGACGGTGATGACGGCCTTCTCGACCTTGTGGCCGAGGTAGTCTTCAGCCGTCTGCTTCATCTTCTGCAGAATCATGGCGCTGATTTCGGGGGGCGAGTACTTGCGGCCCTGAATATCGACGGCGGCGTCGTTGTTGTCGGCGCCCACCACGTGGTAGGGGACGCGGCCCTGTTCCTTCTGCACGTCGCCGATCTTGTTGCCCATGAATCTCTTGATGGAGAAAATTGTCTGCTCGGGATTAGTGATCGCCTGACGCTTGGCGACCTGGCCGACGAGACGCTCGCCGTCCTTGGTGAAGGCGACCACCGACGGAGTGGTGCGGGTGCCTTCGGAGTTGGTGATGACGACGGCCTCTCCGCCTTCCATGACGGCAACGCAGGAGTTCGTCGTGCCCAAGTCGATTCCGATAACCTTGCTCATTCTGTTGACCTCCGAAACAGTCTTCATCCGCACGTAGTTGCCTGCCATGGGCGCAAGAAGGAGGCCAGCGGGGGAGCGGGGAGTTGGCGGGGGCTTGACGACTGAAAAGAATGGACTTGAGAAGAATGGGGAGCGCTGGCCAACCGTCTGCTTGTTTCCAAAAGACACAGCGGGGCGAATCGCATCAGGTGCCTTGAATCGTCGCGCAACGGTGCAGATGGGCTGCCGGAGGGGGGGCTGGCGGATTCGATGAACAGGAGACCCCACATTCATGGGGCCGGTGTGGGACGAGGGCAGGTCCGTACACCGTGCCCTGATCGCAGCCTGCAGCCCGGCAGACTGAAAACGGGCAACTGGGAACCGGGGACTTCTCCCGGAGGGGCCTGAATTCGTTTTAGTTGACCCGCCCGCAGGCAATGCCGAGAATGTGGACAATTGATAGCTTGCGCGCAGTATCGAATCGGGCCCCCGGAGGTTTCGGCATGGCGAGCCGGAAAGCGGCTTGGGTGGTGGCGGCGCTGACACTTGCGGCGGTGGCGGCCGTTCTGTTCGTTTTGCGGACCGAAAAACCCCGGACCCCGGGCGCGGAGAATGCCGCCTCGCCGTCGTTCGTTCCCTCGGCGCATCTTCCCTCACCGCCAAGTGGCGATTCCGATGAGGTGCCGGATGCGAGACCAGAGCCCGTTGCCACTCCCCAGCCCGGGCCTCCGCTGAGCGATGTGATCGCGGGGATGCTGGAGGCGGGCGACATCGCGGGCGCGGAGAAATCGGCCCGTGCCGCCGGCAAGGTTCTCTTCGTCGATGGCGGCGCCAACGCCGAAGTGCGCGACGGCAAGCGCGTCGTGTTCGCCGTCAGCGATCCGCAATTGGCCGAGTGCGCCGAGCAGCTGAACGACGACGATGCCATGGTGCGCGCCGATGCGCTGCAAGAGCTCTTCTACCTGACAATGGGGACGGGCACCCGGTCCGAGCAGGTGATGGCCGCTTTTCTGGCAACAGATCCGGCAGAGGAAGTACGCGCTGCGGCGGCGGCGGGGCTGGAAATGAGCGAGAGCCCCAGCACCGTCGATCTGCTGATTCGCGCGCTGGGCGACAGCGCCGAGCAGGTGCGCGAGCAGGCACGTACGTCCCTGGGCCTGATCCGTGATCCGATCGTGGTGGCCAAGCTGAAGGAAGCGCGCGCCCGCGAGTCCGACCCCGCCGTGCGCGACATCATTGATCAGCTTCTGATTCAAAGTTTCGACGAGCCACTGACCTTGGATCCCGCACTTCTGGACCACTGATTCAAGCGCTCCTCCCTCATGGTGTTACCGGCGCAAGCCGTGGAAATTCGTACCACATTTAGCTCCAGGAGGTTATACAGATGCGCTTGAAGAAAGCAGGCCGTTGGATGAGGAGGCTTGCCGCCACCTCTGCCCTGCTGGCGGTCATTCCGGTCTCTGTCGCTCAGGCGGGTACCGGCGTGTCCGACGGAACCGCCGATGTCGTGGACATCAACCTCTATTTCACCAGCCCATTGAGCCCTACGGATCTCGACAAGTGGAAGGATCACTTCCAGAACTTCTCGAACCGCATGTACACGGCAACGGGGCAACAGCAGCGCATCCGCGACGTGAACGTGTTTATCCGCGCGGTGGACAAGAAAGAGAACGCGGACATCGTGATCGGGCCGTCGACCAGCCCGGGCGGCAATGCCACCGTCAGCGGATTCGGCAAGAAGGGCGCCCGCATTTTCATCCCCGAACAGCGCATCGATCCGGCCGTCCTGCGCGCCCCCGATCTCAGCCTGATCCACGAGTGGGGGCACTATTGCTACGGACTCGGCGACGAGTACCTGGGCCAGTATGTCCCCCTCGCCAAGAAGGACACCTGGAGTAAGCTGGATTTGCGTGGAAGTCTTGGGGATCTCGTTCCTTCTCTTGGCATCTACCGCCTTGGCGTGCAGAACCAGTTCGTTCACAATCAGCCCGCCGGCGAGGCGATGGCCGACAAGTCCATCATGAGTGGTCCGAACGCCACGGCCAACCCGCTCGGCTTCTCCACCGCCACCTGGCACAATGCCGGACGGCAGGACGGTACGAAGTGGTGGATGAGCCATCACCAGTATTCCTGGAACCTGCAGGACAAGGACCACGCCTCCAAGCCCCACTGGGGCATCATGCTGTTGCTCAAGGACAGCGCCGGCGAGCCGATGTTCTCCGAGGAGCCGGCCGACTATCCCGCGTCCCTGATCACCGCGCCCGACATCAACTGGATCGTCAACGAGCCGATCTTCCGCGAGGTCATCTGCATCGACCGTTCGGGCTCGATGACGACGGACAACCGCATGGATGTGGCCAAGGCGGCGGCCAGAATGCTCGTCGATCTCGGCGAGGGACGCCGCACCATTACAACGAACAAGGCAGCGGTTGATCAGGAATCGGATTGGTTCGGCATCGTCTCCTACAGCACTGACGTAACAGCCAATAGTACGCTTCAACCGCTGGGAGACAACCTGATCACAACAACGGCCAGCAAGATCGCCCTGAAGTCCGTCATCAATGGTCTTTCTCCGACGGGCAGCACCAACATCGGCGGCGGCCTGCAGGAATCGCTCAACCAGCACCTTACTGCGGGAGGAGTGGACGACAAGGCGTCGGGCCGCCACATTTTCCTGATGTCCGACGGCCAGCACAACACCGGCACACACCCCGACAGCGTTCTGCCGACCATCAAGGCCAACGGCATCAAGGTGTTCTCCATCGGCCTGGGCAACGACGTTGACCGAGACCTGATGGGGCGCATCGCCGACGCCACCGACGGCAAGTACCGCTTTGTCGGCGACGTGTCCGCGTTGTCCCGCGTTTTCCTCGACATCTTCGGCGAGACGCGCGGCGGTCTGACGGCCAGCGAGTCCGTGACGCTTGGCGCAGGCGAAAGCTCCGAAACCCTCGTGCAGGCCGACGAGGGCACCGATCGCGTTCTCTTCATGGCGGGCGCGGCCAGCGTGGCCGGCCTCAACTTCACCGTGCAGGCACCGGATGGCACGGTGATCACGCCTGCGAAGGTGAACAACGGCACCTTCGAGCAGGGCGACAACATCCTGATCTACCGCATCGACGATCCCGACTCCGGTGAGTGGAAGATGCTGCTGGAAAACACGTCGGGTGGCGAAATGATCGTCAACGCCGCAGCCTCGCTGGATAACGCCATCATCAACGTGTCGGCCTTCCCCGACAAGTCCAGCTACACCTTCCCGGAAGCCGTGCAGATTATCGCCTCGGTCACCTGGGGCTCGGGTGTTTCGGGCGCCAGCGTCCTGGCGGAAATCACGGGGCCTTCCGGTATTCCCCAGACGGCCACGCTCTTTGACGACGGCGATCCGATGCACGGCGACAGGGAAGCCGACGACGGCCTCTACTCGAACTTCCTGACGCCCAACGACAACGGCGCCTTCAACGTCCGCGTCGATGTGGAGAACATTGACGGCGTCATCAAGTCCATGGAGCCCCTGGCACCGGACGACGTTCCCGTGCCGCCGTTCAAGCGCAGTGTCTCCTTCTCGTTCAACTACATCGGCGCGCCCGAGGCCCAGCCCAACTACATCCGCGTCGATAACTGGAACCTGAGCCTGAATCCCCGTCTGCCCGATCGCGGATTCATGATCTTCCGCGGCGAAGTCGGCGCGCCCATTGGCATGTTCGATCCGGCAAACAATGGTGCCCAGGTGACCTTTGGGCCGCTGGACGTCCCCATGGACCAGGCGAACTTCCGGGCCAGCCGCGGCTCGCTCGTCACCTATCGCGACGGCAACAATGTCATCGGCCAGTTCCTGCTCAACAAGGGCGGCAGCTCGCGCTCGAGCGCCTTCGTCATTGCGCGCGGCGACTTCAGCAGCCTGCAGGGCGACACGCAGGTGCCGGTCACCATTGCCAGCGGCAACTTCAACCGCACGACGACGATCGAGCCGAAGCTCAAGGGCATCGGTGCGAACATGGGCTCGACGGGCTCGACGTTCCTCACCTCGCGCGACTTCTACAACCCGGGCGAGCTGTTCGTCGACTCCGCCCTGATCCTGCGCTTCGAGCGTCTGGACGGCCGCGACCAAATGCGCGTCGCCATGCGTTTCCCCGGCGCGCCGGAGTACGACTACGCACAGGAAAACCTGGTGGTGAACCTGGGCTTCCGCCAGCTTGACATCGCGCCCGAAGACTGGCGGGTGCTGGCCGGTGGCCGCGTCCTGCTCTACCGCGAAGTCCTCCCCGACGGCGCCTGGGCGATTGTCATCATGCAGCCCGAGCGCGACACCATCTCGGTGCAACTGATCCGCGCCGACATCCCCGCCCAGAACCCCGACATCATCGTCGGTATCGGATACGGCGGATTCGTGCGCAACAACCTGATGACGACGACCATGATCGAAAACTCGGCGCTCCAGCTGCTGCGCTGGTAGGCTGCCGACACTTCCCGGCCTGAGTGCGACGGCCCCGCGAGTTTCGGCTCTGCGGGGCCGTTCGTCTTTGGCGTTGACCCTGCCGCCACGCGAGTCACGGTTAGGACACAACCTCCCTGCGTGTCGCACTTAACCGCAAGTATACGGAATCATGGCCGAAAAAAAGAAAATTCTCTGTGTCGACGACGAGATGGACGTCCTGCTGATCCTGAAGACGGCTCTCAGCGAGGACTACGAAGTCGTCACCGCCGGTAACGGTATCGACGCCCTCGCACTCGTTGACGATCACAAGCCCGACCTCGTCATCCTCGACATGATGATGCCGGAGATGGACGGCCTTCAGACGCTGAAGGAACTCCGCCAGACCAATGCGGGCGCCCACATTCCCGTGCTCTTCCTCACCGGCGTGTCCGACAAGGACATCAAGCGCGAGGCCCTGGGCCTCGGCACCTCCTATTATCTGACCAAGCCGTTCGATTACAACGACCTGATCAGCAAGGTGGAGATTGCCATCAAGGAAGCCAGCTCGATGTTCCCCTGACGCAGGGGGATGGAGAGGCTTTTCCCGTAGGCTTTTCCCGTTCTCAGTTGCCAGTTTCCCGTTGTCGTTTCAGCAGCCGTGCTGCCGGGGACGCCGCCCTGGAAAGAGAGGGTGCGGCTTCCGCCGGGAGCATTTTTGTCATCCCTTTAATAACGATATTTTGAAATCACCTTGGAACCGGAATTGACCCCCAGCGCCCGGAGGGGAACAACTGCCCGGCGCGAGGGTTCCATGAAGTCCCCCGCGCCGGAGAAAGTCCGAACACAACCCACCGCCTCGTATGCGGAGTTTACGATCGGAAGAAACCATGAGCATCACCATTACCCTGCCAGACGGATCGACCAAGGAATTCGCGGGAGCCGTGACGGGTGCGGAAGTCGCCGCAGCCATCGGACCGGGTCTCGCCAAAGCGGCCCTCGCCATTCAGATCGACGGCCAGACGGCCGATCTCGCCACCCCCATCGAACGCGATGCGCACGTCGCGATCCTGACGGCACGCCAGCCCGCCGGCGTTGAAGTCCTGCGCCACTCCTGCACCCATCTCATGGCACAGGCCATCAAGCGCCTTTGGCCCGACGCCATGCTCGAGGACGGCCCTCCCACCGAGGACGGCTTCTGGTACGACATCCGCACCGACCCCCCCGTCTCGCCCGAGGACTTCGGCCGCATCGAGAAGACGATGCTCGAAATCGTAAAGGAAGACCTTCCCATCAAACGCCGTGAGCTTACGCGCGAAGAGGCCCTCGTGCTCTTCGCCGAACGCGGCGAAAAGTACAAGCTCGACATCATCAACAAAATCCCCGATGGCCAGGTCATCTCGACCTACCAGCAGGGCGAGTTCATCGACCTCTGCCGAGGCCCTCACGTCCCCTCCACCGGCGCCATCCGCGCCTTCAAGCTCCTCTCCGTCGCCGGTGCCTACTGGAAGGGCGACGCGCGCAACGACCAGTTGACGCGCATCCGTGGCACGGCCTTTGGCGACAAGAAGGAAATGAAGGAGTACCTTGAACTCCTCGAAGAGGCGAAGAAGCGCGACCACCGCAAGCTCGGCCGCGACCTCGAACTCTTCATGCACCACGAATGGGCCCCCGGCGAGACCATCTGGCTCCCCAAGGGGAAATCCATCTACGACACGCTCTCGCAAATGAGCAGCGCGCTCCACAAGGAACAGGGCTATCAGGAAGTCTTCACCCCGATGCTCTTCAAGAAGGACCTGTTCGAGACCTCGGGCCACTGGAAGCACTTCCGTGACGACATGTTCATCGTGCCGGGGCAGGAAGCCACGACGCTGGAGGCGAAGGAAGTCGCCGAGTGGGCCGCGCGCCTGGAAGCTGAAATCCCCACGCTTCCCGCTCACGAGCAGGAGCGCGTGACCGCCGCCCTGAAGAACGCGGGGGACGCGGCGGGCAAGCTTGCCCTCATTCTCCTTGAGAGCCCGACGTTCTCCACCAAGTACTGGAACCTGTTCGAGAAGAAGCCCGGCGAATTCGTCTTCCTCACCGGCAACACGCGCGAGGTCTACGCGCTCAAGCCGATGAACTGCCCGTCGCACATGCTGATCTTCCGCGACCGCCGGCGCAGCTACCGTGAACTCCCCCTGCGCATCAGCGATCAGGGCGTGCTGCACCGCAACGAGGACTCCGGCGCGCTCTCGGGCCTGACGCGCGTGCGCCAGTTCTGCCAGGACGACGCGCACATCTTCCTCTCCGAGGAAATGATCGCCGAGGAAATCGCCCGCGTCATCTCGATGGTGCGCCGCGTCTACGAGCCCTTCGGTCTGGAGTTCAGCAAGGTCTTCCTCTCCACCCGCCCCGCAAAGGCCATGGGAACAAAGGAACAGTGGGACCTCGCCGAGTCCGCCCTCAAGGAAGCCATCGAAGCCAACAAGATGGACTACCAGATCAACGAGGGCGACGGCGCGTTCTATGGACCGAAGATCGACTTCATCGTGCGCGACGCGCTGCGCCGCGAGTTCCAGGTGGCCACGATCCAGCTCGACTCGCAGCTCCCCGCCCGCTTCGATCTCAAGTATACGGCGGCCGATGGCTCGGAGAAGATGCCCATCGTCGTCCACCGCGCCATCTTCGGCTCGTTCGAGCGTTTCCTGGGCATCGTGATCGAGCACTTCGCCGGGGCGTTCCCGGTGTGGCTGGCGCCCGTGCAGGTGCGCGTGCTCTCGATCAGCGAGAAGTACGTGGACTACGCGCGCAAGGTGTACGACGCACTGCTGCTCGACGGCGTGCGGGCGGAACTCGACGTGCGCGACGACAAGATCGGCGCGAAGATCCGCGAAGCCCAGCTCCAGAAAGTGCCCTACATGCTCGTGGTGGGTGAGAAGGAGCAGGAAACGGCGGGCGTCTCGGTGCGCAGCCGCGAGAAGGGGGACGAGGGAGCGATGCCGCTCGACGTCTTCCGCGAACGCATGCGGGGCGAAAAATCGCTGGCGTTCTGAAATCGCTTTGGGTACACTTTGCTATCGTCTCGAAGGTGAAGCTCATCTAACTTGCCAGGGTGTTTAGCTGGTGACGCGGGAGTTCCTTTCGTGCGAGCCATCACATGGCACGGCAGAATGCTGGGCAGGAGATGGCAAAACCCAGCCGGGCCTATCCCGGCAGAATTGAAATCCGTACAGGAGAGTTGCCATGCAGAAAGTGAAAGCATTTACACTGATCGAGCTACTGATCGTGGTGGCGATTATCGCCATTCTGGCGGCCATCGCGGTCCCGAACTTCCTGGAGGCGCAGGTGCGCTCGAAGGTGTCCCGCTGCAAGGCCGACATGCGCACGCTGGTGACCGCGATTGAATCCTACCGGGTGGACACCAATCTCTATCCTCCCGCTGCGGACTACGGCCATCCTGGCGCGCATGCCAATTCGCAGTGGTTCCACGCCCGGATACCCACCTATCTGACAACCCCCGTTGCCTACATCACGAGCGTCTTCGAGGATCCCTTCGTTTCCCAGGACAGCACGTTTTCCAGCTCCGTGTACCCGCCTTCGGTCGGCAAGCGGTATGCGTACTACAACTGGGACTACTACCTGCTGGAGACGGCGGGAGGCAAGCAGCCCCCAGGCCAGGGCTATACCGATCTCTGGAATGGCGGAAAGGACTGGACGGGTGAATGGCTGCTCTATGGATATGGACCAGACCGGACGGCCTTCCATGGCGCCCGCGCGACGTTCCTTCCCTACGATCCGACCAACGGCACCATCAGCGACGGCAACGTCATTCGCTCGCAGAAGAACCAGGACGGCATCGACCCCCACCCGGTAACGGGTACGTTCCTCTGGTAATCGAAGTCCCCGTTTCGCATGTTGTTAACAAGAGAGCGGCCCTCATCGCGGGGGCCGCTCTTTCGTTGGTGCGTCTCTTCAGTCGTGGGGGTGTCTGCAGCCTTCCTGGATGAATCGTGGTCGGAAGTAGGCATCGAAGATGTCCCAGCATTTGGGAATGAAGAAAACGCGTGTTCGTCGAAGGGGAGTGGTACTGCCTCGAAGAGGCTGGATCACAAAGCCCAGGGCGGACCAAACGAGTCCTTGCTCAAGACGAGCTGTCTCCCACAGCGAATGGCAGCAAAGATTCCACAAATGCCTTATCCGCGGCGCCGCGGCACCAGGAACCCGAGGGCGACGCCGGCGGCCAGCCCCACGGTGTGAGCCCAGTTGGCGATCGGCCCGAGTATTCCCGTCCAGCACAGCGCAAACCACACCGCCATCATGATGACGGTGGTCTGGTCGAGGTTGTACTCCGAGGCGGGATTGCGGCGCTTGCGCGCCCAGATGTAGCCCAGCAGGCCGTACACAACCCCCGACATGCCGCCGAAGTTGGGCCCGGTGAAGGCGTATTGCACGAGATTCGACGGAATCGCCAGCGCCAGCACGGCGAGCACGAAGAAGAGCGAGCCCTCGCGGTTCTCGATCTGCGAGCCGAGGTCCTTGAGCCACAGCATGTTGAACGCAAGATGCAGAATGCCGAAGTGCAGGAAGATCGGCGTGACGAGGCGCCAGACCTGGCCACCGCGAATCTCGGGCAGGATGGGGCGGATATAGTTGCTGATGACAAGGAAGTCGAAGATGGGGACGTCCTCGTTCCGAAACAAGACGATGGAGAAGCCGCAGCTCAGCAGGATCAGGCCGCCGGTGATGAAGCCGACGCCAAAGAAGTTCGCGCGGTTCCACGTGGTGCGGACATCGACAATTTCGCTGCGCGCGGTGGCGGCCTGCTTGCGGTCCTGCTTCCATCGTTCGCGGCCCGCGCGGGCGCCCTGGAGGAAACGCGCGTCGGATGGATTGGCGCGGTAGGCTTCGAGTTCCTCCTGCGCGCGGGCAAGATGGTCGTCGTCGAGCACCCACAGCGCCCACCCGCCATCGGAGGCGGGCTCGACTTCGTTCTCGATGCCAAGGGCATAGAGGTAATCGCCGAAGTTGCGGGCGGCGGATTCGCCGGGAAGGGTGCCTGCTTCGCGCATAAGGACCTACGTATAGCGGGCGCGGAGATAGTCGCGGAAAGCGTCGTAGTCCGCAGCGAGGCGGTCGTAGCTTTCGTCGAGATCGTCGAGGCGCGCGAGAGCTGGGGGCGTGTCGGGTTCGATCTGGAGAAGGCGCTCGATTTCCTCGGGGAACTTGGCGGGGTGGGCGGTCTCGATGACGACGGCGGGGGAGTTGCCGAGCGGCTCGGTGGCGATGTAATCGAGGAAGCCACGCCAGCCCACGGCGCCGTGGGGTTCCAGCAGCAGGCGGTGCTGCTCCCACGCTTCCTTGATGGTGGCGCGGGTGGCGTCGTCGGTGACGGAGGTGGAGAAGAGATCGCGGCGCATGGCGGCGAGATCGGGGAGCTTGTGGACCTTGCCCGTTTCGTCGATGTGGCCGCCATAGAGGGAGACGAGCCGGGCGAGGTTGCTGGGGTGCCCGACATTCATCGCGTTGGAGACGCACGCGAGCGACGGCGCGATCTTGGCGTATGTGTTGGTGGCGAGGAACTTGGGGAACTCGTCGTTCTCGTTCACGGGCACGACCAGGCGCTTGACCGGCATTCCCATTTCGCGGGCGAAGATGGCGCCCATCATGTTGCCGAAGTTGCCCGATGGCGTGACGATCACGATCGGCTCGTTGCCTTTGGTCAGGCGCGACCAGGCGTAGACGTAGTAGACGGATTGGGGAAGCAGGCGGCCGATGTTGATGGAGTTGGCCGACGAGAGCGGGATGGAGCCGAGTTCGGGATCGGCGAACGCGCGCTTCACCATTGCCTGGCAGTCGTCGAACTTGCCATCGATGGCGATGGTGCGCACGTTGCCGCCGAGCGTGGTCATCTGCTTGCGCTGGCGGGCACTGACTTCACCGGTGGGGAAGAGGACGCAGACGCGGATGCCCTCGATGCCGTGGAAGGCGCTGGCGACGGCCGAGCCGGTGTCGCCGCTGGTGGCGGTGAGGATGGTGAGTTCGCGGCCGTCGCGCCGGAGGAAGTGCCCGATCAGGCGGGCCATCATGCGCGCGGCGAAGTCCTTGAAGGAGGCGGTCGGGCCGCGATCGAGCCGCATGACGTGAACGCGGTCGTAGACGTTTTCGAGCGGGACGGCGTAGTTGTAGGCATCCTCGCAGAGTTCGAGCAGCAGATCCTCTTCAACAATGCCGCGGGTGTACTCGCGCAGCACCTCGAAGGCGATGCGCGGATACTCCATTTCGCGGAAGGCCTCGAACCGGGCGGGCGTCAGGCGCGGGAAGCTCTCGGGCATGTAGAGCCCCTGGTCCGGGGCCTGGCCGCGGAGCAGGGCGTCCTTCAGGTCCACCGCTGGCGACTGGCCATTGGTGCTGGTGAATTTCAGAAGTGCGGGTGCTGTCACGTGTTCCTTCTCTCTCTTGTCGGTATCTCCGGCCCTATTTCCCGAAGAAGGTCCGGATGAACGTGTCTCCCTCGACGATGCCGAGCGCGCCGTCGCGGCAGCTCACTTCGTCGTAGGCCTGCACGGCGTCGGCGGCCTGGCGCGGATCGCGGATGGCGAAGGGAATCGGGTCGCGCGTGTGGATGCGTTTGGCGACGGGAGTCGGGTGGTCGGGGAGCACGGCGGCCACGTAGGGCTCGCCGCGCTTGTCGAGCCCGTCGAGCACGCGGGCCACGCAGCGCGCGTCGAAGTCCTCGATGGTGCGAATCTTCAGGTCGAGGTCGCCTTCGTGCCCCGCCTCGTCGGGTGCCTCAACGTGCAGGTAGCAGAAATCCTTGCGCTTCAGGAGGTCGAGGCAGGCGTCGGCCTTCCCCTCGTAGTTGGTGTCGAAGAGTCCGGTGGCGCCTTCGACTTCGACCTTCTCCAGCCCGGCGTAGACGCCGATGCCGAAGATGAGATCGACGGCGGAGATGACGCCGCCGGAGACGCCGAAGCGTTCCTCGTAGGTCCACATTTTCGGCTTCTGGCCGGGGGACCAGAGCCAGATCGAGTTGCCGGGGTCCTTGCCGGCCTGCCGGCGCGCCTTGTTGACCGGATGATCGCGCAGGATTTCCTGGGAGCGCAGAATCAGCTCGTTCAGGACGCGGGCGGTCTCCTCCGCCTCGGGCTTCTTCGCGCTGATCATCAGATCGGCGGCCTTCTCGCCCGGGTGGTCGTGCGGGGGGGCGCAGTCGATGGCGGGGTTGAGCCCCTGGCCGACGAACAGGTGACGGTAGCTGACCCCGGTGTGGAGCTTCATGGAGGCGGGGAGTTCGGCGCGCAGGGCGTCGAGAAGCTGGTTGGACTCGGCGGAACTGATGTGCCCGGCGGAGTGGTTCTTGATCGTGCCGTCCTCGTTCAGGCAGATCAGATTGCAGCGCATGGCCATGGCATCGCCGATGTCCACGCCCATGCTGGCGGCTTCGAGCACGCCGCGTCCCTGGAAGACCTGGCGGGGGTCGAAGCCCATGACAGAGAGGTTGGCCACGGCACTGCCAGTAGCCATGTCAGGCTGGAGAGTGCGGAAGAGCCCGGTGCGGCCTTCGCGCGCGAGGCGGTCGATCGTCGGTTTCTTCGCCGCCTGAAGTGGAGTCCTGCCGCCGAGCCGTTCGTGGGGTTCGTCGGCCATGCCATCGCCAAGAAAGATCACGTACTTCATCGGAGTTTCGCTCCCATGGGCGCATTTCCGCGCTGTCCGCGGGGATGGGCAGGGTGGGTCAGCGGCGAAGGACGTTGCTAGCAGAATTTCCCGGGCAATGCCTTGGGTCTGTGGTTGCCTGTCCGGGGAGCAAGATGGTTTGAATGCAGACAGGTGGTCGAAGGCCGCCGTGCGGAGCGCGAGGAAAACACGGATTCTACGACTGGAGTGCTCCAACATACCCATACGTTTTCCCGAAAGCCGCCTGCTGCTCGCGGGTCTTGCCGCCCTGTTCGCCGCCGGACCCGCCACCGCGCCCGCGTGCTCGCTCTGCGGCAGCGACGGCTCCGTGCCGCTCAACGAGCCCATCGCGTCCTGGCAGGCCGAGTGGGCCACGCACCGCGACACCATCGAGGCGCCGGATGCGCCGGTGCTCGTGTTTCCCGAGGCCCGGACCGGAATCGGCGCGGGCACCCACGCGCGCACCCAGCCGCAGGGCGTGCTCTCCGGCCGCATCGTGTTCATCGGAGCGGGGCACGGATGGACATTCGACGACTCGGCGGCCAGCAGCCTCGCCTGGTACACCCAGCGCGGAAACACGAACGACGTGGTCGAGGATTACGGGAATCTCGATCAGATGACGTACTTCGCGCAGTATCTGTGGAATGCGGGGGCGACGGTCGTCCCAACCCGTCCCGTGGGCTACCAGAGCAACGAGGTCGTTCTCGACCAGGACGACACCACGCTCTCAGGCGACGGTGTCGTTTCCTACACGGGGGCGTGGCAGGCGAGCAGTTCCTCGCCCCACTACGCCAAGGCGCCCGACAGCGCCGCGGACACGTACCGCTTTGTCACCGACCTGACGACGGGCACGCCGACGCGCACGGCGCGCTACACGCCGAATCTGCCCGAGGCGGGCCGCTACCCGGTCTACACGTGGGTTCTCAATTCCAGCAACCGCGTGAATCAGGAGTATGTCGTCCACCACGCGGGGGGCGAGACCGTCGTTCGCGTCAACCATCGCGCGGTGGGCAAGGGATGGGTGTGGCTGGGGACGTATACCTTCGAGCAGGGCATGAACGGTTACGTGGAAATCACCAACCGCATCGAGGCGGGCGAGACCGGTGGCGCCGTGATCGCCGACGCGATTCGCTTCGGCAACGGGATGGGCACGCTGACGTACGCGCCGGACAACGTGGTGTCGCTGTTTCCGCGCGAGGAGGAAGCGTCGCGCTACTGGGCCGAAATCAGCCAGGCACCGTCAAGCGTCTACGATGCCTCCTCCACGCACCAGAACGACAACGTCGGCACGCCGCCGCGTCTGGCCGCGTACATGAACAACGAATCCGAAGGCGCGGAGACCGATCGCGTCTACATCAGTTTCCACACCAATGCGTCCGGCGGCCGCGGTGCGCTGGGGCTGTACAACTCGCTCACATCCACGACGACTCCAAATCAGGAGGCGCTCGCCGATCTCGTCGGCCGCGAAGTCAACGAGGACTTCCAGCAACTCGACACGATCCTCTTCCCGTCCTATGCGGAATGGTCGAACACGACGACGCACAAACTTGATCGCAGCGATATTGACTTCGGTGAAATCCGGCGCGACACGATCAACAGCGAGATGGATGCGACGATCAACGAGATCGCGTACCATGACAACGCCGACGACGGACGCTATCTGAGCGACGCCCGCGCGCGGCGCCTGACGGCGCGCTCGACGTTCGATGCCGTGATCCGCTACTTCAGCCAGTTTGGTGGTGCGACGCAGGTCTTCCCACCCGACGAGCCCACGAACCTGCGTGCGCTGAACGCGGCCGACGGAACGGGCGACATCGTCCTGACGTGGGAAGCCCCGATCGTTCGCACGTCAACGAAGCCCGGCACGCCCGGCAGTCTGACGGGCGATCCGGCAACGGGTTACGAAATCTACGTCAGCGAAACGGGACTGGACTTCACCTATCTCGCGACGGTGGGAAACACGACGACGTACCGCGTCAGCGACCTTCCGGCGGGAGCCTCGCGCACATTCCAGGTGCTCGCGAAAAACAACGGCGGCGTCAGCTTCCCAAGCAACGCGGCGGGAGCCACCGCGCTGACGGGACGCCCGCCCGTTCTCGTCGTCGATGGGTTCGACCGCATGGACGACGCGTTGTCCTATGGGCAGACGGTCTCCGGCATTTCGGGGCGCAGCAGCCTTGGCACATTCAAGCGCCCGATCGCCGATCTGACGAACAACTACTCCTACGTCATGCAGGTGGCGCGTGCCATCGACGGCGTTCGCCCGGGCATCGGATTCGATTCCTGCACGAACGATGCGGTGATTGCGGGCACGGTCTCGCTGACGGATTACGACGCGGTGGTGTGGATTCTCGGCGAGGAGAGCACGGCCGACGAAACGTTCGGCACGGCGGAGCAGTCGCTCGTTTCCAGTTATCTGTCGGGTGGCGGCAACCTGTTCGTTTCCGGGGCGGAGATCGCGTGGGACCTCGATAACCTGGGGCAAGCCGGCGACAGGACGTTCTTCAACGGCACGCTGAAGACGGCCTACGTGGGCGACGACGCCAACACGTATGCGGTGGCGGGCGTGGGTGGTTCGATCTTCGACGGCATTGCGCTGACGTTCGACGACGGAACGCACGGCAACTACGACGCGGATTACCCCGACCGCCTGGCGGCGCAGGGCGGCGCGTCGGTCGTGATGACGTACTCCGGCGGCACGGGCGACGGAGCCGCCGTGGCGTGGGACAACGCGGGGGCAAGCGGCGGGCGCGTGATCGTGCTGGGCTTTCCGTTCGAGACGATCGTCGATCCCGCGGACCGCCGTGCCGTGATGACGGCGGCGCTGGAGTTCCTCGCGCCGGACGCGGGCGTTCTTCTCGGCGACGTGACGTCCAACGGCACGGTGACGCCCGACGACGCGCAGGCGATCTTCGACTGCTATCTTGCGGGAACGTGCGCGCCGGGGATCGATGCCTCCGTGGCCGACGTCTGCCCGCCGCTGGGCATCAGCCCCCAGGACGCACAGGGCGCCTTCCAGATTTTCCTGGGAATCGTGCCCTGTAATTGACGGCTGAGGGACTTCGTCTACGGCAGAGCGAAGAATCTACCACGGATGCACACGGATGGTGAAGCCACCAGCTTATCCGTGTGTATCCCTGGTCACCCGTTGCTCATCCATGGAAGTCGGATAGTGCTGGCGACCAAGACCGTCCGAAATCTCGGGGTGCCCGCGCCACGAACCGTAAACTGATAATTGCAGACAGAGCCTCACGTCATCTGCGGGGCGGGTTTGACGATGACGAGCAGGCGCACGAGCAGATCGACCTCGCGCAGCAGGCGGCGCTGATTGCGGTCGACGGGAATCTCGCCGTCGAACAGGCGGCGGCGGATGGTATCCACGCGCTCGACCAGACGCTCGGCGTGCTCGGGCGTGGGCACGAAGTCTTCAAGGTAGTTGGCAATGCGGCGGAAGAAGCGGCCGAGCATGGAGTCCTCGCCGAACTCCTCCTCCAGGTACAGCGCCAGAGCCCGCGCCGCTTCGATGGGCGCGTCCTCCAAAGCCCCGCCGCGCTCCCAGCGCGGGAACGCATCGGGGAGTTGCGTCTCGGGGTCGGTGCCGGGATTGAGCACAAGAAACCCGGGGACGGGGAGCCATTCGAGGGCCTCGGCGTCGGCCAGCACGTCCTGTTCGTCGTGAAAAAAAGGCATGATGGGGCGGGGAGCGCCGCCGAGGCCGGAAAGGCGCGTGATGGACTCGTCGAGATCGTACTCCTCGGTGCTGGCGGGGAGGAGCAGTTCGTCGAAGACGCCGTCGGCCAGCCACTCCAACCACGGTGCCTCGGTCTCCTCGGGTTGGCTCGGGCGCGGCACCATGTACTTCCACGAGAGGTCGGTGCGCACCGGTTGGAGCCGCGAGGCGAGGTAGAGGACGAAGTGACGGAGTTCGGAAACGACAAGCCGTTGCCAGGCACGGACTTCCTTTTCGCCGCCTTCGGCGAGAAGACGCTCGAACGAGAGGCCGAGTTCACGCTCGGCAACTTCCTGGCTCTGGAACGAACAGCAGTACCAGCGTCCGCACTCGTCGGAGATGCCGGGGTAGCGCCGCAGGTCGACAAGAATGCCGCTGATGGGAAAGCTCTCGCCGATGGAGTAGAGCAGATCGCCGAGAAAACGGCGGTAGTCGCGGTTGAGCCAGGAGAAGAGCGGGTCGGGGATAATCTGGTTGCCGAGCGGACTGGTGTGGCCGTTGGAGTTGCGCACGAGCCATTCGCGGCGTTGGAGCGCAAGGGGGCCGAGTTCGGTGGCCTTGGGGACGCCTGCGGACAGCGGATCGACGTAGACCCAGACGGAGGTGCGGGCCAGGTTCAGGGCGTGCTCGATGGCGGCAATGCCGGGGCCCTCGAAGACCGGCGGCCCCGCGTTTCCACGCCGGGAGCGAATTGCCACCGTGAGTTTTCCCTCCTCCATCAGCGGAACCACGAGCGTGTTGTAGCCGCGGTTGCGCAGCCGGGCAACGCGCTGGGCGGCTTCCGCAGCGTTCTTTTTCGACTTCCGTTCCGGCAAGTCCGACAACGTGACGTAGGCTGCCTGGGTGACGGCGGATGTGGTGGCGCCTGTTAGGACCATGGAGGGATGTGCCTTCACTCGGAGTGGACGGCGGCGAGCAGCGCTTTATCGCACAGCGCTTTATTGCCCTGTCCTCCCGCCGAGGCAACCGGACTCGCACTTGGGCTCGACAGGGTGTGGCTTGATTATGCCAATATTCTGGCTTTGCGGGCCTTGTTTTTCATCCCGCATGGAATCGTGCCGACCATGAGTGTGGAAGCCGAACAAAGCCAGAGCATCGACCGGCAGTTCGAGGAACTGCTCGAACGCCTCCCCGCGGAGCCGGAGGCGCGGGAGCTGGTGCGCCACGCCTACGAAGTGGCCAAGCGCTTCCACAGCGATCAGGTGCGCAAGTCCGGCGAGGCCTACCTCGAACACCCCATCGCCGTCGCCAATCTGCTCGTGGACCTCAACATGGACGTCTGGAGCGTGGCCGCCGGCCTGCTCCACGACGTGCTGGAGGACACCACGCTGACGGGCGACGAACTCGCCAGTCTCTTCCCCGCTCCCGTCCCCGCGCTGGTGCAGGGCGTCACCAAAATCGGGCGTATTCATTTCGACACCTCGCGCGAACACCAGATCGAGAACCTGCGCAAGATCATCCTGGCAATGGCCAAGGACATCCGGGTTCTGATCATCAAGCTGTGCGACCGTTTGCACAACATGCGGACGCTGCGCCCTCTTGCCCCCGAGCGGCGCATCGCCATTTCGCGCGAGACGATCGACATCTACGCCCCGCTCGCCAATCGCCTGGGCATGGTGCGGATGAAGTCCGAGCTCGAAGACCTGGCGATGCACTGGCTCTACCCCGAGGAGTACCAGGCCCTCTCCAATGCGCTGGCGAAGAAGCGCAAGGTGCGCGAGCAGGAGGTGCTGGAGTCCATCGAGGTCCTGAAGACGCGGCTGGCGAAGTTCGGTCATGAGAACATCGAGATCAGCGGGCGCTCGAAGCACTTCTACTCGATTTTCCGCAAGATGCGCGACACGGGCCAGAGCTTTGACGAAATTTACGATTTGAACGCCGTCCGCGTCTTTTGCGACACCGAGGCGCAGTGCTACGAAATCCTCGGCCAGATTCACAGTTTCTGGACTCCGGTCCCCGGCCGCATCCGTGACTACATCGGCATGCCCAAGCCGAACATGTACCAGTCGCTGCACACCACGGTGATCGGCTACAACGGCATGGTCACGGAGATCCAAATCCGCACCCACGAAATGCACCGTGTGGCGGAGTACGGCATCGCGGCGCACTGGAAGTACAAGGAGGGGCGGCTGGATCAATCGGTCGACCGCCGCTTGCAGTGGCTGCGCCAGGTGACGGAGTGGATCACGGAAGTCGGCGACGCGAACAGCCTGCTCGACGCGCTGCGCAAGGACGTGTTCGCCGACGTCGTGCTGTGCTTCACGCCGAAGGGCGACGTGATCGAGCTCCCCGCCGAGGCCACGCCGATCGACTTCGCTTTTGCCATCCACACGAAGGTGGGGGAGCGGTGTGTCGGCGCACGGATCAACCGGCGGATGGCGACGTTGCGTTCACGCCTGAAGCACGGCGACGTGGTGGAGATTCTGACGAGCAACTCCGGCCACCCCAGCCGCGACTGGCTCGACGTGGCCGCAACCGGGCGCGCGAAGAGCAAGATCAAGCACTGGCTGAAGTCCAAGGAGATGGAGACCTGGGTCGCCGACGGGTGGTCGGCCCTGTGGCGGGTGCTGAAGGAACGCAACATCGAGGTGACGAAGAGCGAACTCGAAACGTACCTGGAGAAGCTGAAGGAGCCCTTCCGCCTGCAGGCGGTCGAGGACGTATTGGCCGAGATCGGATTCGGCAGCATCAGCCCGCAGGCCGCACTGACGCGGATGAATCCGGAGTGGTCGCGAGCGCGCCGCCTGGCGAAGAAAAAGTCGAAGGCGCGCCGCCAAGAGGAACTGGTCTCCATCGAGGGGATGGAGGACTTGCAGGTGCGCATCGCGAATTGCTGCAAGCCGATTCCGGGCGACCCCATCGTTGGCTTCGTCACCCGCGGGCGGGGCATTACGGTGCACAGTAGGCGCTGCCCCAGCGTCGCGCGAATGCAGGCCGACCCCGAGGACGCCCCCCGCCTGCTGCCTGCGCGCTGGAATGTCAGCGAGCCGATTGTCTCCAACGTCTTCTTGCGGATCGAGGCGTACGACCGCAACGACCTGCTGATGGAGATCACCCAGGAGTTCTCCCGCCAGAACATCTTCATCCTGCAATGCCAGACGCGCTCGGACAAACGGAAGAACATTGCCGTGATTCGGATGGAAGCCGACGTCTCGGACCTGCGCCAGGTGGACAACGTGCTCGAAGGCATCCGGAATGTCTCGGGGGTTGTGCGGGCGGGGCGGACGAATCGCTTCCTTGCCTAAAGTCAACATTTTGAGTTATGCAGCAACACGCCTTGACCACCCGGCTGATCGGTGTGAAAAGGGTGGAAAATTGGCCGGAATCAACGGCCAACAAAGATGTGCTGACCCCAACCGTGGATGTCGATAACCGATGAATCGTTTGACGATGCTTGCCGCAACAGGCGCTGTGGCGCTTCTTGCCGGATGTGGAGCGAAGAATTACCACCACGGAGAGGTGGAGATCGTCGTGATGAACGACGGCGAGGCTGAGGTGTCCGGTGTCCGGGTGGAGCACGGACTGGACTCCTACAATTACGGCACAGTGTTTCCGGGAGAAAGCGAGACCAATCGCTTTGAAATCGCGAGCGACTCGCCAATGGTTCTGCGTTATGTAACGGCCGATGGCGTTCTGAAGGAGGAGGAGTACGAACTCCGGGTGGAGCCGGAGCACGGTGGGACGGTCGAGATGCACATCGACCGCGATGGTGAAACGCGGCTGACGTCGCGCTTCTACCTGTATTGATTCGTAAAACGACATGAAAGGCCGGACATGATGACCCAGCCCCTCTACGTTATTGGCGTCGATGGCGGCGGAACCAAGACCCTCGGGCTGCTGATGGACGATGCAGGCAACGTCCTCGCCCGGGCAATGGCACCCTCCAGCAATATCCACTCGAATCCGCATCCACAGGTCGAGAAAGTTCTCCAGGGCCTCGTGCGCGATCTCTGCCGCGACGGCGGGATCAGTGAGTCCCAACTCGATGCCATTTGTCTCGGGATGGCGGGGTGCGACAGCCCGGCGGACCGCGAGGTGCTCCAAGGCTTCCTGCGTCCGATTCTTCCCGAAAAGACCGAGTTGACGATCATCAACGACGCGGTGGTTGCCGCCCGCGCCGTGCTCGGGCGCCTGCACGGGCTCCTGCTGATTGCCGGCACGGGGTCGATTTGCTTCGGCTGGAACGATGAAAAAAACACCAAGGCACGTTCGGGTGGCTGGGGGCATCTGCTGGCCGACGAGGGCTCCGGCTACATGCTGGGCATGGAGGCATTGCGTGCGGTGTTGCGCAGCGTCGATGGACGGGGCGACCCGACGGTTCTTCAGGAACGGTTGCTCAAGCACCTGGAAGTGGACGAGCCGCGCGGCCTCCTGCAGATCGTCTACGGTCCCAAGGGAACAAAGGCTTTCATTGGCGGACTGGCGCGCTTTGTCATGGAGGCGGACGCCGATGGCGACGCGGTGGCCGGACGCATTCTCGACCAGCAGGCCGAGGAGCTCGTGCGTCTGGTGATTCCGGTGTACGAGAAACTCTTCCGCCCCGAGGACGGCGAGATTTCGCTCGGCCTGTGGGGGGGGAACCTTGTGCACGTTGCCAACTACCGGCGGCGTTTTCTCGAGAATCTGGCCGAGTGCGGTCTGCCGATCCAGCCGATCATGGCGCCGGACGCAGAGGCCGTGATTGGCGCGGCGCGCCATGCGCTGAGTCTGCTGACGGCGAAGCAGAGCTGCTGAGAGTCTCTCCCGGAACCGTGAGACGGTTCCGGGGGGAAGTCTTCAGGTCTCATCCTTGGTCTGTCCCGTTCCGCCCCGGCCTCCACGGGAATTACTCGCCGCTGAGCGCTCCGAGCAGGACGTTCTCAAAGCAGCGTGCGATTTGGCATCAACCGTTCTCCTGTCCTATTGATCTCGTGTTCCCCGCATTGATGGCCATGCGCTTGTCCCATCCGGGATCGGCACGCCCACGGCAACCGACTACCACGGATGAACGACGGATCACGTTGGATGGACACGGATGGACGGTTGGGCCTCAGCAATCCGTGTGCATCAGGATTTATCCTTCCCTTATCCGTGGTTTGCTCTTCCCCTTCGCCGCGTCCGGGTGCTGTACGCCCACGGCAACCGACTAGCACGGATGAACGACGGATAACGTCGGATGGACACGGATGGGCGGTTGGACCTCAGTATCCGTGTGCATCAGGACCTATCCTTCCCTTATCCGTGGTATGCTCTTCCCCTTCGCCGCGCACGAGCGCCGCACGCCCACGGCAACCGACTACCACGGATGAACAGCGGATAACGGCGGATGGACACGGATGGGCGGTTGGGCCCCAGGATCCGTGTGCATCGGTTCTCATCCTTCCCTTGTCCGTGGTTTGCTCTTCCCCTTCGCCGCGTCCGGGCGCCGCACGCCCACGGCAACCGGCTACCACGGATGAACGACGGATAACGTCGGATGGACACGGATGGGCGGTTGGACCTCAATATCCGTGTGCATCGCGGTACTTATCCTTCCCTTATCCGTGGTTTGCTCTTCCCTTCGCCGCGTCCGGGTGCTGTACGCCCACGGCAACCGACTACCACGGATGAACGACGGACAACGTCGGATGAACACGGATGGGCGGTTGGCCTCAGCAATCCGTGTGCATCGGTTCTTATCCTCCCCTTATCCGTGCTATGCTTTCCCCTCCGCCGCGCACGAGCGCCGCACGCCCACGGCAACCGGCTACCACGGATGAACGACGGATAACGGCGGATGAACACGGATGGGCGGTTGGGCCTCAGCAATCCGTGTGTATCCGGACGTATCCTTCCCTTATCCGTGGTATGCTCTTCCCCTTCGCCGTGTCCGGGCGCCGCACGCCCACGGCAACCGGCTACCACGGATGAACGACGGATAACGTCGGATGGACACGGATGGGCGGTTGGGCCCCAGGATCCGTGTGCATCAGGACCTATCCTTCCCTTATCCGTGGTATGCTCTTCCCCTTCGCCGCGCACGAGCGCCGCACGCCGACGGCAAGACGTCTTCCCAATCCCGTTGACGCCCGCGCCGGGCGGCGAAAAGCTCTGCGTTGCGTTGCCCGTTGGGGGAGCGCGACTCCTCTTGGCATGTGGTGCCGCACTCCATGACGCCCGCCCGTAAAGCCCCTCCCACGGCCTCCCGCCAGCGCTCCGATCACGCGCAGGAAAACGCCGAGGATTACGTGGAGCTGATCTCCGATCTCCAGCGCGAAATCGGTGCGGCCCACAAGAGCGACATCGCCAGCCGTCTCGGTGTCAGTCACGTCACCGTGCACAAGACGATCAAGCGCCTCACGGCGCTCGGACTCGTCCACGCCCAGTCCTACCGCGCCGTGTCGCTGACGCCCGAAGGCGAGAAGCTCGCGCAGGATGCACGCGAGCGTCACCAGCTCCTCATCCGTTTCCTCGAACACCTGGGGGTCTCACAGGCCGTTGCGGAGATGGACGCCGAAGGGCTGGAGCACCATTGCAGCCCCGAGACACTCGAACGCATTGTGTGCTTTTGCCTGGAAATGGAGCGGCAGGGCGCCTACGAGCGCTCGGCCAGCCAGCTCAAGCCGAAGCGCGGCGGCAAGGCAGGCGGGGACGTTTAGCCGCTACTTGCCGGCGACGATGCGGGCGCGTTCCGCGCGAAACGTGGGGTCGTTCGCCTCGAAGTACGCGACGATGCCCTCGTAAAGGACGCGGGCCGTGCGCTCCTGGAAAGCAGAGCTCGCCGCCAGCGCCGCTTCCTCCGGGTGGCTGATGAAGCCCACTTCAACGAGCAGCGACGGCATGTTGTAGTTTTCGAGCACCTTGAACCGCGCACTCTTCAGCCCGCGGTAGTTCTTCTTGAAGTACGAATCGCGCAGCAGCGCCTTCTCCAGCGCCTTGCCGGCCGCGCGCGATTCGAGCGCCTGCTCTTCCAGCGCATCCACCATCATTTGGCTCAGAACCTCGCGGGCCGCACTCCCGGCCGACGACAAGTCGGACGAGCCGCCTTCCTCGTTGTCGAGCTGCTGGAGGTAGCGCGCGCCCACGGTGTCACCCTCCTTGGGGCTCCAGGTAAAGACTTCGATGCCGCGCGCCGTCTTTGGCGTTTTTTCCGGCACGGCGTTGTAGTGAATTGAAACGAAGTAGTCGCCGCCGAATTGCTCGGCGCGTCGCGTGCGCTCGCGCAGGCCCACGTACACGTCCGAGCGCCGCGTCAGCCGGGGCTCGAACATCGGATCGGCGGCGAGCAGGCGTTCGAGCTTCAGTGCGATGGGCAGTGTCGTCTCCGCCTCCACGATGCGCCGCCCATAGGTAAAGCCGTAGTCGCGCCGGAACTGCCCGGTCAGTACCTCCGCCCCTTTCGCCCCCTTGCTCGAACGCAGGAACCCGAAGCCCCCGCGGTGGTGCCCGCCATGCCCGGGGTCGATCACGATGGTGCGCGGGCGGTTGGCGATCGCAGAGACGGAAGAAGAATAGCCGGAGGGCGTTGCGGGCATCGGTCCGGCAGCGGCGAGCGGCGCGGCGGCCGGCGATGCACTTGCGGCATCCCCATAGAGGTCGAACACGATACGCACGGGATTCTGCAGGCGCTGTGTTTCGACGCGCACCTCGGCGGTTGTCTGGATGTGGACGTACAGGGTCGAGCGGTCGCCGTAGAAGTTCAGGAGGCTTTCGCTCACGAGCGGACTTTGCGCGTGGATGTTGACGGACGTGGGGGCGCTGGTGACGCCGGAAAGCTCGATGGAGACGGTTTGCTCGTCCGCCGAAGCGTTGCGATAGCGAAACGAGACCGGAGTATCCAGTTCGATGACGCAGCGGGCGAAGTCCTCGTGCTTGCCGAGCCGGACTTCCTTCACCGTGCCCGCGCCCGCCTGCGTGGCTGCCAGCAGGCAGATCAGAGCCAGAAGGAGCGAACGGGGGGAGAAGAGTCGAAGGCCCATGCGCCGGGAGCGTGCTTCCGAAGGGGATTGTGCCACACTGACTCCGACCGTTTCCCCGACGGCCGCAACACCGTCAAGATCGAAGGCACCACATTTTGTTCCTCCCGAACGCCTTCTCCCTCCCTGAAGTCCACTTTACGTTCCGATTACGGCACGGAACATCGCGGTTGAATGCCATCCCGGAGCAAACCATTGCGCACACCGCTGAATCCCATGAGAAACGACGTGCGCGCGGACGCCGGAGGGCGTTTCCGTTTTGTCTTGCCACGAGCGAGCCGTGCCCGCAAAGCGGCTGAACGTTTGCAAGAGGCGGACAGGCATCTGTCGGACAATCGCCCTCCCATTCGTCGGCCGCTTGACAGCGCCGCGGGAGGAAGAGAGCATGCAACTCAAGAAACTTCAGAGGAGTACAAAGATGGAAGCATTCGATTTCCGTCAACCCCAGCCCCGCCATGGATGGCTGCGCATTTTGGCGGCACTGGCCGTGGCGAGTCTCGCGGGCCTGCTGCCGGCGCAGGATGACACAGCCGCCGCCGACGCATCGAAGAAATTCGATCTTTCGCCGATGGCCGTGGCCTACGTTCTCGATGGCGAGCCCGTCTCCGTGGGCGCCTATCAGGAGGTGATCCGCTTCGTGCCTCCGGGTCCGTTGCGCCGTTACGGCGCGGCAATGGCCGACCTGAACACCTACGAGCCCGCCATCGTGGCCGACTCGATCCGCGATTTCGTCCAGACCAAAGCGATTGCCGCCAAGGCGCGCGCCGAGGGCATGGAACTCGACGCCAGCTCCCTCGAGCTTCTCGCCCGCGACGAGGACAACCAAGCCTACTACGCGTGGCTGGAGAAGAACAAGGTGCTCGATACCTACAAGGCCACGGAGGACGAGATCGCCGCGTTCTACGAGGAGAACAAGGACGAGCGCTTCAAGATCCAGGAAGAGATCCGGATGCGCCACATCTACATCTCGACCTACGATCAGTACGAAGTGAAGGAAGGCGACACGCTGGAGAGCATTGCCGAGGCTATTGCGGGCGACGCGGCTTCGGCCGGGGACATTCTCGACGCCGTGACCAAGCAGCCCCGCGCCGACAAGGTGGAGGGGAAAAACGGCGAGATGATCGACCCGCAGCCGTTGCAGGTGGGCGAGCTCCTGATGGTGCCCATGAGCGATGAGATGGCCAAGGCCAAGGGCGTGACGGAAAAAATCGAGAACGCCTACAAGGCACTGGAAGAGCAGGGCGCCGGTGCCTTCGAGGAGGTCGCCCGCAGGTTCTCCGAGTCCGACGACCCGGCCAAACTGCTGATCGTCCGCCCGTCCCTCGACAAGAAGCCCATGCTCAAGCAGGTGCGCACCGAGTTCGAGAAACTCGAGGACGGCGAGTTCTCCGCCCCGTTCCGCACCCGCCACGGCTACCAGATCATCCTGCGCGTCAGCCACACGCCCGAGGGCTACCGGCCTCTGGAGAGCGTGCGCGCGTCCATCGAATCCGAACTCCAGCAGCAGGCACGCCAGAAGGTCTACGACGAGAAGATCGCGGAACTCTGGGCCGCGGACAAGTCGGTTGAAATCGACGAGGAAGTCCTCTCCAAGGCCTTCGACGAGAGCCAGGCCAAGGAAGTCATCTTCCAGATCGAGGACGTGAAGTACCTCGGCGAGAACTTCCGCCGTGACTTCCTCCAAAGACTCGACGAGGATGCCGATCTTGCCACCCGCCGTGACGCGCTCAAGAAGCTCCCCCTCATCCAGCAGCACTTGACGCAGCAGGACATCGAGGCTTCGGGCATCAAGGAGTCCGAAACGTACCTGGCGCGCATCAAGGCGATCGAGGACATCCTGCTGACGCGCCAGTATGAGAACAAGATCCGCCAGGACTTCAAGTACGAGCCGACGGAAGAGGAACTCGAGGAGGAGTTCGCCAAGTCGCTCGACTCCTACAGCAACACGCGCCACGGCAACGTGTGGCAGATTTCGCTGAAGGTTGATCCCGAAGGCAAGTACGCCGACGATGAAGACATGCTGACGGAGCTGCGCGACGCGGCCTACGACCGTCTGAACGAGATCACCAAGGACATTTCCTCGGTCGAGCAGTTCGAGGAAGCGGCGTTGATTTACAGCCAGGACGAGTACGCGGAGAAGGCCGGCAAGGTCGGATCGGTCAACGTCTACACCGACGACCGCGCCTACGCGCCGATTCTCCAGCGCCCCGAGCCAAACGGCCTCGTCGGCCCGATGCCGGTGGGCGACTACGTGCGTTCCTACTGGGTGAGCGACGTGACGCAGAAGTACGAAAACGTGACCCTGGACGACGTGCGCGAACGCGTGACCGCCAACCTCATCGGCCAGAAGAGGGAAATGGCAGTCGAGAAGTTCCGCGAAAGCATTCGTGATTCGTACAAGCTCGAGATTCCCTTCGAAAACGCCGGATAAGTCCCGCCGGGAACAACCCAGCCAACCCAACGGGCGGCGGAGCGCACTGTGCTCCCCGCCCGTTTTTCGTTTGCGTGAAACCGGCGCCCTGCTGCACCCCTTCCCGCGCCGGTCAGCACGAACCTTGTCCCGGCGGGAAAGCG
The DNA here is from genome assembly GCA_030156535.1 of Candidatus Sumerlaeota bacterium. Classification (GTDB taxonomy): domain Bacteria; phylum Sumerlaeota; class Sumerlaeia; order SLMS01; family JAHLLQ01; genus JAHCAW01. The sequence goes on from JASGMJ010000002.1 coordinate 177,694, forward strand.
GTACCCATGACGGCACAATCCTTCGACGTGGTGGTGGTGGGCGGTGGGCACGCCGGTATCGAGGCGTGCCATGCGGCCGCGCGTCTGGGAATGCGCACCGCGCTGGTGACGATGGATGTGCACGCCATCGGGCGCCTCTCCTGCAACCCGGCAATGGGCGGACTTGCCAAGGGACACGTCGTGCGCGAAATCGACGCGCTCGGCGGCCTGCAGGCCATCGCCACCGACGCCAACGGCATCCAGTTCCGCCTGCTCAATCGTTCCAAGGGTCCGGCAGTGCGCGCGCCCCGCGTGCAAGTCGACAAGGACACGTACCCCGAGTGGATGGCCGCGGCCTTGCGCCGCACGGCGAACCTCGTTCTCATCGAAGGTAGCGGCGCTGAAATCCACACGCGCAACGGACGCATCGCGGGACTGACGCTCGAAGACGGCACGCGGCTGGACTGCCGCGCGCTCGTCCTGACGACGGGCACATTCCTCAACGCCATCATGCACTGCGGCCTGGAGAAAACCGCCGGTGGCCGCATCGGCGAGAAAGCCTCCACGCGCCTGGCCGATTCCTTCCTCGCCCTCGGGCTGGAGACCAGCCGCCTGAAGACCGGCACGCCCGCGCGTTTGCACCGCGACAGCATCGACTTTTCCAAGTGCCTGATCCAGCCCGGCGACGATCCCGCGCCGCCGATGAGCTTTCGCACCCGCCGTCTCGACGTGGAGCAGGTTCCCTGCTGGCTGACGCGCACCACCCCGCACACGCACGACGTCATCCGGGGCGGCCTTGATCGCTCGCCGCTCTTCACCGGCCGCATCGAAGGCGTTGGCCCGCGCTACTGCCCGTCCATCGAGGACAAGGTCGTGCGCTTTGCCGACAAGGATCATCACCAGATTTTCCTGGAACCGGAAACCAGGGACGGAGTCAGCTACTATCCCAACGGCATTTCGACGAGCCTGCCCGCCGACGTGCAGGAGGCGTTCGTCCGAACGATCCCGGGACTCGAAAACTGCCGCTTCATCCGTCACGGCTACGCGGTGGAATACACCTGCGTGCCTCCGCACCAGTTGGCGCACACGCTCGAGACCAAGGACGTGCCGGGACTGTTCCTCGCGGGGCAGATCAACGGGACGAGCGGCTACGAGGAAGCTGCGGGCCAGGGGCTGGCCGCCGGCATCAACGCGGCGCTCGCGCTCAAGGGAGAGGAACCGTTGATCCTCGGCCGCGACGAATCCTACATCGGCGTGATGATCGACGACCTGCTTTCCAAGGACCACCGCGAACCCTACCGCCTCTTCACCAGCCGCGCGGAGTTCCGCCTGCTGCTGCGTTGCGACAATGCCGACCTGCGCCTGGCCCGCCACGCGCATCGCATCGGAATGATCGACGAGCGTCAGTTCGACCAGACCGTCGCGCTGGCGGAAGCAGTCGCCGCCGAGAGCGACCGCCTGCGCACAACACCGCTGCGTCACGCCGAGGCCGACTGGCAGGCCGCCGGAGAAATCGGCTTCGAGAAACCGGACCACCACTCGACGTTGGCGCAGGTGCTCTCGCGTTCTGAGTTCGACCTCGATGCCTTCGAGCGCGTTGCCGGTCCGCTCACGCGGCGTCTCGACGACGACCGGTTGCACGAACGCTACCGCGAGCAGGTGGAAATCGAAGTGACGTACGCGGGCTATTTCGAGAAGCAGGAACGCCAGGTGGCGCGCATGCGCGAAACCGAGCACGTGCGCCTGCCCGGCGATCTCGACTACATGGCGATTGGCTCGCTGAAGTTCGAGGCGCGGCAGTCACTCGCGCGTTTCCGCCCCGAGACGGTCGGGCAGGCTTCGCGTCTGGCGGGCGTCACGCCCAGCGACATTGACGTCCTGCTTGTGACGCTGCGCAAACGCCTCACGGCGTGAGAGAGTTTTCAGCCCTCGGTCTTCGGTTCCCGGTTTCGCGTCTCCGTGGTGTTTCCTGCCCCGTGCGTGCCGCGTCAGATGTTGTCGAATTCCGAGGGGAAGCGGCAGCGTGAGATGGCGTCGTCGAAGGAAATGAGTCCCTGCTGGTAGAGCGTCTTCAGGGACTTGTCCATGGTGATCATCCCCTGCTCCCAGCTCGTTTGCATGGCAGTGAAGAGTTGCTCGGTCTTGCCGGTGCGGATGATTTTGCGCACTGCCGTCGTCGCGACGAGAATCTCCACGGCGACGACGCGGCCGCGGTTGCCCGGCACGGGGATGAGTTGCTGCGCGATGATTGCCTGAATCGTGTTCGCCACCTGGATGCGCACCTGTTCCTGCTGGTGCGGGGGGAAGACGTCGATCATGCGGTCGACCGTTTGCATGGCGTCGGGCGTGTGCAGGGTTGTGAAGACGAGGTGTCCGGTTTCCGCCGCCATCAGGGCCGTCGAGATTGTTTCGAGGTCGCGCATCTCGCCGATCACGATCACGTCGGGGTCCTGGCGCAGGACATGGCGCAGGGCCGCGCCAAAGCCGCGTGTGTCGCTCGCGACTTCGCGCTGCTTGACGATCGAGCGCTTGTTGCGGTGCACATACTCGATCGGATCCTCGATCGTGATGATCATGCACTGGCGCTCGTTGTTGATCTGATCGACGATGGAGGCCATCGTGGTCGACTTGCCCGACCCCGTGGGGCCGGTGACGAGAACGAGCCCCTGGTGGCGCCGGCCGATTTCCTCGACAACGCCGGGGAGGCCGAGGCGCCGCAGCGGCAGGATCACCTCGTTGACGACGCGGAAGGCGCCCTCCACGCCGCCGCGCTGGCGATGCAGGTTCACGCGGAAGCGTCCTGCCTCGGGCAGGTCGAGCGAGAAGTCGAGCTCCAGTTCCTCCTGGAACTTCGCCCTTTGCAGGGTGTTGAGCGAACTCGTGCACAGACGCTCGCACGTCTCCTTGGTGAGCGGCGGATAATCGAGCGGGATGAGGTAGCCGTCGAGGCGGATGGTCGGCGGAATGGCGCGGGTCAGGTGGAGGTCGGACGCGCCGCGCTCGACGGCCTCGCGCAGCAGCACGGGGAGCGGGGGAAGCTCGCCGGGCGCGGGGATTTCCATGCGCGGAATGCGCTCGCGCGTGCCCGAAGGGCCGCGCTGCTCGGACGGCAGGGCAACCGTTGGATTCGTGCCCGATTCGGGGCTCTGCGCCGGCTGCGTGCCGGGGCGTGGGGGTGGCTCGCTGGGGCGCGTGGGAGGGAGCGCCTGCTCGGTTTCAAAGTCGTTGTGCCAGTCGGGCGTGGGAAGCAGGCCACCGGGGGGCGTGGGGCCTTTGGGGCGCGCGCCACTGCCCGGGGTGCTGCTGCTTCCCCGGCCAGAAGGGGCGGATTCGGGGAGACGCGTCAGGCCGGAGGTCTTCTTTTGGGCCGACGGCGGGGCGAGGGGATTGGCGGGCGGCGCCTGGGGAGGGCGCGGCGGCGCGGCGGGAGGCTGCGACCCCGAAGGGCCCTGCGGCCTCGGATTGTTGTCACTCTCCGGCTTCTTGCTCGAAAAAAGCCCCATGCAACATCACCCCACGTGAATTGATCTGCTTTGGAGTGTGAAGCGGGGAGTGATGTTCCCGCAAGCCGTTTGCGCGAGGGGCGCGCGGTTTGCGGTTCGTTGTTTGCGGTTCGAGTGCCCCGCCTGCACGCGCGGTGGAAACGAAAAACCGCCGGACCGGCGTTGGGCCGATCCGGCGGGGATTATTCTGGAGCCAACGATCAGATTCGAACTGATGACCTGCGCATTACGAGTGCGCTGCTCTACCGACTGAGCTACGTTGGCCAACGCAGGGGCGCCAAAGCAACGCCAGGATTCGGGGGCGTGTCAAGCACTCTGTGACCAGTTGGGCGTGCTCACCAGATGAAGGAGATGCCGAAGGCAAACGCCGTCATCGCGTCGAAGGCGAGGAAGGCCGCAAACAGGACCACCGCCATCAGCCAGGGAGGCACGGGGATCTTGAACACGGCGATGATCAGGCCCAGCATCAACGCCCCCAGCGGCACCATCCACCCGGTCCACGAACGCCAGTCGTACACCCAGTAGACGGCCTCGAGAAACACGCTGCGCTCGATGCCCAGTTCCGCAAAGTCACGGGCGCGTTTGGCAAGGTACACCGTCGCCCCTGCGACGTGCAAAAACCATGCGAACCCGAACATCGCCAGAAACTGCGCCCCGCGCACCAGGGCTTCCTGGCGTTCCGCGCGTTCGGCGTGGCTGATTTTTCGGCGCATGGTGGGCTTACGCTTTCACGACGCGGGTTCGCTGCCACGCTGCCACGCCGAGTGCCCCCCATCCCACGAGGAACGAGACGCCGCCGATGGGCGTGATGGCGCCGAGCCAGCGCTCGCCCGTGAGAGCAAGCGCGTACAAGCTGCCGGAGAAGACGACGATTCCGGCCACAAAGGCCCAGCCCGAAGCGCACAGCGCCCGGCCAGCGCCTTCGCGCGCCAGAAGGCCCACGGCCAGCAGCGCCAGCGTGTGGTGGAAGTGGTAGCGCACGCCCGTCTCGAAGATGACGAGGAGATCGGTGTCGAGGATGCGTTTGAGTCCATGGGCGCCGAAGGCTCCCAAAGCGACGGCCAGGAACCCGGAAACAGCGCCCAGCAGAAGAAAGCGGCGGGCAACGGTGGAGGCGAATGTCATGTGTGCCTCCGGAGGCGAGCAGGTGCAGTCGTCATAAAAATCGTGTTTTCCTCCATACCATTGTTAGGACGTTCCACTTGCGTACGGTGAGACGCTAGGGCCTTTAGTTCCTTTTCACCCTGCGGCAAGTTTTTTTACGGGAAGTTCTGGCATTTCAGGCCCTCCCAAGAGATGGCCGAACCGCAGACTATCTGGAATAAGGAGACATGACGTCCATGTCGAACTCAACGGCCCCAAAAGCATTCACTCTCATCGAACTTCTCATCGTCGTCGCCATCATCGCGATTCTGGCGGCAATTGCCGTGCCGAACTTCCTTGAAGCGCAGGTTCGCTCGAAGGTCTCCCGTGCCAAGTCCGACATGCGCACCACGGCGACGGCTCTGGAAGCCTACGCTGTCGATTACAACTCCTACCCGCAGTGCAACAGCCGGGCGACGGCCATCGCCTACAACGAGCCCCCCGCTTTCCCGCCCAGCAGTGAAGGTGACTTCCGTATTCTTGAGCGCCTCTCCACCCCCGTGTCCTACATTACCACCGGCGCTTTCCGCGATCCGTTCTCCGTGCTGACCCGCAAGTCCGCCGCCACGGCCAGCGCCATGGTCGCCAGCGCCCCCATCACCGTCAGCCCGACGACCGACGTTGCCGCCAAGATCAACTCCTACCTGTATCAGTCGGTCGCCTCCGAGGATCGCGCCTCTGTCACCTCCACCTACAAGGCGCGCGGCTGGTTCCTGCAGTGCGTCGGTCCCGACAGCAACTACTACAACCTCGGCGGCGTGCTCGCCAACCACGTCACACCGGACGAGCCGATCCTGCTGATCTACGATCCGTCCAATGGTACGGTCTCCGAGGGCAGCGTGTGGCGCACGGGTGGCTCGACTCAGGGCAGCTCCAGCTACGCCGCAGGCCAGGGCCTCGCCCGCGCCGCCGGCAACTAATCCTGCCGTGTTCCCCATGAAAGTATCCATACCGGCCGGAAGCCCCAGCGCTCCCGGCCGGTTTGCGTTACGCCTGGCATCAGAGATTCGTTCCGGGCGTCCCCCCTTGACGCATGGGCGGCACGCCCCTAGCTTCCGCCTGTCCTGCCAGCTTTCGGCTGGCTGATCTCCCCACGCCGCACGGCACCACGGATGCGAGTTTCCTCCCTATGACCAAGCCCCAACGTGTCTTTCTGATGGTGCCACCGACGGGGCGTTTCATCCGGGAAGACCGCTGCCAGACCCCGATCGACAAGCTCAAGACGGTCTCGCTGCGCCCGCCCGTGGATCTGCTGTACGCCGCCGCCTGCTTCGAGCAGACCGGTGCGGAGTGCAAGCTGATCGACTATCCCGGTGAGGGTTGGGGATGGGAGCGCCTGGAAGCCGGTCTGCGCGAGTTCCAGCCCGACATGGCCGTGCTTTCCATCACGACCCCTTCCTTCGAGGGCGACATGCGCGCCGCCGCCCTGGTCAAGAAAGTCGATCCCCGGATTGTCACCGTCGCCAAGGGCGCGCACTTCAACACGCTCGACGTCATGGCCATCGAGAAGTACCCGGGCCTCGACCTCGCCCTGCGCGGCGAGTACGAACTGACGTGCCTTGATCTGGGCGAGGGCAAGCACCCCCGCGACATTCCGGGACTGACGTGGCGCGGCGAGGACGGCCGTGCCATTCGCAACGTCGAACGCGGCCTGCCCGGCGATCTCGACCAGATTCCCTATCCCGCGCGCCATCTCGCGAACAACAGCCTGTACACGCGCCCCGATACCGACGAGATGCAGACGACGCTCGTCACGAATCGCGGCTGTCCGTTCTCCTGTACCTACTGCCTGGCCAATCAGGTCAGCGGGTTGAAGAACCGCTACCGCTCGGTTGAAAACGTTGTCGGTGAAATCCGCGAGTGCGTGGAGCAGCACGGCATCCGCAATTTCCTCTTCCGCAGCGACCTGTTCACCCAGAACAAGAAGTGGGTCATCAGTCTGTGCCAGGCGATTCTGGACGCCAAGCTCGACATCAAGTGGGCGTCGAATTCGCGCGTGGATACCGTGAATCCCGAAGTGCTGAAATGGATGAAGAAGGCGGGATGCTGGATCATCGCCTTCGGCGTGGAGAAGGGCGACGACGCCTCGCTGGAGAAGATCAACAAGAAGGCGACCGTCGCGCAGGCGCGCGAGGCGCTGCGCATCACGCGCGAAGCCGGCATCAAACGCTCGATGTACCTGCTCTTCGGCCTGCCCGGCGACACCGAGGAAATCCTGAAGAGCGACATCGAGTTCGCCAAGCAGGTCGATCCCGACTTTTTGGAAATCTTCTACCCCTATCCGTTCCCCGGAACGCCGCTGTACGCGGAGGCCGTGGAGAAGGGTCTGCTCGAAGACGGTTGCATTCCGAAGGAAGCCTACGGCATGCCCGCGATGGCGACCGAGCACATCAGCATCGAGCGCCTCGCGACGCTGCGCACGTGGGGATTGCGCAAGTTCTACATGCGCCCCAGCTACATTGCGCGCACGCTGGCCGGTGTTTCGACCCCGCGCGAGTTCTACAACTTCGCGCGCTACGGCATGGCACAGCTCAGGGACATCGTTGCCAGCGGAGCGTGACGGCGGGCCACTCTACGCACCCGCCTGCTGTTTGCGGATCTCCGTGCGGGCGCTGGGGATGAGGCGCAGGTACTCGTCGAGCGCTTCGCCCTCGGGGCGTTCCGTCACCAGCCGCAGGACGCGTCCCACCGGATAGTAGGGGAGCTCGGGCCAACGCAGCGCCACGCGCGCCGTGCCCTCCGGTCCGCGCGCTTCCGCAAAATCCCATTCGCCCTGAAACAGACCGCGTCCCACTTCCCCCAGGAAGACACCCGCCTCTGCCAGGCGGTCTTCCTCCAGCATGATCAGGAAGAACTGCGATCTCAGGAAACGCTCGAGTTCCCGCACGCCCTGAAGCGAGAGGGCGGGGGGCATCCCGAAGCGTGCCTTCCACCAGGCATTGAAGCGCTCGGTCAGCTCGCGGGCGGCGACGAGCTCACGGCCCGGCGGCGTCTGGGTGATGAGTTGCGCGGCGGATTGTCCGGGCAGCTGCCAGCGTGCGCGGAAGGCACGCTCCCGGACGAGGCGTTCCTCGATGGACGTGAAAAAGAGCGCGAGACTGAGGCCGCCGCCCAGCTCCCACTTTTTCTCCACGAGGGCCATGGGGATCAGACGGGCGGCTTCCACGCCCCCCACTCCGGCCAGCACAACGCCCAGCAGGGCGTCCTCGCGCCAGGTGCCGCCGAGCTGCTCGCGGGTGGCTTCGCCGAAGAACGCCGCCGCGTCCGAAGCCGCCTGCTCGCCCAGGCCGTCGGCGGGAGCCTCGCGCCGCAGGGCTTCGAGTGCCTGTTCGCCGGCGGCGAGCCCTTCCCAGGCAACAGGGCAAGGTTGCTTTGTCACGCCCGCGGCCCATGCGGCAAAACGCGCGGCGCCATCGCGCACCTCGGCATCCAACCCCTCCTCGGGCTGGGGGGAGCGCTGTCGGGCAAAGAGGGCTTTCAATCGCTGAAGAGGCATTGCGTGTTCCACCGCCGGAGTTTGGCGCAATGGGATGCAAAAAGAAAGCCGCCGGATGCAAGCCGGCGGCGATTCCTATTTCAGAGGGTTGTTTTCGGCTCAGGTCTTCACGCCGTAGAACTCGAGAACGGCCGAAGCGACTTCCTCGATCTCGCGCTTTTTCAGTCCCGGCCAGATGGGGAGGCAGAGGGCGCGGTTGCTCAGGTCCTCGGCGATGGGGAAGGAGCCGACCTGATAGTTGAGGTAGGCGAAGCACGGCTGTTGGTGAACCGGGGTGGTGAAGGGAATGTGGCAGCCGATGCCCTTTTCGCGCAGGTGCGCGGCAAGGCGTTCGCGCTCGGGCGCCATGACGACGTAGTTGTTGTAGACGTAGGTGCCTTCGTCGACGAAGCGGGGGGTGGTGACGGGAGAGCCAAGGAGCAACTCATTGTAGCGGCGCGCGTTCTCCACGCACTCGGCGTTGTTCTCGTCGAGGTCCTGGAGTTTTTGGCGCAGGAGGGCGGCCTGCACGCTGTCGAGCAGGCTGTAGTAGCCGATGACCTCATGGCTTTCGCCTGTGGCATCGAGGCCGCGATTGCGCAACTGACGCACCATGGTGGCGCGGACGTCGTCGTTTGTCGTGACGGCGCCGCCGTCGCCCGATCCGCCCAGCGGGGCGTTGGGGTGGAACGAGTGGATGGCCATGTCGCCGTAGGTTCCGAGGCGGCGGTGGCCGTTGCGGCCGCCCGTGATCTGGCGGGCGTCCTCGACCACGAGCACGCTGTACGTGCGGGCCACGGTCACGATGCGGTCGATTTCCGCAGCGTGTCCGAAGAGGTGGACGGGGATAATAGCCTTTGTGCGCGAGGAGATCGATGCGAGTGTCTTGTCGGGGTCGAGTGTATAGGAATCAGCCCGGACATCGACGAAGACGGGGGTGGCGCCGACCCGGATCACGGCCTCGGCGGGGGAGGCGTAGCCAAATGCCGGGCAGATCACCTCGTCATTGGGGCCAACGCCCAGTGCCCGCAGTGCCATCAGCAGGCCATCGCTGCCGCTGCCCACGCCCACGCAGAACTTCGTTCCGATGAACTTCGCGTAGGTCTCCTCAAACTGCTGCACCTGGGGCCCGAGCGTGAACTGCCCGGTGGCGAAAATCTCCTTCAAGTCCTCAAGATAATCGTCGTAGACCACATCATTGGTGGACGCCAGATTGACGAAGGGGATGGTCATGGTGCAAAACCCTTTCACGGCGGCAGCACGTGGGAGACGCCTGCCGCGAAATAAGAGGGGCACTGTGCGCGCCTGCTTCCACGCGAGTCAATCGAATGGTTGGGAACAATCAGGCCTGCGAGCGTCCCCCCACCGGGGAGGGACGCGGCAGCCATGATCCGAAAACCCCTTCGCCCCGCCTGTCTCCTTTTTGTCCTCTAACTCCTCTGGTATGAATGCTTTGGCATCCTGGGAGGGCCGTTTTCGCTCTTGGAATTTCCATTGGCCCGGCCATGGTCCGGTGCTTTTCTTTTTGTGAAAGTATCGACTGGTCCTGCCCGGCCTGCTGCTTTTCTCATTCAGGAAGCGGGGAAGTAGGGGCAGCACCAGTCCCGGAGGCAGTACCATGCTCAAGGACAATGGCTCCACATTTCTTCAGGGCAAGAGCGTCCTGGTCACCGGAGGCGGCACCGGTATCGGCCGCGCCATCGCGCTGGCCATGGCACGGCGTGGCGGCACGGTCTTTATCTCCGGGCGCCGCCGCGAGCCACTCGACGACACCGCCGCCCTCATCAAGGAAGCCGGTGGCATTTGTCACTGTGTTGAGGCCGACGTGACAAACGAGAAGGATGTTCGCCGCCTGATGGTGACAGTGCGCGAGACGTTCGGCGGCCTCGACGTGCTCGTCAACAACGCCGGCCTGTTTCGCACCGGCAGGGTTCACGACATGAGCACCGACGACTTCGACCTGATGTTCAGCGTCAACGTGCGCGGCGTCTTTCTCGTCGCAAAGGAAGCCATTCACCTGATGCAGGACCGCGCGGGCGCCAACATCATCAACATCTCCTCGATCGCAGGCACACGCACTGATCCGGGCATGGGGGTTTATGAAGCAAGCAAGGCGGCCGTGAACACGCTGACGAAGGTGATGGCCAAGGAACTCGCTCCCCTGAGCATTCGCGTCAACGCGATTGCTCCGGGGCCAACGGCGACGTCGGGGCTCGATGCCGGTGATCCCGCCAAGGGCGAGGAGGCCCGCCAGCAGTTCGCCACGGCCGTTCCGTTCGGCCGCCTCGGCCAGCCCGACGAAGTCGCCCGCCTCGCCGTCTTCATTGCCTCTCCCGAGGCGGACTTCATCAGCGGCTCGATTACCAGCATCGACGGTGCGATGGGGTATTGACGTGCGGCACGAGGCTGCAGGACAGGCGCGGTCCGGTTGCCAGGAGTCAGTTCTCGGTTTTCCGTCTCACGACCCGGCCTCCACGGCGGCTCCCTCGCTCCGGTTTCTGAAGTCGTAGACAGAGTGAATCGTCAGCAGCAGGATGACGGCGAGCGCGAATCCGATCACCACGATCGGCGCCCAGAAGCGCCGTCTGCTCTTGCCTTCTTCCATCGCTTGATTCCTTCCGCTCATCTCCGCGTGCATCCGCCCTTGCTTCTCGCGCCGGGAATCCACACAAACGGGGCTCCCCAGCGGGGGAAAGTCCATTTCAGCGAGGAGAAGCCCGGCGATGAATATCAGGCCAGACTTCGAGACGTTCCGCATGAGAGCCCAGCAGGGGAACCTCGTGCCCGTCTGGCAGGAAATCCTCGCCGACCTCGAAACCCCCGTCTCCGTGTTTCGCAAGCTGGCGGACAATCCCTACGCCTTCCTGCTGGAGTCGGTGGAAGGGGGCGAACAGATCGCCCGCTACTCCTTCATCGGCATTGATCCGTTTCTGATCTTCCGCGCGCGCGGCAACGAGCAGTCCCTCGATCTCCAGCGTGGCCGCTGCGACATCGCCGCCGCCGCCACGCCGGTCGGGACGCTGCGTGCGATCCTCGCGCACTTCACTCCCGTCAGCGATCCCGACCTCCCGCCCTTCTCCGGCGGCGCCGTGGGCTACATGGCCTACGACACGGTGCGCTACTTCGAGAACATTCCGGACGAGAACCCCGACGAACTCGACCTGCCCGATTGCCTGTTCATGCTGGCCGACGCCGTCGTGGCGTTCGATCACGTCAAGCACCGCATGGTGCTCGTCGTGAACGCGCAGATTCACGAAGACGACGACCTGCGCGCGGTCTACGACGAGGCTCTGACGCGCCTCCAGGACCTGCGCGAGCGCGTGACGGCGATTCCCTCACCCGCCCCCGCACGCACGGGCAAGCCGTCGCTCCCGCTGGAAACGCGCTCCAATTTCACGCGCGAGCAGTTCGAGGAAATCGTTCGCCGCTCCAAGGACTACATCACGGAGGGCGACATCTTCCAGGTGGTGCAGAGCCAGCGCCTCTCCGCGCGTTTCACCTGCCATCCCTTCGACATTTACCGCGCCCTGCGGGCCGTCAACCCTTCGCCCTACATGTTCTACCTGAAGTGCGACGACCTGATCCTGGCGGGTTCCTCGCCCGAGATTCTCGTGCGCTGCAACAGCGGCAAGGTCACGGTGCGTCCCATTGCGGGCACCCGTCCGCGCGGCGCCACCCCGGGAGAGGACAAGGCCTTCGAGCAGGAACTGCTCGCCGACGTCAAGGAGCGCGCCGAGCACGTCATGCTCGTCGATCTCGGGCGCAACGACATCGGGCGTGTCTGCACCTACGGCACGGTGCACGTCGATGAATTCATGGTGATCGAGCGCTACAGCCACGTCATGCACATCGTCTCGAACGTCGTGGGCGATTTGGCCGAAGGCAACGACGCGCTCGACGTGCTGGGGGCGTGCTTCCCGGCGGGCACGGTGAGCGGCGCGCCGAAGATTCGCGCGATGGAAATCATCGACGAACTCGAGAATGTGCGCCGTGGTCCCTATGCCGGCAGCGTCGTGTACTTCGACTTCGACGGCGCGATGGATTCGTGCATCACGATCCGCACGGCCGTCATCAAGGGCGATCAGGTGCACGTGCAGGCGGGCGCCGGCATCGTGGCCGACAGCGTCCCCGCCAGCGAGTATCAGGAAACGCTGAACAAGGCGCGCGGGTTGCTGCGTGCCATTGAGTGGGCGGAGAGCGGGCTGGAGTAGGCAGGGCGGTTCTGCCTTCCGCTTCGGCACTCGGCCCGGTAACGCAGCGCCACAACGCCTGTTCGCAACTGTTTACGCCTGCAGCGGAACGATGCGGTGGGTGAAGGCCGTCTCCGGCTCCAGCAGCCGGGGGGCGAGGGCGCGCAAACAGCTCTCCCATTCCGCCGCCGCCTCCCCGGGGGTCTCCGCGAGCTGGCGGATGGCCTCGGTGCCGTCGCGGTTCAGCAGGGGAAAGTCTTCGGTGAAACGCGGAAGAAGGGCGGAGACGGTTGGCGCGTTCCAGCGACTCGCCATGGCGCGCTGGAACGCATCCCAGGCGTGCTGCTGTTCTTCCGAGAGCTCGGCCCGGTCGAGAAGGGCCTGGACTTCACCGGCGAAGCGGTCGGCGAGCGCACGCAAGGTTCGCGCTGCCGTGTCGATTCGTTCGAGCGAAGCAGCGCGCCGTTCTTCGATCGCCTCCCAGGTTTCCACAACGCGTGCCCATGCGTGCAGGCACGGCCCCGCGATGCGCAGAATCTCGGCGGCCGTGTGGATTTCGGTGGCGAACTCGCGGTGGTCCTCGGTGTGGGCGCGTTCGCGCAGGGCGAGCGAGTCCAGGCGCTCCTGAAGTTCCTTCTCCTCGGTGGTGTTGCCACGCCTCCAGAAGAAGACGCCCGAACCGCGCTTGTTCTGCGAAGCAACAAGTTGCGCGCGCTCGGCTTCGACTTCCGCCTGCCGGGCGGCCACGGCCTTGCGTTCTTCCTCGTCAAGGACAAGCAGCGCCTGCCATGCCTCATCACAATGTGCGGCCAACGCGGCGAACTCCTTTGATGGCGGGAAGCGCGCCGTCTTGCGCCCGATTTCAACAAGGCTCTCCACAATCCTGCCAAAGAGGCCGACGGGCTGGGGTGTTGGCCTGCGGCGCCGTTCATTCTCCAGCCGCTTGCCCAGACGCCGTGCGTGCAGCGAATAATCCTCAAAGGAAGTGATCGGGGGAATGTTGGGGGGGGTCTTCATCAAGAGCCCCTCGATTGAAGCCAGCAGGAAATCGAACCACGAGAGCAGCACCGCCTCGTTGTAGAACGGCAGCAGGCAGGCCGCCCGCAAATCCGTCAGCGAGGGATGACGGATCTCCTCCGCGAATTGCAACCGGCGGCTGAAGAACGTCTGGCTGTCGTGCAGACGATGGAACACGAAATGCGCCCACGACAACGACGCCCACGGCGTGGGGAGCACCGTGCCCCCGATGCGCTCCAGCGACTCACTCCACACCGAGAGTGTCTGCCGTGCATGGTCGTCCACCTTCTTCATTTGGCCTGCAACGGCATCGTCATACGTGGTTTGCCATGAATTCACATCATACGGATTCGTGGCGTCAAAGACGGGCGGAGGATCGTGGATGACGGCCTCGGGGCATTCGACAAGTGCCCGGATCAGGTCCTCGCCGAAACCGCCAAGGCAGGAGCGGAGCTGATCGGCGAGCCGCGTGGTGTCGCCCGTGGGCTCGCCCAGCGGAGCGCTGCGCAACAAGCGCTCCGCCAGAAGGAGCACCGGCAATTCCCCGGGTATGCCGGGCGGCGGAACGAGTGCCTCGGCTTCGAGACGGTAGGCCACGCCAGCCTTCAGCGCAGCAACCTGCTCCGTATCGGCAAGCACTTCGCGCAGGGCGGAGCGAACGGCCTCCACCCGGCCCGTCGCGCCAAAGTGCAGCGTGGGGGCGGCGTCCGGCGCCTCTTCGCCGACAAGAACGGCGGGCAGGCCCCCGTCCGACGGCAATGCGGCAATCTCCTCCGCGAGGTGACGGGCGTCCTCGTCGAGAGGAACAAGATGAATTGCCGGATGTGCCGCCTTCACGCCCCGGTCCCTTCCACGCTTAGCGTGTCACCCACACGGGACTGCTCCAGGCCATGTCGCCTGACTCGAACTCCACGCGCAAGTAGTACCACGATGTTCCGGCGGGCACCTCGTCGTCCACAACAGAGTAGCGCGACTGCCACCCTTCGCCGCCGTAGGTGTGCCAGATCTCGTTGTTGCGCACGATCTCGAGCGTCTTGAGCTCCACGTCGCCCGTGACGTTGACGGAGACGCGGACGTTTTCGCCGGGCGCGAGCGTGATCTCCTCGCCCATGAGGTGCCCGTTCACGCGGAAGTCCAGGCGGGGCTTGATGCCCGTCGTCGCGTAGGTGCGGCGGCGGCGGAGCGCATCGAAGATCGCCTCGCGCGAGAGATTCGGCGCCAGCACCGCTGCGAGTCCGGTGCGGTTGCAGTCGCGTTTCCAGCCCACGCGATGATGCCAGATGAGGCCGTGGCTGTCGGTGCCACCAATGAAGCCGAACTTCAGCCCGCGGGCCAGGCCGTCCTGCAGGAAACACCCCCGCGCGCCGCCACGATGCGGAATCGGCCGGTTGCCCATGAACTCGAATCGCCCGTGGTTCGAGACGATTTCGGCGAGCATCTGAATGTCTTCCTCGGCGTTCTCCCAATCCGTGCCGGTCCATCCCGTGTGGTGCGGAAACAGGATGCCCTTCCATTGGCGGACGAGACCGTTGAGCTTCTTGCTCGTGTTGGAGACGGGGTCCGTGTGGTCGAACAGCGGGACTTCGTGATCGAGCGTGTAGACGCACTTGTGTCCGAGGAAGGTGGGGTAGCGTGCCGTGGTGAACTCCTGGCCGTAGAGCGTGACGAAGCGGCCGTCCTCGTGCCAATGGCGCGTCACTTCCTTGATGAACTCCCACTCGGAGGGAAGGATGCCGTTGCCGACAAAGTTGTCGTGATCGGTCAGCGAGCCGAAGTCGTCGCCGTAGTAGTCGCGCCGAAGGCGGTACCACTCATCGACGTCGCCGAGTCCATCGGACATCCACGTGTGTCCGTGCAGATCGCCGAAGTAAACGTTCAGCGGCTCGGAAATGCCTTCGAGATCCTCCAGGGGATCCCACTTGGGCTTGCTGCGGACGGCGTTGGCGGGAATGCGCGGCAGGTCCTCGGCCGTGCGCGTGCGCTCCAGCTTGGGCGAGCGCTTTTCGCCGGTGAAGCCCGTGATCTTGCTGAGCACGTTGATCCTCAGGTCGCGGCGCGCCACCCACAGGTTCCCTTCGTTGTCGAACGCCGCGTCCAGATACTGGCCGCGTCCGCCCCAGCCGTCTTCGGGAATGCGGTAGAGCGGCGACCATTCGGCGCCGTGATAGGACTGCACGCAGAAGTTGTGCGACGGGCGCCCCGTGAGGACGACTCGGCCATCGGGCCCGCAGATGACACGCGGGAACTCGAAGCTCTGGTCCACGCCCCTCTTCGTCAGATCCTTGCCCGGCATCGTGCCGATGGGATCGTAGAACTTTCCGTCCTTGAAGGCACGCAGGTAAATCCAGCGCGGGATGTCCCACTCGTCGCGGCTGCGGCGATTCGACTGCCACGCAATCCAAAGGCGGTCGCCGTCGTGGTCGAGTGCGGAGGCGATATTCTCCGCCGGGTGATGCGTCACCTGATGACGTTCGGCGACGGTGCCTTCCTCGATGCACGCGATCCAGACCTGCGGTCCGCCCGCTCCATCGGTCTGGTCCCACGAAACCCACAGACGGCCCTTCTTGTCTGCGATGGCCGAGGGGCGGCAGCAATCCTCGGCGGGCGCGTCGCTGACGACGACGGCCTCGCCCACGCGGTCGCCCTGGATCGGGCGCGCCACGATCTCGAAACGCTCGCCAATGCGCCGTTCGTACACGACCCAGTGCTCGTCCTTTGGCGTGACCGCATAGTCGGGGCGCCACGCGACGCCCGGTTCGTTGATGCGGACCGTCAGCAACATCGAACCGTCCATTGTGGCGCGAACGTTCGGGGCCACGGTGCGGCGCACGGCGATGTTCCAGTGTCCGAAGCTCTGGCGCTCGGCCCACACGGCCGCCGCGCCCATGGCCCACGGCCGCAGGCGCGGATGAGTCACGAAGCCATTGCCGCCGGCGGAAAGGTCCTCGGCCTCGGTGAACGAGCCGCCCGCGAACGTCGTAGCGTACAAGTGCTCGCCCGCGTCATCCTCTTCGATCCACGAGGCCCAGGGATTCCCGGCGCCATCGATTGCAATGCGTGGGGCTTCGTTGCTGATGCCCTTGTTCTTGCGCAAGAACTTCACCCGGTCGATGGCCAGGCCGTTCGCCTGCTCGATCGGGACGGAGCTCGTCTCGTCCGGCAACTGGGCCAGCGCCAACGTGCCGCCGAACTTCCAGGCCAAAGCTGCTCCGGCAGTGCCCACCGCTGCCGTCTTGATGAAGGAACGTCTATCCATGACCAAACCCCCTGATGGGCGCAACGCCCCCTCTGGGAGCCGCCCCAAAATCGCAACGAACAGCATGGAGCCACGCCGTATAGGTCAGGGCAAGATGAGAGACCAGCTGATTTCGGGAGGAATTGTTCCCGGGTGCGTCTGCGGATTCGGTTGGAAATGGCGTGGTGGCTCCCCCGTGGGACGCGAAATCCTCTTGGCGTCTTGCCCGGCACCGCCCTTCGGGACGGCGCCGAGCTATTCAACAGCCATCCCTGCGGGATGTGGGTTGGCAGGACTGAATACGGAAACCGGGAACTGAAGACGTCTCCCGTTTCCGGGAGACGCATCCATTCTTCCCCTTGTCAGGAGACAGCGCTTGCTCGGAATATTTTCTGACTTGATCGTCCCCCACGGGAGCCTCAGCCGCATGCGAATCGTTCTCAGTCTTCTCAGCACCCTCTTGCTAACCGTCTTGGCGTCCGCTGCCGAGGAAGAACCCGTGGATATACTCTCGAACGAATTGGGCAATCCGGAGGGCATGGTGGATCGACTCGTCTTCTTTGATACGGCGCAAAGCTGGCTGGCAGGAGAAACCGACCGCGTCGGCGTGCTGGCCGAGGATTCCCCGTGGCTGGTCCTCGCCGACCCGCGCGATTCGTACCCGCGGCGCGGCACCTGGGAATCCCCGGAGATGATCGCCGACTTTCCGTTCACTGAAATGATTCCCTCGTGGAATGCGCGGACGCCGGAGAGCACGGGCGTGATGATCGAGGCCCGCGTGCGTGACGTGGCGACGGGCAAGTGGTCGCCCTGGCTCTACTTTGGCCAGTGGGGCACGACGCCGACCTCGCCGTACCGCAAGGTGCGCTTTGACGGCGGCGCCGTGCGGGTCGACGTGCTGCGGCTCGCCGCGCCCGCCGATGCGTTCCAGACGCGCGTGCGGCTGTACGCATTCAACTTCGAGCCCACGGTGGTTCCCTCCCTGCGGCGCGTCGCCGTTTCGTACTCCGGACTCGTCGAGGATGAGAAGGAACGCGCGGCGCTGGCAGAGGCGGAGCCCCCACAAGGCGAGTGGGCGCGCGATCTCGGCGTGTCGTTCATCACCCAGCAGGACGGCCCCGAGGGCATCAAGGGCTCGATCTGCTCGCCCACGTCCGTCACGATGGTCACGAGTTTTTGGGGGGCGGCGCGCCCGCTGACGGAGAACGCGGCGGCGATCTACGACCCCGACTACGGCATCTTCGGCAATTGGTCGCGCGCCACGCAACGCGCCGGGGAACTCGGCCTCGATGCATGGGTCACACGCATGAGAACGTGGAACCAGGTGAAAGCGGCCATTGCCTCGGGCACGCCGGTGATTGCCTCGATTCGTTTTACCCCCGAGGAAATGCCGAGCGCCGTGTTCAAGCAAAGCAACGGCCACTTGATCGTCATTCGTGGTTTCACGCCGGAGGGCGACGTGATTGTCAACGACCCGGCGAGCCGCGAGCGCGGCGACGGTGCGATTTACCCCGCCGAGGAACTCGCCCGCGCCTGGTTCGCCAAGGGCGGCGTCGCCTACATCATCAAGCCCGCAAGCTAATCCCGGGTTTCCCGCACACTTCCTCGCGTGCCGGTGCGGAGCGCTTCCCATCAAGGTTTGGTGTGGCGAACCGGGCCCGGGTGTGTTGATACACATCGGGATCGGCAAGCAAGCCATACCCTCGGATGAGGCGCCCCGCCTCCCCCCGGGGGGGGCGAAGTGCAAAAACTGAAACCGACAACCGGGAACTCCACGCCATGACTACCGAAGACCAGTCCGCCCGCCCCACTGAAGCGACCGAGATCATCCAGTCGGCGTTCGTCACGTCGCTGCCCAAGTGGAATCCCGAGGCGGTGGGCGACCTGCCGCAGTTCTGCTTTGCCGGACGCAGCAACGTGGGAAAATCGACGCTGCTCAACAGTCTGGCGGGACGCAAGGGGCTGGCACGAACGTCGAACACGCCGGGCCGCACCCAGGCACTGAACGTCTTCGAGGTCGTGCTGCGGCGTGGAACGGAACGGCGCAGCGCCTACTTCGTGGACCTGCCGGGCTACGGCTATGCCAAGGCCCCCAAGTCCATGCGCGAGGCGTGGGGCACGATGATGGCCGGGTACTTTCGGGGAAACCGCCGGCTGGTGACGGCGATCGTGCTCTTCGACATCCGCCACGAGCCCACGCAACTCGATCTGGGGCTGATCGACATGATGGCCGAGCACCAGGTGGCGCTGATCCCCGTGGCGACGAAGGCGGACAAAATCAGCAAAAACCAGCGCGCCAAGCACCTGCGCGCCATGGCCGCCCGGACCCAGATGCCGCCGGACATCTTCCGCCCGTTCTCCTCCGTGACGCGCGAAGGGCGGGGTGAGTTGCTGGCAGATCTGTTTGACCTGTGCCAGGCGGGGTAGAGCCAGAACGTCCTGACGCGGTTCGTGGCTCGAGGATCGCGGGCAGGGGCGGCTCTCAACGGGCGGGCCGCTACTTGAAGCCGCGGCGCCAACACCCCTCGAATTTCGTCAGAGAGCCCCGCAGGGACGACTGAACGATGGAGTTCAAAGAGTCTCCACTTTGAGAACGTCCTGCAAACGCTCATAAATTCCCCAAACCCCTTGACGTTGTTCCGCCGAAGGCCCCCACGCTCATCCGTACCGGGTGGACTCGGATTGCGTGGGCCGCACCGACCCGATCCTGTTGATTTCACTGTTCTTGGAGCCCGATGCCAACCCTGGCCCGCACGCGACATCGTCCCCGCCGTCTGGCGGTGGCCGCCGGTGCCCTCGTGGCACTCTCGGCGGCGATGCTCTTCGTGCAGTCCCGCGTGACGCCCGCTCCTGCCGTGCGCCAGGCCGGCGTCTCGGTTTCCCTGCCGCTTGTCGAGGCCGGTGCCGGCATCCGCGAGCGTTCGGCCAACGTGTGGACCGGGTTGTTTGAGGCCGATCAGTTGCGTGCCGAGAACGAGCGCCTGCGCGAAAGCATTGCGACGCTTCGCCTCCAGAAAGCCGCCGCCGAGACCCTCGCCGCCGAGCGCGCCCAGGCCGGCGAGCTGGCCGCCGCACTCCCCGCCTTTGCCCCGCATTCCCGTCCCGCCCCCGTGATCGCGCCGCTGCTCGATGGCCGCGAACGCCTGCTGTGGATCGGACTCGGCCAGGCCGACGGCATCGCCGAGGGCCAGGCCGTCCTCGGCCCCGAGGGTCTTCTTGGCGCCGTCCGCGACGTTTACGACCACCACGCCCTCGTGCTGCTTTCCACCGACCCGCAAAGCCGCTGGGGGGGCGAGGTGCGCGAGCGCGGCGAGCTCGGCATCGTGCATGGCACGGGGAGCACCGATTCCCTGGAGTTCCGCCTCGAACGCACCGCCGCCACGCTCGAGCCGGGCGACGTCGTGCAGACCTCCGGCACGCGCGGTTCGCTGATCCCCGCTGGTATTCCGCTCGGCGTTGTCGACAAGGTCTCCGTCACCGGCGCGGGTGAACGCCGCGCCCGTCTGATTGTTCCCGAAGTCGCCGGGGACCTGCGCACCGTCTTCGTTCTCGATGCGCGCCAAATCGAATGGGAGCCGCCGCAATGATCGTCGCTGCTCCCGGCGCTTCCCAGCGCATCCTCAACTACCCCGTCCTCTCCGCACTCGGCGAGGGTCTTGCCGTTTCCGGCCTTTTGCTGCTCGTGCTCGGCTTCGCGGGCACGCTGACCAGTCACCTGCTGGCCACGGCGCTGCTCTGGGGGCTGCTCGCCTATCAACGGCCGCTGGCCTACCAGATCGTGCTGGCCGCCGTGCTCACGCTTTGCGGCGACGTGGCTTCCGGGCGCCTTCTCGGCGCGGGTCTTCCGCTGCTGGGGGCGGCGCTGCTCGCCGCGAATCTGTTTACGGACGAGGGAGGCACCGAGCGTTGGCAGTCCGGGCACGCTCTCTTTGCCGTTGTGGCGTGCGTGGCTTCGTGGGGCGCGGCACTGATTGCGGGGATCACGCGGCCCGAGTTGTTCGGCCCGCCCGAGAGTTTTCTCGCGCTGCTCGCGTCGCTGCTCGTGATTGCCGTGGCCGCGGGGCTGCTTTTCTGCCGCGCCGTCTGGAAGAGCCGCCGGCGCCGCGAACCCAGCTTGGCGAGGTGGTCCGCATGAGTCTCGTGGAGTTCGGCGCCCATGTTCCCACGCGGCTCGGCGAGCTGCGCCACGGTGCCGCCGTCGAGCGTCAGTCCGGCGCCCTCGGCCGTCCCGCGCACCTGCTTACGGCCTTGCGGCACCTCGACCTTCCGATGGCCGCCGCCATTGTCACGCTCACCACGCTCGGTCTCTGGCTTCTGTTTGGCACCGTTCAGGGGAGCGGCTTTCTTCTCGCGGCCGCCGACCGCCAGATCACCTGGTTTGGCCTTTCCATCGTCGCGTTTCTCGTCGTCCTGCTGCCCGACTACCGCTGGCTCGGCAAGCTGGCCACGGTTGCCTACGCCAGCAACCTCGTGCTGCTGGTGCTCGTTTTGTTCCTGGGCACCACCGTCAACGGAGCGACCTCGTGGTTCCGTCTCGGCCCCATCAGTTTCCAACCCGCCGAGACGATGAAGGTCTCCACCGTGATGATGCTCGCGCACTGGTTTGCGCTGCGCCCCGAAGGGGTCGAGCGGCCGCGCGACCTGTTGCTCCCCGGCCTGCTTTGCGCCGTGCCCGCCGCCCTGATTCTCAAGCAACCCGACCTCGGCACCGCCTCGCTCTTCGGCATCGTGTTCTTCTCGATGCTGTTCTGGGCGGGAGTGAAGCGCTGGATTCTCGTCGCGATGATTCTCGCCGGGCTGACGTGCGCGGCGGGCACCTACCCGTTGCTCAAGCCCTACCAGAAGGAGCGCCTGAAGACCTTCGTCGATCCCGCGCGCGATCCTCGTGGCAGCGGCTACAACGTGATCCAGTCCTTCATCGCCGTGGGGTCGGGCGGCATCGCGGGACGCGGCTGGGGCCAGGGGACGCAGTCCGTGCACCGCTATCTTCCCGAGGCGCACACGGACTTCGTTTTCGCGAGCGCCGTCGAGCAGACCGGCTTTCTCGGCGCGATGATGATTCTGGGGCTCTACGGCGTCGTCTTCTGGCGGATTCTCGTGGCGGTGCGCAACGCACGCGACCGCTTTGGGGGACTGCTCGTTGTTGGTCTTGGCGCCATCCTCATGGGTCACATTCTGATGAACATCGGCATGTGCATCGGGCTGTTTCCCGTCACGGGACTGCCGCTGCCGTTTCTCAGTTACGGAGGGTCGTTTCTGCTGGCCATGTTCGTCCTCGTCGGCCTGATCCTCAACGTCTCGATGCGGCGCTTTCTCTTCAGCCAGGGGTAGGCAATTCCCGCTATTCCCCGGTCTTCTCTCCATTCAGGCGGGCGAGTTCTTCCACCAGCAGCGGATACGCGGGCTCCAGCATGCCGCCGTGATCGGGCCCCTTGATCTCGATGAGCTTCGTTCCCTCGTGCCCCACCTCCTTCATCATGCGCGCCATGTAGGCGTTCTCTTCATAGCGCCCCAGCAGTTCCTTCTCGCGGTCGCCCGTGATCAGAACCAGAGGCGGCGCGTCCGCGCGGACGTGGTAGAGCGGGGCGAGTTCATCGACGACCGCCTGCGTGCCGGGAATGCCGCGTTCCTCGCGGACGGTGAAGTGCGTGATCATGTGTCCGCTGAGCGAAATCACGCCCGCGAGACGATTTGCCTCCGCGCCACGGTTTCTGAGATGGCTTTCATCCAGCGCGATCAGGGCCGCCAGGTATCCGCCCGCGGAATACCCCGCCACGAACACGCGGCCGGGATCGCCGCCATGTGACTCGATCTCGCGCATGACCCACGCCGTTGCGGCCGCAGCATCGTCGATGGCGTCGGCGGTCTTCGATGCGGGGAAGAGGCGATAGTTGACGGCGGCGACGGCGAACTCCTGCCCGCGCAGTTGGCCGGGTACTTCCTTCTCGCCGGAACGCAGTCCGCCGCCGTGGAACCACACGACCGTCGCGAAGCCCTGCCGGCCGGCCGGGCAATACAGGTCCAGGCGGCAACGCTCCCGCATCGCCTCCGTCAGGTCACCGTCCGCTTCCTCGCGGTAGGGAATGTCCTTCATCATCGTGTAGGTACTTTCCTCTGCCGCAAGAGGCGTCAGAAGAAGAGGGATGCATGCGAGCAGGAAGAGAACCCAGCTCTCTCGCACGGTGCTTTGCTTCATGCCCGGAGTCCCTTTCGGGCGCGCGGCTGCGCCTACTCGTTCATCAGTTCGCGATACGCCAAGTGGTCCAGATAGAGGCGATGGAAGACACGGTACTTCCTGTCGTGGTACTCCCTCGTGGTGGCTTGGGGCTCGATGACCCGGCCCGCGCGCGACATGGCGGCCATTGCCGCTTCGATGGAATCAAACTGCGCCGAAGCAACCGCGCCCAGAATCGCCGAGCCGAGCAGCACGGCTTCCGGTTCCTTGCTGAGCACAAGACGGCAGCCCGTGATGTCGGCGTGCTGCTGGAGATAGACAGGGTTCTTCGTTCCGCCGCCGCACGCGCAGATCGTCTCGATGCCGTAGCCGTTCCGGTTCAACTCCTCGATGATGTGACGGGTTCCGTAGGCCACTGCCTGAATCGCGGCGAGGTATAGCAACGCGAGGTCGGCAACGGTGGCGCTGAGCTTCAGTCCGCTGATCATGCCGCGAAGCGAAGCGTCCGCGCGCGGCGAGCGATTTCCGTGGAAGTAGGGGAGCACATGCAGCGAACGCGTCAGTTCCGCCATTGGGCAACCGGCGGCCTGCGCCAACTCCTCCAGCTTCGCGTTGAGTAGTTCGTAGACCGTCTTTCCCTGCTCCTTCGCCTTGCCTGCCAGTTCGGCGGAGGCGGCGTGCGAGAAGATGACGTGATCGATCAGCGCCCCCGTTGCACTTTGCCCGCCTTCATTCAGCCAGTAGCCCGGCACCATGGCCGAGTAGTACGGCCCCCAGATGCCATCGACGAAGCGTGCCTCCGGCGCGATGGCCATGTGGCACGACGACGTTCCGCCGATCAGGGCGAGACGCTTCGAGGCGTTTGCATGCGACAACGGACCGTCGTGCAACTCTGCCCCGATGACGCCAAGGCCGCCCGCGTGCGCGTCGATGATCGAGACGCCAACGGCGGTGCCCTCCGCGAGGCCGAGTTCCTCGGCGGCGCGCGCCGAGAGACCATTGCCAACCGGCTCGCCCATCGGGCGCACGTCGGTGCCGATGCGCGCCCACTTCTCGTCGGCAAGTTTGCCGAGCCCGATCGCGCGCCAGTACGCCTCGTCCCACTTGCCGCTCGGCTTCTCGTGGCCAAGGTATGTCCACTTGCAAACCGTCGAACAGAGCGAACGCACGTTGGCGTCCGTCGCTTTCCAGACGAGAAAGTCAGGCAGGTCGAAGAAGAACGCCGCCTTGTTCCACGTCTCCGGCATGTTCTGCTTCAGCCAGAGCAGCTTGGGCGATTGCATCTCGGGCGAGATCACGCCGCCCACATAGCGAAGCACCTCGTGGTCGCCCGCGTTGATGAAATCCGTCTGCGCCATGGCGCGATGGTCCATCCACACAATGACGTTCCAGGCGGGATCGCCCGTCGGCGAAACGGTCAGTGGGGCGCCGCCGCCGTCCAGCACCACGAGGGAGCAGGTGGCGTCGAAGCCGACGCCGCGCACCTGTGCGGGCGAAACGCCGGACTCCGCCATCGCCTGTTTCACGCATCGGCAGATGGAAGCCCAGATGTCCGTGGACGACTGCTCCACGAAATCGGGTTGGGGCTTGTTCATCGCAATCGGATGCGACGCCGTGCCGAGCATGTGCCCGCCTGCGTCGAAGACGCCGGCACGGGCACTGCCCGTACCGACGTCGATTCCAACGAAGTAGGAGGAAGTCATTTGTAGAGGGCTCCGTAGGTCTGGCAGGCGCGGAAGTCAGCGGACTCGAGGTCGGCCGTTCCAAAGGAGGACCAGCTGCTGGGCCGGAAGAGTTTCGCGCTCTCGATGTTGTGCATGTAGACCGGAATGCGCAGCATCGCGGCGAGCGTGATGATGTCGGCGCCGATGTGGCCGGGGCTGAGCACGCAGTGATTCGCGCCCCAGTTGTTCATCACGGTGTAGGCGGAATCGAACGGGAACGTGCCGCTCAGGCGCGGGGCGAACCAGGTGGTCGGCCATGTGGGGTCAGTGCGCTGGTCGATCTTCTCATGCACCTCCTTGGGCAGTTCGAGCGTCACGCCCTCCGCGATCTGGAGGGCGGGCCCAAGTCCCTTCACGAGATTCAGCCGGCTGATCGTGCAGGGCATTCCGCCGCGCGTGACGAACTTCGTCGACCAGCCGCCACCCCGGAAGTACTCCAGTGTGCCCGGATGCCAGCTTGTTGCTTTCAGGCAGGCGGCCACATCGTCCTCGGTCATTTCCCAGAAGGGCTTCATCGTCGGCTTGCCGTCGGGGCCCTTCATTTCGGCGCAACCGTCCAGCGCTGCGGGGCCGGAGTTGATGAGGTGCAGAAAGCCCGCCGCCGCGTCGCCGCTCAGTGTGTGCCCTGTCGTGCGCTTCACCGCCTCGGGGCTCCAGTACGTGCGCACGTCGGCGAAGATTTGCGCCGTCCCCGTCAGCAGATTACCGAACAACATCGTCAACCCGTTCAGCGCGTCGTTCTCCGTCGCCACGATATGCGGCTGGCGGATGCCGTTCCAGTCGAAGGAGGAGTTGAGAATCGCTTCGAGGAAATCGCCATTGGGATAATGATCGGTCCACTGGCGCTGACCCTGGAAGCCGCCGCAGATGGCGTTGTGTCCTTCGGCTTCCTCGCCGAACCCGATTTCCTTCAGTGCGGGATTGCCGACCATGAGATCGCGGGCGATCAGTGCCATCTTGATCGACAGGGCCCAGTCCTCGTCCTTCTGTTCGCGCGTGTGCTGCTTGTCGGGTGGGTTGCGGTCCTCGCCTTCCTTGCAGTTCTTCTTCACCCACGCGAGCGCGCGCTTGAACTCCTCGCGGTCGTAGATTTCCAGGTCCATGCGCCGCACGAACTCGGTCATGTCGATCTGCACGACGCGCATTCCCAGGTAGTCTTCGATCAGCGGGCAGTCCACGATCGAGCCCGCGATGCCCATGGAAACGCCGCCCATCGCGAGGTAGGACTTGCCGCGCATCGTGGCGACGGCGATGCCACCGCGAACGAAGCGGATGATCTTCTCCTTCACGTCTTCGGGAATGTTCAGATCCCCGGACTCGTGAACATCCTGGCCGTAGATGCCAAAGCACGGCAGTCCCTTCTGCGTATGCGCGGAGAGCGTCGCGGCGAGGTACACGGCGCCGGGACGTTCGGTGCCATTGAAGCCCCAGATCGCCTTGGGGCGCAGGGGGTTCATGTCCATCGTCTCCGATCCGTAGCACCAGCACGGCGTCACGCTCAGCGAAACCGCCGCGCCTTCCCTGTCGAAGAGATCGTCCATGCGGGCCGCTTCTGCTGCGCCGCCGATGCAGAAATCGGGCACGACGCATTCGACCTTCTCGCCGCTGGCGTGGCGCACGTTTTCCTCGATCAGTTTTGCCGCCGCGCGCGCCATTGCCAGCGTCGGTTCCTCAAGCGATTCGCGGATGCCGTTGCGGCGCCCGTCGATGATGGGGCGGATGCCGACCTTCGGCAGGGCCGCGGGAAAACGCTTTGTTGATCCGGTCATGTCTTGTTCTCCGTCTCTGTGGATTGGAAGGCGCGCTGCGCCCGTGCTGCAAGTGTGGCGGGGGAGAGCACTCAGGTTTTCTTCCAGCCGTAGGTAACATACTCGTGGTCGAACGTGCCATCCTCGTACAGGTCGATCATGGCATAGCCCGGCGGAGTTTCCTGGTAACTGCCCTTCCACCAGCTTCCGCAAACGGCTCCGTTGCAAAGGTACGTGACGCCGTTGTAGTCGATGCGGTCGAGCAGATGGATGTGCCCGCTGAGGGCCAGACGCACGTTGGGATGCTGGAAGAAGAGGTCCTTCAGCGCGCGCGCGTCCTGATGCATCCAGCTGCCCGGCACGATCCAGTCGCCCGTCTTCTCGTTCTCGCCATCGAAGTACGCCGCGGCGCACAGGATGGGAATGTGCGAGAGGATCATGACGTGCTTGTCTGCCGGAGTGGCGGCCAGTTCCGCTTTCAGCCAGGCGAACTGTTCTTCATCGAGATGGGCGTCGTAGATCCTCTGCCGGCCGGGCGAATTGCTGTCGAGAACCAGGAGCTTCCAGGAACCCAGATCGCGCGAATAGTAGCGCTGCTCCAGCGACAACACTTCCTGCGCCCATTTCTTGCCGAAGTGGGGATCGTCGGGCGAGGCGCCACTGCTTGCACGATTCCAGCCCCACACGTCGTGATTGCCGAGGCAGTGCACGATGGGCAGCGAGCATGTGCGCAGCACGCGCTGTACGACGTCCCACTGTGGGGCCACGTGTTCCTTCTTTGCATCCAGCGCATCCATCACGATGTCGCCGCCGTTCAGGATCAGGTCTGGCGGATCGGCCTGGCTCTGGACATGCTGGAAGCAGCGTATGCCCCACTGCTCGGCGTTGCGTCCGACGTCCAGATGCATGTCGGTCAGGTGGGCCACGCGCAGGGCTCGGCGCTTGCCATGTTTCTCCGATGCCGCCTTCGGCGCCGTCTGGCAACCGAGCGATGTTGCCAGCAACGCGCCACCACTCACCTTGAGCAAGTCCCTTCGGTTCATTCCGTCACTCATGGCATACTCCGTTGCAGTTCGAGGGTTGCATCCGCCTTCCTGCCTAGACGTTGAAGAAGCCCGGACGGAACGCGTTTTCGATGACGAATTCGTTCTCCTCGTCTGTTGCAAAGCGGTCGAGCCATGGGGAGTACGTCTTCATCGTGATCTGGTTGGCAGCCGGGTCGATGGTGATAATACGCAGCCAGCCCTCGCCGCCATCGGGGAGCATCTGGTAGTTTGCGAGCACCTGGTGCACCGGCGAGCCGTGCTCATTGGTGCTCGTCAGGCGCCCCTTGCCGTCGTTCAGAATGTGCCCGCTCAGAACGAGGAAGATGTTCTCGTGGCGGCGCACCATCTTCTCCCACAGCTCTTCGCCGTCGTTGTCCGCGCCCGCATAGGTGCGCGGGTTCCACTTGTCGCCTTCGCCGACGCGCGTGTCGTCGGAGTACATGTAGCAATGCGTGCTGAAGATGACGCGGTGCTTGGGGTGCGCATCGAGAATCCTGTTGGCCCAGTCGATCACTTCATCACGCGGCCCGAACTCCAGGCAGAGAACGAGATAGGGAACGCCGTCGCGCTCGAACTTCCAGTAGGCGTTCTCGATTCCATCCTGCCACGTTCCGCCAAACCACGGCAGGTTCTCGTAGCGGCTTCTTGGAAAGAAGTCGTAGAAGTGCGTGAGCTGGCGCTCCGCCCCCCAGCCCGGTTGATCATGGTTGCCGGTATTCAGGCAGACGGGCACCACACCGTCGAGAACGTCGAGCGACTTGCGCGCGTTCTTCCACTCTTCCTCGGCGTTGTTGTCCGTGATGTCGCCCTCGTGAATGACGAGGAAAATGTCGAGAGCTTCCTTGTTGTCGCGGATCCACTCCGTCTGTGCGGTGAAAATGTGCGGGAAGGCCTTGGAGTAATACTGCGTGTCCGGCAGGGCGATAATCGTGAACGGCCGAACATCACGCGAGCCGCCGAGCCGTGCGAGTGACGCACAACCCTGCAGCCCCGCGGACAAGGCCACTGTTCCCAATCCGGCGAACTTGATGAAGTCCCTCCGCTGCATTCTGCTGGCGATACCTGCATTCTTCTGATCGTCGTGCTTCATACCCGGGCTCCTTTCGTGATTCACTCGCTCTCTTCGATGATGGCGGCAACGTCTCCGCAAAAGAGAGGCGTTGGCAGTTCAGGGGGTGTGCCTTGTGGCATGGCGGCACGCGCGAGGACCTTGCCGCTTCGCGTGTCCCACCAAGTCACCGTCAGATCCCCCCGCTCCGCGAACCGTGCGGGCAGCAGGACGCGGCCCTCGTGGCTTGCAGGCTCGGGAGTGCTGATGCTGGCCTTGTCGTACAGCCAGAAGATGAACGCCCCCTCGCTCTCCAGCGCGAAGCAGGCGATGTCCCCGGTGGCGTCACCGGACTGGTAGGTCAGCGGCGGTGCGGGCACGTAGCGGCGCTCTGCCAGCTTTGCCGCCGCCGCGAACCGCGTCATTGCGCGGAAGGCGGGGTACCAGTTGTGGCGCCTGGCCTGATCCCACGCCCAAACCTGGGCGGCACCGCTCGCACCCGAGAACAACCCGGCCCACATCATGCCGTGCATATGGCGCCCGTCGTCCTTGAGCGGATCGTCGATTTCATGATCACCCATCTCCGCGATGAACACCGGTTTGTCGTAGGCCGCAAGGCCACCAGGCAGATTCACCATCGGCGCGATCATCTCGCGCTCGTACAGATGCACCTGATAGAAATCCATCTCGTCCCAGACGGGACTGTCGATCGGAGGGCAACTGGTCGTTATCATGCGCGGATAGGGATCGAGAGCGCGCAGGTAGCGCGCCATGCCGCGGTGCCATTCTCCCACGGTGTGGCGGCCCAGGCCGTAATCCCACTGTGGTTCGAGATGCTGGGTCTTGCGGTTCCACGCATCCACCAGGCGCTGCCACGAACTGGGGCCTTCGCTTTCCGGTGTGGCAGGCAGATTCCTCGCCTTTGCCATCAGCTTCGAGACATCCGCCAGGCTCAGCAAGTTTGTGGACTGCGCCTCGGTCCACAGGGCAAGTGCCTCCTCGCCCTGGTAGCCGTCGGTGTACTGCACTTCGTTGAAAAGTTCCCACGCCATGATGGCGGGGGAGTAACCCCATCGCGCGACGATGTAGCGGTACTTCGCGCGGGTCAGGCGGATTGACTCCGGATCGGTGAAGAACTGCGATGGCTTTTCCAGCCATCCGCCATTTGCAGCGTTCCAGGGATGAGCGTCCCACGTTGGATTCACAAAGGTGCTGAACTGCCCGTGATGCTGCAGAACGAGTTGAATCTGAAGGCCGTTCTCCCAAGCGAGCGCGATGATGCGGTCCATGCGCCGGGCCGCGCCAAGGTCCAGTTCGCCGCGTGCGAGTTGCTTGCCCATCACCCAGTCGAGGCTCTGGCCCGACCAGTGCGGCATCCAGACGCGCGACCAGTTGAGCCCCGCGTCGTGCATGGCGCGGAACATCTTCTCGTACCCGTCCACGCTCGACCAGCCTGCATTGTGGCCAATCGGAAAGTACGGCGTGCCGTCGTTGAAAACGAATTGCTGAACAGTCTCCTCACTCGGACGGGGAAAGGCGCGGAAGGGACCCGGCGCGACTTCGTACTCGCGGGGCGAATCCGTCGCGGCATCAAGAACGTCTGCCGTGGCCGCATCCTCGCCGAGCAGATAGCGTACAACGCGATGGCAACCGGGCGTTAGCGGCGTGTAGCGAATCCGCCAGATTCCCTCGCCATCGTGGAAGGCCGGAATCCGAACGTCGCCACGCCCACCGGAGGCTGTGGGGGCATCGACGATCACCCACACGGGCGCGAGGAACGGCTGCTCGATGGCGTCGCGCGGCACGAACGAGTGCTCGATCATCGTGCCAACGGCAAGAGAGTCTGCGTGCGCCCCCCTGCTTTCCTCGGCGGACAACTCCACCGCGAAGAGCAGTGCCACCGCGACGCTGAGCAGATGGAAGGTCATCGCCTTGTCTCCCACGTCGACGCGCATGCCACACGCGTGCTTGTCAGTCCCGCGGCCATAAGCGCTCCACCAGTTGGAAGCTCTGTTCCGCCAGGTCGGAAATGCGGACCTTGTGCTGCCCGGCGATGCCGGTGCACAGCGTGTCGTTCAGCCTTGCCGTCCAGGGTTCGGCGGGAAGTTTTGCCGCTCCCGCAATCATCCCGATGATCGAACCCGTCGTTGCGCCGTTACAGTCGGTGTCGAAACACGGCTGCACCGCCCGGCAGATTGTCGGGCCCAGCTCGCCGTTTCCCCACAGGAGCCCGATCACCACGATCTGCGCGTTGCTGATCGTGTGGCACCAGTGGTGCTTCACCTTTTCGTCCCAGCGCTGATGGATGCGTTCGAGGGCCACGTCATAGGCGATGCCCTCGTCGTGCCACGTTCTGACATCGTGGATCGCTTCGGTCAGTCGGCAACGCGCGGGAATCTGCGCCAGGCCCGCATCGATGATTGTTTCGATGTCGTCGACCACCGCCGCCGCCGCCAGCATCGCGGCCACCCACATGGCACCATAGATGCCGTTCTTCACGTGCGTCAGTGACGCATCGCGCCATGCCCATTCGGCGGCGATCTCCGGGCGGCCGGGCGCGGCGTAGCCGTAGAAATCCGCGCGGATTTGCGCGCCGATCCACTCGCGATAGGGATTGCGGAACGTTGCGGTGTGCGGCGGCTGGATCATCATGGCCAGGTTGCGGTACGCCACGCGCTCGGCCGTGAACGTGTGTTCGAGTGGCAGGTTCTGCAGCCAGAAGCGCGCGATGTCGTGCGAGGTGAAGTCCCTTCCCTGCGCCTTCATGATCTCCAGCGCGATCATCGTGTAGTTCGTGTCGTCGTCCTCGGGCATGCACTCCACCTGGTCGCCCCACCATCCCGGATGCATGTCGAAGCGTTTCCTGATCTCCTCCGCGACATTGCCTTCGATGTAGCGTTCGAGCGGCCAGTTGTTCGTTGCCTGGAGCATCGGCCAGATGCGGTCGCTCAGCCAGCACTCAATGGGCTTGCCCAGCAGGCAGCCACAGCACCGCCCCAGCCACGCACCGTGGATTTTGTCGCGCACGGCGTCGTCGATGGGAGGGGGAGCCGGAAGCACGGGAGGATGCGCGGGCCGGGCCGCACGGATGCCCGCGAGATCGGAAGGCTCGTCGTAGGCATGACCCCGCAGCGTGGGCAGCGCGATGGTGCGGTCGAGCAGTGCCTCCGCGTCGCGCAGGTACTTCTCGAAGGGCAAACCGGGAGCACGCAGGCGTTCAAACTCATCCGCCACCGAACTCAAATCGCGCCCTTCGTCCTGGCACTGACGCCACTCGGTGTCCAGTGCCTGTTGATCGGCAAAAATGTCGCCGACGATCCACGGATTGCTCATGCCACGGGCTCCTTGCTTTCGTTCCGCCGTCTCAGTTGCTCGCTGCCGGGAGTGACGCTTTCCCGGCCGGTACGATCTCCAGCGCCTGCAGGATTGCTTCGCGCCCATCCAGTCCCGTGCAGCGCACCTCGATGATGCCGTTGCGCGGCTCGATTCCCGCGAAGCTCTTCACGAGTGCGGTGAAGTTGCCGCCCGCTTCGGCGGCGACGTCCATCTTCTCGATCACCACGTTGCCGTTGATTGCGACGCTCATCTCGTGGCGCACGAGACCTCCGTCCTTGTCCTGCTCCAGGAACCAGTGCAGCGGCGTTGCGGCAAAGTGCAGGCGCACGTCGTACACGCCTGGCCCGGCCGTCACGTTCACCCAGAACTCCGGGCCATGAATGCCATAGCGATAAAGCTCGGCATCGTCGGTCTTCGCAATCCACATGGTACGGCGTTCGGTCCACAGAGCCTCTTCCACCGAGTCCGTCCCGTAGCCGCTGCGGATGATCCACTCTGTTGCCGGACGCCACGCATTCCCCTGCGTGTCGAGGTGATCGCGCCGCCCCGTGTAGCCGAAGATCATACGTTGCGCGTCGGTGGGTCCGCCGCCCGAGCCATAACCCGTGGAACCCGTCGCGTCGGAGTACTGGATGCTGTCGAGTGCGATGATCGTTCCGCCGGAGAGCAGGTTGGACGCGCCACGCGCTACAATCTTCAGTTCGTGCTGCCTGTTCTTCAGGCCACTGCGCGCGTAGAGCACGCGGTGCGGCTGGGGTTTCGCGCTCCAGCATTCGAGCACGGTGTTTTGCATCACGCCGTCGAGATACACATCGGCCCAGCCGCCCTGCTGGCTCACGTAGCCCATCACGCGGACCTGATTGCCCGTGAACACGTAGCGCGCGGTGGCGCCCTTCTCCTCCGCGACGAGCAGTTTGCCTGAATGCGAATCCGCTTCGTCCAGAAGGCGCCACGCTCCCGTCGTCTCGATCTGATCGATGCTCGCCACGGACTGCGGGTCGTCGCCTTCGATGACAACGTGCCTCAACCCGTCGTGCCGAACCTTGAGAATGCAGTCGCCGTTCGCCAGCCGTTTGATTTCGTAGCCGTTCTCCGCGAGTCCGGGGACTTCGGCGAGTTTCACGTCATCGGCGGTGAGGCATTCCGGAATGAAGGAAAGCCGCAGCACATCCACGCAGCCGCTCTTTGCATCGAACGTCGTGTAGTCGATCCGTCCCCGGGCGTAGTCCACGTGATTGACCACGGAGGTCGAGAAGACGATGTGGTTCTCGCGCGAAGGGGCGAAGAGTTCCGGCTCCCACTTCATCGCCTCCATGATCTGGCAGAGCGGCCACGGATGCGCGAGGTTCGACCACTCCCACGTCGCCACCTGGCGCCCGTCGAGCCCGTCCTTCACGACACCGTTGGCATCGCTGTCGTAGGTCGCCATCAACATGATGCGGCGTCCGACCTCCCTGCTCCATGGATCGCCGGAGTAGTACGCGTGCCGGAGGAACGTCGGTCCCGCCGTATACTGGCAGTAGGACAACGACGTGGAGCAGCACGTCGAGGACTCGGGGAAGGCCCACGCGCCGCTGTACGTGTCGCCCATTGAGTTCGGATCGACGCCGTTGCGATTGAAGATCAGCGACAACACGTTGCGCATGTCGCTCTTCCAGAGCGGAAAGGCCTCGCGTTCCTGGATGATGTAGTCGCCGCACATCGAGACGATGCCGCACGTCACCGGATTGTCCCAGTCCCAGTAGTTGCGTCCCCACGTTTCATTTTCGATCCAGCGCGGCAACATCTCCCTGGCGAGATACGCGCGCCCGGCATCGCGTGCCTTGATGATGCTGTCGTCCTTGCCGGTGTGGCCAGTGGCGATGAGGACATCGAGAAACTCGCAGATCATCGCCGTCGTGCCGGTCAGTTTGTCCGACCAGCCCACCACCCAGGGATTGGCATAGCGATTCCACGGCGGCAGTTCGCCGTCGAGGTTGCAGTGTTCGGCCATCAGATCGCCCCAATGGCACGCGGCTTCGTAGTAGCGCGGATTGCCGGTCAGCTTGTAGGCCGTCAGGACGTCCTCGCCCAGACGCGCGCAGAAGTCCAACTGGATGCGCCCGTCCTCAAGGCACTGGCCTCTGATCCTGCCATTCGTCGGATTCGAGATGGGGAAGCGCGGCCAGCCCTCGTAGTCGTCGCTGGTCAGTCCGTAGTCGAGGACGTAGTCAACAGTGAGCGGGATGTAGGTGAACGCCATCGGGTCGCCGCTGTAGCGGTAGTAATCGGTCAGCCCCTTGACGATGCTCCAGGCGCGTTGCGAAAGATCGCCGCACATCCAGTCCGTCGTGGGCGGGATGCCGATCTCGCCCTCGTCGGAAATGGTCCAATGCGAATTGTAGACGAAGTCCGGCGCGGCCTGGACGGCCTTGTCGAATCCCACCCACGGATAGCGCTTGTAGACTTCGACGGCAAGGCGCAGGCGCTCGTCGAGTTGCCCGTTCTGCCCATCGTGCCACGGCGCGATCACGCCGTATTCGTCCTCGCGCGTCGGATGCGCGTAGTAGGCGTCGAGCCTGTCGGCCGCGCCCGACGGAATCGCGGCCGAGAAGGCAAGCGGCACAAGCGCAGCGACGCGGGCCCGGATATGGGGGGCTCTCATTTGATGACCTCCGGCTTGCCGGGCCGGTAGATGCCGCCGAAGTTTATGTGCCCCCACGGCCCCTTCGACTTGTCCACCACGCGCACGCGGACGGTCTTTCCGCCATGCACGGCCGCATTGAACTGCACCTTCTGCAGCGTGTTTTGATTCTTGCCCGAATAGCGCGCCAGCTCCTCGCCCGTTCCTTCCTCCACGATGGCGACGTAGACCGTCTGTTCATCGCTGCCGCCGCCGACAAGCAGCGTGTACGAGGGCTCGTCGAGCACGAACGGCTCCGATTCGATCACGCCTGTGCGCTCGTCATCGTACTCGCCCTTCAGCTGCTCGCAGGTACCGATGACGTTCTCCGTCACCGCGCCAAACGCGGCGTGCGTCTCCGTGAAGAAAACGGCGTCGAAGTCGCCTTCCGTCATGGTCCACTTCGCGCGTCCCTCGGGATCGTCGAAGCCGTAGACCGGCACGCCGATGGCGGGGCGGCGCGCCCAGCGCAAACGTGCAATGCGAATGCCGTCGAGCTCCGGTGTCAGCGCGGCGATGTAGTACTTGCCGTCTACCTCCACGACTTCAGGAGCCGCGATGTTCAGGTCCGTGACGAGTCCCTCGTCGTTGTCGATGCCGAAGTTGAACGGATTCTTCGAGTAATACACCCAGTTCTTGTTTCCGCCGCCGTAGAACTGATTGCGGAAGTAGACGAACTCGCCTGGAAGCACCTCCACAACCTGCGGGCATTCGTTCCACCAGGGGTTGTCGCCGATGGCGCCGCCATAGGAGACAACAATCGACGGGCTCCACGTCTTCAGGTCGTCGGACAAGCGGCAGTAGCCGTACCCTTTGCCGCCGGTGATCGCCGTATAGTACAAATGCCAGCGGCCGTTGATCTTCACCATCATGGGGTCGCGGCTGTTGGCGAACGCTCCCTCGGAGAACAGCCCCGTCTTTCCATCGGGCTGGATGATGCGCTCGAAGGACTTGCCGTCCGTGCTGGTGGCAAAGCAGATGTTCGTCCAGTCGCCATAGGCCATCACGAACTTCCCGTCGTGGCGGACGACGTGCGGCGCCTGCAGTCCACCCTCAGGCTCGCCCAGTTCGGGCTTCGACGTCATCGTGATGCCGAGGGGCTTCCAGTCCTTGTCGGTGATGTTGGCTCCTTCCCATCCGTGGAAGAGGCGCGTGTGGCCCGGGTACTTTGTTTCGCGAATGCACGACCACAGTTGCCAGGTACCGTCGGCCGCCTGCCACAAACCGAAGTCCACGGGCTCCTGTTCCTCGGACGTATACTCGCCGAGATCGGGATTCGAGGCGACGCGCCACCAGTCTCCCTCGATGACGGGGACAATCACGTCGTCGTTGCTGTTGGCGTGTGCACAACCCGCCAGAAGTGCCGGAACAATTGTCAGAAGTGGAACACACCGCATGATCGAATCCCCCGAGTTCAAATGTGTCTCTATTGCTTTTTCATCTCGTCTGCCGTTGAAATTTCCTCAAGCATCCCGTCGCGAATCCAACAGATGCGCTCGGAGGACTTGAGCATTTTGGGGTCGTGCGTCGAACAAATGACCGTGACCTTCTCTTCCCTGTTCAGCTCGCACAGAAGGTTGATGATTTCCTGTCCCGTTTTCGTATCAAGATTGCCCGTTGGCTCGTCGGCCAGGATCACGTCGGGCTTGTTGACCAGTGCTCTTGCCACGGCGACGCGTTGCTGCTGGCCGCCGGACAACTCGAAGGGCTTGTGGTTCAGCCGGTGTCCGAGCCCGACGCGCTGGAGGATTTCCTTCGCGCGCGTCTCGGCCAGCGCCGGCGCATCGCCCCGCAGGATGCCGGGGAGCGAAACATTCTGAAGCGCACTCATCACCGGGATCAGGTTGAACGTCTGAAAGATGTAGCCCAACTTCGTGCAGCGGAACGCGGCCTGGCTTTCCTCGGGCATGTCGAAGATGGACTGCCCCGCAAAGAGCACGCTCCCGTCGTCGGGCACGTCGAGTGCCCCGATCTGGTTGAAGAGCGTCGATTTCCCCGAGCCGGACGGCCCCATGATGGAAAGAAACTCGCCGCTGAAGATGTCGAGCGAGATTCCCCGCAGCGCCCAGATCTCCTCCTCGGCCAGGTGGTACTTCTTTGTGACGTTGCGCACTTCGATGAGGACGTCGCGTGTCATTTTCTCCGGCCGCCCTTCTCCGCCGCCGTGACTTCGAGAACGATCAGTCCCCGGGTCATCAGCGTGCGGGTGTACTCCATCACGGCGATGCGGCATTCCTCTTCACCGTGCTTCCATTTCTTCGCGAGAATGCCCGCGATTGTCTCCAGCGTGCGCCTGCCATTAATCAATCTCCAGAAGGCGGCTCCCCGTGCGTCGAGATTCATCAGGTGATGACGCTGCCATCCAAAGTGCCTTAGCACAAACGCGCCGATCCGTCCCTTGGGGGGCAGATCCATGCGGAGATGCAACGCTCCGCCGCGTGCCGTACGGGCGTGGACATTCGGCGCCACGCGTGGCACGGCCTGGAGCGGGTCGCTTGGAGGCGCGGCGGTGGCCGCGTTTTGCTGGCGGGGGCGCAGGCGCATCGTCAGTGAAACTCGCTCGATTGAAAGTCGATATCGTCCGGTCTTGCCGCCTTCACGATGCGGCCATCCTCGATCCACAGAATCCTGTCGGAGCGTTGCAGCATCTTCAGGTCGTGCGTTGCCGAGATGATCGTAACGGCGAAAGTCTGCTTCAAGTAGGCGAGCAGTTCGATCATCTCCTCGCCGGTCTTTTGATCCAGATTGGCCGTCGGTTCATCGGCCAGGATGATCGCCGGATCGTTTGCCATTGCGCGGGCAATGGCGACGCGCTGCTGCTGGCCACCGGACAGTTCGGCGGGCTTGTGCAGGACGCGATGCCCGAGGCCGACGAGTTCGAGTTTGCGAATGGCGCTCTCGCGCGCCTCCTCGGCCTCCCGTCCCGCGTAGGCCATCGGCAGCATCACGTTCTCCAGGCACGTCATCACCTGGATCAGGTTGAACGTCTGGAAGATGTAGCCGATCTTGCGGCAGCGCAGCCACGCGAGCTCCTCGGTGTCGAGTTGCGCGATGTCCACCTGGTCGATGTAGACCTTGCCCGAAGTCGGCTTCTGCAGCGCGCCGATCAGGTTGAACAGCGTGCTCTTGCCCGAGCCCGAGGGCCCCATGATCGAGAGGTACTCGCCGCGCAGTGCCTGCATCGAGGCGCCGCGCAGCGCATGCGTTTCCTCCGTCCCCATTCGGTAGACCTTCGTCAGCCCCACGGCGCGGATCACGTGATCCGGCGGCGCCTGCGCGGGCGGCTCGAAGAGGGAACGCAGTTTGTCGTTCGTGATGGCCATGAACGCGTTCGTTCTCCTAGACATTCGACCGCAACGCCGTTGCCGGAACCATGGACGAGGCAACGCTTGCCGGATAGATGGCGCAGATAATCGTCAAGAATACTCCCGCCAGAACCGCAGCGAGAAGCCACAGCGCGAGAACCCCGAGATCGAGCGAACCCACGAGCAGCGCCGGGCCGTAGACAATGCAATAGAACGCCAGCGAGAAAAGCGCGCCGAGCAGCGCACCGGCCAGCGCGCCGCTCACGCCCACGATCAACGACTCGATCAGGAAGATGCGCCGGACGAGCCGTGACGTCGCGCCGAGGCACTTCATCGTTCCGATCTCGCGGAAACGCTCGGTCACGGACATCAGCATCGCGTTTGTGATGCCCATCAACGTGACGAGCAACGCGATGCCAAGAACCCACCCGACGCGGTAGCGCGCCGTCCTCTTCTCGGCCGCCTGCGCCGCGAGTTCCTGCTCGCTGAGTTCGGTGGAGAGCGGCAGGAAGTAGAGCGTGTCGTCCGGAGTTGTCTCCTCGCTGGTCAGGCGCGTCATTGCCACCGGGCGGCCGTAGTGCGCCTCTTGAAGCTGAGAGAGGAATGCAGCCGTCTCGGCGCGCGAGCCGATGACGACGCAGGCGTCCGCCTCGAGCAGGCCGGCCGCCTTCGGCACGCGTTCGCCCGGGAGCGGCTTGCTCTCCAACGCCGGTTGATCGGGGGCGGTGAGAAGGCGCTGCGTTTGCCGCGCGAGTTCGGCAAGCAGGCGCGTCTCCGCTTCCGTGGGCTCATCGCCAGCGAACAGCGCAAGGCTCTTCCCCTCCAGCGTTCCGAGTTCGGAAGTGAGGAAGTTGGTCATTCGGCGCACGTCGCCCCGAATCTGGTCCTCTTCGCGAACGCCGTCCTTCACGAGGTAGCCCGTTGCCGTTGCCGTCAGCATCGCGATCCCAAGCAGCACGCCCGAGATCGTGACCAGCGAACGCCCCAGGCGAATACGCAGTCCCTGCACGACGATGGTCGCCGCAACGCGGAGGGGAAGGTCGATTTGTTCGGGCACTCGCGACAACGGACTCTACTCCTAGAATGGTGCGGACGAAATGGCCGACTTGATGAGCATCATCGCCATTGTTACCATGCTGATCAGGCCGATGCCCGTGAAGTAACCGGCGAGCAGGGCGGGCGTCAGAGTCAGGAACTTGTCCCGCCCGAATTTGCGTTGCAGATAGAATCTGCCGAGGATTGCCCCGAAGAATTCCAGAATCATGAAGTGGGGGAGTTGGCCGAACCCCCGAATCAGCCCGTAGATGAACATCACCGGAAGTCCAAAGTAACTGAAGATGCCATACAGACCAATCGTTCCAAGGAACCCAACGCCGATCTGATTGGGGTGGATGGCGCGCATGAACTCCGTGTCCTCGACGCTGCGGTCGAGCCCCTCGTTCTCCGCCGCAACGAACGTCGAGGAGAAGAGCAGCACCTGATTCTTCGCGGCGAGCTCCCAGTTGACCTGCGCGGCCGGGAAGACGGGAGACGGAATCGTTTCGGACTTCCAGATGAAGTTCCAGAAGAAGATCGACAGGATCAGCAGCACGGGCAGGGCAACGAGTTCGGTCTTCAGCAGCGACCGGAAGCTGACGCCCGTCAGTTCGTTCGTCCGGAACGCCTGCGCCATGTAGCCATAGTTGTCCAACGGCACCGGAGCCAGCCAGATGTCAACACCGCGTGCCCCCGACAGGATGAACGCCCCTTCCTTCACAAACGGAATATCGACGTTCTGGCCCGAAATGCCGAGCAGCCGTGCGTTCACGTACGAGATGAACGGGTTGTAAAGGAAAGCGAAGATGATCAGGAAGAACAGGATGCCCGGCGTGCGCGGCAGCAGCGCGTAGCACAGGGCTATCACCGACGCGGAGGAGAGCACGTACAAGCCGAGCGAGAGCTTGAGCGACCAGTCGCCGCGTCCGGCACGCGGAGGCTGCCAGACGGACTTGCGTTCCGCTCCGTTGGCCCGGGCGAGCCGGATCTCGCGCATCTTGCTGCGCAAATCGCGCAGCGTCGCGACCAGGCACACCACCGCAATGCCCAGTCCCGCGCCGATCCCAAAACTCAGCCAGAAGTCCACGCTGTTCGCGAACGTCGTGTTCACCGTGTCCATGCCCGGCTGCCAATGTGTGAGCACACCCGCATGGTGCAGAACGGGATTCATCAACAATGTCAGGACGATTGCCGCGAACGTGCCCATCACCGCCCAGAACGGAAGAACGAAACCGAGGAACACGATTCCGAGGTCGAGCGTCACGCCCGTCGGCGTTGCGGGCAGGACGCCCTGCGTCAACACCGTGGTATCGACGAACGGCTGTGGAACGAGGAAGAACGGCTCGGAGAGGAACAGGCTGGTAATCCCAGGAATGCCGATCTGAATGACGCCATAGAGAAGGCCGAAGATCGCGCCGAGCGAGAAAATCCGCCAGCGCGTTCCCTTGCGCGCCGTTCCGTCGCTGTTCTTCTCCTCCGCACTCTTCTTGTCATCTGCCTCGGCCAGCGCCATCGCGCCCTGTGCGGCCACCGGGGCCAGCGGGAACGGGAGGTTCTCAACGTCGGACGTCAGACGGAAGAAGAAGTACCCGAGTGTGTAGCGGTTGATGAGTCCCAGAAAGAGCAGGAACGCCGCAATCGCCAGCGGCACGATCCAGTCGTGGTGGAAGAACGTGCGATGGACAATGGCGTCGCTTTCCGCGGG
Source organism: Candidatus Sumerlaeota bacterium (assembly GCA_030156535.1). Taxonomy (GTDB): domain Bacteria; phylum Sumerlaeota; class Sumerlaeia; order SLMS01; family JAHLLQ01; genus JAHCAW01. Next base: position 218,020 of record JASGMJ010000002.1, read on the forward strand.
CGGCACCCACCACGACGGAAAGGACCCCGCCATGCCGGCATCGCGCACGGCGTCGCTCCCGACAAGGTAGGCGCGGAAGACCAGATGCCCGAGAGGCCCGCCGGGAAAGAGCACGTTGGCCGCCATGATGACGCCGGCCGCGTGAAGCAACACCACAAGGTGCTGCTTCTTCAGGGGCTTCATCGCGCGCCGGGCGATCTCCATGAAGAGGATCACCGTGACCCACGAGGCCGCCGGTCCCAGGCTGCCGCCCGTCATCAGGCCCAGATAAATCGAGCCCGGCAGCATGATCAGGCCGCAGAAGAAAATCCCCGCCACCGTCGTCCAGCCAAAGCCGTCGTCAAACGTCTTTGGCGGCTCCAGGAGGGAGCGGTAGAGATTGACTTCCTTGTCTGTGCGTTCAGTGCCCAAGGCTCAGCTCTCGACGGCCGGAATTTGTTCAAAGCACTCGCGTGCTTCCTCGTACATCTGCTCGCGGTCCGCATCGGCGACGGCGCGCCAATGCAGAAACTGACGGCGCAGTTCCATGACGAAACGTTTGTTCAGACGCATCCAGGCGTCGCGGCTCCCCGTCAGGACGCAGAGTGCCACGCGGGCCTTGAAGTCGCCCGTTTCGGGATCGAACGGCATGCTGATCACCACGGTCTGGCTGACGCCCAGATCGTAGGGCTTGAGCCACGCCGTTGTCGTCATCGCGGGGAGAATCTCCGTCCCCTCCTCGAGAATCGTCGCGCGCGGCGGCAGGCAGTAGAAGCTGCCGCTTCCCCCCTCGCCGTGTTCCTCCAGAAAGCGATGGCAGAAGGCCAGCACCGCGAGACGGTCGCGGTAGTTGAACGTGAAGGGGAGATCGAAGAAGAGTTGGTCGTCCTGCGGCTCCGGCAGCGTCCATCCCGCTTCCTCCGCCGGACGCGCGATGCGCATGGCCGTGCGGGCCGGAAACCAGGTGGAGAGCAGGGCCGTCGCACTCACTGCGAGCGACGCGTAGATCGTCGTGATCGACGTGAACGTCATCTTCATGCCGCCCGTCAGGTTCGTCGCGATCAGCAGCTTCCCGACTCCCTGACTCAGCAGGTACCCGAGGAGCGAGCCGACGACCGCGTAGACCAGTGCTTCCGCCATGAACATGAAGAACACGTAGCGTGGCGCGATGCCCACGGCATTGTAGACGCCGATCTCGCTTTGGCGCTCGTACACCGAACCCTTCATTGTGTTGAGCACCGTCAGCGCCACGATCAGCAGCGGCACCAGCAGGTCCACCAGTCCGCTGATCGAGGACTTGCGGGTGCGCTGGCCGCGATAGGCGATCCCGTTCAGCCCGAAGTAGGCGGGCTTCTCGCTCTGTTCAAGAAACGAATCGATCTGCGCGCGCACGTGGCGGGTTTCACCCTCGGGCATGTAGAGCGCGATCGAGCAATTCGAGTCGGCCTTCTCGTTGGGAATCTCGATACCCAATTGCGTCAGCGGTGCGAGAAGCACTTTCTCCGCCGGGAGGCGCGGCGAGTTTTCGTCGGCGAGAACCTCACCGTCCTCCAGCGTGTGGATGCGCGACATGTTCTCGATGTCGTAAGGCAGGATGGTCTGATTGTCGAGATCGCGCGCGGCGGCCAGCGATTCCGGAGCGAACGTGCCGAGAATGCGGAACGTCCGGCCGTTGATCTGGGCCCTCACGTTGCCCGCCTCGATTTCCGCCGATGACATCCCCAGGGCATTTGCCACCGTTGACGGCAGAATCACGGCCGGCGGCACTCCCTCGACACCCCGAACGTCGTCTTCCGAAAACCACGGTGTGTTCGTCGTCATCTCGATCTGCGACTGCAACGGATCCAGGTGATTCATCTGGATGATCGAGTTGAGGCGTTGCTTTCGCGTCTTCCCGCCGTTCGTGTAGACGATCTCGACAACGGGGTTGTAGCCCTGCTTGTCGAGCCAGTTCTGCGTCCCGAGGCTCATCTTGCGGGGGCAGACGGTGAACTTGTCGCCGTACTTCGCCTGAATCGCGAAGACCTCGGCGCTGAGGAAGCGCTTGAAGAGTTCCTTCTTCAGCAGAATGCCCTGGTAGGGGGCCTTGCCGATGGCCTGCTGCTCGTTCACGATGCTCGTTTGAACCGACGTGAAGCTGATGACGGCGAATGTCATCAGGGTCAGCGTGCCGCACGTCAGAGCCGTCCTCAGCTTGCGGCGGTGCATGTTGTTCAGCCCCAGCATGAAGGCGGACGTGATCACGCCGAACCGGTTCACCTGCGCGGTCGAAACGTGGCCGCGGCGCTTGCTCAGCTCTTCGAGGTTCTCTTTGAACTTCTCCGAGAAAAGCAGCGTCATCGAACCGGCGATCAGGATGATCGCAAAACCCAGCAGGATCATCAGCGACGAACGGATCATCGAGAACGCCGGATGCAGCAGCCGGAGCAGAAGGAAGACGGCGAGGAAGATGACGAGTTGAGCGCCCAGCTGTTTGCGGATGTCCGTGAAGCCGAACACCATCTTCTCGAAGAAGAAGACAAACGGCACCAGCAGCGCCAGGTAATAGAGGATGCCGATCACCGCCTCGGTCAGCGATGCGCGAAGCACCGGATGGTTCAGCATCGAATACGTCACGGAATCGCGGGCATCCAGCACGGCCGTCTTCTTGGGGCGCGTGGGATCTTCGGCCTGCTCAAGGAACGAGAGCGCCTTGTCGTGGTAGTCCAGAACCTGTGCGTCGGCCATGTCGTGCTTTTGCTGAATTCGCAGGCGGTCCTCGTTCAGTGCCGCCATCGAGCGGGCAATTTGGAGGGAGACGTCGGACAGAACATTGGCGTCCGCGCCGCGGAATCCAGGCCCGGCGATCTCGCGCGAGCGGTCCTTCTGTTCAATCAACGGTTTCCAGTTCGCCGGCATGTTCAGCATGAAGCCGCGGATCAGCTTGGCGAGATCATTCTCGGGCGAACCGGACTCCAGCGCGATGTAGAACAATGCGTCGGGCTCGACGAAAGTCACGTTCATTCCGGCATCGGGCGAGACGCGGATGCTGCAATGCTTTTCCAACTGGCTCAGGCCCTGGCTGTCGAAGAAACGAACGCCGGAGAAGTCGCTCATCTTTTGCGGGTTCGTCGTTTCCAGCAACGAGACGGGCGAGGCGCGGAACATCACCAGCGTCACGTCGTCCACCTTCGCGTCGAACCAGTTCAGGTTCACCGACTTGTAGAGCCGCTGGCCCGTCTCTCCCTCGTCCTTCATCCACGTGATCAGCCCATCGGGGCCATAGGACGCTGCCAGCGGGCTGTAGCCATTGGCCCAGATGTAGCGATTCACCCAGAAGTCCGACGGCGTGTTCAGAAGCTCGTAGCGGCCGTAGGGGTCCGTCATGATGAGCGGATGCTCGTAGTAGCCGGGGTAGGAGTACTCGCTGCCGTAGTACGGCCTGCCCGACAGCACCGCGCCACTCATCGGAAAGTTCGGCACCATGGACTGCCCGACGCCCGATGCCAGCACGCGGCCGCCAAAGTGCTTCTTCAGCCAGCCGAGTTGAATCGGCGAGAACCGGCCGTTCCCGTGCGCCACCGTCAGCAACAGTTCGCCATACAACGCGGTGCTGTACTGGAGCGACTCCACGTCGTGCATGAAGGGCAGATCGACGGGATCGAAGTAATGGCGGTAGGATTCCGCGCGGCCAAAACTGAGGAACGTGTACATGTGATAGCCGAACAGCGTCCACTCCGTCGCCGAGAGGTTCGAAACGGGGCGCGTGTTGCGGTCGACATCGGTTGAATGCCAGCGCGAAAGCTCGGGGACGGTGAAGCGCGCGTGATCGCCGATGGCGGGATTCTCCTCGGCGAGGCGTTGGCGCGACGACGCCAGCAGGCTGGCCATCTCGCGCATGTTCGTTTTGATGCCCCAGTCGCCATCCCAGAAGCTGAGCTGCTCCTGCGCGCCGCCGTCCTCGGGAGCAGGCACCATCTTGTTGTCAAAGACGATGAGTTTGCGGTACGGAAGGAACGCCTTCAGCAGCGTGATGCTGTCGCTCAGGTGCGTGTTGCGGTTCGTGTGGTATTCCCTCAACTCCTCCAGCCGCGCCGTGGCCAGAGCCCGCAGGTCGTACTCCTTCAGGAAGCGCGCGCCGAACTCCTCGGAACGCAGCAGGTTCATCGGACTGTAGCCCGCCGCCGTGACGGCGCGGTCATAGCGCCTCTTGACCTGCTGGTAGTGGGCGAACTCCGGGGTCTCCAGATTGTCCTCGCCCGCGCGCAGGAACTCGATCTTCGCGGTCTGCAACTCTTCGTTCAGGTCGAAGACGATGCGATCGAGCACGAAAGCGACCTGCTCCAGAAAGAAGTCAGCCGTTTCCTCCGGCAGGGATTCCAGCGCGCCTTCTGTCTGTTCCGCGTCTGCCAGCACCCCGTCGTCTTCGAGCAGGCGCAGCGACTCGTTTGTGTGGTCGAGCGCGCGCCGGCTCTTCTCAAGGCGCGTCTCCCACGGGATCAGGCGCGCCACACTCAGATCCTCCACGCCTCCCTGGTCCGCGCCTTCCGAATCCTCGTCGATGCCGAGGAAGACCTTGGCGGGATCGGCCTGCGAGCGGACGATATTCTCGTCGAGAAGTTTGAGCAGGTTGTTGTCGCCGTCGCGCGCCATGAACTGCGCACCAAAAGAGACGAAGATCACATCGCGCACCAGCGTATCGCGATAGGGAGCAAGTCCCTCCACGAGCGCCAGTTGCGTGGCCACGGGAATGGCCTGGATGACTCCCGGTGCCTTGTCCGGCAGGATCGACGCGGCATCGTAGTTCGTCAGCACCACGAGCGCCTGGTCGTTGCTCTGTTCCGCGCTGCTGCTTCCCGCCCTCAGAATGCCGACAAGCGTCGTGTTCGGTGTTTCCTCGAAGCGCGTGCGCACGCGCAGGCGAATGCGCTGTCCGGCGTAGTCAAAGATGCCCGCGTCCGCCGCGAGACGCACGTAGTTTACCGGCACGCTCGTCACCATTGCGCCGGTTTCCGCCGCCACGTTGATCCAGCGTACCCGTTCCAGCCCTTCGGGGTGGGCCACGATCACGGCCTTCACGCCGAGCTGGGCGTAGCGGCTCCAGTCGTACCCGTATGTCTGCGGCGCCGCGCCTTCCGTCGCATCCACCAGCGCGATGCAATCCTCGAAGGAAGTGCGCGTTGCCAGCACCTCCTCCGTCATCAGCACAAGTTCGCCCGCGATGCCCTCGTCGGGCGTCGTCATCGGCTGCAAATGATTCGGCAGGAACGGGTAGATTTCGACGTCGTCGATTCGCTGTGTTGCGCCGTCCTCTTCCAGATAGAGCTCGCGGTACTCGGTCTTCGGCACCACGGTCCAGTTGGTCTGCTCGTAAACTTCGAGTCCGGCGGCTTCGTAGGCTTCCCTGATGTGTGCCTGCGTGCGATAGAATCCGGGCTGTCCCATCAGACGGGAACCGAAGCCGAGGATTTCGTCCTGATGGCTCTTCACGCGGGCGGGGGAGATCGCCTGCTGCAGCGGCGCGGAATCGTAGTGGTACGCCGGCGGCGGACTCGTCGTGGCTGCTTCCGGCCCGAACACGGCCAGAACAATGCGCAGGGCAGCGGCAAGCATCACAAGGAACGCGAGCACCGAGAGCACATACAGTGCCCGGTGCCTTCTGCCTTCCCGCTGTGCGAGTCCCCGCATCACAAAATCGCTCCGAAGTCCCGGCGAATGATCTCCGGATGGTAGAAGTACAAGTATCCGCTGAGAATGCCGAAGATCAGGTACGCCGCGACGACACCAAGAAAAACGCCCACGAAGAAGGGCATCAGCTTGTTGCGCACAGCGAACGAGCCGCCGATTCGGAACGTGGCATAGCGTATGATGCCCGCCGTCAGGATGCTCCCCCATGCGAACTCCATCATGGGCGACGAGCCGACAATGAAGCCGATCGGGTGAAACCAGAAGCCCGAGCAGGCCTGGCGCAGCAGCGCGAGGATCAACGTCACGCCTCCGCCAAAGATCATGGCCAGGTGCCCGGGCGTCACGCCGCCCGTCGCCAGGCGCTCGGGAGAATCGGCGGGCAGCAGCGTCTTGTTCGCCTCCGCCAGCGCCATGTTGTAATCATGCAGGATGAACGTCTTGTCCATGTACGGCCAGCGTTCGGCGTAATTGTCGCCCCCAGTTCCAAAGCCCAGCGAGAGATGAACCCAGCCCGCCACGGCCAGCGCTCCCACCGTCCCCAGCAGCAGCACGCGCAAGACATCGCGCGACGGCATCGCGTACTGCCGCCCCAGCTCCATCATCTCGAGCTGCATCCCCGGAGTCAGGAAGAACAGATATTGGAAGACGGCATAGCCCGCAATGCAGATGAACAGAACCCCCTCGGGGCCATACGTCAGCATTCCTCCCGTGATCGGCAGAATCGACGCCAGCAACACCGGGCCAAACCACCCCGTCACGAGTCCGCACTCCGCGCGCAGCTTCATCGAAACCAGGCAGATCATCAGAACGATTATGTAGAAGAGCAGCATTCCCCCCGCGCGCAATCCCGCCCACTCGGCCCACACCGCCATTCCCCCAAAGCACACCAGCAGCAGCAGCCACGCGCCGCGATACGTCAGCGGGCCGTGCGCTTCCTGCGCCCCCTGCTTTCCGATCGCCCCCTTGATCGTTCCCCACAAGTGGCGCCGCGCGAAAAACAAAATCAGCACGGCATACGTCAGGAACGCCGCAATCTCCTGCTGCTGATAGTACGGGAAGTCCTGCTGCGCGGCCATGCCCGTCATTTCGCCGGCCAGATACTGGAAGCGGAACAGGAAGTACCCCAGCGCCAGGCTGAACAGGACGTTCAGTTCCAGGAAGATCGCGATGCTCAGCAGCAGCGCCGTCACTCCGAACGTGACGTTGCGCACCTCCGTCCCCTTCCAGAACCGCCCCCACGCGGGATCTGTGAAGTACGGCGAGAGGTCCACGTCGATGCGCATGTCGGGCACGTTGGGATTGTAGGCGTGCCACCCCTTCATCAGGCACCAGAAGAGCGAGACCGCAAAACCCACCCACATGATGCGGTTCGTCCAGATCCCGGAAAGGAAGGAGGTCTTTTCTTCCTCCGGCGCACCGAGCAGCGCCACCGGGATGCGCGTGTTCGGCAGGGGATAGCGTTCGCTCTCGATCCACTGGCGGTGCATCAGCGCGCCGATCGCCAGCGTCCCGAGCAGCAGCAGCGCCCCGAAACCTGTCCAAAGCGTGAAGGGCCTGAACCAATGCCCCCACGGTATCACGCCCGCGGCCGTGGCCTTGATGCCTTCAACGCTCAGGCGCCGCTCCGGCTTTACCAACAGACGATGGGGAATCGGCCCCGGGGGCAGCGCGTCGCGTTGTTCCGGGTCCAGTGTCTCGCGCCCGCGATAGATGGCGTCGAGCGCCCCGACGCTCACCAGTTCCGCCTCCGCGATGGCCAGCGTCCCCATCCCGGTCAGGCCGATCTCGATTTCCACGGGCGCCTGGGTGCCCGCCGGAAGAGTCAGATTGTACATTCCACGGCGGACGAAACCCTCGGGGTGCAGGTAATTGACTTCACCCTCGCCCCTGGCCATGAAGACTTCCTGGTCGAACTGTTTCCTGCCTCCCGTATAGATGCGGCAAAAGTATTCGGCCGCCGGGCCAAGCTCGTCCGGTTTCACCAGCACGCTCAGCAGGTACGGCTCGTCCAGCACGAGTGCGGAATCGAACGTGTCACCCTCGCCCGCGAGCGCGACACGAAGGCGCAGGAACGACTCCTCGCCGGGTTGCTCATTGCTCAGCACCGGCATCATGCGGGGTTCGGCGTGTTCGGCCGGCACTTCTTTCCACTCCACGTTGCCGCCGGTTCGCAGCGTGGCGCGCTCCTCGGGCTCGAACGCATCGGCCAGCAGATTGGCCGAGTGCGGCCACATGGCCTCGGGGAGCGCGTCGTAAACCTCGAAGTACGCCGTCTTCGGAATCGTCCCGAGCGGGCCGATCATCATCATCCAGAAACCGCTCGACGCGAGCGGCGCCGTCATCATCGAGCAGAACAGCACCGAGAGCAGTTCGCCCCGGCTGAGAAAACGGTAGCGTGTGAGTCCCGAAAGCAGCGCGGCGAACAGCAGCACCGGAACGAACATCATCATCGACGCGATCGGCACGGCCTGGCGTGACGAATCAATGGCGGATGCCTCGATCGTTTCCAGGAACTGCACCCAAAGCGCCGTGCCCACCATGGCGAACAGCGACGCTGCCACTGCCCGGGAGGTCAGTCCCCGCTCCGTCCTGCCTGCTGTCATGACCTTTTCCTGTGGCCCGGGGGAACTCACCCCGGGCGCGCGGTTCTTCAGGCGTGCGCCAGCATGTCTTCAGTCTTAATGAATTCCATCAGCTCTTTCAGTGTCGTTGTCGCCAGGCAGACACAGGTATCCGCCGCGCCGTAATACACTTTCAACTCGTCGGTTGCCGCGTCGTGAATCGCGGAAACGGGGAAGGTGACGTTCGGAACGTCGCCGACGCACTCGTACAACTCCGTGGGCGCCATGATATAGCGCTTCGTGCGGTGAATCACCTTCCAGGGCTTCTCGAGATCCAGCAGAGCGGCGCCCATGCTGTACACGAAACCGTTACACGACGTCAGTACGCCGTGGTAGATCATCACCCATCCCTCCGGCGTCTCGATCGGCACGGGGCCCGCGCCGATCTTCGTGCTCTGCCATCCGCCCGCCGTGCCCATCACAAAGCGATGCCGGCCCCAGTGGATCAGATCATCGGAATGCGAGAGGAAAATATCGCCGAACGGCGTGTGCCCGTTGTCGCTGGGACGATGCAACATCACGTATTGCCCGTTGATCTTGCGGGGAAACAGCACCGCGTTGCGGTTGTAAGGCGGCAGAACGACGTCGAGCAGCTCGAAGGATTCGAAATCGTCGGTCACCCCCATGGCGATCGAGGGACCATGGTAGCCGTGGCACCATGTGATGTAGTAGCGCCCGTCGAGCGGCGTGATGCGCGGATCGTAGGCATAAACCACTTCGGCGATTTCCGGGTCGCGGCAGACCCACTTCACGGGTTCGGGCGCGATCTCCCAGTTGATGCCGTCCTTGCTCTTTCCCGTGTGGATCAGCATGTCGCGGTTCTGATTATCGACGCGGAACATGCCGCGGTACTCGTTGCCGAACGGAACGACCGCGCTGTTCAGGATGCTGTTGGCACAGGGAACGGCATTTCGCGGGATAATGGGGTTTGCGTGATAGCGCTTCAACAAGGGCTGGTTCGCTCCGCCGACGACTGCTGTCATTTCTTGATTCCTTTATGTGCGAGTTTTTCCGGCGGCGGAGCCAGGCTCCCTTCCTCCCGGATGATCGGATTCCCCAGAATACACGTTCTTTCCACGCGCCTCGTCTGCCGCTGCTCTTCGAGCAGGTCGAGCGCCTCGTTGATCAGTCCGTCCATATCGTATTCAAGACACGTCATCATGATGTCGCGGCGCGAACCCAGGGGCGAGGCGCCATGCGCCGTGATCGACAGGTCCTCGGGCACGCGCAGGCCGATCACGTTGGCCATTTCCACGAGTGCCGGAGCGGCCGAGCCCCACATGCAGATGATGGCCGTCGCGTCGCTGAACTCCTCCAGAAAGCGCCGGATTCCAACGAGATCGCCCTCGCGGATTTCCTGCGAGCGTTTCCACGCGGCCTCGTTCACTTCCAGCCCCGCTTCCCGCATCGCCATCGCGTGCCCCAGCAGGTTGCTTTGGCGTTCGCTCTCCGAATCCGACGGGTCGCACACGCACACGATGTTGCGGTGCCCCCGCTCGATCACCAGTTTCGTCAAATGGTAGAAGCCACTGAATGTGTCGCCGGCCACCGTGGGCGAGCAGTACCCCGTGTGCCCGCCCAGATGCACGAACGGCAAGCGGTTCGGCGGTAATTCGCGTTGGGCGATATGGTGAAAGGAGTACAGCGACATCACCCCGATCACCGAGGGACGGAAGAAATGCCCTTCCAGATCGACGTTCTCCCAATCCTCGTCGGCCGCAATGTACTTCACTTCGATGGAAAGCTGGCGGCTCTCCGCGATCGCCATCACGCGCGCCAGGCGGTACTCGGAGTAAGGCGACGTGCTCCACGAGCCCTGATCCTCGGTCAGCAGCATCGCCACGCCGATCACGCCCTTGGGCTTGCGTCCTCCGGGCTCGAGCGAATGCAGAAACGTTCCCGAGCGCTCGCTCTTGTTCAGGTAGCCTTCCTGCGCCAGCAGTTCGAACGCTTCCTGAATCGGCCAGCGGCTCAGCCCGGTTTGCTTCGCCATCTGCGCCACGCTGGGCAGGCGTTCGCCCACGCGCCAGCGACCGGAAAAGATCTCCTCCAGCAAAATCTCCCGCACCTGACTTGTCAGTGTCAGCCCCCGCCCCGGCCCCAGAATCGGGTGTCCGAACAGCGAAAGGTGGCGTTTGTCCTCGGAGTTGGCTGGCGGCGCTGCCATCGGTTTCCAGACCTCTTTCCGTTAATTGAGAGCGCGTGATTTTGCCACAAAATGCCCTGCTATTGCAAGTGAACCTTGCGCAAGATGCTGACATGGTGGGCGCATGTCAACGCCAAATCAGACGGGCAAAAATACACTATTCTGGCATGTCTGATTGTGGCGTCCCTTCGGCCTGGGGGTGCAGAATAAAGATAAAATGGAAGAATCAAGCGTTTTTTTTCTGTTGACGTGTGCGGCATGTCTGTCTATCCGGAACGTCAGAATCTGACATGTGAACTGACATGCAGTGGCTGGCCAGCCGAGTCGTCAGCCCGCAAAACGCAACCGAGGGGGACTTTCGTGACTGACTTCAATGGACTTGGAATGAATCTGGGCAATCTGAGCAGGCTCTCGCCCGCCAAGACGCGTTCCATCTCCGCCGAGAATATGACCGGTGAAAAAGGAAAGGGCGGGATGGCGCCGCCGGAAAACAACCCGGCCAGCGCCGATCTGGGGCTGGGCTGGAAGTGCAAACCGTGCATCTCCATCGCCCCGGGCGCCCTTCAGACCATCGTGGACATCGAGGGCATGGGCGCGATCCAGCAAATCTGGATGACGCCCTCAGGGATGTGGCGCTTCGCCATTATCCGCATCTATTGGGACGGCCAGGAGCAGCCGTCCGTTGAGTGTCCGCTTGGCGACTTCTTCTGCATGGGCTGGGGGCGCTATGCCCAGCTCTCCTCCCAGGCCGTGTGCGTCAATCCGGGCAGCGCCTTCAATTGCTACTGGGAGATGCCCTTCCGCAAGGGAGCCCGCATCACCATCGAGAATCTGCACGACGACTGGCTGTGCCTCTTCTATCAGGTCAACTACACGCTCACCGACGTGCCGGCCGACGCCGCCTATTTCCACGCCCAGTTCCGCCGCGAAAACCCACTCCCCTACAAGAAGCCCTTCACCATCGTCGATGGCATCAAGGGGCGCGGGCACTACGTCGGCACCTACATGGCCTGGGGCGTGAACAACAACGGCTGGTGGGGCGAAGGCGAAATCAAGTTCTTCATGGATGGCGACAAGGAGTTCCCGACGATCTGCGGCACGGGAACCGAGGATTACTTCTGCGGTTCGTACAACTTCGAGAACAAGAACGACGGCCCGCCGCGCTACCAGGACTTCACCACCCCTTACGTCGGCATGCACCAGATCATCCGCCCCGACGGCCTGTACTCTGCCAACCTGCGCTTCGGCCTCTACCGCTGGCACATCATGGACCCGATTCGCTTCGAGTCCGACCTGCGCGTGACGATGCAGGCGCTCGGATGGCGCAACGGCTGCAAGCGCTACCTGCCCCTGCAGGACGACATCGCCTCGGTGGCCTTCTGGTACCAGACGCTGCCGACCGCGCCGTTCCCCGAACTCCCCAGCCGCGACTACCTGGAAGTGATCTGAGCCAGGTTCGCCAACTCCCCCCATAAAGGAGGTGCACCGGAAAACATGCAAATTCGCAAGACACGCTAGGAAAGACCCCGCACACCATTCGGACTTGAGTTGCGGGAAAAACCTCGCCTCTCTCCAATGAGAGGGCGCACAAGGAGAAGATGATGAAAGGCAAGTATTTCCCTCTCTTGCTCGCGACGGTAGTTTGTGGCGCGGCAGTGACAACCCAGGCCGCACTCGTTCACGAATCTGATTTCGACGAAATCGATACCGCCATTGATCCCGTCGCCGCGGGCGACGTCACGGCAATCCACGCCAACGGTACCCACGTGGTCGGCCATCCGAATGGTTTCTACGACTATCCGGGGGACGGCACGCTCGTCTTCCAGCATCCCACCAACGAGTGGGATGACTCGATGTTCGAATACGACACCACCGGCATCGTGGGCGCAGCCGATCCCGTCGAATTCGAATATGACTTCGACACCAACTTCCTTACGACAGCCGGCACGAACTCCACCGTTGAAATCCTGCTCACCGATCCGGGCCAGAGCTACGGCGACGCCAAGACCAACGCCGACGCCATCTTCTGGTTCCACACGGACGGCGGAACCGACACGTACATCAACTTTGTCGCTGGCGGGGCGGACGCAAACTCCGGCAAGACGCTGATTCCCCAGTCCGCCGCCAACATCAACACGGTCAAGGTCGTCATCAATCACGATCCCGTCGCGGGGGAGTGGCACGCCTACTACTCCATCAACGGCGGCTCGTTGTACGAGGCACCCTCCTCGCCGGTCACGGCCGCCCGCACCACGACGGCCTTCCGCGCCGAGTGCGACAACACCCCCTGGGCCGGCACGATGGACAGCTGGCAGATGATCGCCCAGAATCTCAGGATCTACGACTCGATTGAGACCACGGGCCCGGCTTACGTCACCGGCGAAGTGCTCAAGCAAGCCGACTTCAACGAGGCCGCCGGTTCCATCGCCGGCAACTTCTGGCTTCCGATCTCCGCGGAAGGCCTTGCTGGCATGTACGTCCCCACACCCGCCACGCACGAATACAATGGCACCGCCTGGGTCATCAGCCACGACGGCTCCTCCGGCGTGAACCCCAACGCCTCGATCGCCACCTTCACCGAGGCCACCGACCCGGTTGAGTTCGTTCTCGACATCGACCCCGACTTCGCAACGGATGGTGTGGGCCAGATGGTCAATTTCAAGGTCGATGGCGCCGACGCCTCAATGTACGTCGCCAACACCACGGGCTCCAGTACCGGCATCAGCATCATTTTCGGCGAATCCTCCGATGTTTTCAACCCGGATCCCTCGAATGTTGCCACGTTGGTCAACGACGCTTCGACGCTCACCAGCCTGCGTCTCATCATCAACTACGACCCCGTGACCCAGGAATACAACGGCTTCTATGCGGAAAACGGCGGCTCGGTCGTCGTTCACCCCGGAAGCCCGGTGGTCAAGGCCCGCACCGACAATAACATTGAGTTCCAGTGGCAAGTCTGGAACTCCGGCGGCACCACTCCCTTCAGCATCGGGATGAACAACTACGAAGAGCAGTACGGCGTTTCGACTGTGAACCCGTTCGCCTCCGTGGAAGACTTCATGCTGCTTGAGTGAGAGTTCTCCTGCCGGCAACGGCAGCAGGCAGCTTCATGGGCCGGCGAGAGTCTCCTCCTCCTCTCCTCTCGCCGGCCAGCTTTTCTGAAACGCAGCACACGGTTCGTGGAGACCCAGGCGCTGCAACCCCTCGCTTCACACTGGATTGCACTTTGGAGGACTCAGATGTCCCACACGATTAGGAACACCCGGGCATTCACGCTGATCGAACTTCTCATCGTTGTTGCGATCATCGCGATTCTCGCCGCCATCGCGGTGCCCAACTTTCTCGAAGCACAAACCCGTGCCAAGGTCAGCAGGTCGAAATCCGACATGCGCAGCCTGGCCGTTGGAATCGAAGCGTACAAAGTAGACAGCGTACACTATCCGATCAACATGTACTCCACAAGCGAACAGTACCAGTACAACAACGGTGGCCACACGGACCCCTGGGGCTTCAAGCCCATCGCGCACGAACGCGGCCGCACCGTTGCCGCCTGCCTCTGGCGCCTCACCACGCCGGTCTCCTACATCTCGTCCGTCACCGGCTATGCCTCGCCTTTCTGGCCAACGCAGAACTACTGGGACTGGATTCTTGGCTTTGATGGCGTTTCGCGCGGACCCCAGGACGTCGGTGCCACGTATCTGTTCGGCGCCTGCGACTTCTCCACCCGCCAGATGCCCACTGTCGCCATGGCCCAGGACAACAAGACATGGGAGAGCTCGGGCATGATGCGCTCGAACCACAACTGGTTCATCTACGGACCAGGACCCAACGACTTCGGCTCCAAGAGCGGCACCTATTGGATTAAGAGCGACGACCAGCCCTACGATCCCACAAACGGCACCGTCAGCGCCGGGCAGCTTGTCCGCACCGGTCCCTGACAGAGGACGTCATCCGCGTCTGCCCATCACGGTACGAACAGGAAACCTTCGGCTTTCGCTCCATCCGCCGTTTCCTGTTCGCTCTCTTTAAGAGAAGCTCTGCAAATTTCGCATACTCGGCCACCCCGTGATTCTCCGTCCCGCAGCCATCGCCCTCCTCCTTTTTCTTCAAGCACTCACCGCAGAGAGCTGGGCAGTGTCGCCCCCACTGCTCCTTGGGGATTTCGAGAAGAAGCAATCCCACACCCTTCGGCTGGAAGGCACCGCCCAGGGCACGGCGCGCCTCACCAGCGAGCAGGCCCACACGGGCAAGCGCGCGCTCCGCGTGGCCTACGAGTTCAACGCGCGGCACGACGGCGTGGCGGTGGATGACGCCATTGGCGTTCCCGCCGGAAGAATCCCCGAGGCACCTGCGGCGCTGGAACTGTATTATCGCCGCGACACCGACGACGCCCTGCGTCTCGTCCTTCACTTCCAGGAACACGATGGCGAGCTTTGGCGGACGGATATTCCCCTTCCGGCTCCGCCGCCCGGCGAGCCCACCTGGCAGCCGCTTCGCATTCCCCTCACGTGGATGCAGCTCGTGACGTGGGAGCGGCGCGACGGCGTTCTCGACCTGGATCGTCTGAGTTCGATTTCTCTGGCGGTTTTCGCCGGTGAACGCGGGCATCACACGGGAAGTGTCTGCTTCGACACGATCTCCATTGTCGATGCCGTGATCCCGGTAACAGCTTCGGTGCGCGGCGAATACACGTTGTTGAATCTGGAGAACGTTTTCGATTCCGACGTGATTGCCTACCGCGATCACCCAACTGATGGCGACTTCCACACGGGTGAATGGGAGCCACGCACCATTCCGGCCGAGTACCTGCCCCAGGAACCCACCGCCACTCTCGCGGACATTCCGTTCGTCATGCCTCCGATGGCGCAGGGACAGCGGAACACGATCCGTGCAAACAGCCAGGTTCTCGCCGGCTTTCCCGTGGCGAACTATTCGGCGGTGTACTTTCTGGCCGCCGCGAAATTCGGCGATCAGTCGGGCAATGTCCGGCTCTTCTACGAGGACGGAACAACCGGCGACGTCGCCCTGCGCGTCAGCGATCTGAGCATGGATCCCCAGTACGGCGAGACAGCCGCTCTCACTCTGCCGTATGCCTACTTCCGCCACATCATCGACCGCGCACGCCAGCCACGCCTTTTCCTCCAATCCGTCCGCGTGGAAAAAGAGAAGCGTCTCGTTCGCATCGGACTCCCCCTCAACGATTACCTGAAAGTCTTTGCCATCACGCTGACAAGCGCAGACGTGCCGGCTGAGCGCGGCGCACTGGCCGAACGCTCGCTCGAGGAAATCGACCCGCGCTACGGGATGCGCGATCTCGCGCAGCTCGACTTCACGCAGCCCACCATTGCGGCTGGTGTGTTTGGAGGCGCGCTCGTCACGCGCGGCGGCGCCCACACCCTCGACGTTCCCACGATGAACGGCTATCTCGCCTTCAGTTCCGAAGCGCGTATTCTGCCGAAGAGCATGCTGACCTGGCAGAACTTCCGGAAGGATGGCAGTGCGTTTCCCCTCGGCGGTCTTCAGTCCGGCCGCGAGCGGATCGGCTCGGCGGAAGTCCGCTTCCTCGACTCGACGTGCCAGCAGTTCGTCTCCACCGTCCGCACCGGCGACGGCACCGCGAACTTCGACATGTACCTGTCGCGTGCCTGGCCCGGCGTTTTCCACGATTTCGGTCTTGGCGAATGCCACTGGTATGATCCGCCCGAGGGCGGGGAACTCTGGATAACGCACGCCGCCGGTGGCTCCGTGACGAGCCAGGCACTCCGGAACGGCGAGGAACTCGCTCTTCCCGATGAACCGTGGCTGCTGCTCTGGCATCGCATATCCGAGGGGGACGCTCGCGCGGAGCGCACGTTTGCGAGTCCCATGCTGCTGGTCCCCGCTCATCGCCCGACACGCCTTGTTCCGGCTCCGGGCGGGCCCGATGGCGGAAGGCGTCTGGAGTTCACGTTCGCGGAAGAACACAACCAGATGGCCGTGATGCCACTGCTTGGCATCAAGCGTATCGAGGCGGAAGAGACGCGCCGCTGGGCTTCACAGGGAGTACCCGGGGACATCATCGATGCGTGCCGGGAATGGGCGCGGCGGCTCCAGCGTTTCCCCACCGGCATCACACAGGATGCCACGATCGACGAGGAACGGGAAACGGTGCTCCTGAACGACACGTTCCAGTGGATCGAGATGCAATCCACCTGGGATGTCGAGCCGTTGCGTTGCTCGCCCGTGCCGCCGTCTCTCGTGCTCGCGCGCGAGAACGGGTATCCGGTCGCATTGCCTGCCAACCTGACCCGCACAAGCGTCCGCGCGTTCTACGGCCCCTTTTGCGTCGTCCCGGATGATGCCACCACGTACACGCTGCCGCTTGATCCCGGCACACAATGGATGCTCGCTCTCTCCGATGTGGAGGGGCATCCTCTCGTTCCGCGCATCAAGTCGCGGATGGACGAAATCGTCTCCCGCGCCGTTCCGTCCGATCTCGACGGCTATCCGTACATCACCGACGTTGCGGGCGACCTTGCGACGGTGCGTCTGTACGCGCCGCTCTATCTCCAGCTCGGCCATGACAAGAAGCGTGAAGCCTATGCGCGCGGCGTCGTGCGAAACGCGCTGAAGGACGGCAATCTCAAGGTCGAGAAGGAACCGGAAACAGGACAGTTCTTCCTGGTGGACGACCGCTTCTGGGCGAAGGACGCGGTCTACGACAAGGAATGGTGCATCGGCTTCATGCTCCAGGGTTTGTGGAGCGAAGCCTACTACCTCGACGACTTCGACTTTGTCGCGGCCAACTGGAACAAGATACGCGGACTCTATCGTTACTATCAGATTTTCTTCGACTGGGCGACCGGCTCGACCTGGACGATGATGACAGGCGTTGGCGCCAACTCTGATGGCAGTGCCATCGCCTTTGAAGGCATGTTGGCCTTTGCCCGCATGGCGCGGGAAATCGGCGACGAGGCCGCGTACCACGACGCGCTCGTGCGCACGGCGCGGCAACGCGCCAGCTTGTACGCCTCATGGTTCGCGCCGCAATGGGCCGCCAGGCATGATTACGCTTTGTCTGCCGGCCTCCGCATTGACCCTTCGAAAATCGAAACGCGATTTGCCCCCGACCACCGCTGGGGCGAGTACTTCACCTGCAATGCCACGCACCGGGGCGACTTCTTCCAGGCCACCCACGCGCTCTTTGTCTTCAACCTCGCGCATCTGATGTTTCTGCACGACACGGGCATCGCCGAAAGCAAGGTGCGTCCCTGGACATTCGACATCATGCCCGGGATGCATCCCGACTGGTGCGACGGCAACGCGCGTGGCCCAAACGGCGAGTATTACGGAAACGGCTCCACGATGACGCATCTGGTTGCACGCGCGATTCTGTTCGGCGCCCCGGTGGAGGAGTCGCATGAGTACTTCCTCAAGGCGACGACGGACACCGAGGTGCTGAGTCACTGGTACAGCCCGATGGGCCTCGCGCCGATGGCGCTGTCCGCGATGGTCACGGGGATCGCCCCGCTGGTGGAGGTTCCCGTCCACCACTTCACCATCGATTCCAATGTGTATTCCGTCGGGAAAGAGACGCTGCGCGTTTCCCTGCGCGCCAAGAGGGACGGAGCATGCCGCCTGCGCGTTCTGTGCCGCGAGCAGGCACCCGCCCGCATCCTCGTCAATGGCGGGGAAGCGGCGTTTGTTCACGACGCGGCAAGTGGGTACGTGGAACTTCCCCTCTGTGCCATCAAGGGCAGGAAGTGCGTGATCGAAGTGCAATTCAAGACGCCGGACCAAGCGAAGGCGAAAGGTAAACATCAATAACGGGCGGGCGTTCGTTCACGAGACGGCGGCCGCAATGACACAAGACGAATCCACAAGGCAAGAGCGGAGGAAAGTATCATGTTGCGTAAGGCGAGTGGACTGGCACCCTGCAAAAACGAATGTTCCACGCGAGATCTCATCGAGATCGGAGAGTACACCAGAATCTACGACCAGGGCGTGGGGGAAGCAGAGTCGTGGTACATCAACGACCACTGCATCGTGCGCAGCCACACGGGCCAATGGCACATGTTCGGCATCACGCGCCAGGAACCGCTCAGCCCCATGGAAGAGATCGTTCTCGCCCACGCCACTGCCGCCAAACTCACGCAGGTGCCGTGGGACAAGCAGCCCTTCGCCTTGCGGGCGGATCCTGACAACTGGGGCGAAGTCCATCTCTGGGCGCCCTGCGTGGTCCACCACGACGGACTCTATTACATGTACGTCTGCGTCGGCGGATCGGACAGCCGCGCCTACAAGACGCATCTCCTCACATCCACCGATCTTCACAACTGGACGCGGCACCCCGAGAATCCCGTCGTCGTCGATGGATTTGATGCGCGCGATCCGCACGTCGTGCGTCTGGCCGACGGCCGCTGGATCATGTACTACACGGCCACGCTTCGTCCCGACGGCGGCAATCACGTGGTCGCCGCCGTTGTCAGCGACGACCTCGTTCACTGGCGCGACAAGCAGGTCGTCTACATGGACGAGGAGGAAGGCACGTTCGGCGGCTGCACGGAATCACCGTTCGTCGTTCAGCGCGGCCCCTTCCATTACCTGTTCATCTGCAACAACGACAGACGCGGCGGCTACGAAGCCACCGATGTCTATCGCAGCGAGAATCCGTTTGAGTTCACGAGCGAAGGGCGGGTCGCCACGCTCAAGGGCCACGCGATGGA
Organism: Candidatus Sumerlaeota bacterium; assembly: GCA_030156535.1. Classification (GTDB taxonomy): domain Bacteria; phylum Sumerlaeota; class Sumerlaeia; order SLMS01; family JAHLLQ01; genus JAHCAW01. The sequence continues at coordinate 237,138 of JASGMJ010000002.1, forward strand.
AGTCATCCGCGACACCGATGGCCGCTGGTACGCCACGCATTGCGGCTGGGGACGCGGGGGGCTGTACCTCGCCCCCCTGACCTGGAACGACGGGCTGGACGACTGATCGTTAGTCCGTGGGTGTTTCCACGATCTCGACCGAGCCGATCATGCCGCCCCAACGGCTCCCGAGCGGAACGACGACGAATGCCTGTTCGTACTCCTCGCCGGGAGCCAGCGTGACCGAGAAAATCCGCCAGTGCTCGTTCTTCTTCCAGAGCGCCACGCGGTCGTTCAGCATCTGCCCGTCGATCCAGACGCCCGCCAGTGTGTCCACGCCGAAGCGATCGTTCGAGGCGAGATAGAAGTTCAACGTCTGGTAACGGTCCGTGTCGTTGATAAGTGGCAGGCGGAAGCGGTACATCACCGGATAGTTGCCGCCGAAGAACGGGTGGCTCCACTGCGAGAGCGGATCCTTGACGCTAAAGTAGTCGTCCACCCAGGTGGGAGCGACGGCGTTGTAGCGGCACAGATCGGTGATCGGCCCACCCGGTGAATAGGCGAAGGCGAAGGAAGAAATGCGGTCGTCGCATTCGCTCATTTTGATGCGGTTGTTGTGATTGCGGCGTTGGGGGAAGAGGTCGATCTCGGCGGCATTCCAGTCCGTTCCTCCGCGCGAGAAGGACGCGAGCAGGTAGGGCGGCCAGCTCAGGTCGGGCATCGGCTCGGCGTTGTCGATTCCGGGGTCCTCTTCGCCGAGATAGCAGTAGTCCGCGACGAACAGGTCGCCCGAGGCGCTGCCCAGAAAGACACCGCTCCAGGGCAGCCCGCCCTTGAGCTGCTTTTCCTCCCACAGCGTCACGCTCTCGCCCGGCTTCAGCGTGATCGTGCGCTTCCCCTTGCCGGCCAGCGCGTCGCGCCACGTGATGTGATTGTCCCAGTTGGTGACGGTTCCCGCGCCTTTGATCTCGATCGTCAGGTACTCGTTCGTCCGGTTCTGCGCGATCATCTTGTAGTTTACCTGCCCGCCCAGTTGCTCCACTTCCCACTCGTCGTAATAGTGGTAGGGGAACAGCTCAAACTCCCTGTCGGCGGGCACCGTGTCGCCGCACATGTAATAGGCCGGGTCGCCATCGGCCAGAACGATCAGCTTCTTTTCCGTCTTTTCGATGACGTGCTCGACGTCCGACGTCCACGTCCACGTGTTGGGGACGCGGCGGAAATGCGCCTGGCTGGGCGAGAGAAATTCCTGGCGTTCCAGGTCGAGCGGGAAGTGCGCTTTCGGCACTCCAATCTCCAGACGTTGTGGTGGCACGAAGTCCGCCGCTGGCTGATTCTTCACAGTGCATCCTCCCAGTACCGGCAAAATCGTTGCTGCGATGGCGATCATCAATTGGTGCTTCATTCCCGTTCCCCTTTCTGCGCTTCGGTCTCGCCCAGAATCTCCTCGCGATAGCGATCGTAGAGCGTTCGGGCCGATGGGTACATCGAGTTGGGACTCATGAAGTGGCTGAACTCGAAGGTGATGTGCTTCTCCGCGTATGGGTCGCAGATTTCGAGTTTGCGCTTGAGCGTGCGCCAGTCGATCGGCGGAAAGCGAATTGGAAAGCGCCGCCCGAACGTTTCCGCGTTGTTCCAGAGAGCGACGCCGGCCTGCGCACAGACCTCGGCGGCCTCGCGGATGTAGTCCGCGAGTTCGTATGTCGCGGATTGCTCGACGGGGCGGCACGTGCACGCGCCGTCCTGGAACGCGGCGATGTCAACGGCCGGAGTGTTGCGCAGGATGTTCTCCCAGTCGCGGCGAAAGTTGGCGTGGCGCGCTTCCGGGGTTTCGTGCTCGTAGACGTCGGACGGATACCACGGCGAAATCAGCACCGGTTTTTCGGGCGCCAGTTCCTTCATCAGGCTGCTGTAGCGCTGGTAGATTTCCCGCACGCCCGGCGTGTCGTGGCAATTCTCCGGCGCGATGTACCACCCGTGAAAGGCGGGATGGTCGCCGTAGCGGCGCATCACTTCGGGGAGAAACTTGCGGCAGACCTCCCAGTCGGCCCGCCAGTTCGACCACGTGGGGTCGAGCGCCGCGCTGTCGTGGCTGGGGAAGAACAGCTTCATCCCGCAGCGATGCGCCTCGTCCAGAAAGAGCTGGGCGAGATCGGGAGCATCGAGGCACCCGAGCACTTCGGAGGGGAAGATGGCTTCGTCGCGCCGCGAGGCGCGGATGATGATGACCGTGTCGATGCCGGCCTGGCGCATCGTGTCGAACTCGCGCCGCCACTCCTTCGCCCCCCAGTTCTGCGAAGGAATGTCCCACGTGATTTCGTCGATAAAGGTGCCCGTGATCGGCTTCATGCGCATCCCCTTCTTCCCCTGTTTCCTCCGATGCCATGTGACAAGGCGGCAGAACCCGCAGGATACGAGCCGCAGGCCGGGGTGGGGTCAAGAAGACTGCAGACGGTTCCGCCTTCCGCCTGCGCCAAAGGCTACGGGAACAATCGTGTACCTTGGTCTCGGGGATTCGAAGACGTCTTTCCCGTTGAGAATGCTCTGGGCGACTTCCCCTGGTCGATTTTGCATCCAGATTTGCCCAGCCACACCTTCCCGTCAGGGATGGCATCTGACTAACCCGGCATCGTCCTTCGGGACGACGCCAGGCAAGGTGGATTCCGGTTTCTCGCGGGTCCGGACGCTGGCGCCAGGGCGAGAGGGCTCCGCCGGAGCGAGGAAATCGCTGCTTTCAAGAGCCCGCCGTTCCGCTTCGTACCGCTTGCCTCACCGTCTTGCGCGGCGTACTTCGCAACAGCATGACCCGAAGGGCGTGCCGGTCATTCCGAATTTCGAGGTCGTCTTTTTGGCTCCACCCATCGGCAAAAAATGGAAGTCCGTTCTCGGCTGGGCGCTCTACGACTGGGGCAACTCGGCGTTCTCCACCACGATCATGGCGGGGTTCTTTCCCGTGTTCTACGGGGAGTTCTGGCGCCCCGAGACCATCGTTTCGGCAGAGCGCAGCACGTTTGAGTTGGGCTTTGGCAATTCCGTGGCGAGCCTGCTGGTTGCCTTCATGGCGCCGGTGATCGGGACGATTGCCGACAAGGGAAGCCGCAAGAAGCGTTTCCTCGCGACGTTCGCGTTTCTCGGGGTGTTGATGTCCGCCGCCCTCTTCGTCGTTCCCGGCGGAGCGTGGCTCCCCGCGTTGCTTGTCTACGGTCTGGCGGTTGTGGGCTTTGCCGGTGCGAACATCTTTTACGATTCGCTGCTCGTCACCGTCGCCCCGCCGGGGCGCGAGGATTTCGTCTCCGGCTTCGGGTACTCGCTCGGGTATCTGGGAGGCGGCCTGTTGTTTGCCGTCAACGTGCTGATGGTGCAGAGACCGGAACTCTTCGGGATTGCCGATTCCGGCACGGCCGTGCGGCTTTCGTTTCTGAGTGTGGCCGTCTGGTGGGGGGTCTTCACGATTCCCGTTCTGATGACCGTGGAGGAGCCTCGCGGCGAACGCAGCGTGGGGCTCGGCGAGGCCGTTGTCGCGGGGTGGCGCCAGCTTGCCATCACATTCCGCGAGATTCGCGCCCTGCGCGCCGTCTGGATGTTCCTGCTCGCGTACTGGTTGTACATCGACGGCGTGAACACGGTGATCCGCATGGCCGTGAAGTTTGGCCACGACCTCGGATTCGAGACGGGGACGCTGATCGGTGCGTTGCTGCTCACCCAGTTTGTGGGCTTTCCCGCGGCATTGCTCTACGGATGGCTTGGCGAGAAGATCGGAACACAGCGCGCGATTCTGATCGGCATCGCGGTGTACGGAGCAACGACGATCGCGAGCGTCTTCATGAGCGCGCCGATTCACTTCTACGCGCTGGCCGTCACGATCGGGCTCGTGCAGGGAGGCGTGCAGGCGTTGAGCCGTTCGTACTTCGGGCGGTTGATTCCCGTGGAGAAAGCGGGCGAGTTCTTTGGCTTCTACAACATGCTGGGCAAGTTTGCGGCGATTCTGGGGCCGACCCTGATGGGCATCGGCGGGCTGATGCTGGGCAGGCGCTACTCGATCGTCATGCTGCTCGTGTTGTTTGTGGTGGGCGGGTGGCTGCTGACGCGGGTACGCGAGCCGAAAGCGGCGTAGGCCGTTCGCTTACGACGTCCCGTGCTTGCTGCGGTCCACGCGGATCGTACTGGGTGGGCCTTGCGCGAACGGCTTGCCCGTGTCGCCGCCGTCGTCGTCCTCGCCCTCACCATCGCCATCGCCATCGGCGGGATTGGGTTCGCCCCAGCCCACCTTCACGGTGCTCGGCGGATTGATCGCCGGTTTCGGCGTGGAATCGGTGCTGACGGGTTGGATGAAAGCCGAGTCCGCGTTGGGGTCGTTTGTTCGGCGCGCAGCCTGCATGGCCTCGATGGGGCTGATCGTGGCGACGGCCGAGCTGTCGTAGTTGTCCTCGGCGAAATCCTCGGAGAGCTTCTGCTCTTCCGTGGCCGACGTGCGGCGCTTCAGGTAGCGGCAGAAAGCATCGGCTACGCGCGGATCGAAGTGGCGCCCCTTGGCCTCGATGACGCGGGCCATGGCCTGATCGAAGGTGAGCGGCTTGTTGTAGGAGCGCTGCGAGGTCATCGCGTCGAAGGCGTCGGCCACGGCCAGAATACGCGCTTCCAGCGGGCAGTCCTCGCCGATCAGTCCGTCGGGGTATCCCGTGCCGTCCCACTTCTCGTGGTGGCCACGGATCCACGGCAGAATTTCCTGCAGGTAGACGATCGGCTTGAGAATCTTGATACCGACGAGCACGTGCTCCTTCAGGTTCTCGTACTCCATGTCCGTCAGTGCGCCGGGCTTGTTGATCAGCCCCTCGGCGATGCCGATCTTGCCGATGTCGTGTAGTTCGGCGGCCATGCCGAGATTCTTGATGTGCTCGTTGTCGAAGCCCATCTCCTCGGCAATGCCCATCGAGTATTCCTTCACACGCTGGGTGTGGCCCATCGTGTACTTGTCCTTGGCCTCGATCGTCATGACCAGGGACTGGAGCATCTGGTGGTAGCTCTCCTGCAGCGTGTCGCACAGGCGGGCGTTGTCCATCGCGATGGCGGCCTGATTGGCGAATGCCGTCACGATTTCCGTGTCCATCTCGTCGTAGTCGACCTTGCTGATGCGGTTGTCCAGGTACAGCGCGCCGATCACCGCGTCGCCCACGATCAGGGGCGAGCAGATGACCGACTTCACCGACAGACCCACGATGGACTCGCTGGCGGAGAAGCGCGAGTCGTGGAAGGCGTCGTTGGCGACCAGCGTCGCCTTGTCCTCCACCGCCTGGTTCAGGATCGTCGTGCTGATGCGCAGGCTTGTTCCCTCGATGCCTTCGCGGGTGCACGAGTGGACGGGCAGGTACTCGTCCGTTTCGTCGTCGTGGAGAAGGATGACCAGGTTCTCGGCGCCCGCAAAGACTTCAAACAACCCGGCCGCGACGACGCGCAGCAAATCCTTCTGCGGCAGAAGCTGCGACATCTTCGTCGTGACGGCGTACAGCGTCTTCAGACTGTTGACGAGGCGCTGGGTCTTCACCAGGTCCACCTGCTCGACCGGCGTCATGCCCGGCTGGTGGTCCTTGTAGTACTCGAAAATCTCGGAGAATTTCTGGGCGAGCGCGTCGCCGGTGACGGCGCTGAGCTTGAGCGAGGAAGTGACTTCCGACTTGCTGCTGACGAACGCCAGGCTCTGGCTGTCGGACTGGTGTTCGATGCCGATGTCGATGCCGCCGAGCTGGACCAGGTCGCCGGCTTTGAGTTCGGCGCGCGCCACCGGCTCGCCGTTCAGCTTCGAGCCATTCGTCGAATTGTTGTCGCGATAGTAGAGCTTGCCGTCTTCAGTCTCGAAAAAGCCGTGGATGCGCGAGATGCGGGGGTCTTCGAGTTTGATGTCGCACGTTGCGTCGCGGCCGACGTTCATCCGGGCGCCGCCAATGGAAATCCGCGTGCCCGTCATCGAGCCGGTGCGGATAATCAGTTCGAGTTCAGAGGTGGTTTTGCTCATCGTGCGAGATGTTCCCTCTTTGCGGGCCCAATGTGGCAAGTCCCAACTCTCGGAAGAGCGCGGGTGTCTGTCAAGGAGACGTTGCCCGTGGCTAGGTAAAGCACAGGTACATGGTACCCCCCTATTTTCTGGGAGAGGGGTGCAGGGGCGGTGGTTGCGGTGTTGGGGCAGGACCCAAGGGCCGGAGGTGAG
>JASGMJ010000008.1 GCA_030156535.1 Candidatus Sumerlaeota bacterium
GGTACTTGATGCTCAGAGGAAACGAAACCGCCGGATGCCGCAGAGCTTGTCCGGTGGTGTGAGAGGGAGGACGGGGCAACCCGTCCCCCTACTCGATTAGGGCCAAGGAAGGAAAAGGACAAAGAGGACAAAGGGGGTGGAGTGGACAGGAGGGGCAGGATGGGACAGCATCGGGTGGGGGAATTGGCTACTTGCGGGGAGTGTCATCCTCTCATGCCGGTCCGGGCTTTGCTTGCTTTCCCTTTATGGCTGCGGCATGGTCGCGGCTGTCCGCACCAATTCCCGCCAACAGGAGAAGAATGAATGGCTTACGAACTTCCCAAGCTGCCCTACGCCTACGATGCGCTTGAACCGCATATCGACGCGCGCACCATGGAAATCCACCACACCAAGCACCATCAGGCCTATATCAACAACGTGAACAAGGCCCTCGAAGGCACCGCGCTGGACGGCAAGCCCGTCGAGGCGGTCATCGCCGATCTGAGTGCCGTTCCCGAGGCCAAGCGCACCGCCGTGCGCAACAATGGCGGCGGACACGCGAATCACTCGCTTTTCTGGCAGATCATGAAGCCCGGCGGCAGCAAGCCGTCCGGCGATCTGGCCGCCGCGATCGACGCGGAACTCGGCGGGCTCGACAAGTTCAAGGAGGCCTTCAGCAATGCCGCCGCCACGCGCTTTGGCAGCGGCTGGGCCTGGCTGGCCGTCACCAAGGACGGCAAGCTCGAAGTCACCTCCACGCCCAACCAGGACAGCCCCATCATGGACGGCAAGACGCCGATCCTTGGGCTCGACGTCTGGGAGCACGCCTACTACCTGAACTATCAGAACCGCCGTCCCGACTACATCGCGGCGTTCTTCAACGTCGTGAACTGGGACAAGGTGGGCGAACTGTACGCCGCCGCAAAGAAATAACAGCGCGCACCGCCCGGCAGGCCGCTCAGGATAGGGACGGCTGCCGGGGCCCGAAGCACTGAGATGCAGAGCATCCCGACAGCCCGGCTTTCGCTGGGCGGGTTGGGGTGTTTCTTTTTTTTGTGGTTTGTTGCCCGCCGCTTACTCGTAAAACGGGTTATAGGTGAACAGTGCCTCGGCCCAGGCGCGTTCGTCGGCCGAGGTGGCGTAGACGGTGTTGCCGTGGGCGTCCTTGACGTTGAGGCAGCGGGCGGCGGCGGTGAGCTTCCACTCTGTCCCCGTCCATTCGTAGCGCGCCTCGATGGAGTGCGTGCCGACGTGAGTGCGTTCCTCGAACCATTTGATGCGGTGGGTGACCGAGGCTTTCCAGCCACCGATCTTGCTGATGATCGGCGGGTCGGTGCGGATGTATTCGCAGTGGACGGTGACGGTGGCGCCGCCGTTTATGGATTCGGCCTGGCGGGGGATGCCGAGGCGCGATTTCATGAAGCGCGTGTGTTTCTCGTTCAGGACGTCAAAGGCGGCGCGGATTTCCTCTTCGCTCAGGGGTGCGGGTGTGGGCGTGGGGGGGGGAGTGGGTGCGATCGTGGGAGTGGGGACGGGGGTGACGACGTCGGCGAGGATGTCCTCGATGGGCTCGGGGGTTTCGGAGACGGCGAGGCCGCCGTCCTGATTCCTGGTCGCGTCGTTGTTGGCCTCGGCCGTTGCGTACCAGTCTTTGATGCTCTGATTGCCGACGTTGGAGTTGTGCTCGAACCAGTCGTAGACCCAGCCGACTCCGCCGATGCAGCCGAGGCAGACCGCGATGACGACGAGCAGGATGATGAGCCAGGAATAAGTGCCGATCGTTTCGCCGATCGAGAAGGACTTTTTCGCCTTCTTTTTCGAGCCGGGTGTCTGGACGAGTTTTGACGGCCCGCGGCTGCCCTCCACGGGCAGGGTGGTCGTGGACGTGGAGTGGCGCATGGGATCGACGACGATGAGCCCGGCCATCGAGCCGACGGCCTCCTTTGCCATCGTGTTTCCGGCAGCGCCGGCCTGGGTCAGCATCCCGACGAGTTGCGCCTGAACGCCCTCGTCCTGGGGGCGCGAGAAAATCCCGGCCAGCAGCGCGGCACACTCCACGGCAACTTCCGAATCGAGCGACTGCGGCGTCACGGCGCCGAGCATGCGTTCGCCCGCCCACTCGAACGATCCCGCGTCGTGGAAGATCGCGCACTGCGTGAGAAAGCACTGGAGGCAGACGAGGAACTTGTCGTCGAGCGCCAGGCCGCCGACCTGTTCGAGCGTTTCGCGCAGGCGCGGAAACCATTGTCCGAGCGAGGAGCGCAGTTCGGTGACGGTGCTGGCGGGGACTTCGGCGGAGAACTCGGAAAGAACCTGGGCGAGAACGTGATTGGCGAGGCACCAGTAAACAGGCGAGTTGCCCCAGGTGCCCTCGCCGCCGCGCAGGCGGTCGAGCGCACTGTTGGGACTCAGGCGCGCGAGGTCTTCGAGGGTTTTTTCGAGCAGATCGCCGAGCGCCGGGTCTCGGCGTCCAACGTACTGGCGCAGCAGAAGAAGACGCGAGGCGCAGTAGGAGAGGTCCTCCTGGCGCACGAGCGAGGTCACCGGTTCGGTGACGAAACGGCGGAGGAACTTTCCATGCTCGACAAGATGGCGGAACGTCACGATGTCTCCCGGGGCTGAGTGGGTGCGCCACTGTTCTTACTGCACCGTGAGATGGCGCATGGCGGAGAGCCGGGCAAGACGGAAGAATGTGCATTATTCCGATTTGCGTATAATACGACTTGGACGTGGAACGGGTGCGTCTCGCGGTTTCGGATGGAGAAGGCGTGGTGGCGCTGCTGGGCGGGACGGAGAGGCGTCCGATTTGCAATGCCGTGCGCCTGAAAACGGCTTGCCGTCCCTTGTTTTCGTGTGCGCTCGTGAACTGGCGAGAGAGGCTTTTCCCCATCAATTTCACGGAGGCAAGACGATGAGGTGGAGCAAGGTCGCGTGGATTGTTTGTGCCCTGCCGGCGGTGCTTGCCGCGCAGACCGACATCCTGAAGATCGAGAAAGCCCCCTGGTTTGCCCGCGAGGTGGCCGACGGCGTCACGTGGAAGTATTATCACTTCGACGACTTGTTCGGCGGCCAGCAGGACGTGCACATTGCCGAAATCGACATGGACGTGGCGGGCACGGCGCTCAAGTTCCTCTATCGCCCGTCCGTAGGCGCCACCGTCGCGACGTACGCAACGGATCACGCCAACACGGCGGCAACAATCAACGGCAACTTCTCCAACCCCGCGCGCGAAATCGTCCAGTTCCTCCGTCTCGACGGGACGCTGATTACGCCGACGTGGGTGGACGTGCAGGACGAGGGCGGCATCGTCATCGACAACTCCGGTTTCGTGGACGTTGTTCTTCGGCCGTCGAGCGGCGACTGGGCGGATCGCACCGAGCCGAATGTGATGGCGTCGAACGTTCCGCTGTTGACCGATGGAGCGTTGTACCCGCTGCCCGATATTGCGTTCTACATGAGGGACCGTCACCCGCGTTCGGCGGTGGGGAAGACGGCGGACAATCGCCTGCTGCTTGTGGCGGTGGACGGGCGGCGCGCGGGCGCGGAAGGCATGACGCTCGACGAGATGCGCACTCTCTTCCTGGGGCTTGGCGCCGACGACGCGCAGAACCTCGACGGCGGCGGCTCGACGTCACTGTGGATAAGGGGCGAGCCCGGCGATCAGGTGGTCAACACGCCGTCCGACGGCTCGCTGCGGCTCGTGGCTTCGGCGCTTGCCGTGGTCGCGAATCCTTCCACGGCCACGATGGACCACGACGCGCGGTACATGGGCGCGTCGGCTTATCAGGCAACGATGACTTCCGCCACCACACAGACGGTGACGATGACGTTTCGCAATTACGGGACGACGGCGTGGGGTGCGGGGACGGTGCTGAAGACGACGGAGGACCGCAACCGCGCGAGCCCATTCTTTACGGCGGGCGACTGGGTGTCGGCTTCGAGTCCTGGAGCGCTGAACGAGTCGAGCGTGGCGCCCGGCGCGGACGGCACGTTTACGTTCACGCTGACGGCGCCGGCGGTTTCGGCCGCCACGGCGTTCACCGAGAGCTTCGGCGTGTATGATGCGGCGGGGGGCTGGCTGGGGCCGGAGCAGAACCGCCTGACGCTGACCGTGCTGCCGAAAGGCGTCTGACGGCGGCCAGAACACGGCGTGGCCGCAGCACTGACGCGACTCCGTCCCTGATTAACGAAAGAGCGGCGGTTCCACTGACCCGGAACCGCCGCCGTTGCGAAACGCACCACCCCTCCGCCGAAAGTTATCAAGAAACCGGCGGCACGGGATCAATCACTTCTTTGCCTGCAAGTGGGCCTCGATGAACCATGTCCACTTGTCGATTTCCCCGCTCATGCTGGTGAACAGGTCCTCGGTCACGGGGTCGCCCGCGTCGCCTGCGGCATCAATGGCCTGGCGAACCTTGCCGCCAAAGTCGGCGAGTGCGGCGGCGACGGCCTCGACGTGGTCGGTGCCGTCCGTGATGTCGGCGGGATAGGCGGGGAGGCTCGTGGCGTCGGCCACCATGCGTGCCGTGCCGCGCGCCGTGCCGCCCAGAATCACGAGGCGCTCGGCAATCTCATCCACCTGCTCGTTGAGCACGGCGTGCAATTCGTCGAAGGTCTTGTGCAGCGACATGAAGTGCGGGCCCTTCACGTTCCAGTGGGCCTGCTTGGCCATCATGGTCAGGTCAATGGAGTCCGCCAGCCGGGCCTGCAACAGCTCGACAACTTTCGCGCGGACCTGGTCATCCATCTTCAGCTTGCTCGGGGTCAGTTTCTTCGGTGCCATCTTCGGTGTCTTCTCCAACATGAGAATCCTTTCTCCTTTCTTCACACTCTGGAGGAAGCGCAAACCTCATGCCTCGCCGTCCCGCCGTGGGAAATCTGAATTCCTTTCGATTCTCAATTGCTGAGATGCAAGGAATTACGGGAGGAATGGGGGGGAACAGCGCCCGGTGGGTGTTCCGGCATGGAGTCTTCTCCGAGAGAGCGGGGAGGGGGTGGCGTTGCACCCTGCCACGAAATGTCCGGTTATGCCGACAATTCGGCGCGCTCTCCGGCTGCGTGCCCTCTTCGCTTGAGTTCCAAGGGCGTGCCGCGTCATCTCCGGCGCACCCCCGCGTGGAGCTCTCCCCGTTGACCGTCCCCGTTCCCGTTTCCTCCGGCGAGGCCCCGTTCCTCTCCGCCCTTCCGGTTGTCCGCCTGACCAAGGCGTTCGTCACGCCGTTTCGCAACGTCGTGGCGACGGCGCGAACATGCTACTCGTCGAAAGGCATCGTGACTGATGAACAGGTCGGCGAGCCCGAGCGCTTCTCTCCACTCGTCAAGTCGATCTACGAGGCCGGGCACCACACCACGTTCCAGCACGCGCACTTTCAGTTCGCCATCGAGAACGTCTCGCGCCACTTCATCTGGTCGTTTCTGCATTCGCATCCGTTCTACAACAGCGAGCAGGTCTCGCAGCGCTACGTGACGGTGAAGCCGGACACGATGACGGTGCCCGCGCTGGCGGAGCCGGAACTGGGGGTGTTTCGGGCGACGGCGGAGATGCAATTCGCCGCGTACCGCCGCCTGTGCGAGAGCCTGGAGGGGCCGGTGGAGGCGGAGTTTTTCCGCCGCTTCAATCGCAGCGAGCGGATGGAGAAGAGGCACCGCGCGACGATCCGCAAGAAGGCTCAGGAGATTGCGCGCTATGTGCTGCCCGTGGGGACGCACGCGTATTTGTACCACACGGTGTCGGCGATCACGCTGCTGCGATACTGGCGCGCGGCCGCGCAGCTCGACGTTCCGGCGGAAACGCGCCTGGTGGTGGGCGAGATGGTGCGCCAGGTGCTGGCGCACGACAGCGAGTATGGGATCACGCTGCAGGAGCCGCTGGACCCCGAAATGTTCCCGGAGATCGGGGTGCTGGCGGCGCACGCGGACGACGTGGGGCGCGCGCGGGCATTCCGCGAGGAGTTCGACGCCGGGCTCGAAGGCCACTGGTCGCGCCTGACGGGCTACACACACGGCGCGGAGCAGCAGGTGGCGTCGGCCGTGCGCGAGATGTTGGGCCTGTGCGCGGGCGATTTGTCCGATGACGATGCGATCGCGCTGGCGCTCGACCCCGGGCGCAATCGCCTGCTGGGCGAGTCGCTGAACCTGACGACGGTCGCCAAGCTCACGCGCGCGCTGCACCACGCGCACTACACGTTCCGCAAGAAGATCAGCCACACGGCCGACAGCCAGGACCAGCGCCACCGCATGACGCCCGCGTCGCGCCCGGTCCTCGCCGCGCACGTGGACGACGAACCCGACTACATCGTGCCGGAGCTGCTGCGCCACGACGAGGCGGCGATGGCCGTCTACCGCGAGACGATGGAACAATCGTGGGAGGCGATGGGACGGCTGCGGCGCGCAGGCGTGGCCGCGCAGTGGACGAGCTACCTGCTGCCCAACGCCGTCAGTGTGCGGTTCACCGAGAGCAGCGACCTGCTGAACCTGCGCCACAAGCACCAGATGCGGCTGTGCTACAACGCACAGGAGGAGATCTGGCGGGCGTCGCTGGACGAGGCGTTGCAGATCCGCGCCGTGCAGCCCGCGCTGGGCAGGTACCTGCTGCCGCCGTGCACGCTGCGGGCGATGGCGCGGAGCAAGCCGATCTGCCCCGAAGGCCCGCGCTACTGCGGCGTCGCCGTGTGGAAGAAGGACGCGAACGAGTACGAGCGGGTGATTTAGTGGGGGCGTGGTTCGTTTTTCATGCTTCGTGGTTCGGAAGGGTTTCTTCTGAGGGTTGTATCGCTTCAAACCGATTAAGGGGAGCGATTCAAATGAAACTGGTCAGTTTGTTTAGTGGACAAGAGATCGAACTGCTGGATTCAGTAATGCCGGGAGGGGACAAGTGGGCCCAGCACGTCAAGGACGAGAACAGTGATTGTTTGAGTTTCTGCCCGTACTTCAACAAGCCTTGTGATGCCCACGGACCGCACAATCTCTGTTCCATGGGGAAAAGGAGTGGGCTCTGGCGGGGGGCGCCAGAAAACATGGCTACTCTGGCTGTTCTCTTGCATGTACTGACAAACTTCAAACACTACGACAGAGGTGATTTCAAGGGCGCTGTTGATTCTGAAGAGATGATCGGTCGCATGACAAAGAGAATTGAGTCCAGGCTTCGGAAGCTTGCGAATTCCTCTGGAAAGACCGAGGGCGAGGCCTTGACAAAGGTTGGTATGGGCAAGGAGCCTTGAGAACCTTGCTGATTGCAGAGCGACAGGGTTGTGACGTCACTGGTGTGAAAGACCCGAAGCTGCTGTGCGCTTCGCACATTGTTCCTTGGTCTGAGGACGAGAAGAACCGGATGAACCCATCCAACGCGCTTCTGCTTGTGGCTCCCTTGGACTTTCTGTTTGATCAATACCTGATTTCCTTCAATGAGAATGGACGTGTCCGTATCGCACCCACTCTCGAAGAGGACAAGCAGGCCATGGATTTGTTCGGTGTGTCGAAGGGCATGAAGATTCGCAAGGTTCTACCGGGAATGGAAAAGTTCTTGAAGAAGCACCGCCAACGTTTTTGCCGCCTGCATGGTAGCTGAAGTTTCTGGTGCCGGGTGTCTGCTGCCGCAGCGGCCCCAACGGGGCCTGATCCCCTAGCCCAGGGCAAGCGCCGCAGGCGCGCCGCCCTGGGTCCAGCCAGCAAGAGAAACCGCGCCCTGAAAGCGGCGCGATCCCAAGCCAGTGGACGATTCAGGTCACACCATTCGTTCTGATCGCACCACCTTCGGGGTGCGGGGAGGAACGTTGCGGCTTCCCAGGGCGGCGCGCCTTGCGGCGCTTGCCCTGGGCTTTGTGATCCTGCCTCTTTGAGGCAGTAACGAACCCCTTCGGCAATAACCTCCTTCCTTCATTGCTCAAGGCTGGGGGCATCTCCGAGGTGCTCTTGCGTGTGATTCAGCGAAAACGATCAAATGGGCACCGGCAGTCCGGCAGTGATGGCGCACACCCGTCGCTTACGTTTCTGCTTCGTTGAAACTACCGCGGGACAAGCCGGGTTGTGCTCGGGTGGGCGGACGAGAAGGGGTGGCTGCCTCCGGCAATGAATGCCGATGCCTGCTTGTTTTGGGAGTTCCTGCGTATCTGCCCCCGTTGTTCTCCTTCTCCGTGGTCTTCTCTTCCCCTTCTTCTCCTCATCGGAGTGAATCCCCTGTGTTGCCGACGGGTGGCATCCGAGAATTCCTGGCTCCAGAGCAGGGAAAAACTTTGACCCCCCGGGGCGTCTCACGGCAAACCGACGGGCGTTGCGACGAGGCAGGCGGGGTTGGCATGGAAATGGCCCTGCATGGCTTGGAGCACGAAGGCGGGGAGCAAGACCGACACTCTCCCTCCAACCGTACTGTCTTCAGCACTCCAGGGCCCGGCAGCTCGCCGCGCCCGAACCAGAAAGGCATCTGCAATCATGGCCGACTTCGAAGCACGTCTCTCTGAAAACGTTCCTGGTAAATTCTATGTCGACGATCAGTGCATCGACTGCGACGCCTGCCGCGCCACAGCCCCTGATAACTTTGCTCGCGACGAGGAAAAGGGCTACTCCTACGTTTGCAAGCAGCCCGAGAACGAAACCGAGGAACAACTCTGCATGGACGCTCTGGAAGGCTGCCCCGTCGAAGCCATCGGCGACGACGGCAAGTAAGCACCCCGGGAGCCCCCCCATCGCATCCGCTGCCCCGCCTTGCGCTTTGCACGCGCAGGGCGGTTGCGTTATAGGCTGCATCGAAGGCGGGAGACCGCGCCGTTGCCCAGCTCGCGCGAAATGCCCAAGTCCCCCTATCCATCAATCCCAGCCAGCCAAACTGAAAACTCAAGACTGACGACTGAAAACTCCTCGCCATGCTCTTCGACTCGCACGCGCATCTCCAGAACCCCAAGTTTCGCGGCGATCTCGACGCCGTGCTCGACCGCGCCCGCGCCGCGGGGGTTGACCGCATTCTGAACCTGGGCACCCGTCTGGCCGACAGCCACGAGGTGCTCGCGCTCGCCCGTGCCCACGTCGAATGCCTTGCCGCCGTTGGCGTTCACCCCGGCGATCTGGACGCGTGGTCGCCCGAGGAGGAGCGCGGCCTGCTCGAACTCGCCGCGTCCCCCGATGTCGTCGTCTATGGCGAGATCGGCCTCGATTACTTCCGCAACCATTTCGACCGAGAGACCCAGCGTCCCATCTTTCGCCGCCAGCTTGCCATGGCCCGCGAACTCGGTCTTCCCGTGGCCATTCACTGCCGCGAGGCCTATGAGGACCTGATCGCCGACCTGCGGGCCGAGAACGGCGCGACGATCGGCGGCGTGGCCCACTGCTTCTCCGGCACGCTGGAGGACGCGCATGCACTCATCGATCTCGGCTTTGCCCTCGGTGCCGGGGGGAGCGCGACGTTCCCCAAGTCCGCCGACCTGCGCGAGATTCTCGTGGCCATCGGCCCCGGGCACCTGCTGCTCGAAACCGACAGCCCGTACTTGGCGCCGCAGGCGCGCCGCGGCCAGCGCAACGAGCCCTCGTTCGTGGCGCTGACGGCCGAGGCGCTTGCGCCGCTGTTCGACCTTGAGCCCGCCGAGCTGGCCGCCCTGGCGCGCGCGAACACGATCCGGGCGTTCCGCCTGAACGCGGACGCCACCGGGCGGGCGTAACTAAGGGATTCCGTTCGTTGCGATGCGTTGAATGACCGGCTCTGGCTGAAGTTACAGGTCGAGTTCGTCGTCGATGCTGTCGTGGGCGTGTGAGTGTGCTTTCTCGCCGCCGGAGTCGAAGTCGTCGAGCAGGTCGCCGATGGCGTCGCCGAGGCCGCTGATCGAGCCGTTGCTTGCGTTGTTGCGGTCGTCCTCGTCGCTGACGCGCGCGCCTTCGAGCAGCGCGGACATCGCGGGCATGTTGAGCGAGGACTTGTCCGTGAGGCAGCCATTGTGGACGCGGATTTCCGGGGACTTGACGCGGAAGATGCGGGTGAAGGCGGACATGCCTTCGTCCTCGTCCATGGTGTCGCAGTGCACGATGACGCCGTCGCGCAGGAACATGGACCCGATGACGCCGTCGCCGCTGACGCGGATGGTCTTGGGGACGCGCTTCTCGGCGTAAAGCTGGATGAGGTCGCTGAGTTCGAGGCCGAGCAGATCGGTGGCGCTGACGGTGAGGACGCGCAGGAGGTCGCGCAGTTCATCGCGCGCGCCGGTGAGGTCGTCCTCCGGGTGGGGGAGCACCTTGAGGGCGCCCTGGGCGAGGAGCGCGGGCTGGTAGGCCACGATGCTGTCGGACAGGCAGACGACGACTTCCCACCACGTCGTGCGGTCCTGGATGAGCATGGAGACCTTGGCGAGATCGGTGGTGGGGTCCATGCCGAGGACGAGCAGGCCGGCGCGGCTGCTCTGCCACGGCTGGTAGGCCATGCGCTCGCAGATGCGGATTTCGGCGGGCAGGCCCTCGTCGCCGAGCAGCGAAATGAGCGTCGCCGCCGTCGTCGGGACGAAGCCGGAAAAAACCAGGGTGGTGATGTGCCGATGCGCCATGGAGGCGAAGTCCCCACGCTCGTCCGAGTTGTCGGTGCAGCCAACCCCGTGCGATGCTGGCGGGCAGCGTTGCGACGGAGCCACACCATTTGCCAATCCCGGGGCCCCAAAGCCAAGCGTTTTTCTGGAGAATGCTGGGAGTTGCTGCCGACTGGTAAGCCGTGCGGATGCAAGAAATTCGCCTTGATTCTGAGGCAATTTTGGGCGAATATTAGGCGAAATATTCGTTGGGACGAAGGAGATGGCGCACCAATTCGGCGGACCGTGGACGGAGAAGAAGCTCGCTGTCCTGAGCAAGTACCTGCGGGCTTACATGCAAATCTTGAAGGAACGGCCTTTTCACGTGGCTTACATTGATGCGTTCGCAGGAACCGGCCGTGTGGAGAGTGGCAGCCCAGACCTATCGCCGTCCGATCTCTTCGACGATCTATCCAGGGACGATCTCATCGGGTACTTTGACGGCTCGGCCAGAATCGCTCTCACGAGCGATCCGCCATTTCAGTCGTTCATCTTCATTGAAAGGAATCCGAGCCGGGCCGAAGAGCTTCGATCATTGAGAGATGAATTTCCGGACAAAGCCAGCGCCATCCGGATCGAATGCGGAAACGCGAATGACAAGCTGCGAGAGCTTTGTGCCAAGAACTGGAATCGGCATCGAGCCGTGCTTTTTCTCGATCCCTATGGGATGCAAGTGAACTGGGCGACAATTGAGGCGATCGCGGAAACGAGGGCGATCGACTTGATGGTACTGTTCCCCTCGGGTGTCGCGGTGAACCGGATGCTGCCGGACGATTTTACGTCGATTCCGCAGGCCTGGAAGGATGCTTTGAACCGTCTGTTCGGTACTGACGAATGGGCGGATCGGTTCTACGGATACTCCTCGCAGAGCGATTTGTTCAATGCCTCCGGGGAGCTCACCAAGCAGGCTAGGATTCAGGATATTGCTGCGTATTATGTGGAACGGATGACGACCGTTTTCCCAGCCGGTGGCGTGGTGGAGGAGCCATTGGCGTTGTGCACCCCAAAGGGCAGGGTGCTTTATCATTTGTGTTTTGCGACAGCGAATCCACGAGCTGCAGCGACGGCGTGCAAGATCGTAAGGGATATTTTCGGCAAGGAGTCCTGATGGCCACCCGCTCTTCCATAGAATGGACGGAATCGACATGGAATCCTGTGACGGGTTGCTCGAAGATCAGCCCGGGCTGCAAGCACTGCTATGCCGAGCGGATGGCCAAGCGTCTGCACGCCATGGGCCTGCCTGCTTATCGGCACGGTTTCAAGGTGACGCTCCAGCCACGGGCGCTCGATATTCCCCTGCGCTGGAAGAAGCCGCAGATCATTTTCGTCAATTCCATGAGCGATCTCTTTCATGAGGCGGTTCCCGACGAGTTCATCCTGCGCGTTTTTGATGTCATGAACCGCGCTCCGCAACACCGCTACCAGATACTGACGAAACGGGCCGAGCGGCTCGTCGAGCTTTCTCCCCGGTTGCCATGGGCCCCGCACATTTGGATGGGAGTCAGCGTCGAGAATACGGATTACAGGTTTCGCATCGATCTTCTCAGGGAAACGGCCGCCAAGATAAAGTTTCTCTCGCTGGAGCCGTTGCTTGGTCCTTTGCCGCGTTTGAAGTTGAAGGGAATCGACTGGGTCATTGTCGGAGGGGAATCCGGCCCGGGTGCCCGTCCGATGGAGCGGGACTGGGTGATCGACCTCCGGGATCAGTGCCGAAAGGCGGGAACCCCCTTCTTCTTCAAGCAATGGGGCGGTGTGAACAAGAAGCGCGCCGGGCGTTTGCTCGAAGGTCGCACTTGGGACGAATTGCCCGGTTCCCGCATGGTTGCCTGATATCTCCTTCGGCCCTTCCATCCCTTCCACGCCTCCCTCGTTGACCGCCTCCGATTCCCGCGCGTATGCTTTTTGCTGCTGACCGGAGTGCGCTCGCGCACGCCGGAGCGCCGGGAGAAACGTTGCGCCATGACCAATCTTGCCTCCATCCCTGAAGCCCTCCAGGACCTGCGTGAAGGGCGCATGCTCATCGTCATCGACGACGAGGACCGCGAAAACGAGGGGGATTTCGTTCTCGCAGCCGAACACACGACCCCCGAGGCCATCAACTTCATGGCCCGCTATGGCCGTGGGCTGATCTGCGTCGCCGCGCCCGTCGAGCGTCTCGAAGAACTCGAACTCCAGCCCATGGTGCGCGACAATACCTCGCACCTGACGACGAATTTCACGGTCTCCGTGGACGCACGCACCGTCACCACCGGGATCAGCGCGGCGGACCGCTCGGCCACGTGCCGCGTCTTCGTTGATCCGAACGCCCGCCCGTCGGACCTGTTGCGCCCCGGCCACATCTTTCCGCTCGGAGCGCGCGAGGGCGGCGTGCTCGTGCGCGCCGGACACACCGAGGCCGTCGTCGATCTCTGCCGCCTCGCCGGGCGCTCGCCCGTCGGCGTGATCTGCGAAATCCTCAACGACGACGGAACGATGGCGCGCCTCCCCGACCTGCGCGGCATTGCCCGCGAGCACGGGCTCAACATCGTTTCCATCCGCGACCTGATCGCCTGGCGCACGCGCAACGAGCACCTGGTGCGCCGTGTCGTCACCACCCGCATTCCCAACCCGTGGGGCGTGTGGGACATGCATCTTTATGAGAACGTCCTCAACGGCGAGGAGCACACCGTCCTTGTTCTCGGCGAACCGGAAAAACAGGACGCGGCGCTCATCCGCGTGCACAGCAAGTGCTTCACGGGAGACACGCTGCTCAGCCTGCGGTGCGACTGCGGACCGCAGTTGCACGCCGCGATGGAACGCATCGCGAAGGAAGGGCACGGCGTCATCATCTACATGGACCAGGAAGGGCGTGGCATCGGCCTGCGCGCCAAGCTCCAAGCCTACAACCTCCAGTCCCAGGGGCGCGACACCGTCGAGGCCAACCTCGATCTCGGCTTCAAGCCCGACCTGCGCGAGTACGGCATCGGTGCCCAGATTCTGCGCGATCTCGGCCTCAAGCGCATCCGCATCATGACGAACAATCCGAAGAAGATCGTCGGCATCCAGGGCTTCGACCTTCAGGTGGTGGACCGCGTTCCACTCGAAGCCGGCGCCCAGGCCTACAACGCGGACTACCTGCGCACGAAGGCGGAGAAGATGGGGCACCTGTTTAGTGTCACCGAGTGCTCGAACTCGCCCGCCCCGGCCACGCCGGAAACAACCGAACCCGCCGGCGGCTGAGAGTTGGTTGTGGATCGCGTCGTGATGGAAGATGATTTCACCACGGAGACACGGAGACACGGAGAAGAGATTAAGAAGCGGAGAAGAAGGAACCACGAATTGCACGAATCGGCACGAAAAAGTGATCGCCGAGCAAAGATGGCAGCCGTTGCAGTTCAGAAATGGACTCCCGCGACTCCTGCGGGACGATTGATCGTGCCCCAGCACGAACCGCGAACCGCGCAGAACCGAAAACTGAGAACTGAAAACTGAAAACCTTTTCTTAACGGCCCCGGAGGCCCAGCGTGATCCCCGACGTTCACCCGCAGAACCGCCGCACGCAGGTCTTCGTCCTACTGGCCTCGCTCGCTCTCGTGGGCCTCATCGTGATGAAATTGCTCGAAGAGAAGCCCGCGCCGCCCGCTTCCGTGCCCGCCGCCGTGGTGGAGCCGGACGCGGCTCCGGCGCCCTCCGGCGATTCGCAGCCCGGTGCGGTTGATTCCGCGCCCGCCGTTGAAGCATCGGCCGCCGAGGCCCATGAGGCCGCCTCCCAGGCTGCCGCGCCCGCAGTCATCGTCGAACCCGTCGCAGTGGAAAAGAAGCCCCTGCTGCCCGGCAGCGTGCTGCTGACGGTTGTCGAGGAAGGGACGGAAATCCCGCTGCCCAACGTCGTGGTGCGGCTGCGCGAGACGGCGGCGGCCGAGGACGCCCCGGCGCTTGAGTTCACGACGAATGAGCAGGGGCGCGCGTCGTTCTTCAACGTGACGGCGGGGGAGTACGACGTTGTGCTGAAGTGGGGGCGGCGTCCCGAGTACCCGGCCGCCGAGCTCACCGTGGCCGACGGCGAGGGGCTGGAGCGCACTGTTGAAATGGAGGCGCGCACGGAGTACCGCGCGCAGCTTGTCGACACCGAGGAGAACCCGGTCGCCGGGCACACGCTCATCGTCAGTGCCTCGACGTTCGACTGGCGGGAAGCGGGCAACGCGTTGCCGGAAACGGTGCGCACGGGCCCCGACGGCATGTTCATCATCCGCGCCTACCCCGATTCGCGGCCGATCACGATTCGCTCGGATTCGGCTTCTGTTTATTCCAGCAACCCCAGGCGCGGATGGACCAACCCGCACTACGACATGCGGTCGATGGAGGGCGGCCGGTGGGGTGGACGGCGCAACGAGAGCGAGGATTCCGGCGAGCCCGCCGTGCGGCGCTACTACCTGCGCTCGGACGTCGTCACCGCCACCGGTGTCCTCGTCAACCCGCCCGCGAATGCCGGTGGATTCACGGCCACGGTGCGGTCGCGTGCCTTCAATTACATGGCGCTGCCCGTGATCGACAACGAGTTCACGTTCAAGGGGCTTCCCGGTGCGGAAGTGGGCATCATCATCGCCCGCCGCTCCGCCGAGGATCTCGGTTTCCGCGGGATTTCGCGCGACATCAGCATGGACATTACCCTGCCGGAGAAGCCGGGGCCGTACCGCTTTGAGGTCCCCTTCCCTGATCGGCTTCTCGTGCGCGGCGTTGTGTACGAGCCGGGTGGCAAGCCCGCGGAGAACGTGCGGGTGCGCGCCAATGGGTTTGAGGAGGAGGGCGCCGCGGCCGGAGCGGTCGCCGACCAGACACGCGGGCGACGCGGAGGCGGTCGTGGCGGATGGAACCCCGGATTGTTGCTTGCCGGGGAGTCGTCCCTGCTCTCCGAGCCCACGGGCGCCGACGGGCGCTTCGAATTTGAACTCAATCCCGCCAGCGAGTACCTCTTCTCCGCCGAGCCCCAGACGCTCGACGACAACTACAAGGGGGCCGATCCCGTCACGGTGCAGTGGCAGGAACTCGAAGACGGCAAGGAAGTCGTGCTCTTCCTCGAAGTCTCACACTTGTTCTGGGGCGAGGTCGTCACCACCGGGGGCGAACCCGTGGCCGGAGCCCGCGTCGTGCTCGGCGGTGAGGACTTGGGCTTCAGCGCGAACGACTACGCCACGACGACCGACGGCATGGGCTTCTTCGAGATGAACACGCCGCCCATCGAGGGGGCGGAGAGCCTGCCCGAGGGCTCGCCGCGCCTGTACATCACCGCCTTCCAGGGGCGTGGTCTGCAGGGCCTTCTGCCGGTGCTTCCCGACGCGCCCGACCCCGCCCGCGTGGTTGTGTACCCGACGGCCGAGGGGACGTTTGTCGTCACCTCCGGCGGGCAGCCCGTCCAGCGCGTCGAGATCGTTTCGTACTTCAGCGGCCCGGGGTTTGGTGCGCCCGTGATGCGGCGCGACCTGCGCGTGTACGAGGACGAGGACGGACGCTATCGCTTCAGCGGTGTGCCGCGCGAAATCACCTGGTTCTCTCTGGGCATTCCCGGCGCACCCACGGCCGAGGCCGTCACGGTTCAGATTCCGCTCGACGAGGACGCCGGGATGGAGATTGGGGTCGATCTGCCGGTCTTCGCGGGGGCGGACGCGGCCAGCGGGGATTCTGGCACGGGCGGCCGCGGAGGACGCGGCGGCGGGCGGCTGTGATTCCTTCAAGGCTTTTCCCGATTCCGATTCTCTCTCCGCTTGCCGCCTCCCCAAAGTAAGCGCTCTCATCCTCCTCAACGCATCGCATTTCGGGGGGACACTTTTCGATGGCTCGCAAGAAGAACGCAGACGCAGACCGCGGACACGCCGAACATTCCAAGGCCGCCGCGCTTCAGGAAGGCATGGCGGGCACCATGCCCCGCCACCTCAAGGTCACGATGATGGGCGCGGGCAGCGGCTTCACCACCGTTGTCCTCAACGACATCCTTCTGATTCCCGGCCTCAAGAGCATCGAGATCGCCCTTGTCGATACTGATCGCAAGCGCCTCACACTCATCACCCGCGTCATGAAGAAGATCGCCGAGCTGCGCGGGCACGATCCCTCCATCATCACGGCCTCCACCAAGCGCCGCGAGGTCATGGCCGGCTCGCACTACATCATCAACTGCATCGAGGTCAGCGGCGTCGAATGTGTGCGCCACGACAACGACATTCCGGGCGAGTACGGCGTGCATCAGTGCATCGGCGACACCATCGGCCCGGGCGGACTGTTCAAGGCTCTGCGCACGATTCCCGTGTGGCTCGACATGTTGCGCGATGCCGAGGAGTTGTGCCCCGAGGCGCTGGTGCTCAACTACACGAATCCGATGAACATGATGTGCCTGGCGGCGGGGCGCGTGTCGTCGATGCGCGTCGTCGGCCTCTGCCATTCCGTTCAGGGGACGAGCCACCAGCTCGCCCAGCGCGCCGGCGTTCCCCAGTCCGAACTCGAATTTGAATGCGCGGGCATCAACCACCTCGCGTGGTTCACCACGCTGCGGCACAAGGGGAAGGACCTGTATCCGAAGCTGATGGCGCAGGCGCGCAAGGAACTCGCCGAGCGCAAGGTGCCCGGTGAGGCCGAGGAGTTCTGGGACCTCGTGCGCAAGGACGTGATGCTGCATTTTGGCGCGTTCGTCACGGAGTCCTCGGGGCATCTGAGCGAGTACCTGCCGTACTACCGCAAGCGCCCCGACCTGCTGAAGAAGTACATGGTGCCGCGCTACGGCGGCGAGTCGGGTTTCTACGCGGACAACTGGCCGAACTGGCGCAAGGCGTCGGACGACTACCGCGCCGGGATGCTGACGGGCGAGAAGCCCCTCGATCAGCCGCGCAGTTGGGAGTACGCCTCCTATATCGTCGAGGCGCGCGAGAAGGACGCGCCGTACCGCATTCACGGCAACGTGATGAACCGCCATCGCGGCGCGGGTGCGTTGATTTCCAACCTGATGCACGACGGGTGCGTCGAGGTGGCGTGCTTCATTGATCGCAACGGCGTGAACCCGACGCCGTACGGCGTGCTGCCGCGCCAAATGGCGGCACTGTGCGAAGCGAACATGCGGATGTTCGATCTCGGTGCACAGGCGGCCATCGAGAAGTCGCGCGAGCTTGCGATTCACGCGCTGATGCTCGATCCGCTGACGATGGCGGTGTGCTCGCCCGCAGAGATCAAGGCGATGGCGCTCGAACTTTTCGCCGCCGAGAAGAAGTTCCTGCGCGGGTACAAGTAGCGGGACGTCATCGGTTTTCAGTTTTCGGTTCTCAATTTTCAGTCCCGCCCTATCCCATCGCGTCGCTTTCCTGTTTGCCGTTTTCTCTTCTTGTCGCCCCCGCACCTCATGTAGGGGGCGGCGACATCAAACGGGGGCGAGCGGGCGCACTCTCCACAACGAAGTTCGCCCGCGGGCGGCGGGAGGCTGCTCGCGGGCGAAAGGTGTGCGTTGGGTGTGTGGGCGCGTTCGGCCTTAGAGGCGGATGAGGCGCGCGGATTTGATGTTGGGGAGCTTGCGCAGTTCGGCGAGCTGGCCGCTGGTGATGGGGCCCTCGATGTTGATGATGGTCATCGCGTGGCCCTTGCCTGCGCCGTCTTCGACGCGGCCCCAGGTCATTTCGGCAATGTTGATGCTTTCCTTGCCGAAGAAGGTGCCGACCTGGCCGATGACGCCGGGGACGTCCTCGTTCTCGACGACGACGAGGTTGCCTTCGGGGTGGGCGACGAAGGACTTGTCGTTCACCATGACGATGCGGCCGTGGTCGGGCTCGAAGACCGTGCCCGCGAAAATGTCCTCCACGCCATCCTCCGTCTCGACGGCGAGCGTGAGGAGGTTGCGGTAGCGGAACTGGCTGCTGCTGCGGGTTTCGAGGATTTCAATGCCGCGCTCGGCGAGGATGGGGAGTGCGTTGACGTAGTTGATCGGGCGGTCGGTGGTGGTCTGGAGGAAGCCCTTGGCGAAGGCGGTGGTCAGGGGCTGGAGCGGGTATTCAAGGACGGAGCCGCTGTAGCGGCAGGTCAGGCGCTTGGGGCGGCCCTGGCTGAACTGAGCGGCGAAGGCGCCGAGCTTTTCCGCCAGCCGCAGGAACGGCTTGAGGGAGTCGAGGATCTTGGGATCGATCGACGGAGCGTTCACCGCGTTGGTGATCTTGCTGTTGAGCAGGACGTCGAGGATTTGCTCGGCGACCTGGATGGCGACGTTTTCCTGGGCCTCGACGGTGGAGGCGGCGATGTGCGGGGTGAGGACGGCGTTGGTCAGGCCCATGAGCGGGTGATCGGCGCCGATGGGTTCGTGTTCAAAGACGTCGAGGGCGGCGCCGGCGATGGTGCCATTCTTCAGGGCGTCGGCGAGGGCGGCTTCATCAACGATGCCGCCGCGGGCGCAGTTCACGACGCGGCAGGTTTTCTTCATCATCGCCAGCCGCTCGGCGTTGATCATCTTCTTTGTTTCGGGCGACATCGGGGTGTGGATCGTGATGAAGTCGGCACGGCGGCAGATTTCGTCGATGCTGGCGGTTTCGACGCCGAGGTGCTTCATGGCCTCGGTGGAGACAAAGGGGTCGTAGGCCAGGATGCTCATGTCGAAGGCCCTCATGCGCTTGCAGACTTCCTGGCCGATGCGGCCGAGTCCGAAGACGCCGAGGGTCTTGCCGCGGAGTTCTGCGCCCATGAAGCTCTTCTTGTCCCACTTGCCGGCCTTCATGCTGGCGTCGGCGGCGGGGATTTTGCGGGCGAGCGCCATCATCATCGAGATGGCGTGCTCGGCGGTGCTGATGGTGTTGCCGCCGGGCGTGTTCATGACGATGATGCCGCGCTTGCTGGCGGCGTCGATATCGACGTTGTCAACGCCGACACCGGCACGGCCGACGACCTTGAGGTTCTCGGCCTTTTCGAGGATCTCCGCTGTTGCCTTGCTGCGGCTGCGGATCACCCAGGCGTGGTACTTCGCAATGCACTCGCGAATTTCCTCCTGGGTGATTTCGGGGAGGTGGTCCACTTCGAAGCCTGCCTTGCGCAGCACTTCGAGTCCGTCTTCGCTGAGTTTGTCACTGACGAGAATTTTGTAGGTCATAATGTAGTCGTCCGGATGGTTGAATCCGATTCCTCCACGATTTCGGCCGGGGCCATTTTCGGCTGCAAAGCGGACGGTTCTGATCCGCGCACGGCGTCCGAGGGATGCGCCCCCCTCCGGGTGGGGGCAAGAGGGGACTGGCCCGTTCCGGATTCTGATAAGATTAAGCGCGCCTACTGCATCATTTGCGGCAATGTCTCGGAAATCACGGTGGTCAGGATGATTTCCAGCCAGATCATCTCCGGGCTCTTGGAGAAGGTGTCCAGATGCTGGCGCACGAGTTCGATGTTGGCGGCCGAGGCGGGTGAGGAGTCGATCCTGGTCATCACCTCGTTCAGGTCGATATGCACCTGTTGCTGGGGGGGCTGGCTGCTGTTGTGCTGGTCGATGGCGGCTTGAATCGAATCGACTTCGCCGGCCATTTTGGTCCAGAGGGGCTGGAAGTCCTGCTCTCCCTGGTCCGAGCCGTCCTTGATCGACTTGAGGACGACCTGCACACAATAGCGATACTCTGATGGAGACATCTCCTCGGTGCGCAGAATCGTCTCGTAGTCGCCAATCAGGGTGGGGAGTTCGCCCATGAGGCCGAAAATGTCGCCCATGCCGACGTCGGGTTTGCCGCCGCCCGCCTGGGCCTGCGTGATTTTGCTGACGAGCCCGATGCGCAGCGTGCGGTCGATGATGTCCTGCCGAATGGCCAGGTAGTCCTGGAAGCGCTCGGGATCGACGTCGGCGCCGAGATCGGGCGCGGTGAAGGGGTAGTCGGCTTCGAGCGCGGCGGTTTTCTCCACGGCGACCTGCACGTTCTCCATCCATTTCACGCCCTTGGCTCCCATATACAGTGAGCAGCCGCAGACGATGACGATGGCGACGAGGACGAATATCCCGCAGCCGATCAGGAACTTTTTCATGGAATTACCCCCTTGAGATTAGCCCGACAGTCTGTATCGCCCTACGGACGATCCCGTTCCCTTATTCTATCGCATGTTCACATGGCAGACGGGGTCGGGGGTGTCGAGACGGATCGGGCTCTTCGTCAGGCAAAACGGTCGTGGATGACGACGTCGCTCAGGGGCAGCTGTCCGGGGCGGGGCCAGGCGGGCTTGGTGCCCTTGCCGACGGCGATCATCATGGCGATCATGTGATCCTCGGGCAGGTTGATCAGCTTGCCGACGGCGGAGAAGTCGAACCCGTCCATCGGGCAGGAATCGTAGCCCATGGCGCGGGCGGCGAGCATGATCGTCTGGGCTGCGATGCCGCACGAGCGCAGAGCCTCGTCGCGCTGCACGTCCTCGCGTCCCTCGTAGTACTTCGTGATGTTGAGGGCCATGAAGTCGCGCACCTGGGCGTCGGCGTCGCGCCAGTAGCGGGCAGGGTCACGCTGCCATGCCTTGAGGTCGGCAGTCATGACCAGCAGCAGCGACGCGTCGGTGACCTGGGCCTGGTTCCAGGCTGCCTCGCGGATGCGGGCGCGCAGGTCCGGGTCCTTCACGACGACAAAGCGCCAGTGCTGGATGTTGAAGGCCGTGGGCGAGAGGATGGCGAGCGAGAGCAGTTGCTCGATCTCCTCGTCGGTCATGCGGTGCTCGGGGTCGTAGTGCTTGATGGAACGGCGGGTGCGGATGGCTTCCAGGGTATCCATGGTGAGTCTTGCTTTCTTGGGTGGTATCAGCCGCGCAGGGCGGTTAGCATGTCTTCGAGGTTGCCGAAGTGGGTGGCGTAGTCGTCGTGGCTGCGGCGGATGACCTCGTAGGCTTCCTCGCGGCCATAGACGTGCGTGATTTCACAGGTGGTGGCGGAGTCGTCCGGCGAGCTCTTGTAGGTGAGGAAGTAGTGCTTGAGACGCTCGACGAGGGAGGCGGGGCTGGATTCGATTTCGCGCCAGTCGCCGTAGGAGGCGTCGCCCTTGAGAACGGCGATGATCTTGTCGTCGGCCTCGTTGCCGTCGATCATGCGCAGGCCCCCGATGGGGATGACCTCGACGAGGAAGTCGCCGCGGCTGAATGTTTTTTCGCTCAGGACACAGATGTCCAAGGGGTCGTGGTCGCCCTCGATGCGGCCTTTGCCGGCGCGTTCGGCGCTGAACTCCGCCACCTTTTCGGCGCAGTACGTCTGGGGCACCAGGCCGTAGAGCGCCGGGCAGACGTTGGAGTAGCGCTGGGGCCGGTCAACCTTCAGCAGGCCGGATTGCTTGTCGATCTCGTACTTGATGGTGTCAGAGGGCACCACCTCGATGTAGGCGGTCAGGACCTGCGGCATTTCGTCGCCGATGGGCACGCCGTGCCAGGGGTGTGCCTTGAACAGCAGACCCATCAGGTCCCACAGGGGCTCGCTCTTGCTTTCGGGCATGGTGGTGCTCCTTGCAGAGTGGCAGCGTATGAGAGAAACGCGTTCGCCCCCCGGGGCGCAAGCTGCAACGCCAAATCCCTCTCGCCCCTCGTGCCTGGCTGGAACAGAGCTTGCCTCGTCCATTGGAAGGAGAATCCATCATGAAAATTCGTCATTTGTCTCTGGGTGCCGGGATGCTGGCAGTGATGCTGGCGGCGGGGTGCAGCGAGCAGCCCGACGCCCCTTCGGGCGCGGCGGCCCCGATTGCCGAGGAGCATGCCTCCGCCGGAAACCTGTCCATGGGCGACAAACTGCCGGACTTCGAGCTGGCCACGCTCGACGGAGAAACCTACCGGCTCCACGATCTGATCGACGGCGAGCACTATGTCGCCGTGATCTGGCACGCCCCCACGTGCCCGTGCGCGGCGAACTGTGCCCGCGCCATCGCCGAGGAATTCACGGCCGAAAAGTACCCCGATCTGCGGATTCTGGGCGTCGTGTCGGATGAAATCTGGGACTACGACTGGTACCAGGAGGACCTGAGGGCGCAGAGCGAAAGCGGAGCAGTGACGTTCCCCGTGGTTATCGACCGGGAAATGGAGGTGATCGACGTTTACGGGGCGCAGCGGACGCCGACGGTGTGGCTGGCGGACAAGGAGGGGCGGATTCGGTTCTGGGGCGCGCCGGAGAACGTGCTGGATGGGGAGGCGGAGAGCGGGTACCGGTTTCTGCTGAAAGAGGCGGTGGACGATCTGCGCGCCGGGCGCGAAGTGGCGACGCCGCGCTTCGAGCCGATTGGCTGCAAGATCAGCCGCAAGGGGACGTGAGAAGGGGGGCGCCGCCCGCGATACCAGTTGTGCCGGGGGGACAAACCGGGTGGAGTGCCCATCGCGATGCCATCGCGTGGGGGATGTCCATGAACAGGTTTTTCCTTGAGAGCGCCGGAATTCGGGCCTCGGCACGTTTGCTTGCGGGGCTGGTGGGAATGCTGCTGGCCGGGGCTGCGGCGGTGGGGCAGTCGGTCGTCGTGGACGACAGCGATGGCGCGCCCACCTATACGGAAACGGGCGAATGGAGTACGACGTCGAACACGGGCGCGGGCTATGATGGTGGCCTGTACCGCTTTTCGAGCACCAACCGCCCGCCGTCGACGGCGACGTGGACGCCGGTGCTGCCGAGCGAAGGGGCCTACGAGGTCTTTGCGATTTTCCGCCGCAGCGCCGACCGCACGTCACGCGCCCCCTACACGATTATTCACGCCGATGGCACGGCGGTGCGGGAACTCGACCAGACGGGCTCGTTCTCGGGCGATCTGGCGATGGAGTCGCTCGGCGCGTACCGCTTTCTGGCGGGCACGAGCGGGAGCGTGACGCTGAGCAACAGCGGCAACACGGGCTCGTACATTGCCGACGCGATGCTCTTCCAGCCCGACTCGGCCCCCACGATTTCCAACGTGCGGCGTTCGCCGCTGTACCCCACGGCGGCGGCTGGCGTGCAGGTGACGGCGCGCGTCGTGGACAACGGTACGGTGGATTCGGTGCGTGTTCAGTGGTCGGTGCCCGCGGCTTCACTCTCCGGCGAAGTGAGTGCGCTCGATGATGGTACGCAGGGCGACGTGGCGGCGGGGGATGCGGTCTACACGGCGATGCTGCCCCCCCAGGCCGACGGCAGCACGGTGTCCTTCACCGTTGTCGCCACGGACGGGCTCGGCTCGGAGTCCACGAGCGGGCCGCACGAGTACGTCGTCGGCGCCGCAGGCACGTGGCAGCTTGTCATCAATGAGGTCATGGCGTCGAACAGCGCAACGGCCAGCGACCCGGACTTTGGCGAGTCGGGCGACTGGGTGGAGATTCTGAACCTGGGGCCGGACACGGCTGACCTGACAGGGCTGGCTCTTTCGGACTCGGCGAGCAATCGCACGAAGTGGCTCTTTCCCGCAGGCGTGACGCTCGACGCGGGCGCGTACCTGATGGTCTGGTGTGACGATTACGACACGGCGGGAGCGGCGCTGCACACGAACTTCAAGTTCAGTGCGAGCGGCGAGATTGCCTCGCTTTACGACACGGCGACCCAGCAGGTGCTGGACGAGGCGAGTTGGGGTGCGATGAGGACGGACGAGTCGCTCGCGCGCATTCCGAATGCGAGCGGGGACTTCGTTCTGACGATCGTGCCGACACCGGGGGGCGAGAACATGTTCGGCGAGCGCGGAGACGCGCCGCTGCTTTCCGAGGAGTCGGGCTTCAAGAGCGCGCCGATCAACGTGACGATCACGGCGCCGGGCGCGACGGCGATCCGCTACACGCTCGACGGCTCGATTCCGGATTCCACGTCCACCGTCTACACCAATCCGATTCCTCTCTCGGCAACAACGGGACTCCGCGCCCGGGCATGGTACGCGAGCAAGGACCCGAGCCTGGTCACTTCGGCATCGTACTTTTTCCAGAACGAAGCGGACCGGTCCATTCCGGTGATGAACCTGGTTGTCGATCCCGACGATCTGTTCGATTCGGCAACGGGGATTTACATGAATTACGACGAGCGCGGCGACGCGTGGGAACGCCCGGCGCACGTGCTGCTGTTCTCGCCCGACGGCTCGGTGCAGCAGAGCTTCGACGCGGGCCTGCGGATACACGGGGGCTTTTCGCGAAGTGCGGCGAAGAAGTCGTTCCGTCTGTATCTGAGCAACGCCTACGGCACCCCGGAAGTGTCGCTGCCGTGGATGGAGCGCACGACGGCGGATGCGATCAGCCAGATCGTGCTGCGCGCCGGCGGCAACGACGGATTCCTCGTCACCAGCACCACGCAGTTGCAGCAGGTGAACTTCATCCGCGACCAGATCATGCGCGACTGGTACGACGACCAGGGTCAGTACGCCGCCGACGGCTTCTTCTTCGCCCTCTATCTGAACGGCGAATACTGGGGGCTGTACAACGCAACCGAGCGCATCACCGATGACCAGATGGGCACGATCTTCGGCGGTGGCTCGGACTACGACATCGCCAAGGGAACGTGGACCTACGAGACGAAGTTCTTCACCGAGGCGGTGGACGGCGACCTTGACGCGTGGAACGATCTGCTCGCGTGGCACGCGGCGAGCGACGTCGCCACGCCACAGGGCCTTGAAGAACTGAAGCAGCGCATCGACTACCGCAACTTCCTCGACTTCTTTGCGCTCAACATCTTTTGCCAGAACGAGGACTGGCCCCACAACAACTGGATCGCCAGCCGCCACCGCACACAGCCGGATGCGCGCTGGGTCTTCCACGAGTGGGACACGGAGTGGGGGCTGGGGCTGCGTCCCAACGGGTGGGACAGCGACACGCAGACGTGGGCAGAGGGAAGCAACTACCATCTGAGCACGTCGCACAACGGCTTCATCGCGCCGCTCAGTTCGCTGTTCAATGGCAACAATCTCGATGCAAACCGCCCGGCGGACATCAACGGCATCCTCGACAATCCCGAGGGCGTGCGCGATTATCTCGCCGCGATGGACGACCTGCTGAACTTCGTCGTCCCCGCCGACAAGGCTATCGGCGAATTCGATCACTATGCCACGCTGATCCAGTCGGAAGTTCCGCGCGAAGCTACGCGCTGGGCTCCCTCCACGAACCAGAGTGCGGCGACGCTGCAAGGCTACTGGAACAACAGCATCGTCAACACGCGCAACTTCATCCGAAACCGCCCGGCGGTGATGCGCAACCTGCTGGTGACGCGCTTCGGTCTCGCGGGAACAAGGACGATCACGTTCCAGAGCGCGGGCGCGGGGAGCGGGCGTTTGGGCATTCGCGGCCGCATCGTCGATCTCCCGTGGACGGGGACGTTCTTCGACGGCGCGTCGCTCGATCTGTCGGGCATTGCCGATGCGGATTCGGAGTTCGATTCCTGGGATGGCCTCGTCACGGGAAGCACGGCGGACCTGACGACGACGGTGGCAGCGGGCACCGACGCGACGATCACGCTGACGTTTGACCTTGCCGACGCGACGCCCCAACCGAACGACGTGATCTTCAACGAGTACTGGGTGAACGACAACGCGACGTTCTATCCGAGCATCGGCGCGGCGATCGAACGCGACTGGATCGAACTGCTCACCGTTGCCGACGGCCTCGACATGCGCGGTTGGCGCATCACGAGCAACCCGGCAATCGACACGATCGGGGCGCTGGATTCGGGATCGATCATCCTGCCCAGCCTGCCCGTTCTCGCCAGCGTTCCCAAGGGGAC
Source organism: Candidatus Sumerlaeota bacterium (assembly GCA_030156535.1). Taxonomy (GTDB): domain Bacteria; phylum Sumerlaeota; class Sumerlaeia; order SLMS01; family JAHLLQ01; genus JAHCAW01. Next base: position 26,155 of record JASGMJ010000008.1, read on the forward strand.
GATCCTCCTCGTTGTCAGCAGCATCAACGACGTGAACGCGGCGAGCTTCCCGGCCGACGATCTCGACGTGGCGGACGGACGGCTCGTGTTCTACGCGGGCAATGGCAACCTGGACGTGACGACGGACCCGAACATCGGAGTCGGCACGGGCGACGACGCACTGGTGTTGCTGGCTCCTGGCGGGAGCAGCGCCTTCGCCGACGACATCGGCATCGATTTCATCGCGGAAGGAACGCGCATCACGCCCGAGTCGTTCTTTGGCGATCCGGCGCCGCTGGCGTTTGCCACGCCGTTCGCGGGAATTGGCGGCGACGACGGCGCGATTTTCACCAACGACGCAACGGGTGGGTTCAACAACGACGACGCAATGGACAACGACCGGACGGACTTCGTGCCGGGACCGGGCGGATGGATCGTCGATCCGCCTTCGGAGTTCAGTGGCGACACGGAACCGGTGCAGGAGAACCGCCTGACGCCGGGCGCGCGGAACTGGGGCCAGGACCTCGGGACGCTGCGTGGCAGCGCGCGGGAAGCGTGGGTGGTTCAGTAGAGCGGAAGAACGCGGCGCGTTCGCTATTCAATCGTTCAGTCGTCCCTCCGGGACTCTCTGTCCAGAATTAGGGACGGAGTCCCGGCGCTGAAGTGCCGGGCTACGATCAGTCGTCTCTTCGGGACTCTTTCGGTGCGGGGGAGTCTCCGTCCCTGTTTCTTCGAAGGGTTTCGATGTCAGAGCGTTTTCCGTTGAATCGCAGCCAGAAGCACGCCTCGAAAATGGCCCAGCCTTGAGCAATCAAGGAAAGGGGGCCATTGCAGGCCGAACGAATCCTTGCTCAGGACGAGATGCTTCGCGCAGGCAATGGTCGCGACTTTTCCAAAGAACTCTACTTCACGATGAAGAGGTCCGACGATTCGAGGGCCGAGGCGTTGGCGGTGCCGGGCGTGGCGGTGTCGCCGATCAGCCAGTGCGCGTAGCTGCTGGGCGTGCTGTCGCCCCGGCGGCGCGCAATGGTGGCGTCCGAATTGGTGAGCAGGCCGCCGAGCTGGTCGCCTTCGAGGCGGATGGCCAGCGGCACGGTCGCGTCGGTCTCGAAGAAGAACAAGGAACCCGAGGCGTTGTTGAACATCAGCGCCTCGACGAGCGTATCGACGCGCGTGGACGCGGCGGGCGACTGGCGCGTGACGAGCGCAAAGGCGCTGTTGGCGGTGTTGGGGAGCGTGAAGTTGGAGTCCTTCATGCGCTGGAGCGGCGGGAGGGCGGATTCGATGGCGCTCGTCACGCCGGAGGATTCGCTGCCGTTGTCGTACAGAACAAAGTGCCCGCCGGGCGGAATGACGCCGACGAGATCGAAGTACCACTCCACGTCGGAGTAGCCGTTGGCCGTCGTGGGCATGCTCTCGCCGCGCAGCAGGCGGTAGTCGAGCGGCGCCTCCAGATTCACGGGCTGGCCACCGACGTTGATCAGTTCGACGAACGAGAGGTTGTCCGTGCCCGCGTCGTCATAGCTGAACTCGTTGAGCAGCACGAGCCCGGGCGGATTCGGATTCGGCCCGGGGACAAAGTCGGCGACGAGTGGCAAATGGTCGGGGCCGTCCCCATACCGTTCGGTGTCGCCGTATTGCACGCCGGCGGCCGAGCGCGCGGCGGCCGACATCGTTGTCGTGTTCAGGATGAACGTGTTGACCACGTGGATCGCGGCGTCGGTGTGGTAAATGCGGTCGAGCCGCGAGGTGGGGGAGGTGGAGGCGGGCTGGGTGAGCGAGTCGCCGTTGTCGTGGTTGTAGGGCGCGGTGTCGGTGACCGGGGTGCCGTCCCAGTCGGGAGCGCGGTCGGGGCCGAACGTGGTCTCGTCGTAGATGTCGCCGCTGACCAGGGTGTCGGCGGGGTGGTAGCCGCCGATGGGGCCGTTCTGAAGGTAGTCGATGTTGAAGTCGCCGGCGTAGATGATGGGTGTCAGGTCGGGCAGGGTGATGTTGCCGCCGGGGGTCTGGATGTCGCGGATCCAGTTGATGATGGCGTCGGCGCTCTGCTGGCGCTGGGCCTCGTCGCTGACAGTGCCGGCGGACTTCTGGTGCAACGCCATAAAGTAGAGGTCCGTGCTCCCATAGATGGCTTCGGGAAGATCAACGAGGGCGCAGGTGACGCCGCGGCGTTCGGCCGGGGGGATGGTGTCGGTGCGCGTGAGGGAGAGTGGGTAGCGCGAGGCGACGGTGTTGCGGATGCGGCCGTCGGTGACGCCGACAAAGGTGTACCAGGTGCCGCCGGTGCGTGCTTCGAGGAGCGCCTTTACGGAGGCGGCGTCCTCGTCGATGTCGATCTCCTGAAAGGCGATCACGTCGGGCTCGATGGCGTTGAGGACGCGGCTGATGGCGGCGAGCTCGGCGGTGGTGCCGCCGGCGCCGAACTTGTATTCGATGTTCCAGGTGAGAACGCGCAGGTGGGCGGGGTCGGCCTTGGCGAAGTCGCCGTTGACGGGGTCGAAGGCTGCCGCGCTGGCGGCAAGACAGGGGAGGACGAGGGAGAGGAGGAGGCGTTGCGGGGTGTTCAGGGACATGCGGCACGACCGGTTTTGGTTTTCCGGCGGGCACGGCCGTCGGATAAGAAGGGGAGCGCCCGGGCTCCCGGCCGTCAAGCACTGAAGGGCGGCGCGCCTGCGGCGCTTGCCCTGGGCCATGGGATTGGGCCTCGTTGGGGCCATTGCGGGGCGAACGAATCCGTGGCCCAGGACGAGCTGCTTGCCAGAGGCAATGACCACGTTTTTTCCGAGAACGCCAGAACGGCTCCCGGCTTGTTTGGCCGCAGATTCCGCGAAGGCCGATAATCCGAGTCCTGATGGAGCCGGTGCGGTGCAAGACCGGGAATGCGCGTTCTCCATCCTGCTTGACGCGGCTCCGTTTCGGGGGCATTTTTCTTAATTAAATGTTTTGAGTAAACTAACCGCCTCCTCACTATGCCCCGAGGCGATGGGACAACACCGCATGGCTTCCGGCTCGATTCTGATGGGACTTCTGATTTTCGTCATCTTCGCGATTGGTGCGGGGTTGATGATTTCACGGCGCCTGCCGGCATTGCTGGCGCTGCCGATCATGGGAGTGGCGCTGGCGCTGGGGGCCTGGGGGATCCAGCGCCTGGGCCTTGGGGGCGAGATGGCCCTGATCGACCTGCGCTCCGACATCCTGAAGGGGGTGGTGGCCAAGGGCGCGGGGATGCTGGTGGACGCGATGATCGCGGCGTTCTTCGGCGGGATGCTCTCGTTCATTATGCAAAAAAGCGGCGTTGCCGAGAGCATGATCAAGCACGGCGCGGAGCTGATCGGCGACAACCCGCTCGGCGTGGCTTTCTTCTCGATGCTGCTGGTGGCGACGATCTTCACGACGATCGGCGGGCTGGGGGCGATCATCATGGTGGCGATCGTGGTGCTGCCGATGCTGGCGACGGTCGGCGTGCCGCCTCTCGTGGCGGGGGGTATTCTGCTCTTCGGGTTGTCGATGGGCGGGTTGATGAACGCTCAGAACTGGGTGCTGTACGTCAACGTGCTGGGGCTGCCGCAGGACGAGGTGCGCGTCTTCGCGATGCTGATGTTCGTGCTGCTGGGTTTCACGGGGCTGGTGTTCATCATCGTGGAGCTGTTGCGGGCGCGGGCGTTGCAGTCCAAGCGCCAGGCGGCGTTGATGCTGATAATCTCGGGGGCCGTGTCGTTCCTGCTGATCGGCGGGATCATCGTCTCGCATGGGGAGGCGGCGGCGCCGTTGCCCGTGTTCGAGCAGTCGTTTGCCACGGAGTGGGAGCCCGGCGAGGGCATTCGCCTGGCACACGAGGATGGGCGGCTGGTGGCGGAGATGCCGGCGGCGGTGCAGCCCGATTCGGCGGTGCCGCTGCTGCGGACCGAGGGAGTGGGCGAGTGGCTGGGGCGCAAGGGCTTCGAGGGGCTGAGCAAGCGGTCGCTCAGTGATTTCCAGGAATTTATCTTCAACGTGCGGGCGAATTTTGATGGCAAGCTGGTGCTGCACGTCGTGGACGACACGGGGGCGGAGAAGACATTCGAGCGTCCGTTCAAGAACGGCAGCATTCTGAACTTCGGCTTGCCGGTGGGCGAGTTGCAGACGGCGTCGCTGGAGAACCTGCGGACGGCGGATTTTTCGGTCATCGCGGCGGACGTCACGGCCGCGGGTGCCGAGCCGCTGCGGCTGGCGTTCAGCCAGGCGCGCTACACGGTGGTGGCCGTGGTGCCGATGTGGCTGAAGGGACTACGCGCCTTGTTCGGTGCGTTCATCCTGTTCCTGCTCGGCTCGATCCTGCGGGACTTGCTCGCACGCGTGAAGTACTGGCGCAAGCAGGTGGTCGTGGTGAAGTGGTACGCGTACCTGATTCCGGCGCTGCCACTGGGGATGATCATCATCTTCGACATGGATGTGAACGCGGCGCTGGCGCTGGGCTTCACGTATGCGGTGTTGGCGACATTGCGGCCGGGTTCGGTGAGCATGGCGGTGCAGAGCATGATCCAGGGGAGCAGCAGCGTGCTGCCTGCGGTGCTGCTGATGATCGGAATCGGCATCCTGGTGCAGGCGGTGATCGGGCCGACGGGCTTTGCGGGCGAGTGGCCGCTGACGGCATCGATGCGGCCGTTGCTGCTCGCGGCGCTGCCGAAGAACCCGATCATGTTCGTGATTGTCTTCGGCATCTGCGCGCCGCTGGCGTTGTACCGCGGTCCGCTGAACATGTGGGGGTTGGGCTTTGGCGTGGCGGCGTTGTTCCTCGCCGTGGGAGCGATTCCGGCGGCGGCGATCATGGCGATGCTGCTGGCCGTGGGCCAGATTCAGGGCATCTGCGATCCGACGAACACGCACAACGTGTGGATTGCGAACGAACTGCGGGTGGATGTGCAGGCGCTCATGTTCCGGACGCTGCCCTACGTGTGGGGCATGGTGGTGGCGGGGCTGGCGCTCGGTGCGGTGATGTACTTCTAGGGGCGTTGTTCGTGGTGCACGGTTCGTTGTTCGAGGCGTGAATCCCGGAGGCGGGACGGACCACGTAAGGAAAGAATAGAAAGAATCGGGAATTGAATACAAGGGGCTCTTTGCTTTCCACTCGAACCACAAACCACGAACCACGAACCGCGCCAGAAACGGAACACTGACTTTCCACGCGATTTGAATCGGAAGAAGACGGTCATGACAGAGAACCAAACCACGAACCACGAACAACAAACCACGTCGTCTTCCGCGTTGCGGCGCATCAAGATCGGGATCGACGTGGGCGGGACGTTTACGCACGCGGTGGCGGTGGACCTGGCGACGATGGAGTTGGTGGGGAAGGCGGTGGTGCCGACGACGCACTCGGCGAAGGAGGGCGTCGCGGGCGGCGTGGTGCAGTCGATGCAGAAGCTGATCGAGAAGGCCGCCATCAAGGCGGAGGAAGTGATCCTGATCGCGCATTCGACAACGCAGGCGACGAACGCGCTGATCGAGGGCGACGTGGCGCGCGTCGGCGTGCTGGGCATGGCGACGGGAGCGGGGGCGATCCGCGCGAAACGCGAGGTGAACCTGGGCAAGCTGGAGCTTTCGCCCGGCAAGTTCCTGCGCACGGCGTTCCGCTTTCTCGACACCGAGAAGGACTTCACGGAGGAGCGCATCCGCAAGGCGCTCAAGGAACTGATCGAGGAGGAGCGCTGCCAGGTGATCGTAACGTCGGAGTCGTTCGGCGTCGACGATCCGCGGCGGGAGGAACGCGTGGCGGCCATGGCGGTGGAGATGGGCGTGCCGGCGTGCGCGAGCAGTGCGCTGTCGCAGCTCTACGGCCTGCGCGTGCGCACGCGCACCGCCGTGGTCAACGCGTCGATGTTGCCGAAGATGCTCGAAACGGCGAACATGACGGAGAAGGCCGTGCGCGAGTCGGGGATCAAGGCGCCGCTGATGGTGATGCGTTCGGACGGTGGCATCATGGACATCGCGGAAATGCGCAAGCGTCCGATTCTGACGATGCTGAGCGGCCCGGCGGCGGGCGTTGCCGCGGCGCTGATGTACGAGCGCATTTCAGACGGCTGCATGGTGGAAGTCGGCGGCACGACGTCGGACATCTGCGTCATCAAGAACGGGCGTCCGATCGTGACGCACGGCGAAATCGGCGGCTTCCGCTTGTACGTGAAGACGCTCGACGTGCGCACTGTCGGCATCGCGGGGGGCTCGGTGCCGCGCGTCAAGGGCGGCAAGGTGATCGAGGTCGGCCCGCGCAGCGCGCACATCGCGGGGCTTGGCTACGAGGCGTTCACATCGAACATTGAAACCGTCGAGCCGATGGTGTTCAAGCCCGTCGATGGCGACCCGGACGACTACCTCGCGCTGAAGATCAACGGCGCGGGCAAGCCGAGCATCACGCTGACGCCGACGGGTGCAGCGAACATCCTGGGACTGGTCGAGGGCTATGCGCGCGGTGACGAGAAGAGCACGTATGCGTGCTTCAACCGCGTGGCGAAGTGGCTGAACACGACGACCGAGGACCTCGCCGAGCGCATCCAGGACTTGTGCTCGAAGAAGATCATCCCGATCGTGAAGGCGATGCGCGAGGAGCACAAACTGAAGGACCGCGCAATCACGTTCGTCGGCGGCGGCGGTGGCGCCGAGGCGATCGTGCCCTATGCGGCAAGAAAGATGGGGATCGAGTACCGCATCGCAAAGAACAACGAGGTCATCTCGGCGATCGGCGTGGCGCTGGGCATCATCCAGGACACGGTCGAGCGCACGATCATGAACCCGAGCGAATCGGATCTCGTGTCGATGCGCAAGGAGGCGTTCGAGTCTGTGCAGCGCATGGGCGCCGACGCCGACTCGATCGAGGTCATCGTGGAAGTGGACCGGCAGACGAAGCGCGTTTCGGCCACGGCCCGGGGGACACCGGAGCTGCGCACGCGCTCGCTGGGAGGAAAGCTGCCAAGCGAGGAGGAACTCCAGGCCGTCGCGGCAAAGACCGCGGGCATCGAGCTGGTTGCCTCAATGGAGCGCCTGACGCGCGGCAAGCAATGGATGCAGGTCTTCACGGGCGAAAAACCGCGCAGGATTCTGCTCGGGCTGATGACGACGGTCTGGACGCCGGTCGTCGTCGTGGACCGCGAGGGAATCGTGCGGCTGCAAGTGCCCGACGCGCGCGTGGACACCACGACGGCGGGGACGATGGAGGACCTGCTGACGAAGGTGATCTCGGAGTTCACGACGTATGGCGACGCGGGCGAAGTGCCACCGGACGTTTACGTGGTGAAGCCGGGGCAGATCGTGGACCTGACGGGTCTGGTGGAGCCGGGGCAGATGGTCTCGGTGGCGCGCGTGGAGGTGGCCCAGTTGCCGCCTGACGAGCCCATCACCCTGATCAGCACGCGGCGGGGCTGACAACAGACAGACGCGGCGGAGAAATGGCCTGCCACGGATTGGCTCTCCCGGGCTGCATCCGTGGTGGGCCGCTTGTCGTCTTTGAGGGCAAAAACGGGTGACATGCTCGTTGACAGCACCCGGCTGTTGGGAAAATCTGATAACAGACAAGATTAATCCTGTTTGGCGCAAGTCGGGGGGATTCGTCAGGGCGATTCCCTTCGCGCCAAATCTGGGGACGAAGCCGTCCTGTGGGGCAATTGGTCCGGCTGCCATGGGGGTGGCCCCGGCCAGAAGCACGAGGGAGGTGTACGATGCGGATTGCGACTACTTGGGTTTTCCTGCTGCTGTTGGTGACGGGTGGACTGATGGCCGTGCAGCCATTGCCTGCGCGGGCACAAACGCCGACTCTGTATGAAGTCGAGGACTACCATAGCGACAACGGGAACCTGTGGCGCCGCTATACCTACTACTACCATCCGACGATTCCCGGATTCCGTGTCTTACACGGCAGGTATCTGACATTCAATTACTGGCACTCCGGTGCCATTTCCTCCGACCAATACTTCCAGCATGGGGTTCTCCACGGGAAAACCACGCAGTATCTGCCTTGTGGCAAGGTGTCTTGGGAGACCACCTATCGCAACGGCAAGCAACATGGCACCACCCGCCAGATCAGCTACTACGACGAGGAGGGTGCCTGCGCCCCGATCCGGTTCGAGCGCATCCAGAACCATGTGGATGGGGTGCTCAACGGGGTGTACGAGGAAACCTATTACGGCGAGGATGGGAGCAAGACTTCCCACTACGTGGGTCCGTATCACGACGGCATGCTGGAGGGCGTGGTGTCGGCGACCTTCTGGCATCCCGACGGCAGCATCGCCAGCCAGACGGTGACGACCTACGTGGAGGGGTTCCCGCTCGATGGAACGTACCAGTCCAACTATACCTACCTTGGCGGGCCACAACAGCCGACGAACATCCCGGGTTACGAGGCGGGCCCCACGCTCTACGGCCTGCGGCACGGGACGTGGGTGACTCACTGGCTGACGGGATCGCTGGACATGCAGGTCGAGTCGATCGATCTGACCGACTATCGTTTTGGTGTGAAGGACGGCAGCGAGATCCACGAGCGCGTCTACATGAGCCCCAGCACCGTTGGAGTCTATGCGGGCTACCGAAACCAGATGAACGCAAACGGCCGGGCCCACGGTGCCGCCTACGGCGACTACATGACCCGCGACTTCGCCCGCACCCGTGAATTCGAAGGGGCCTATGCCTACGGCAAGCGGCACGGCAACTGGACGAACTACTATACGAGCGGCGACTACAAAGGGCGCGTGAGCAGTGCCGGGCAAATCAGCAATGGCAAACTTTGTGGCACGTGGCTGACTTCGACGGTTGAATGGAACTTCGAAACGCGGAGTTACGAGCTGATCTACTCGAACGTGGATCATGGCCCGGCGGAGGCGCTGGAAGTCCCCGGCCTTCTGGACGCAGGGGAATTGAGTGGCACGGTGGTGGACCGCCGGCTCGGCTTTCCGTTGGCCAACGTGCAGGTGACGGCGGAGGGGAATTCGACGACGACGGACGCCACCGGCGGCTTCACCGTGCAGGCGCCCGAGGGCGAGACGGTGCAGGTGTCGCTGTCGCGCGACGGGGCCGTGTCGCGCAGCGTCACCGTGCCCGTGCCCCGTGGGTCGGCCGCAAGCCTGGGGACGCTGCCGATGGTGCGCACCAACCCCAAACCGCTGCTGCTGGACGTGCGGCATTCTTATCCCAGCCCTTCCATTTTCCTGGAGGGCGTTTCGATCCCGGCGGAGACCTACACGGCCGTGGTGGACTGGAACAACGTGGACGACCGCGTGGGGAGCGTGGAGTTCAAGGTGGGCAGCTCCACGCTCGCCGTGCCGGCGCCCGGAGACGATCCCACAGAGGTGCCAGCGACCTTTGAGATGGGGCAGGCGCCGTTTGTTCCCTCGTTCAACCCGCTGACAAACCGCGTGAGGGTGAGGGCGGTGCTCGATGGTCTGGCCAGCGACCCGGCCTACATCGACCTGATGGTGGTGCCGGTGCCGTTGTGGGCCCAGTGGCTCGGAGGCTTCACCAACGATGCCTACGATTCGTCCTACGGCTTGGTGTCGTACAAGCTGAAGGCGAGCTATCCGAAGGACCCCTTTGCGATCCAGATCAACCCGCAGGCGCTGGGGCCGACGATGTGGCAGGCGTGGAGCCTGATGCCGATGATCGGCGGAAAGAATTTCGGCATCCCGCCCTCGAAGGCTGAATTGGAGTCGGAAGTGAAGTCCGATGGCAGCGGATCGGTGACGTTGTCGGGAGTGACCGGTTTTGAGGCAGCGGGGAAGAGCATCGAAGGGAAGCTGGGGGGCACGGGCAACGTCGCCTACTCGCGGGTCAAGGGCTTCGAGTGGAAGGGGGCGGCGCTGAACCTGGGGGTGAAGGGGACGATCGAGCAGAGCGCGGGGCTGGTGACCGTGATTCCGGCGCTGAGCGGCGCGACGTCGATCCCGTATGTGGGCGGCCTGATCGGGCGCTTCAACAACCTGGCCAAGGTGCAGGGGAGTGTGTACGCGGAGACGCAAAACAGCCTGGAGATCATCAGCAAGGACGCGGCGCTGAGCTTCAGCGCGGCGTCGGGCAACGTGCGCACGGGGCTGAACCTGGGGCTGGCGGCGCCGGTCCACGAGAAGTTCAAGGCGACGCTGCTCGGCGGGGGAGAGACGGTGCTCTATTGGGAGATCCCGGCGAACCCCTCCTATCTGAAGGACGCCGAGTCGAAGATTTACGCGAATCTGGTGTTCAACATCTGGTCGTTCGAGAAAACGTTCGCGGCGGAGTCGGGTTTCCGGCTCTCGGATTCCTCGGGGAAGGCGTTCGTGAGCGGCGGCCCGCCGCTTGACGTTTCCGCGCCGATGCGGCCGTTGGTGTTCGCCGCCGCGCCGGGCCGGAAGTACCACGTTGTGGCCGTGGAGCGGGTGCTGCCGACGGTGGCCAAGGTGCTGGCGGGCGAGCCCGTGCGCTCGGTGGTCGTGACGAACACCTACCGCCACCCCGAGCCCGTGCTGCTGGGGGCGGACGGGGCCGAGCTGCTGGCCGTGGTGGTCTACGCGGTGGGGCTCGATGCCGTGCAGGCGACGGAAATTCAGGTGATCGATTTGGCAGCGGCGGATCCGGGGGCTTCGGCGGTGGCGCTGACGGACGACACACAGGCGGACTTTGCGCCGGCGCTGGCGCTCGACGCGCAGGGGCAGGCCGTGGCCGTGTGGGAGCGCGTGCGCGACGCCGCCTTCACGTCCGAGGACGTGGCCGACATGGCCGCACAGATGGAGATCGCCTTTGCGTGGCGCGACGGAACGACGGGCACGTGGTCCACTCCGGCCTTTGCGACGAACAACACGCAGCTTGATTACTCGCCGCGCCTGCTGACGGCTCCGGATGGAACGGTGGCAGCGACGTGGCTGTCCTCCGCGTCGAGCGAGTTGCTGGCGACGACGACGGAGCCGGTGAGCCTGCACCTGGCGCCGTGGAACCCAGCGGCGCACACGTTCGCGCCGGTGGCCGCGCCGTTGGTGCTGGGCAACCTGCTGACCCATGCCACGGCGTGGGATGGAACCGAGGCCGTCGCCGTGGCGACGCTCGACGCGGACGGCGATCCGATGACGACGGGCGACGCGCAGGTGGCGCGCTTCCGGTACAACGGCTCGTGGGGTGCGGCGGAGATGTTGACGCCCACGCCGGGATCGCACGAGTTGCCGTGGACGGGTCAGTCGGCCGCAGGCAACGACGTGCTGTGGGCGAGCGACGGCGGCATTCTGCACGTGCGCAACAACGACGCGCCGACGTCGGCGGGGCCGGCGGGGGGCATTGCCCAGCCGCGCACCTACGCCGCTGCGGTGCGCCCGGCTGACGGGGCTCTGGCCCTGGTGTGGCAGGAACCCATGGAGACGGGAACCGGGCTGATCGCCAGCGTGCTCGATCCGGACGCCGCCGTGTGGAGCGAGCCGATCATGCTGGATGCCGGCGCGCTCGACACTGGCACTCCCGCCGTATCCTTCACGCCGCGGGGGACGCTGTCGCTGGTCTTCCCGTCGCACACGGCGGACGAGATCACTTTCGAAATTACCGCCACCGATTTGGTGCGCATCGAGCAGGACGTGGCCCGCGATCTGGCGCCCGACGGCGCGACGCTGCGCTTCGACCCGCCACTGCCCGTGCCCGGCGAGGCCGTGACGGTGTACGTGGACCTCGTGAACCACGGCGAGCTGGCCGTGACGGCGCCGGTGTTGGACTTCCAACTGGGGACGGAGCAGGCCCCCGGTGCGTCCGTGGGCCGGGTGACGGTGCCCGGCGTGCTGCCCGGGCGCGGACGCGTGGCTGTGAGCCTCGACATGGTGGCACCCGCCGTGGGAGAGGACGCCCACTACCTGCACGTGACCGCCGACCCGGATGCGGCGGTGGACGAGCGCGACGAAACGAACAACACGGCGGTGCGCGCGATGTTGCTGCCGGACCTTGAAGTGGTCTCCACGCGCGTGGAGCACCTCGACGTGAGCGCGCTGGTCCGGCTTTGGGCCGAAGTGCGCAACAACGGCTTCGTGGATGTTGCGGACGCCCAGGTGCAGGTGCTGCTGGAGGGCGAGGACAACGGGCGGGTGCCCGCGTCGCTCCCCGCTGGCGAGACATGCGAGGTTTACGTGGAACTGGGGCGCGCGAACCTGACGGACACGGGCCGGCTCGTCGAGTTTGTGATTAACCCGGACGAGCTGATCGACGAGGCCACGCGGGAGAACAACCGGCTGGGTGTGTCGCTGGCTCCGTTTGCCGAGGACGACGGAGAGATCGTGGTGCTGGCCGATCCGGCGGAAGGCGGCACGGTCAGCGGCTCGGGGCGCTTCCCCGTCTGGAGCATCCAGCGCCTGATCGCCAGGCCGGCCCAGGGCTGGGCGTTTGCGGCCTGGAACGACGGGGTGGCCGATGACGTGCGCGACGTCGTCGTCGAGGACGACCCGACGACCTGGACGGCCACTTTCGTTCGCCAGAAAGGGACTCTGACCGTGACGGCCGAGCCCGCCAACGGAGGCACTGTTGCTGGCGAAGGCACCTACGATGCCTGGAGCGACGCCGTGATTACGGCCACTCCCGCGCCAGGATGGCGGCTGGCCAGTTGGGGCGACGACGCGGGACTGCTCGACGGCAACCGGGAGCAGACGCGGACGGTGCGCGTGCTGGGCGACGAAACGTGGACGGCACACTTCGAGGCCGCTTCCTCCCTGTCGGTGACCATTCTGCCAGCCGAGGCCGCCGCCGCGGGTGGTGCCTGGCGCCGCACGTGGGACACCACTTGGCACGCGGGCGGCGAAGCGGAGACGGACGCACCGGTGGGCGACGTCACCGTGGAGTTCCTTCCCATTGACGGCTGGATGACCCCGGGACGGTTGACGGCGACGCTCGACGCAGGCGGAGCCGTTGTGCTGGAGGCTACCTATATTCCAGTTTTGGCATCCGAAGGGAGTGTGTGGATGGCGTATTGAGCGGGGAGGGGCGGCGACAAGGGCGGCTTGGGCATCTTGCCAATGCCCAGGCTCGGTCAGGTTGCGAACCCCGCCGGGTTGCCGCGTCCGCTTCGCTCCCTGCCGTCCTTTTGCTCCCCTGACCCACAAGCCAGTCGGCGCAGGGGAATCCGGGCCCCCTGCCTTACGCAGGAAGCGCAAATGAACCATTTGAACTCTGATTTCTCTGGATTTGGAATATTGGGTGCCCTCAGTAAATCGAGAAAAAAATCACAAACTTTAGGCTTGTGTCTGGCCCGTGGTCTCCCTAAACCCCCGTCCGTCTTTGGCACGGAGTGGGGGGCGTGAGGGAAGCGTTCGGGCTTGCGTGCCGGAAGGACGGGCCGTGACAGATCGGGATGCGTGGCGGAAGCGCGGTGGTACGGTGCGCCAGGTGACCACGGCCCTCACGGTTTCCGGTCTGATCGTCGCAGGGCCGCTCGGATGTGGAGCGGTCGGTTATTTTTTAGGCCGTTGGGCGGGACATCCATATGGCGGGGCCTTGCTGGGCGGGGCCTTCGGGTTTGCTCTCGCGCTCTACGAAATTTTTCGGATCATCAAGCAGCTTTCTCAGTAGCGACTTTCTCCAGGACGGCATCGGCCCCGCATCGTGCGCATGTATCGCCCCATACGCTGGCTTTACCTGAAGACGGGAATCGCGACGGCTCTCGTCGCGGCCGTCGTTGCGTTGCGCGTCGACGTGGTGTGGGCAGGGGCATTTGCGATGGGCGGGCTGGTGGGGCTGCTGAACTGGTACTGCCTCGGCGGGCTGTTTGTGGGCCTGCTCGGGAAGAAGCCCGCTGTGGTGTTTGGCTTCCTCGGGGGCAAGGTTATGCTGCTGACGTCGATGATGCTTGTCTTTCTGCCGCTGTTCGCCTCCCATGCCGGGGCATTTTTGTGTGGTTTCAGCATGTTTTTGCTGATGGGTACGGTTGAAGGACTGGGCATGGCGCTGCAAGTATGGTTGAAGGCCACGCCGGGTAGCCGTGCGTTGCCACGCGATTGGCGAGCTTTGATTTTGGGGACATCGACGGATGGCTGAGCAGCACGCCGAAGAGAGTCTGCACGGCGCCGGTCAGGCGCTGCACGACACGGCCGCCCACGCGGAGAGCGCGATGGGCGATGCCGCGGACGGCGTTCACGACGCCGCGACCGACGCCCATGCCGGGGCCGTGGATGCGGCTCACGACGTTGCGCACGACGCCGGGGCGCACGCCGCGCCGCACTATCCGCGGCATACGGCGCACCCGCCCGAGCTTCCCCACTTCGTTCAAATCTGGTGGCTGTCGGACAAAGAAGAACTCGAAGCCGAAGGGAAAGACCCCTACGGCGAGCCCGGTGGGCCGTACACGCTGGCGCAGACGTTGCACGTTGGGCGCCGCGAGACCCCCGCGCCGTTCGTTGCGTACGCTCCGTGGGAGAACAACCTGTTCGCGGCGATCGCGGCGATTGGCCTGCTCGGGTTGTTCTGGCTGGGGACGCGTTCCTTCCGCCGCAACCGCGAGGACGTGATGCGCCGCCCGACACGTGGGCAGGCGTTCATGGAGATGCTGGTCGACGGCATCGACAATTTCTGCAAGGGCATCCTGGGCGAGGCAAACGGGCGGCGCTACCTGCCCTACGTGGCCGGGATGTTCTTCTTCGTGCTGGCGCTGAACTTCATGGGCATGATTCCGCTGATGAAGGCGCCGAGCTCCTCGATCCTGATCACGGGCAGCCTGGCGCTGTGCACGTTCTGCTACTACATGTACACGGCAGTCACGCGGATGGGCCCGCTGATGTTCATTTTCCATCTGATGGGCGAGCCGCGGAGCATCCCGCAGTGGATTCTGGCGCCGCTGATTTTCGCGATCGAGCTGATTTCGTGGCTGATTGCGAAGCCGTTGTCACTGGCGTTGCGTCTTTTCGGCAACATTCTGGGCAAGGACATCCTCTTCGGCGTCATGCTGATGCTGGGGCTGATGATGACCTCGGGGCTTTCGGGCCCGCTCAACAAGATCGGCGTGCCCCTGACGTATCCGTTCTACTTCCTGGGCATTCTGCTGTCGGCGGTGCAGGCGTTGATTTTCGCTCTGCTGTCGGCGATCTACATCCTGCTGGTGCTTCCGCACGACGATCACGATCACGCGGAAGAGCACGCACACTGAGAGACCGGTAAACCTTCTTCGCGCGGCCTGGCCGTCGCGGGGGTTACAATACACTCCAAGGAATTCGGAGGCTAGTCCGATGGACGTCCAAACAGCATTCAGTCTGGTGTACCCGATCGGCCTGGGCATCGCGGCATTCGGCGCGGCGCTCGGTTTGGGCCGCGCGGTGGGTTCGGCGATGGAAGCAACGGGCCGTCAGCCCGAGGCGAGCGGCAAGATTCTCATTTCGATGATTATCGGTGGCGCTCTGATCGAGGCTCTGGCGATCTACGCGCTTGCTTCTCCGTTCGTTGCCGGTGCAGCCAGTCTTTTCGGCGGCGCCTGATTCACGGCGGCAAGGCGTTTCCCCTCCGGCCGGTGGCCGGCGGACAAGGCACGGCTTAGCGTCTTCCGTCGTTGACGGGAGACGGAACCCTCGATTCAGGCGCGAAGGACAGCGACCATGAATCCCATGCTCCTTATCGGCGCGGCAGGCTCCGCGGACATCCCGGCCCAGGTGATCACGACGGTCATCACGTTCCTTCTCGTGGTGATCACGCTGAAGCTGATGGCCTGGAAGCCCGTGCTTGGCGCGATCGACGAACGGCGCAAGCAGATCGCCGACAACTGGGAAGAGATCGACCGCAAGCAGGCCGAAGCCGACGCTCTCCGCAAGGAATACGAGGAGAAGCTCAGGCACATCGATGACGAGGCGCGCGAGCGCCTGAACAAGGCTGTCGATGAGGGACGCCGTGTGGCGGAGGACCTGATCGCCAAGGCCCGCGTCGAATCCGAGGAAATCACCCGGAAGGCGCGCGAGGCGATGGACCTGGAGATCGACAAGGCGCGCCTGCAACTGCGCCGCGACGCCGTCGAACTCACTCTCGCCGCAACGGGCAAGCTGCTCGATGCCACGCTCGATGACGACCGCCACCGCCAGCTTGTGGACGGGTTCCTTTCCGATCTGGAGAAGCGCGAAGCCTGATGAAAGCCAACCTCCAAGCCGCACGCAACTGGGGCGACGCCCTCTTCGCAGCCGCGAAGGAGGCCGGCGTCGTGGGCGAGGTGCTCGAACAAGCGGGCACCCTGATTGCCGCAACGCAGGCCGTTCCGCGCTTTGTCGCGTTCATCGAGGCGCCCCATGTGCCGTCGGAAGAGAAAACCGCTTTGATGCAGAAGGTTCTCGGCGGAGACTTCCACCGGCTGCTGCGCAACTTCGTCCTCCTGATGCTCAAGCGCAACCGCATCGAGTTGCTTGGCAGCGCAGTCGATGAATTCCGGCTGCAGGCGGAACGCGACCAGGGCCTTTGGCGCGGCAGCGTTCGCACGGCGAAACCGTTGGGTGATGCCGAGCGCGAGGCTCTGCGGGCGGGGCTCGAAAAGTACACGAAGCACCAGCTCATCATCGACTGGAAGGTGGACCCCTCGGTTCTGGGGGGCGTCGTCTTCAAGAGCGGTGATCTGCTGGTGGACAACAGTCTGAAGACGCGTCTCGACGCGATCGGCGAGCGATTGCTTGCCGCCCGCGTCCTCTAAGGCATTACGGCCGGAACCAACAACCAAGGTCCAAGCGGAGAGTAACGCTCCATGTCGATTCACGCGGAAGAAATCGCCTCGATCCTGAAGACGGAGCTCGAGAACTTCGATCGCAGCCTCGAAGTCGATAACGTCGGTACAGTTCTGACTGTCGGCGACAATATCGCGACCATCTACGGCCTGAATCAGGCCAAGATGGGCGAGCTTCTCGAATTCCCGCACGGCCTGCGCGGCATGGTGCTCAACTTGGAGGAGAACTCCGTGGGCGCTGCGTTGTTCGGCCAGGACACGCTCATCAAGGAAGGCGACACGGTGAAGAGCACCGGCGAGATCGCCTCCGTTCCGGTGGGCGAGGCGCTCGTCGGGCGCGTCGTCAATGCTCTCGGCGAGCCAATCGACGGCAAGGGCCCCATCGCATCCAAGGAAACGCGCCGCATCGAAATCAAGGCGCCCGGCGTTCTGGCCCGTAAGTCCGTGCACGAGCCGCTGATGACCGGGCTCAAGGCCATCGACTCGATGATTCCGATCGGCCGCGGCCAGCGCGAACTCATCATCGGCGACCGCCAGACGGGCAAGACGACCATCGCCGTCGACACGATCATCAACCAGAAGGGGCAGGGCGTTTTCTGCTTCTACGTGGCCATCGGACAGAAGCAGTCCTCCGTGGCCGCCGTCGTCGAGACGCTGCAGAAGCACGGCGCGATGGAGTACACGACGGTCATCTCCGCGTCGGCCGACGATGCGGCCTCGATGCAGTTCATCGCCCCCTATACCGGCGTCACCATGGCGGAGTACTTCCGCGACAGCGCCCGCCACGCACTCATCATTTACGATGATCTTTCCAAGCAGGCGGCGGCCTACCGCACGCTCTCGCTGCTGCTGCGCCGCCCGCCCGGCCGCGAAGCCTACCCCGGCGACGTCTTCTACCTGCACTCGCGCCTTCTTGAACGCGCGGCCAAGCTGAACGACGAACTCGGTGCCGGGTCGCTCACCGCGCTGCCCATCATCGAAACGCAGGCCGGCGACGTTTCCGCCTACATTCCGACGAACGTGATTTCAATCACCGACGGCCAGATCTATCTGGAGCCCGACCTGTTCTACCGTGGCGTTCGCCCGGCCGTGAACGTCGGCCTCTCGGTCTCGCGCGTCGGCGGTGCCGCCCAGACAAAGGCCATGAAGAAGGTCGGCGGCAAGCTGCGCCTTGAACTCGCACAGTTCCGCGAACTCGAAGCGTTCTCGCAGTTCGGCTCGGACCTTGACGCGACGACGCAGGCCCAGCTCACGCGCGGCGCCCGTCTCGTGGAAATCCTCAAGCAGAAGCAGAACGTCCCCCAGCCGCTCGCCGACCAGGTGATCCAGATTTACGCCGGCACCAACGGCTTCTGCGACAAGGTGCCCGTCGACAAGGTCCTCGAATTCGCCACCACCCTCGTTGCCTACGTGAAGGAAAAGTACCCCGACACGGCGCACACGATCACAAACGAGAAGACCCTGACGGAGGACGTCGAGAAGGCGCTGAAGAAGGCGTGCGAAGAACACGTCGCCAAGTTCAAGGCGGAATAGGACAGGAAGAGGGGTTTTCAGTTTTCCGTCGTCGATTTCCGGTTTGCTGCCCAAAGCATTTCACCGGAAGAGAATCGGGAACAGAAGACAGGAACTGAAGACAACGAGCCACCCGATCCTTGAACGCAAAGACTGAAAACTGAGAACCGAAAACTGAAAACCAACCTCTGACATCTCTCCCGGCAGTCTCGCTCTCATGGCCAAAGGCATCAAGGAACTCCGGTTCCGCATCCGGTCGATCAGGAATACAAAAAAGATCACGCGTGCCATGGAGATGGTCTCGGCGGCGAAGCTGCGCCGGAGCCAGACGCAGATGGAAGCGGCGCGTCCGTTTGCGCGCAAGCTGGAGACGCTGCTGGGCCGTCTGGCGCTGAGCCCGACGGCGCGCGAGCACAACCTGTTCGAGACGCGCGACAAGCAGACGCTGCCCACCCTGTATGTTGTCTTCACGTCCGACCGCGGCTTGTGCGGCGCCTTCAACGCGAACATCATCAAGGCAGCCGAGCGCGCGATGAAGGGCGAGAACGTGCTGATCTACACCGTCGGACGCAAGGGGCGGGACTACTTCCGCAAGCGCGTGGCGGAGAAACTCGTCGGCCAGATGATCGACCTGGGGGGCAAGCTGGACGGCACGGCAACGGACGAGATCGGCAACGCACTGCTGCAACTGTGGGACGACAAGAAAGTGGCGGAAATCAACATCGTGGCGTCGCATTTCATTTCGACGGCCTCGAATCGCCCGGAGGTGTCCCGCTATCTTCCGCTGGAGCCCGAGGCCTTTGGCCTTTCGCCGGAAGAAGCTGAACACCCCGTGGACTACATCCTCGAGCCCTCGCCTGACCGCGTCTTCGACGCGCTGCTGCCGCGCTACCTGCGTTCGAAGATCTTCCTGACACTGGCGGAATCGTTCACCAGCGAACATGCGTCGCGCATGCTGGCGATGAACAACGCGACGAGCAACTGCGACGAACTCAGCGAGAAGTTGACGCTGCAAATGAACAAGGCGCGCCAGGCCGCGATCACGACGGAAATCGTCGAAATCGTCAGTGGCGCCGAAGCATTGAATGGATAGGAAAGAGAGTTGTCAGTGTTCAGTTGTCAGTGATCAGTTTTGAATCCTGATCGTTGCCGGAAAGCGTCAGTCAAGACCCGAAGCTGAAAACTGAGAACCGAGAACCGAAAACTGAAGACTTCCCCAGCTCCCGAGGACTCCCCATGAACGAAGGCATCATCAAGCAGATCATCGGCCCGACGGTGGACGTTGAGTTTCATTCCGACAGCCTGCCGGCGATTTATAGTGCGTTGCTGATCGACCGCGAGGGCGAGAAGCCGCTGACGATCGAAGTTGCCTCGCACGTCGGCGACAACATCGTGCGCTGCGTCGCCATGGACTCGACCGACGGCCTCGTCCGCGGGATGAAGGTCAAGGACACGGGAAGCCCCATCACCGTCCCCGTCGGCGAGCAGGTTCTCGGCCACATCTTCAATCTTCTCGGCGAGCCGCTCGATGATCGCGGCACGCTGCCCAGCCCGGAAATGCGCCAGGCAATCCACCGCCAGGCACCGGATTTTAAGGACACGCTCCCCGCCACGGAAATCCTGGAGACCGGCATCAAGGTCATCGACCTCCTTTGCCCCTACTCCAAGGGCGGGAAGATCGGTCTGTTCGGCGGCGCGGGCGTCGGCAAGACCGTCGTCATCATGGAACTGATCAACAACATCGCGAAGGGGCACGGCGGCTACTCGGTCTTCGCGGGCGTCGGCGAGCGTACGCGCGAGGGCAACGACCTCTGGCATGAGATGAACGAGTCCGGCGTCATCGTGGATTCCACGGACCCGAAGAACGAAGGGAAGACGTCGAAGGCCGCGCTGGTGTTCGGCCAGATGAACGAGCCGCCCGGCGCGCGTCTGCGCGTGGCGCTCTCGGCGCTGACGATGACGGAGTACTTCCGCGACGAACTCGGCCAGGACGTGCTTCTGTTCGTCGATAACATCTTCCGCTTCTCGCAGGCGGGTTCCGAAGTGTCGGCCCTGCTGGGCCGCATGCCGAGCGCCGTGGGCTACCAGCCGACGCTGCAAACGGAAATGGGCAACCTGCAGGAGCGCATCACCTCCACGCGCAAGGGCTCGATTACGTCGGTGCAGGCCGTGTACGTTCCCGCCGACGACCTTACCGACCCCGCCCCCGCGAACACGTTCGCGCACTTGGACGCGACGACGGTGCTTTCGCGTGCGATCTCCGAACTCGGCATTTACCCGGCCGTCGATCCGCTCGACTCGACGTCGCGCCTGAAGGACCCCAATGTCGTCGGCGAGCGTCACTATCGCATCGCGACGGACACGCAGCTCCTCTTGCAGCGCTACAAGGACTTGCAGGACATCATCGCGATCCTCGGCATGGACGAGCTTTCCGAGGACGACCGCAAGGCCGTCAACCGCGCCCGCAAGGCACAGCGCTTCCTCAGCCAGCCGTTCCACGTGGCCGAGCAGTTCACCGGACGCCCCGGCGCCTACGTGAAGCTGGAGGACACGCTCACGTCGTTCGAGCGCATCCTCAGCGGCGAGTTCGACGACAACGAACGCTACCCCGAGCAGGCCTTCTATATGTGCGGCTCGATCGACGAAATGATCGCCAACGCCGAGCGCATGACCAAGGCCGGGGCAGCGTAAGAAAGGGGCGCGGTTTGTTGTTCGTGGTTCGTTTTTCGATCCCCGGCAACAACCCGTTCCCGCAGGATTCACAAACCACGAAAACCGAACCACGAAAGACGCCGCCCTCATGGCCTCCTTCCGCCTCCAGATTGTAACCGCGCAAAAGACCGTCTTCGATGAGCAGGTCGAGGCGTTGACGCTGCCCGGCGAGTATCCTACGAGCGAGGAGGCGGCCGAGACGTCAGCGAAGACCTCGCCTTCCTACTTCGGAATCCTGGCGAATCACGCTCCCATCGTCGCCGTGCTGCAAGCCGGACAGGTGACGATCCGGCGCGGCGGACGCGACGAAACGGTGAAGATCACCGGCGGGTTCATCGAGATGTCCAACAACGAGGCGACGCTGCTCGTCGATGCGATGGAAGGTTTGGAAACCGTCGCGCCGGAGTAGGCAAGCCTCGGCGGGAAGGCACGTCTCTTTCATGACTCCCGCGCGCCCACACTACACCATCATCGACTTCGAGACGACACAAAGCAGCGACGGCCTGCGCGCTGTCGAGGTCGCCATCGTGCGGGCCGACGGGGACGGAGCGGTTTCCAGCACGAGCCTGCTCCTCAACCCGGGTTGCCGGATCGACGGCATTTCGCAATCCATCCACGGCATCGATAATTCCATGGTGCGTGGCCAGCCGTGCTTTGCGGACGCCTGGCCGGGTCTGCTTTCGCTTCTCGACGGCCAGCTCCTGATTGCGCACAACGCGTCGTTCGACGCGGGGGTGCTGCGCACCGAGTTGCAACGCCATGGCTTCAATGCCCCGCGTGTGGAGTGGCTCTGCTCGTGCCGCATGGCAAAGCGCCTGTGGCCGGCACTCGGCTGCCACAAGCTGGGGTATCTGGCACGGGAGTTCGGCCTGCCGGGCACGAACTCGCACCGGGCGGAAGCGGACGCATTGCTGACGCAGGCGCTCGTGGCGCATGGGCTGCGCGAGCTTGAAGCAAGGGAGCCGGGAAAGCAGCCGGCCGAGCACCTGAGGGCATACGCGAGGATCGCTCTGGTGAAGGCGTGGCCGTTTGCGTGACGGCAGGTGCCGGGGCAAGAGGGGACCACGAATCATACCAATCAAAACGAGGGGGTGGGCGCCGTTTTTTTTTTGCGCTCCCGCCTTCGCCAGTGACACGGCGTGCAAGGCCGCTTCGGATCGGTCCTGGACGCCGCAGATGTGGTTGGCGTCTGGGCAACAGACGCTTGTCCGGCCGGGTGTATCTTTGGTTGCGCTGGGCATTCGGCTACGGGAATACATGGAGGTCGCGGAAATAACCTTTTTTTGGGGGGGGCATTCCCCGATGTTGGCTTTCCAGTGGATTTCGCCTGGGGGAGATGGGTAGGTGCAGGAGAGCTTCGAGCAACAGTGTGATTTCCGGTTTCTCCTGGATATTGCGGAGGGGCTGCTGCTTGGTATTGATGGCGGCGGAATCGTTCGGCTCGTCAATCGTGCGGGATGCGGGCTTCTGGAAGGAGCCGAGGAGGAAATCACCGGCCGTGCGTGCCTCGACACGTTTGTGTCCGACGAGGACCGGGATGCGTTCGCCGCCTTGCTGGCTGGTACGGAATCGCCCGGGCCGGAGGGCGCTGCCCACCGGGAAATCGCTATCAGAACGCTGAAGGGAAATCGCCGTGTGCTGGCGTGGCGCCGTGGCGCGCTGCCTGCTGGCGGCGTGCTTTTGGCGGGCAGGGACATCACTGGGGAGAAGGAGGCGCTGGAGCGCCTGACTCGGGCGGAGCGGTTGCTGAAACACGTGGGGCGCCTGGGCCGGATCGGTGGTTGGGAGTTCAACCCCGAGACGCGATTGGTGGACTGGACCGATGAGGTCTACCACATCTATGGCCTGCCCGTTGGCACGCCCATCAACATCGACAACTCATTGATGTACTACCAGCCGGCAGGGCGCGAACTGGTGGCGCGGGCGGTGCGTTCCGCGATCGAGGAGGGGAAGGGCTTCGACGTGGAGGCGCCGTTCGAGAACGCACGGGGCGAGCGCCTGTGGGTCCATGCGGTGGGGAGTCCCCTCATTTCCGAGGGGCGCGTTGTGCGCGTGTGGGGCACGTTCCAGGATACCACGCGGCGGCGCCAGTTCGAAGAGACGCTGCGCGATCGTGAGACCCAGCTCGCACGCATCGAAGAAATTTCGCGCATCGCGACATGGACCTGGGACATCGAAGACGACATCATGGAGGGCTCCGAGCAGTTCTACCGCCTCCTGGGGCGGGACGCGAGGACCCTGCTTCTCGACCACGAGACCTTTCTGAAAATCATTCACCCGGACGACCGGGAAGAAACAGCCCTTCTCATTGGCCAGACGTTGGAGGCCAACACGCCGTACTCCAATGAGCATCGCGTCGTGCTTCCCGATGGCACGGTGCGGTGGCTGCATTGCGAGGGCCGGCTGACGCTGAGTGCCTCGGGCAAGCCCAAGCGCCTCTTTGGCACCACGCAGGACGTCACCGACCGCGTGATCCGCGAGACCGAGCGGGTGAACTATCTGGAGCGGGTTCACCGCCAGCAGGCTGCGTTGCTGGAGATCGCCTCGGCCGGCGCGCACGGCACCGAAGAATTCGAGGACATTGCGGGGATGATCGCCGCGAAGGCCGCCAGGACGTTGAACACGGAGCGTGTGAACGTCTGGAAGCTCGACGAGGCGAAGAGTTCCCTGGTGTGTCTGGTGCATTACGATTTGACGCGGGACGAGATGGGAACCGAGGACTCCATCGAGGCTTCGGCGTGCCCCAAGTATTTCGAGACGTTCAAGACCGAGCGTTCACTGGCGGTCACGAATACGCTGACCGATGAGCGGTTCTCCGAACTCCTCGACGGCTACCTGCGGCCGCGCGGGATTGGGGCGCTGCTCGACGCGCCCATCCGCCTGGACGGCCGCCTGGCGGGCATGGTCTGCTTCGAGCATGTTGGTGGCCCCCGCCACTGGCACACCGACGAGGTCGACTTCGCCGCCGACATCGCCGAGCAGCTCGCCCTTGCTCTCAATCGCTGCGAGCGCCGCCGGCTTGAAGCCCAGGTGCTTCAATCGCAAAAACTCGAAAGTCTTGGCGTTCTTGCCGGCGGTATCGCCCACGATTTCAACAACATGCTGATGGCAATCACAGGGAACGCCGATCTCGCCATGCAGGACGTGGAGAAAGGGCATCCCGCGCGCGAATGTCTGGAGGACATCGAGGTGACGGCCCAGCGCGCCGCCGGGTTGTGCAAGCAGATGCTGGCCTATTCGGGGAAGGGGCGATTTGAAGTGCAGCATCTGGACCTCTCCGATCTCGTGCGCGAGATGAGGGGAATGCTTGACGTGTCCCTCTCGAAGAAGGCCAGGGTGCAGTATGAACTCGCCTCCGATCTCCCCGCCATTTCCGCCGACGCGACACAAGTCTGCCAGGTTATCATGAATCTGGCCGTCAATGCTTCCGAGGCATTGATGGATGCTCCCGGCATGATTACCTTTCGGACGTACTGCTTTAGCGGTAACGCGCAGGAGTCCGCGCCTCTGGATTTCGACGGCGCTCCCGTCAGCGGCCCGCACGTCTGCCTGGAAGTGCGCGACACGGGATGCGGGATGGACGAGGATACGCGCAAGCGTCTGTTCGATCCGTTCTTCACGACGAAGTTCACGGGGCGCGGGCTGGGGCTGGCCGCGGTGCTGGGCATCGTGCGGGGCCATAGCGGGGCCATAGAAGTTGCCAGCGAGCCCGGACAGGGCACGACAATCCGGGTGTGCTTTCCGGCCCGTGGTGCCCACACCTGCACCCCGCCCCCCGTCCATCGCGACATGGGCGGATGGCGTGGCTCGGGCACGGTGCTGCTCGTTGATGACGAGCAGATCGTGCGCACTGTCGGCAGCCGGATGCTCGAGCGCCTCGGGTTCAAGGTTCTCACGGCCGAGGACGGCGTGCATGCGATGGAGGTCTTCCACGCGCACGCGGACGAAATCGTGCTGGTGCTGCTGGACCTGACGATGCCACGGCGCGACGGCGAGGAAACGTTCAGGGAATTGCGGCTCGTGGCCCCCGGTGTGCGCATCCTCATGTCGAGCGGGTACAACGAGCAGGAGCTGATCCAGCGCTTCTCGGGGCAGAAGCTCGTGGGCTTCATCCAGAAGCCGTATGTGCTCATGCGCCTGCGCGACAAGATTCAGGCGGTGATGGAAGAGGGGTAGCTCACTTCCCAGCCAACCATGCCTCGATGCCGCGGGTGATTTCGGCAGCAACGGTGTCGGGTGGGGCGTCGCCCGGCAGGCGCAGCAGATGCCCCGTCAGGCGGCTGTGCGTCAGGATGCGGTCGTATTCGGCGGCGGTGCGGGCGAGGAAGTCGCGTTTGTGGAAGAGTTCGTCGCGGCTGCTGCGTCCGTCGATGCGGGCGACGCAGACGTCGACGGGGGTGTCGATAAAGATGGTGAGATCGGGCTCGATGGCGCGTGCGTTGATCTGGGCGACCCACTCGGGCGGGAGGCCGGTGGTGGCCTGGTAGGCGAGCGAGGAGAGGACGTAGCGATCGGTGAGGACCCAGGCGCCGGACTCGAGTGTGCGCACGACGCCATCGGTTGCGTTGAACAGGTGATCGGTGCGGTCGGCGGCGAACAGCAGGGCGAGCGTTGCGGGATCGATGTCGAGGCGGTGGCCGAGGGCCTGGCGAATGAGCAGGCCGATGGGGCCGTCGGAGGGCTCGCGCGAGGTTTCCACGCGCTCGCCGCGCTCGACGAGCCAGTCGCGCAGGCGGGTGATTTGGGTGGAAGTGCCGGCGCCGTCGAGTCCTTCGAAGACAACAAACTTGCCGCGTGTGGTGGTCATGCAGGTTCTCCCTGACAGCGTGCGAGCCGCGTTCCGTCTGGAAGATTGACGGAACGCAATGGTGCGGAGGACGGTTCGGGACCGCAAGAGAGGAAGGGATGGAGGGTTCCCCGTTGCGTCCCAGGGGTGTCCCCTTCTACCGGAGACGGAATTCGGTTGAGAGGAACCAAGGCCATGGAATTCGTACAAGCACGCGATGCCCTGCGAAAGTCACCGGATTTCGCGGAACTCGATTCGTCTGTAATGGGTGTTTTGCTTCTGACTGCGGAAGAGGTGGAGCTTGCCGCCGGGGAAGTGCTCTTCGAGCAGGGGGTGGATTCGGGCGATCGTTTCTGCCTGCTGGTGGCGGGGGAGCTGTCGGTTGGCGGGACGGGCGGGCTGGAGATCGCACGGCTGAGTCCGGGTGCGTTGGCGGGCGAGATCGGAATCGTGAGCCCCCAGAAGAAACGCACGGCGGGTGTGCGCGCGGCAACGGCTTGTGCAGTTCTGCAATGGCACTTTGGGGCGCTGCCCGAGGCGGCGCGGCAGGTGCTGCGTCCTCATTTGGAGAAAGTTGCGTTCGAGCGTCTGGCGACCGGACTACAATAGGAAAAGGGTGCGGGGGGCGCGATGGAATTCGAGATCAATTACTACCTGAAGTCCTTCGTGTCGCTGTTTGCCATCAGTGATCCGATTGGCACAGTGCCGCTGTTCCTTCTGCTGACGGCCGGGATGACAAAGCACGATTTGCGGCGGACGATGCTCGTGATGATCGGCGTGTCAGCGGGCATTCTGCTGGCCTCGGTGTGGGGCGGGCGGGCGCTGCTGGAGTTCTTCAACATCGGCATTCCGGCGTTCCGCGCGGCGGGGGGCATCCTGCTGCTGCTCGTTGCGATGGACATGCTGCAAGCACGCTCGACGCGCACAAAGCGCACGCCCGAGGAAACCGAGGAAGCGGTGGACCGAGACGACATCGCCGTGATGCCGCTGGCGGTTCCGATGCTGGCGGGGCCGGGGGCGGTGAGCACGACAATCGTGTATTCCAATCAGGGCGAGACGCTGTTGCACACGATCCTGCTCAGCGTCGTGATCCTCTCGATTGCCGGGACGTCGGGCATGATTTTCTGGCTGGCCCAGCCAATCGGGCGCCTGTTGGGCAAGTCGGGGTTGAATCTGGTTTCGCGCCTGATGGGACTGATCCTGGCGGCCGTGGGTGTGGAATTTATCTTCCACGGCGTCGCTGGGTTCTTCCCGGTGCTCGGGGGCAGCTGAGC
Source organism: Candidatus Sumerlaeota bacterium (assembly GCA_030156535.1). GTDB lineage: Bacteria > Sumerlaeota > Sumerlaeia > SLMS01 > JAHLLQ01 > JAHCAW01. The sequence goes on from JASGMJ010000008.1 coordinate 53,057, forward strand.
GGGGATTTCAGGGCATTTCCCCGCGACCGTGGCTGGATGAATCGGGAAGACCGTCCTGCTCATCCCGCCAGACGGCTCTTCACACGGTGGGCGGCGCGGATGGCCGTGTCACGGCTGTGTGCCTGCAAGCGCTCGAGCGGCGATGCACGGCGCTCCAGAGCCTCGGCGACTTCGCCGTAGAACCCGCCGTCGCACAACCCCCAGGAAAACGGGCAGGCGTTTTCCGCGATGCACATCGGCGTCAGAAACTGGTGGTGCTTGCGGCTGTGCTCGATGTTGCCCTTGAGCAACATGAGCCAGCGGAATTCCTGGCGGAACTTTGTGCACGCCGCGCCGCGCCAGATGCTCTCCATCGTCTGCGCGTGCAGATTGCCGTACTCCTTGTCCGGCATTCCCACGAAGTTGCAGCAGGGATAGACGACGCCCGTTGCGGCCACCGTGGCGTTGTACCACCCCATCAGGCAGTAGCGTACGCGGCCTCCGGCGGGGTGGTCGGGCTGCTGTTCTTCGGGGCGGGCAAAGCGGCCGGGCGCCAGACGGCCGACCGTCTCCATTGCGAAGGCCTGCAGGTCGGCTTCCTCGTCGAGCCAGAAGTTGAGACGCGGGTCGCCCGTGGCGCAGTCGGCGGCAATGACTTCGCCGAGGAGTTCCTTTGCGTCGGCGATTTCGGCGGCCGTCATTTTCTGTTCGGGTGGAAGGCCGATGATGTTGTTGATCATGATCGAGTCGGCGCCGAGTTCGCGCCCGAGCGCGTACATCTCGTGAATGAGGCGGAAGTTGCCTTTGTAGTACATGAGCTTGAGCTCGATCTTCGGGCGCTGCCCTTCGGGGGCGGCGTCGCGCGCGTCGCGCATCGCGCGGATGCCCTCGATCACCTTGTCGAAGGTGCGCGTCGTCGAGCGCATCGTGGCCGCATAGCGCTCGGCATTGGGCTCGTTGAGGCTGATGGAAATGATGTCGAGCCCCGCGTCAACGAGCGGCCGGGCGAGCTTGGCGAGCGGCGCGGCGTTCGTCGTGACATCCGTGATGCGCACGCCGAGTTCGAGGCAGAGGTCGATCAGCGCGCGGATCTTTGGATAGACGAGGCTCTCGCCGCCGCCCGAGAGGCGGATGTTGCGCAGGTTGGCCGCCGCGCCCTGGCGCAGCATCGGCGCAATCATTTCGTCGAAGGGGAGCGTTTCGTCCGCGCGGAACTGCTTGGACGAACAGAAGAAGCAGTCGACGTTGCACTTGTTGGTGGGTTGGATCTCGATGGTCCAGGGGCTGGCACCGGCATCATTGGCCACGACGGCTTCGAGCACGCGCGCGCGTTCCTGCGCCGTCAGTTTGTCCCAGCCGAGCACGCCCATGAGCAAACGCCTTCCTGCATGGACGAGACGCGGAGCCCCCCGGATTGGTCAAGGAGAAGAGGGGGGTGGTGCGTTGAACTCGCTCTCGAACTGCCTGACGGTCTTGATGATTTCGGGCCACGTTGGCAAGCGTTCGTCGTAGAAGTAATCTTTCATGGCCAGATAATCGCTCTCCCAGTCCTTGAGAACGTCATCGGCGGGGACGAGTGCCTGGTTTTGTCTTACGCACGAACCCGTTTTGCCTTGAGCAGAGGATGGATCTGCGAGTTCTTATGCGCATCGGGTGCTGCCGTTGAGTTTTGCGGGCCTGTTGAACCTCAGGGTTCGGGCGTCTTCACATATTGGGTGAACTTTCTCATGAAATGGGATTCCGAAAAGCTCGAAAGCTGGAGAGCCGAGCGAAAGTTGCTTCGCGAGCACAGCCGTTACCTCCCCGGTTGGAGTGATGGCTTTATCGAAGCATGGGGAGAAAACTGGATTCTGTTGCGTGCCCTGACCGATGGATGTTGTGCCAATGGCTACAAGGCCATCAAGCGCACTTCGCTGAGATCCCTGACGCCCGCGCCTCATGCGGACTTTATCTGTGAGGCGCTGTCTCTTCTGGATCAGAAGTGGCCTCCGCACCGCAATCTTCGAGGCTTGGACCTGCGAACTGCGGCTGATTTGATTGTCAGCGTTTTGGAACAAGCTCCCCTTGCGACAATCCACATTGAGAAAGTCGATCCGGAAGTGTGCTACATCGGTCGAGCTGCATCGGTGAGCCGAGGGAAACTCACCTGGACAGAAATCACTCCCGATGCCACTTTGGAGGACGAGAAGACGACGCGGAGTGTGAGCGGCATCACCCGAGTAGAGTTGGGCGGAGCTTACGAAACCGCTCTGTGGGCCGTTTTTTCTAATCGTTCATAGGACCCGTTTGTGCTTCTTGGGTAGTTACCTCGCCAGCTCTTGCGGCCAATTGCCTCAGGATGTCCGCGATCCATGCGGGAGCATACCGTGCGTCCTCCCCCATCGAAGCCAGCTCTTTGGGGCTGAAGCGGCTGGTCAGAGTGTCGAGTACCTGCTGGTCCACGGCATCCCTGCCAAGATGGGAGAGAGCCTGAATGACCAGGCCACTTGGTCTGCCCGCCGTGGCCATCACCCGCGAGTTGCGCCGTTTCAGTTGAATCTCTTGGCGGCCGATCCGGACGAGCCGGGAAGGGCCATCGGTCAGGTAGGCAATGCGGGTCGGCACCTGGGTCGATAGACCCAGAAGATTGGCGGCATGGGCTCCTGTTGGCTGGAGGCGGCAGCCGTCGCGTGCCTGCAGGGCCTTTGCCACGGCGTCGGGTGCCGGAGCGAGCGTGCCCAGTTGAGGGTGTGTCCGGGGGAAGTCGTACAGCCCGCGGGCCAGCCGGCGAATTCTTCCCGTTCGCTGATGACGCATCAGGGCCAGATGCACGGCTGTGGCGCTTCCCAGATCGGCGAAGTCCGCCGGAGTAAAGACAGAACCCTTTCGATGTCCACGAATTCGAGCAAGTACTTTGAAAGCAATGGATTGTGTTTGCTTTGTGCCAGTCATTTTGAAAGGAAACCTGATTAAATTTCTTTCAAAAAGAGGGTTGCTCGGAAAGGCTCGCCTGTCAAGTGCAGGTTCGCATCAATGCCCCCGAGCTCCCCCTGTCCCTCCGCCATCCCTCGTCCGGGATTGCCTTGCGCCAGCGCCCGGGATGCCGCGAGCATCCCGGTTCACCCGACTTGGAGGAAGCCTGAACCATGAAGCTCGCGGACCGGCGCTACCAGATTGATTCCAGCGGCATTCGCAAGGTGTTCGATCTGGCGGCGAAGCTGAAGAACCCCTGCAATCTTTCCATTGGCCTGCCGGATTTCGATGCGCCGGACGCCGTGAAGGAGGCGGCGATCGCGGCGATTCGTGGCGGGAAGAACCGCTATACGCAGACGGCCGGGGTGCCCGCGCTGCGCGAACGCCTCAAGCAACTGTATGCCGACCGCGGCCGCCCGGTGGAGGACGTGCTCGTGGCGTCGGGGACGAGTGGCGGGCTGCTGATGGCGTTCATGGCGCTGCTCAACCCGGGCGACGAGGTGATGATCACCGATCCGTACTTCGTGATGTACAAGTCGCTGCCGCAGTTCCTCGGCGCGGTGCCGCGCTTCATTGATTTGTATCCGGATTTCCGGCTGCGGCGCGAGGCGCTGGAAGCGGCGTGGTCGCCAAAGTGCAAGATGCTGGTGCTGAATTCGCCGAACAACCCGACGGGCGCGGTGTTCTCCACCGAGGAATTGAAGATGGTGGCGAAGTTCGCGGAGGAGAAGGACCTCGTCGTGGTGAGCGATGAAATCTACGAGGAGTTCTCGTTTGACGGAGTGGCGGATTCGCTGGCGGCGTACACCGATCCGGCGCGCACGATCGTGATCTCCGGTCTCTCGAAGAGCGCGGCCGTCACGGGCTGGCGTCTGGGGTGGATCACGGGACCGAAGGACTTCATCCTGGCGCTGTCCGACATCCAGCAATACTCGTTCGTTTGCGCGCCGTCGATGGCGCAGGAAGCGACGTTCGTGGCGCTGGAGCACGACATGGCGCCCGCGCGGGCGAGCTACACGCAGCGGCGCGACACGATCTACAACGGGCTCGTGCAGGCAGGCTACAACGTCGTCAAGCCCGGCGGGGCGTTCTACATTTTCCCCGAGGCGCCCGGCGGCGACGGCGAGGCATTCGTGAAGAAGGCGATCGAAAACGAGCTGCTCATTATTCCGGGCAGTGCGTTCAGCCAACGCAACACGCACTTCCGCATTTCGTTCGCGACGAGCATCGAGCAGCTCAACCGCGGCATCGGCATTCTGGCGGACATCAAGAAGCACTTCGACTGAAGGAGGCTGTCATGGCCCGGTTCGTTCCTGCTGTCACTCTCGTGGCCCTGCTCGGCATGGGCGCGGCTGCGAACGGCGAAGAAGTCCCGCGCATTCGCGAGCAGATCGATTCGCTCAAGGTGCATCTGGCGGGCAAGCGCGTCGGGTTGCTGACGAATCCGACGGGGGTGGATGATCAGTACCGCATGATCGCGGACGAACTCGTCGCCGATCCCGCGATCACGCTGGTGTCGTTCTTCGCGCCCGAGCACGGGTTGCGCGGCGATCACCAGGCAGGCGGCGGCGACACGGACTACACCGATTCCGTGACGGGGCTTCCCGTGTATTCGCTCTACGGCTCGCGCAAGAGCCCCGAGCCCGAGCAGCTTGCCGCGATCGACGTCCTCGTCTTCGACATCCAGGACATCGGCACGCGGTTCTATACGTTCGTGTGGACGATGGCGGCGGCGATGGAGGCGTGCGCGGAAAACAACACGCCGTTCATTGTGTTCGACCGCCCGAATCCGATCGGGCTCGACCGCGTGGAGGGCCCGCCGATTCCGTTCAACGGAGGGCTGGTGGGGCCGCTGTGGGAGGGGCAGCCGTTTGGCGTGCCCACGCGCCACGGCATGACGGCGGGCGAGATCGCGACGCTGGTGAACAACGAGTGGCTGACCACGAAGGCCGATCTGGCCGTTGTGCCCGTGCCGCGCTATTCGCGTACGACGACGTTCGCGGAAACGGGCTACCCGTGGGTGCTGCCGTCGCCGAACATGCCGACGCAGGAGACGGCGCTCGTTTATCCGGCCACCGGCGTGTTCGAGGGCGTGAACATGAGTGAGGGACGCGGCACGACGCGTCCGTTCGAGACGATTGGCGCGCCGTTCGTCAATGGTGTGGAGTGGGCGAACGCGCTGAACGCGCGCAGCCTGCCCGGCGTGCGGTTTCGCGCAACGTGGTTCCAGCCGGCGTTCGACGATCACGCGGGCCAGCGCTGCGGCGGCGTGCAGCTGCACGTGACGGACCCGGCCACGTTCGAGCCCGTGCGCACCGGAATCGAAATGGTGAAGACGGTCTGCGAACTTTATCCGGACGACGTCACGCTGTCGTCGTGGTCCTCGACGATCAGCGGCATCCCGAACTTCCCGACGGAAGTGAAGGCGAAGAGCTACGAGGAACTCGAAGCCACGTGGACGGAACGCCTCGCGCAGTTCGAGGTGCTCCGCACGCGCAACATGATCTACGGCGGCACGCAGACAGCGTGGGCGGTACAGTGAGGGAAGGCCGTCAGTTCTCAGTTTTCAGTTTCAACCGAATGCCTTGCAGGCCTTGGTGTTCAGCGAAGCAGATGGAATCGCGCGGTACGAGCAGCAGGCCGACGCGACCGAAAGCTGAAAACTGAAGACGCTCTACCTCGGCAGGAACCGTATGTTGTCGAACTTGAGCAGGGTCTCGGGGTCGGTCTTCTTGATTTTGTAGCCCGAGGAGGCCATGCGGAACTCGTCGATCTTGTTCCAGCCGACGGGTTCGCGGATGAAGCCCGTCCTGCTGAAGTCGATGGTGACATCCTTCCAGCCGACCCAGTCGATGGGAACGAGAGTGATGTAGTAGTCGGGGCCGTCGCTGGCGTCGTCCTCCGAGATCCAGGCCAGGGCGATTTCGGCGCCGGTGGCTTTGGCGGACCAGATGGAAACGGTCATGCCCTTGTAGGGCGAAAGGTCGCTTGGGAAGTTCTTGCACTGAACGCGATCATTGGTGGCCAAGTCCTGCCAGCGGCCACTGTAGAGCCCCTCGATGGGCTTGTCGGAGTCCTTGACGAGGCCCTTCCAGGAGAGGACATCGTCGAAGCGCAGGACGTCGGCGTAGGCCGGGGGGATGACGCCGTCGGTGGCGGAGGGCCGCGCAGGGGCTTGTCCGGCGAGTTCCGCCTTGGTGACGAAGTGGAAGCCGTCGAGTTTAAGCACGGTGGCGGGGTCGGCGGTGCCGACGTTGTAGCCCGTGGAGGCGAACATGATCTCCGTGATGTGGCTCCAGCCAAGGGGTTCGCGCTTGGCAACCGTTTCGGCGAAGGGGAGGACGATCTGCCTCCATCCGATGAAGTTGATGGGGATTGTGGCCTGGTAGTAGTCGGGGCCTTCGGTGGCGGGATTCTCCGAGACGAACACGACGGCGATCTTTGCACCTGTGGCGGCGGCGGAATGGACCCAGAGCACGGCGGCGTCCTTGCCGGAGAGATCGAGGTCGAGTTTGCGCAGGCGAATGCGGTCGTTGGTCGGCGTGTCCATCCAAATGGCGGACTGGATGCCCTCCTTGATGTCCTCACGGTCGATCAGGAGGTCGCCCTGCCAGTCGGTAGTATCGTCAAAGCCGAGCGCGGGCGTGGGCGACACGACGGGCGCGGCGGGCGTTGTTGCGGCGGCGGCAAGGAACGCGGCGGCGCCTGCAAGTCGAGCGAGTAGCTTCATTGTCCGGTCTCCCTGTTGACTCCGTCCCTCATTTCGATGGCGGCGGTGCCGTTCAGTAAACGCGCCACTCATCGAGCAGGATGGCGACGGCGGTTCGCATCCAGTTTGGCCCGACGTCCGAGGGCGTGAGGGGCTTGCGCACGATGGCGCCGGTGGTGACTTCGTCCGCGCCGGCGTCCTTGCTGCCGTCGCTGCGTGCCTGGCCGTCCATGTCGTCCGTGACGCCGGGGTACGAGCCCACGGCACCGTCGATTGCAGGGCTGCCGGTGGTGGGGCGATAGAGTCCGTCGGCGGCGGGAGCGAGCATGGGGCTTGCCAGCGTGATGCCCGCCGGCGTGGGCGAAATTCCGAGCGTGCCGCCGTCCATGATGTTGCCCTCGTAGGTCATGTTCACGGGTGCATTGATAATGTTGAAGATCGTGTTGCCGTTGGAAAGAACGAGGTTGTTGGCGATGGTGTTGTTTTGCGGCGGGAGTGTCGTGTCGCCGTCGGAACTCTCGATGCCGATGGCGAACGTCTGCGCGCAGTTGACGAACGTGTTGAAGGCGACGGTGCAGTCCTCGACGCGGAGATAGCGGTTGAGGGGCGAGTTGGGAACGCCGTTCATCATGGCGAGCGCGGCGTAGAAGTTGGTGCCGCTCAGGCCCTCGAAGTAGTTGTTGGTGACGATGTGTCCCGGGCCGATGAGGCGGACGCCGCTGGAGTTGGTCTTGCCCGAGCCGAGGAAGAAGTTGCCGTCGACCACGCAGTTGGCGCCGTGACGCAGCGTGAGCTGGCCGCGGCAATCAACAAAGGTGTTTCCGCGATAGACGTTGCCGACGGACTTGTTGGAGATCGTCTCGATCTCGCCGTCGCAGTTGACGAAGTAGTTGTATTCGACGAGGGCGTTGGACTCCTGCTGGGAGACGTCGCTGGTGCCGATGCGGATCGTTTCGAATCCGTTGCCGGTGCCGAGCGTGCGATCGCCAAAGTAATTGTAATCAATCCGCGTGTTATTGGGCGGGCCGCCTGCGGCGGGCCAGACGGTGAGCTGCACGCCTGCGTGGTTCATGCCGCTGAACCAGCAGTGATCGACGCGGTTGTCCGTGCCGTACACCGAGACCCACTTGTAGCTGGTGGAGGCGGAGGCGGGATTGAAGTCGATCATGGCGCAGTTGGTCATACGGCAATTCGTGGCGAGATTGCTGGAGCCGTTGCGGAACTGGACGACATCGCTTCCGGTGGAGTAGCCGTTGCGGAAGACGATACCATCGACGACCATGTACTGCCCGGCGATCCTGAGCGTCGAGGTGCCCGTCAGCCAGACGTCGCCGCCATTCTCGGCCTTGAGGGTGATCGGATTGCCGGCGGTGCCGCCGCTGCCGTTCTTCGAGCGCTTGCCATCGAACACAAGATCAGCGTTGGGCCACGCGCCGCTGCGCAGCGTGATCGTGTCGCCGGGACTTGCGTTTGCGAGAGCCTGGTTGAACTCGGCGACGGTGGCGACGCCATCTGCTCCGGGCGTGGGTGTGGGATCAATGGTGCCTCCGCCCCCCTCGCCGAACAGTTCGTCGAGCTCGCCGCTGTTCAGGCCGGTGTCCGTGCTCAGCACGAGGGCATCGAGATGGAGATCGTTCTCGCGCACGCCGATGCGCAGTTCGAGTTCGTTGCCAAGCTGGCCGGAAGTGATCGTGTAGCTCTGGCTGCCGCGCCACGCATAGAGACCGGTGCGGTCGACGGACTGCGAGACCGAAGGATTGGCCTCTCCGATGCTGCTTTGCACCCAGCAGGAATCGGTTGAGCCGTTGTCGGGTGTGCCGTTGTTGCGCGCGCGGAGGTAGAGGCGGTAGGTGCCCGCCTGATTGAAGACGATGCGATAAACGGCGATGGATTCCTGGAGGGCCGTGTCGCTGGTCTGCTTGTGCGGGTTGGGTGTGGCCTTCAGGGCAATGTCGTCGATGGCGTCGTCGTCGTCGACGGGCTCCCAGACCTGCGCGGGCGATTCGGCGGAGCCCGTTTGCGCGCTTCCCTGAACGTCGTTGGCGGCGTCGGGATTCAGAATCGCGTCGGTGGCCTCGCCCTGGAAGGCGACGTAGCTCTCGCCGGTCTGCTGCGTGATGACAGCATGGGATTGTGCGGCACAAAGCAGGGCAGTGATCAGAAGAGCAAAACTCGATGGGCGCATGGCTGCCTCTCTTGTCATGTCACGAAGTGGGGACGGAGCTTTGGACTGAGTGGAAGAGCGATTGAGCGTAGGCGAGGTCGGCGGCGGTGAGACGCTCGACGGAGCTCGCGTCACCGTATTCGGCACAGAGGCAGACGGGGCCCGTGTAGCCGCGCTGGGCGAGGAGTTCGGCGACGCGGCTCCACCGCGCGCATCCCATGTTGCCGGCCGTCCAGTAGCGGTGCCATTGCACTTCGACGGCCTCGGGCCCCGTCGTGCGGATGGGCATCGCGTTCTTGAGGTTGACCATGAGCAGGTGCGACCAAAGCAGGTCGATGGCGTGCTCGGGAATTTCGCCCGCGAGCGCACAGTGCGCCGGGTCCCACACGGCGCCGACAACGTCGGGCTCGAAGTGATCGAGGATGCGGCGCACACCAGAGGCGTTGGCGACGAACTCGCCGTCGTGATTCTGAACGCCGATGGCGATTCCGCAGCCGCGCAAAATGGGAACAAGTGCTTTGAAGGACTTGATCGCGGCGCGCTCCGTGTCGAGGTACGACGCCGTGCGCGGCACCTTGACCATCGTGCGCAGAATCGGACGCGTGTCGATGCTGCCCATGGCGCGGATGATGTCTTCAGTGGGATCGGCGGCGACGCTGAGGATCTTCAGCCCCTCCTCCGCGAAAAGGCGCGCGGCGGCGGGGAGTTGCGTGGCGGCGTTCTCCGGCGAGACGGCAAAGCCGGGGCGCACGGGAAGCTCGACGCCATCGAAGCCAAGTCCGCGGACGAAACGCGCGAGTTCGGCGAGAGACTTGTCTTTCCAGGGCTTCGTGAAAACGATGAACGGTCCCATGCTACTTGCTTCCTTCCGTGATGAGCAATTTGCCCCCAGCGGGCAGGGCGACGACGAGGGCGTTGCCTTCGCGCTTCGCGTCGATGCGTTCGCCTTGGAAGGTGGCCGCTGCGTTGGCGGGAGCACCGGCGACGCGCAGCGTCAGGGGGCTGGCGCAGGAGAGGTCGATTTCAATGGCGCCGTTGCTGGCAAGGTGGACGGCGAAGCTGGAAGGCTCGGAAACGTCGAGTGCGAAGCCGCCGGGTGCGGCGATGCTCTTGGCTTCCTGTGCAAAGAGGGAAGCGGCGCGGCCGTTCTCCTCGCGCATCCAGGCAAAGCGCCCGTCGCTGGAGAGTCCGGCGGTTTCGTTGGCAAGCGGCGCGGGCTGGAGGACGAACGTGTCGCGCGTTTCGCCGCGCGTGACGCGTGCACCAATCGCTCCGCCGGAGCAGGGCAGCGATTCGATGGCGGGGGCCTGCGCATCGATGGCTGCGGGGACGAACACCGAGAGGAAGAGTGCCTCGTCGGCGTTGAGCGTGTTCGTGATGTAGGGGAACGCGGCGTAGTCGCCCTTGATGTAGGTGACCTCGCCTTCCTTGCGGGCGAGGGTGGCGCCGGTGGAAAGGAAGTGGCTGAAGAGTTTCGCGGTGGGGCCGTAGCGGTCGTTCTCGTAGGTCCACGTGCATTGCGTGCCGTTGTTGTCGAGAGCCGCGCGGCCACCGTGGAAGACGAAGGCGATCTCGCCTGGCTGCGGGAGCTGTATGCGGTCGGCGACGACGAAGTACTCCTGGCCGGGGAAGGCAATGGCGCGCGCGTGCGTGCCGCCGCTGGCGTAGGCCGCGCTCTTCTCCTCGAAGTCGAAGAAGGACGTGTCGATGCGGTCGCGCGAAGGGGGCGTCCAGTTCTCGGCGATGTCGCCGGGCGCCTTGCCGTCGACCATTACGACGTTGTGGGCCTCGGGAGTTCTGTACCACTGCGTGCGGATGGCCTCGCCGTAGCTCTTGCGCGAGTAGCCCGCGTCGCTCGCCATCATCTGGTTTTCGGCCTGGATGAGGAAGCTGAGATGCTCGAAGTGTTCGTGGTTGTCGGCTTCGGCGACGCCCTGGAAGAGCAGGTAGCGATGCGCGGGATCATTGAAGGACCAGTCGTTGCGGAAGGCCGTCTGCCCGCTGTCGAGAAAGACCGTGGGGGAACACGCAGGAGGAGCGGGCTTCACGGAAGGATCGTAGCAGAGGAACTCGGTGGTTGGCAGTGCGTAGTCCCACGACGCGCCGGAGTAGTTGAAACCTGACTCCTTCTCTTCGAGTTCAAAGGGGACGAAGTCGGTGGCGTCGCCGTTCCATTGCAGGATGGCGCCGAAGGAAGGCTGGGCGCCGAAACGGCTGGTGGCATTGCGGTATGCGCCCGAGACCATGCGCGACGGGAACGGGCGGATGTAGCTGTCCTCGATGTTGGGAATCCACCCCTTGCCGTTGCGAATCGCGACGGGCCATTCGAAGGCGGGCTGGAAGGCGTCGAACGCATCGACGCCCGAGACGTTGCGGTAGTGGTAGAGGAACGGCACGAAGTTGATGAGCGAGAAGATGTAGTAGTGCGAGCCCTCGCGGTAGATGCCGTCGCTGCTGAAGAAGTAGCGCGTATTGTCATTGGATGCCTGGAGCGCGAGGGCGAGCCAGTCCTTCGCGTCCGGATGATCGGAGAGCGCGAGCTCGAGCGTTGCGAGTCCCCAGGCGGGCTTGGAGAGATGGTTGTGCGGACGGCTTGCCCAGTCGTAAAGATTCTCGTGCATGTAGGCGGCTTCGCGCGCGAGGCGTTCGCGAATGGCGGTGTCCTGTTCGGGGGTGAGCGTGGGCTGGACCCAGTCGTAGGCGGCGGCGTAGTTCTGCGCCCAGGTGCCGCGGTAGATTTCGTCGGCGGCGGTGCTGCTGTTGCGCGGATCGATTTCGTAGAGCGGGCCGTCGTACGCGCGGAGAAGGACTTCAACGGCGCGCAGGCGCCATGCTTCGCGTTCGGCGGCGTCCTCCGTCCCCATGTACAGAAGGCCGCTGGTGATGGCGATCTGACTCATGGCGCCGAAGTACTTGTGCAGCGTCGTCTTGTCCGTTTCCGTGGGAAGGGCGGGGATGGGATCGGTGGCGAAGGGGCTTTCGGCGATCTTGCTCCAGAGACGCGCGGCGACCTCGTCCTGTGTGCGGCGCGCGCGCAGTTCGGCGATTCCGTCCGCATCGAACCACAACGAGGGGTGCGTTTCGGCCGCGGGCAGAACCGGCGTTTCGTCGATTGCGAAGCCCGTGTAGTTCTCATAGTTCGCGGCGTGCAGCGTCGTGGGAATGACGCCAGTGGATGCGCCGAGCGCGAGAGCAAAGGCGATGGAGGAAGTTGCAGTGAGTTTTTTCATCAGTCGAACCATTCATCCTCGGGGTCGAATGCGGGTACGGGTATGTTGACGATGCGCATCTCGCCGACGGCGCGATGGCGGCAGCCTGGCTGGATGAAGACGGCGGTCAGCGGACGGACGGGAACGAGTTCGCCGTCGAGTTCCAGATGCCCTTCGCCTTCCAGGATGAGGTAAATCTCCGTCAGCTTCTTGTGGTAATGGACGCGCGCATCCTTCGAGATGTCCACCATGTGAAGCGTTGCCACCGGGTTGTCCGGCGAGGCAAACGCCCGGCGCGTCATGCCGCACGGGCAGGGCACCGCGTCCATTTCGTCAAGCTGGGCGATCTTGTACTTCTTCATTCTTCTTCGCTCCTTTCCGGGCCACATAATGGAGGGCGGCACCGACTCCGGCGATCAGGGAGCCGCAGAACACATAACTGAGCCTGCCGCCCATCGAGTTCGGGACGAAGACGGCAAGCAGGAGAATGAACCCGCCGTAGACGTAGCAGAGAACGGCGAGCGTATTGGACTGGCGGGCGTCGTTGGCCTTTTCCGGTTCGTCATCCGACGTGACGGGGGTGGCGAGACGCTGGAAGAATTCCTCAACGCGCTCGACGTACTTCGCGGGGGCGTAGCGGTGGAACGCGATCGTCATGAAGAACCATCCGGAGCAGATGACGATGTTGCCGATGCCGCTGACGATGTAGTCGAAGTCCGACTTGCCGCGTGAGGAAAGGTCGTCGAGTCCGATCCATGAAAGGTTGAACCACTTCTTGAGGAACAGGGAGAAGGCAAAGCCGACGAGCACGGTGCTCCATGCGGACCACGCGGGGGTGCGCTTGATGATCATGCCCAAGACAAGTGGCGCGGCGAACGGCACGGCGATCAGCGAGCCGAACTGAATCATGATGTCGAACAGCGGCATGTCCTCGAGTTGATTGATGTAGAGCGCGGCCAGAATGATGAGAATGCCGAAGATGGCGCTTGTGATCTTGCCGACGAGGAGAAGGTGCCCGCCGGTTGCCTTGCGCATGAGAAGGGGCTGGTAGAAGTTTTTGACGAAGATGCCGGCGTTGCGGTTCAGCCCGCTGTCCATCGACGAAACCGTTGCCGCAAAGAGACCGCACGCGAGCAGGCCGAGCATCCCGACGGGGAGCGTCTGCATTCCCATGAAGATGTAGGCGCCTTCGGCAGGGTTGCCGAGTTCGGGGAAGACGCTGGCGAGATCGGGTTGCACGATGCGGGCGGCCATCGGCGGGATGAACCAGATCACGGGGCCGATGAGCATGAGGAGCGACGCGGTGAGCGCGGCCCACTTCGCGTGCTTGTCATTCTTCACGCACAGATAGCGGTACCCTTCGTACATGTTGTTCAGCTTGAACGTCTGCACGATGAGCGCGGTGATGATCCAGAAGTAGACGAACTCGGAGTGCTCGGCCATGCGCCAATTGAAGTGATGCGCGGGCACCTTGTCGAGGAAGCCACCGATGCCGCCGATGGCGGGGTGCCCGAGGGCGAGGATGGCCGTCACGATGGCAATGGCCATGAGCAGTAGAAGCTGGATGAAGTCCGACGCGACGATGGCCCAGGAACCGCCGGCAACGGACATCACGACGACGACGATGCCGACCGTCCAGATCGTGGCTTCCATGTCGAGGCCGAAGAAGCTGGCGGCGACGATCGCCAGACCGTTGAGCCAGATACCCGCGTAGGCGATGCTGATGGGGACCTGCATCCAGGTGAAGAGCTGCTCGTTCACGGCGCCAAAGCGGTCGCGCACACCTTCAACAGCGGTGATGACGCGCATGCGGCGAAACCTGTAGCTCATGTAGAGATAATTGCCAAAGAAGCCCAACGCATTGCCGATGAAAATCCAGGCAACGAGGCTGCCATCCTGGTAGGCCTTGCCTGCGGCGCCCGTGAACGTCCAGGCGCTGAATTGCGTCATGAACGCCGTGGCTCCCACCATCCACCAGAGCATTTTGCCGCCACCGCGAAAGTAGTCGCTGGCGTCCTTGTTGAAATGGTGAAAGACGAACCCCACTCCGAACATGAAGGAGAAGTAGAAGAGGATGACGATCAGATCGTATCCGGTGAGGAGGGAGTCCTTGAGGATGGAGTCAAGCATGGCGTGCCGTTCCGGTTGTGGGGTCCTTCATCTCGAAGACCACGCCGAGGATTTCGTCGGGTGCGTCGAGAATGCGGTCGATTTCGGTTTCCGCATTGGCAAAGGGAATGCGGTGGGTGGTGAGCTGACGGACGTTTATGCGTCCTTCGGCGATCAGGCGAATGGCGAGTTCTAGGTTCGAGTGCGTGGTCCAGCGGACGTAAACGAGCGGGTAGTCCGCGCCGGATTCCCATGCCTTGTCATGATACCCGGGGCCCGTGCGCGACGCCATGCGGATGTCCACGTTGTGCATGGGCTTTGTCTTGAAGGGGAACTGCGCGTGTCCCAGGACGATGATCGCGCCGGTGGGGTGCCCGTCGGGCGAGCGCTTGAGCGAGAGGAGCGTCTTGTCGAAGACTTCCTCGCCGTTGCCGCCAAAGGCGAAGACGGAGAAGTCGAGTCCGTGCCCGACGGTGAAGGCGAGCGTACGGGGAACGGCATCCTCGGCGTCGCTTCGCACGACGTCGGGGATTCCAAAGCCGCGCGCAATGGCGCAGCGTTGCGGGAGGGACTCCCAGCCGATGACGTAGCAACCGGAGAGCTGGAAGAGGCGCGCGGCAAGCTGGCCGAGAAGGCCGAGCCCGACGACGCAGACGTACTCGCCGAGCCGGGGATCGGCGCGGCGCAGGCCCTGCATCGCCGTGGCGAGCAACATGCCGTAGGCGCCTTCCTCGAAATCAACGTTGGCGGGGAGCTTGACGCACAAGTGATGCGGCACCACCGCGTGCGTTGTGTGGAGCGCGTAATTGACGCCGATGGCGGCAACGCGGTCGCCGGGTGCGAGTTGCGTCACGCCCTCGCCGGTTTCCAGAACGACGCCGGCATTGGAGTAACCGAAGGGCTTTGGGGGATGGGGGGTGGCGCCGTTGCCGTTGCTGCGTTGCGCGCTCAGCGCGTGCCACCCGCCGAGCTCGGAGCCCGGGCTGATGAGCGAACGATGCACTTCGATCAGGACGTGGCCGGGGCGAAGCTCGGGCACGGGCTGCTCGGCGAGTGCGATTCTTCCCCGATCCGTCAGGGTTGCTGTCATGCGGCTGGTGGTCATGGCGCATTTCCCTTTCGGACGGTTGGATGGGCGGGAACGCCGGCGGCCTGCATGGCCTTGTCGGTGGCGCGCACGTCCTCGACCCATGCGGGAAGAGCGCCGAGCCGCAGTTCGAGCTGCGCTTCGTAGAGCGATTCGGGATCCACCGGTTTGCCAGGCGATTCGTAGATTTGCAGCGTGGACTCGTTGAACTTCACGTCCGCGCCGTGAATGCCGACGACGATCGGTTCAAGGAAGCATTCCTTCTGTCCCTCGCGCCAGAAATCGTAGACGCGACCGGGGTCGGTGGGATGCAGGAAGTTCCACAGCGTGTACCAGCGCATGTGATGCGGCAGTCCGGCCATGGGGCCGCCGCTGCCATACAGGATGCCGCCGTCCACGCGGTCGAGCAGCGTCGCGTACGGGAACGTGGAATGACAGTCGATGCGTTGCTCGGGGAGCATCTCGAAACGCCAGTAAACCGCGCCGACGGATTGATAGCCGACGCTGGGGCCGTGATGATGCCCCGCGTGATCACGGCAGTACCCGGCCAGCACGCCATAGCCGCCGCGCGTATGAATGCCGAAGTGACCCTTGTTGCCCGCCATTGTGACATTGAGCACCGAGACGGCCGACGAGAAGCGCACTTCGAGGCAGACGTTCCAGTTGAGAAAGGTGCAGCGGCGCAGCCAGGAGTTCGCGACGTGGCTGAACTCCACGGCGCTCCATCCGCCGTCGTCGAGTGCGCTGCGATGGTGGACGAATTCCTGCTCCCACGAACCCTGGAAGCAGATGTCCTCGACGCCAACTTCCTCGATCGGCGTGTAGCGCTTCAGCGTCCAGCCGAACTCCGGATCAACGGTGATGTGGAGCGGTTCGCCGAACGTCACCGTGTTACCGTCGATGGCGGCGATGGTGTGGCGCTCGGTGATGACGACGCCGTTGGAGAGAACTCGGGTGAACTGGGGGGCGGGCATTCGCGGCGCGAAGAAGGAGGGAATGGCTTCCGTGCTCTTGAGCGAGAGGGTGACGCGGTCGCCCGGTTTGAGTCGCGCGGCGGAGTCCACGGTGACGGTAAACGTTTCGCGGCGCGCCTCGCCGGTGATCGTGGCGAGGGCATCGTCGCCGACGGGATCAGGAGCGATGAACTCGATCTTGCACGGCGTGGAATACATCTTCGCGGGATCTTCCTCGCGAATGTGGTTGGCCATGCGGATGACGGTGCCGCCGGGGCCCGAGCCGCTGCCGCGCACGACGACGTTGCCGAAGTCGATGACGATGGTCTCGGTCTTGTCGCTGTCGGTGTTGATGAGGAACTCGCCGGCGGGAAAGAAGATCACGCCGCCGCCCGCGTCGCGTGCCGCAGCGATGGCCTTGCGAAAGGCGGGCTCGTCGGACTTGGCGTCATCGGGGATTGCACCGAACTGCGTCACGTCGAAGACGGGGCCCTTCACGTCGGGGATGGCTTTCTCGCCGTAGTGGTAGCCCGCCCAGGAGAAGTCGGGGAGAAGTGGCTCGGTGCCGTCGGCCATGGCGAGACGGAACTGCCGCCACGTTTGTGCTTCCTCGCGGGCGGGTTGGGCGAAGGCTGCGGCCGTTGTCAGAACAAGGGCCGCCGTGCCGATGGCGAAAACTGTTCGGTTCATCTTCCTCCACTCCCTGCCTTCATGGTGTCCGCCTGAGTGCGTCTGAGGGCCGCGAAGCTGGCGCGCAGATGACCGAGGGCCCACGCCATGCCCGCATGCCACGGCGCGTCGCAGGTGACGCGCGGCGTGTGGTCGGGGATGACGGTGCCGTTGAAGCCGCCACGGGCGAGCGCTTCGAGAAGGCGGGGAACGTCCACGTCGCCTTCGTCGAGAAAAACTTCGGTGTAGTTGGGGAGCGTGCCGCGCACGTTGCGCAGGTGAACGTAGGCGATGCGCCCGGTGCGGGCCAGATGCTCGGCGGCGGCATACACGTCCTCGCCGGGCATTTCCGCAATGGTGCCGACGCACAGTTGCACGGCGTTGGCGTGGCTCGGATGGCGGGCGGTCAACTCATCGAAATCGCGCACGCGGGTGAGCAGGCGCGCCGTGCCGCGCAGCACGGGGACCGGGGGATCGTCGGGGTGGGCAGCAAGACGGACGCCGTGCTCTTCGGCCACGGGGAGCAACTCGTCGAGCAGTTCGGTGCGCCGCGCGAGCATCTCCTCGCGCGTCACGGACGGGAGGTTGCCTGCGGGAGCGGCGGGATCGTAGATGCGGTTCCAGACCCAGCCGAGAGGAATGGGCATTTGCGCGCGGCCGTCCTCGCCGTGAAAGCCCACCGTGGTCGCCGCGCCGCGCGCCCAGTCGCCGTAGACATGCCCCCAGACGCCAGCAATGGTGAAGCAGTAGCCAATGCACGGGATGCCGGCCTGGCCGGCGTTGCGCACGGTTTGCTTCAGGGCGTCGAGCTGCGCGCGCTTGTTGGGGCCGTCGAGCAGCACGTCGTGCCAGAGGGCGGGATTGAAGTTTTCCAGCGCGGCAAGACGAAGCCCCGCGTCCTCCACCATGCGGCGGATGTCGCGAAGTTCGTCGCGCGACCAGACGGTGCCGCGCGCGGCGGAAACGTCCCAGCCCTTGGCGTCGGCATCGAAGCGCGAATGACGCGGCGCGCCGGGGGCATAGTCTGCCATGTGCACAACGAGAGAGGCCGCACCGATCTGACGAGCGAAGCGTAGATTATCCCGCGTGAGCATCCGGGCGTACAGTCCCAGACCCGGTTCCATGGCGAACCCCGTTCCTTCGGCCTTCAGCGAATTCTGGAGTTGCTGCCCGATTGCCAGTAGTCCGCGTCCGAGCCGAGCTTGTCGAACACTGGACGCGTTGTGGCATCGAGGCGGGCGAGAACATCGTCGGAGAGCTTGAGCGTCACGCCCTGGATGTTGGATTCGAGCTGGGCGACATTGCGGGCACCGGCCAGAACGCAGGTCACGCCGGGCTGGGCGGCAAGCCATCCGAGCGCGAGCTGCCCCATCTCGACGCCAAGCTCGGTGGCGATGGCGCGGATGCCGTCGAGCGCGGCGATGACTTCCTCCTCGGCCCCTGGGCCGCCGTGGCGCGAGTCGGGGCGGTCGCCCCGGAAGTGGCGCGTGCGCGTGCGGACCGGCGGAATCTCGTCGATGGTCTTCCACTTGCCGGTCAGGATGCCCTGGAGCAGCGACATGTAGGTCATGACGCCGATGTTGCGCTTGCGGCACAGCGGGAGGATTTCCGCTTCCAGGCCGCGCGAAAGCAAATTGTAGTGAAGCTGGTTGATGCCGATTCCGGGGACGAGATCAGCGGCCTCGGTGAGATCGCGGACACCGAAATTGCTGACACCGATGACGCGGATCTTGCCTTCGTCGCGAAGTTGTTTCAGCGTCTCGAAGGCCTCGGGGACGGAGTGCTCGCGGATGGGCCAGTGGACCATGTAGATGTCGATGTAGTCGGTGCGCAGGCGGCGCAGGCTGGCTTCGCAGTGCTCGCGAATCAGGGACGGAGTACAGAACTGCGGGCCGATCTTGGTGCCGATGATGGCCTCGCCCCGGCGTCCTTCAAGGATGCGGCCGAGGGCCTCCTCGCTGCGCCCGTCGTTATAGGCTTCGGCGACGTCAAGGTAGGTGACGCCGCGTTCAAGGCAGGCGGCGATGAGACTGCGCGCGTCGTTGTCGTCTTGGGCGCCCCAATAGTCGCCCTCCTTGCCTCCGAAGGCCCAGCAGCCGACGCCAAGCACGGAGATGTCGAGACCGCTGGCGCCGCAGGGGCGGCGTTCGAGTTCCCTGGATTCCATGGAACGACTCCTCGTTTGTTGTTGTGTTGTGGGTGGTAAAGAGAGGGGGGCGTGAATGGTGCAGCCCCCCCCCGCTGGAGGGATGTCAGGGCTGGTTGACTTCGGTGTAGACGCCCTGATTGGTGCGGGCGACGAAGCCTTCGGAGACCGTGCCGTTGGACGGGTCGTAGGGCGAAGACGATGTGATTGTTGGCCTGCGACGGATCAACGCCGTCGAGGGCGTACCACATCATCATCTGGCTGCGCTCGGGGCCGGCGCTCGACAGCGACCACGTGTAGCCCTTCTGATGGATGCTGCGGAAGCGGGTGTAGGAATAGCCGCCGGCGACAGTGCCGAAGTATTCCTCGTGGGGGAGGTAGTCGTCGTACCAGAAGGGGAAGCCGCTCTGGGCTTCGATGTCATCGGTGCGGTCGAAGAGGAAGCCGCCACCGACGGAGAAGGGGTCGGTGAAGATGGAAGTGACGTAGGCCACGGGGGTGGTCAGCTTCGACAGCGCGTAGGGGTTGCGCTCATACTTGCTGGTGGGGAATGCGGCATGGCCGGACTGGCGGATGTTGACGTAGCCGATCGGGTACTTGTTGTAGTCCACCGAGTAGGCCTCGATCGCGACGGCGAGCGAGCGCATGTCGGCCTGAGCGCGCGAAACCTTCGAGCGCACCTGGGCCTCCAAGAAGTTGGGGACGGCGATCGCCGCGAGGATGGCGATAATCGCGACGACGATGAGAAGTTCGATGAGTGTGAATCCTTTGGTCCTGAACATTTCGAGTCCCTTTCCGTGAGAGGGGGAGAATCGCCGGGTGGATAGGATAGGCCAATGCCTGCATCATTCTTTCGCACTTGTCAAGAGTACAGATTGAACTATTTGCACCAGCCCGAAGAGAGTGTTTTGATCACATTGCTCCGTTTGGATCATCACTCTCTCCACGCTCACGCTTTTTTCCTCTGGTCTAATATGCCCATTAAGTCTTTTGTTTTCAGGCGCAGAGAAAGGGGAAAAGAAAAGGCCACCCTCTGGTTTGGAGGGTGGCCGAACTCTGAACTTTCCTGGAATCTTTCGGAGGGAGAAGGCTCCCGCGAGATCAGTCTTTTCCGGTGCCCTGGAAGCTGGCCATGAGGGCGGCGGCGACGGTGGGGCGGCCGGTGCGCGGTGCGGCCAGGGTGTCGCCGGGGACGATGTTGGGCTTGAGAACGACCTGGCTGCGGGCGCAGCGGCGGGTGTGGATGAGTTCCGCGAGGATTTCGAAGGCTTCGCTGACGGTGCGGCTGGTGTCGGCCTTGGGCCCGCTGATGCGGGTGGTCAGGTCGTCGGTCCGCATGGGGGCGCTGGCCTGGCTGATGAGGCTGAGGTCCTCGGGGATGCGGATGCCCAGCACGTCGCAAACGACGACGATGCGGCGGGCCTTGGCGCTGGTGAGAGAGATGAGGGCAGTGGCGTCGGAGAAGCGCAGGAGGTACTCGCGGATGCCGACGAGGTCGTCGGCGTCGTGCTTGAGCGAGAGCTCGATGGCTTCCTCGCAGGGGGGAAGCCCGGCTTCCTGCATGGCGCGGCGGTGCCCGGCGAGGGAGACGTCGAGGCCGCAGTCGGGGTGCGGGGGGCCGCAGTAGGCGAGGATGTTGCGGTGTCCTGCCTCGATGGCCATGCGGGTGGCCTGGTAGATGGCGTAGTAGCCGTCGTGGTAGACGGAGGGTCGGCTCTGGCCCTGGGGGGATTCGATGAAGACCATGGGGATTTGGTCGTCGTCGAGGCGGACGGCGTCCATGCGCGGGAAGGAGTGGAGGCAGATGATCCCCTGGACGCGGTCGGCAAACGGGCCGTCGAGGCGGTCGAGGCGCCCCCAGTCGTCGTCCTCGTTGAGGCAAAGGGCCTCGGTGGTGTAGCCCTTTTCGGAGGCCAGGCGCATCACGGCGTGCATGCGCGAAAGGTAGACGTGGTCGAAGTGGTAGTTGGCGCCCTCCTCGCTCTTGGTCATGGCGATGCCGATGACGCCCTTGGATTTGACGCCTTTGGGCAGGAGAGCCTGGAGGAAGGTGCCGCGGCGGGTTTCCTGGCGGACGTAGCCGTCTTCGCGCAGGGCCTCGAGGGCGCGCTGGATCACGTTGTGGCTCAGGCCGCTCATTTCGGCGAGTGAGTTGGCTCCCGGAAGGCGGTCTCCCACCTGCCAGCGCCCCGCATGGATTTCGCGGCACAGGGCGTCGTAGACCTGCTCAGCGAGTGTGAGGCGGAAAGTGCTGCGGATCGGGTGGTTGAACAGCGTCCACTCGCGCTCTTCTTTTGCCATGAACGGGCTCTCCGGAACAGCCAGCCTGCGGCTGCATGTAAAATCTGAACCTTTGTATAGTACAGCTTGCCGGATCGCAAGGGTTATTGCGGCGGGCACCCTTTCGCCAGGCGCCCATGGGGCAAAAAGGGCAGCAGGGAGCGAAAGTAACAGCGGGGAAAGGGATCCGGGGGGATGAATTCGTCGAATCTGGGCCAGGCGCCCCCAGGGTTATGCCGCGAGACTCCTGATCCCAGGCCACGTAGGTTGGCCGTTTCTCCAACGGGGTTGACGGCGCGGGTCAGGTAGGATAGGTCAGGCTGACCCTTTTATCTCGCTTTCCGGGAGTTTACCATGCGTTCCTTCTCGTCTTCCGCCCTCCTTCTGGCTTCGGCTGCCGCGCTGCAGATGGCCTGCTCGCCGGTGGCGGAGGCAGCCGCCACACCGGACGAGGCCCTTTGGGAGGCCGCGAGCCCGGTCTTTGATTTCGAGAGCGTGGACGCGTTCGAGGGGCTGACGCTCGATATGCGCAATCCGCGGCGCGGGAAATACTCGGGAATGTGGGCGGATACGATGGGGACCGAGCGCGTCACGACGAAGGCGTTTCCGGCGGATGTCAGCGCGTATGAGGGGATGGTGCTCTGGGTGCATTCGGAAAAGGCGACGGGCGCGGGGATCGCCATTGTCCTGAAATCAGAGAATCCGGCGTCGCCAGGATCGGACTACTACCAGGCGAATCTGACGGTGGACTGGGAGGGATGGCGGCTCGTGCGGATTGCGTTCGCGGACATGGTGGTGAAGCGCGAACCCTTGGGATTGGCGGCGATCGGAGAGTTTCGCCTGGCGTCGAGCGGCTTCGGAATCGACGTGCGGAGTCCGGAAACGGTGCTGAAGTTCGACGAGCTGCGCCTGTACGGCGGGCCGGCGGCGGGAGCGGCGGAGGAGAACGCGCCGGCCACGGAAGCGCGGGGCGTGGAGTGGGCTGCCTCGCTGGACGAGGCGGTGGAGAAGGCGGGGGCGGACGGCGTGGTGGTGTTGCTGGCGGTGGCGGGGGAGGGCGCGGAGAGCGGAACGGAGGAAGAGCGGCAGTTGCTGGAATTGCTGTCCCATCCTGAACTGCGCGGAGCGGCCGGATACCGCTTCAGCCGGGATGAAACACCCGATTTGGCGGCGCTTCTGGGGCTAAAAGTGCTCCCCTCCGCAACTTTTTGCACCCCGGCTGGCCAGCCGTTTTTGCGCCTCGACGACCCGGCGCGGTTCCCATCGCCAGTGCAGTTGTCCGGCCTTCTCGCGGATTTACCCTAGAATACTGCAGGAAAAAGCGTTATTGCGCTTTCTGCCCGCCCTTCGCGCCCCTCTTTCGGGTGGGCTGCCAGTGGGGTGAAGAGGTGTGTTTGGGCCCTGGCCGATAGTTGAACCAAACTGATCCATGATGGAAATATCGAGCCAGTTCAATCTGTACTATTGACAAGGGGACTGATCTTTCCTATGTCTGCGCTATTCTTGTCAGGGACCGATGGTTCTTTTGCAGCAGACAGGCACTTTAGCCGGGTGGCGTCTTCTCATTGAATCGTCCGTGTTCCTTGCTGGGCAAACCACGCTACTCAGGAGAGAAGATGATGCATCGCAGATTTGCGGCAATCCTGGCCGCGGGAACGCTGGCCCTGGCCGCTCCGGCCTTGAGTCAGACGATCACGGTCCGTGCCGATGGTTCGGGCGATCACTTGACGATTCCGTCCGCCGTGGCCGCCGTGGCCGATGGCGGAACCATCCAGATCACCGAGGCGGGTACGTATATCGAGGGCGTCACCCTGCCTGGCGGCAAGAGCTACACGATTGAAGCGACAGTGCCCGGGGTGGTTTCGGGCGACGACTCCGGCTTCTCCGGCTGGTCTTTGGATCCGTCCGCAGGCGTCGTGGACGTGACGCTCCGGGGCTTCGAGATTCGGCGCATCGCCGGTTCGGGCGCGGCTTTCGACATTGACCAACATGCGACGAATTCCGTGACCGTGACGTTCGATGACATGGACATCCGCCAGACGGTGACGGCGAGCGGCGGAGAGGCTCTGAAGCTCGACGACGGTGCGGGCGCAGGCGCGGCTCCGATCGTCGTCACCGCGACGGACTCGCTGTTCGAGGCGCTGACCGAGAGCGGCAGTGGCAAGGCAGCCATCCGCGTGCAGGGCGACGTGGACGAAATGTCGAACGTGACGATCGAGCTGACGAACTGCACGCTGACGAACAAGAACGAGGGATGTTTCCGTTCCGACGGCGATTCCAACCAGACCTACACGCTGACGGGCTGCACGCTCAACAACCCGCTCGACAAGGGTTTCGAGCTTGCGACGGCGCAGGACGGCTCGACCTACACGCTGGTCGACACGACGATTCTGGCCGGCCAGGAAGGCGTGTACGTGCGCGCCGACTCGGTCAACAACACGTGGGTGTTCGAGCGCTGCACGATCGACAACACGGCGGCCTTCGACACGGGTGGCGACAAGGCTGTCTCACTCGACTACGACACGGCGGGCACGAGCACCGACCCGGCAGTGGCGAACAACACGCTGTCGATGAAGAACTGCCTGATCCTGTCGCAGCCGGGGAGCGGCTCGAACTTCCGCGCCGTCGATCTTGACAACTTCAACGCGGCGTCCTTCCTGCACTGCACGATCGCGGCGGTTGGCGGAACGGGCGACCGTGCCATCTCGACGGCACGCAGCTCCGCCTACGACTTCCAGAACTGTGCTTTCATCGACTACGCGGACCCGATCAGCGGCTCGACGGGAACGAAGTCGGGCAATGCGATCGCCGGCCCGGCCGACGATACGAGTGGCGGGGGCGACCGCATCTACACGACGAACGTTGGGGACTTCAATCTCGACGCGGGCTATGCACCGTCGCCGACCTCCTCGCTGATCGATGCGGGCGATGCCGACACGGCGATCTCGACGGCGGTGGGTGGTGTTGACCGCGCCGGAGCAACCCGTGACGCGACGCCGGACATCGGCGCCTTCGAGTACATCTCCGTTTCGTCCGTCGAGGACTGGCGCGTGATCGAGAAGTAACAGGACCGCCGAATGGAAACCGCTCCGCCGTCCGACGCGGACGGCGGAGCCACCCTCAAGAATCCCGGGATGGGGATGAAAACAAAACACAAGGATGGGAATCATGTTGAAGAGACACTTTCTGTATCCAGCCGTGTTGACACTGACCGCGCTGGCGGTGCCCGCGCTCCCCGCTGCTCTGGAAACCGTCCGGCTTGATGGTGCCAGCGGCGCACACACAACGCTCAACGATGCGATCGCATCCGTGAGCGACGGCGGCGTGATTGAAATCACGCAGGCGGGCGACTATCAGCAGCCCGATGTGCCGACCACCGCCAATGTGACCATCATCGGCGGCAAGAGCTATACGATCCGGGCGACCGTGTCAGGCGTCACAATCTCCGAAGGTATCCTGACAGACCCGACGACGGGCGCCATCGACGTTACTCTCGAGAATATCTCGGTGGATCGTCTGGGCACCGGTGCCGCGATGTATGTCGAGCAGCACAACGGCGGCGGCAGTGCCGGCAATTCCGTGACAGTGCACCTGAAGGACATGTTGCTTCAGTCGGCCGAGGGCGAAGGCATGCGCATCGACGGCGTGGGAACGGATGGCGGTCTCGTTACGCTGACGGCCGAGAACACGACGTTCTCCTCGCTGGGCGGCTCGAACAAGGCGGCCCTGCGTGTCAGTACCACTGCCGGTGGCGTTCCCTCCGGCTCTGGTCCGGTGAACGGCTTGTCGGTGTCGCTGACCGACACGGTGCTCACGTCGGCGAACTATCGCGGCATCCGTAACGACGGCGGCTCGAACCAGAGCTGGACGCTGGACGGCTGCACGATCACGAGCCTCGATCGCGGCTTCGAAGTCAATCAGGCCGGAAACGACAACAATACCTACGAGCTGACTGACACGACAATCACGTCGAACCAGGAGTGCATCCACGACGAGAACAAGTCGACGAACACGACGTGGACGCTGAACCGCTGCAAGCTCGACGGTTCTGGCGGCACGCTCAGCGACCGCGCGATGGTTCTGCGCGACAGCAACCTGACCCCGAACTTCACGGTGAATCTCTACAACACCATCGTCCTCGCGCAGCCCAACACCGACGGCATGGAGACGACGCGGGTCAACCTGACGGCGTATCACTGCACGTTTGTGGGCAGCGGAGAGGGATCGATTGCCGAAGGCATCGACGCGAACACGAACACGGGTCTGGTGTTCGACGTGAAGAACAGCGTCTTCCAGGGCTTCGACCGCGGCATCAACAGTTCGAGCAGTGTGGCGAACACGAGCGACTATAACGTGTTCGATGGTGCCGAGATCGACACGGACACGAGTGCCACGCGCACCGATCTGGGCGCGAACAGCGCGATCAACGCAACGCTGAACCTGGATGCCAACTACGCCCCGCAGGCGGGCTCGGCGGCGATTCAGTTCGGCAGCACGGACAGTGGCATCGCCACGGCGATCGGCAACGTTGACTACAACGGCAACGCACGGCCGAACCCGGTGGCAACGAACCCCGATGCGGGGGCCTTCGAAGTGGGCGGTTCCTCCACCAACGACTGGCACCTGTACTAAGGGCTGGCGAGCGCTTCCCTGGGCGGCCGGCGGTTTCCTCCTCCTCTCCCGTCGGCCGCCATTTTTGTGTCAGGCACTTGGCTGAAACTACCGAATGCAGGCTTGCAACGATGTTCCCCCCGAAAGACGCCTCCACACTCCTCGCCACTCTTCTTCCTGCCGCTCTGGGGGCGCAGGTCTCGCCGGTCTGGCAAGACTTCGTCGATGCACAGGCAAATGGCACAGTGGCGACGCTGCCGGATTTTTCCCGTGCGGGCTATGAGTACAGCGAGGTGCCCCTTCCGAACGTGACATGGGATGTGTTCGACGTGACGGACTACGGTGCGGTTGCGGACGACGGCATTTCCGATCGCTATGCGATTCAGGACGCGATCGTGGCGGCGGAGGCAAACGGATCGGGCGTCGTCTTCTTTCCACCCGGCCGCTTTCATTTGAACACGACTGCCGACGTTGGCTCGACGATTCGCATTCGCAGCGGACAGATTGTCCTGCGCGGCAGCGGATTCGGTCCGGGCGGCACCGAGCTCTTCATGGAGCGCAACTTCGAGCCGGAAGACCCGAGTCTTCTCTACTCCACGCCGTACATGATCCGCATCCAGCCCGACGACACGGGCGAGGGAACGATCACCACGATCACGGCGAACGCCGAGCGCAACAGCCACGAGGTGCAGGTGGCAAGCACGTCGAATCTGTACGTGGGGCGCGTGGTGACGTTGTACCTGAAGGACCCCAACGCGGTGCCCGCGTTTCTGGCGCCGTACACAGCGGACGCAGCGTGGACGCGCTTGTTCTCCGATGGGATTCAGGTGCGCGAGCGCCACGAGATCACGGCGATCACGGGCAACACCGTGACGTTCCGCGAGCCGTTGCTGACGGACATCGACGCGACGCATGCCTGGCAGGTGCGCCAGCACAAATACATCGAGCAGGTGGGCATCGAGGACATCGCATTCACGGGCAACTGGCACGAGGAGTTCGTGCATCATCTGAACGCGCTGCATGACGGCGGATGGAGTGCGCTGGAAATCTTCAACGTGCGCAACGGCTGGATCCGCCGCTGCCGCTTCAAGGATTGGAACTACGGAATCTACCAGGACAACTGCACGGCGTTCACGATCATGCACACGATCCTGGAGGGAAACCCGGGGCACCACGCGTATCACACGCGGCGGAGCTACGGGATGCTCGTTGCGCTCAGCGACGACCGCGCATCGCACTGGCATGGGCCGGGCATGGGCTACCAGAGCGCGGGCACTGTGTATTGGCGGCATCGCTACAACAGCGACACATCGTGGGATTCGCATTCGAGCACACCGTACGCGACGCTGCTCGATGCCGTGGAAGGCGGGATGAAGTACGGCCGCAGCGGCGGAACGCTGGAGGGAATGCCGAATCACCTGCGCCACTTCGTGCTGTGGAATTTCCAGCACACGGGCACGGCAGTGACAGACTACGATTTCTGGCGCACTGATCCGAACAACCGCGACCGCTACCTGAACCCGATCATCGTTGGCTTTCATGGCAGCGATTCGACGTTCGTCACGAGTCATCTGGAACTGCTGGAATCGTTGGGCAGTGCCGTTGAGCCCGAGTCGCTCTTCGAGGCGCAACTCGCGCTGCGGCACGGAGCGGTGCCCGCGTGGCTGGAGAATGCGAAGGTGGAGTGGGATCTGTTGCGCGATGGTGGCGACGGATTGCTCGCGTCTCCCGCGGCGAACTCGGTGCATGCACCCTACGAAAGTATCGCGCTGGAGCTGGCGCTTCCATCGGGGACGCCACCGCTGATTAGCCAGGTTCGTTACGAGGAAAATGGCTCGGCGCCGATCGTGGAAACGGCCTCCTCGCCATTTGCATCGGCGTGGACGTCGGTTCCCCCCGGTACGTACTCCGTGTCGGCGCAACTCGACATGGCGAGCGGATGGAAACTTGGAACGAATTCCGCGGTGGTGTACGTGGGGTATCTTCCGCAACCGGAGATCATCCCGGCGGCCGTCTCGGCCAGCGGCGCGCAAAGTCCCAATGATCCGGAGAACGTGCTCGACGGCGATCTCGGAACGCGGTGGTCGGCGGAGGGCGATGGGGAGTGGATCGCGTTCGACCTCGGCAGTGTGAAGGAGGTCAACCGCATCGATGTTTCCTGGTACCAGGGGGATGCACGCACGTCGTCGTTCGACATCGACTTGTCGGACGACGGGACAACATGGCGTCCGGCGCTGAGTACGTGGAGTTCCCTGGGGACGGAGCTCCAAACAAACTATTTCACCGGTGGTCCGGCGCGTCACGTTCGCCTGACGGGGCACGGCAATACGGTGAACGCATGGAACAGTATAACGGAAGTCGAACTGTTCGCTCCGGTGGCCAGCAACACGGCCGCGATGGGCGACTGGGCGATTTTCTGAACGCACCCGGAAGGATTCGTCCACCGGAAGAGGATACGAATGATGAAACTGATGCACATCGCACTCGACGAGCCCGACCCTCGAATTTGGTCCGCAGTCTTTCGCAAGGCTCTGGACGAGTTCGGCCAACTCGAAGTCATCGCGCATGGACGCGGGATGACGGAGGATCAACGCGCCGCCCTGGTGCGTGAAACCGACGTGCTGCTGACTGGATGGAATGCGGCCCCGATACCTGCCTGCATCGCGGAAGAGCCGGGGCGCCTGCAATACATCTGCAACATCACAGGCGAGATCGCGCGCTTCATTCCAATGGAAATCGTGGAGTCGGGCCTTCCGGTGACGAACTGGGGCGACTATCCCGCAGTGCCCGTTGCCGAAGGGGCACTGGCGCTGCTGCTGGCCGTGCTCAAGGACATGCACTGCCAGATCAACACGGTGCGCGAGGGCGGATGGCGCATGGACATGCACGAGCATGGCGGCAGCATCGAGGGAAGCCGCATGGGCATTTACGGCCTCGGCGTGATCGGCCGGCGCTTCATCGAACTGCTGCGGCCGTTCCGCTGCTCGATCAAGGTCTTCGATCCCTATGTGGAGGTGATTCCGGCTAACTGCGAGCGGTGTCACAGTCTGGAGGATCTGTTCGACTCGGTGAACATCATCGTGATTCACGCGGCGTTGACCGAGGAGACGCGCAAGAGTGTGACGGCGGACCTGTTGGCGCGCCTGCCGCGCCACGGCGTCGTGATCAACACGGCGCGCGGCGGCATCGTTGACCAGGATGCATTGTTCGCCGAACTTGAAAGCGGGCGTCTGCGTGCAGGGCTCGACGTTCTCGATCCCGACTACCTTCCCCCGGATCATCCGGCGCGCACGTGGGAGAACCTGATCCTGACGGCGCATCGCGTCGAGCAGGGATGGCCGGATTTCCATCAGGAACCCACGAGGCTCAATCGAATGCAGGAAATCTGCATCGACAATCTGCGTCGTTTCCAACGCGGCGAGCCTCTGAAGTTCACGTTCAGTCCGACACGCTACCTGCTGAGCACGTGATGACGCCACAGCCTTCCGTTGCCATCGCTACCGGGTCCTTCGACTTGGCCGCCCACGAACGCCCGCGCCTGATGCGCCTTGCCGCGCTGCACCGCGATGCCGAACCGGTCACCATTACGGCCTTCCCCGCGGAACGCAGCGCGGGCGGCACGCACGACTACTATTCCGAGGGCGACTATTGGTGGCCGAACCCCGAGGACCCCGATGGGCCGTACATCCGCCGCGACGGCTTCTCGAATCCGGATTACTTCAACAAGCACCGCGTGGCCTTGCGCCGCATGGCGATCATCGTTCCCGCGCTGACGGCCGCGTGGCGCGTCACCGGGGAGAAGGCACTCGCCGATGCGGCCGCCGCGCATCTGCGTGCATGGTTCGTGGAACCGGCCACGCGCATGAACGCGAACCTGCAATACGGTCAGGCGATCAAGGGCATCACGACGGGGCGTGGTATTGGCCTCGTCGATACGACGCATCTTGCGGAAGTCGCCGTGGCCACGCGTGCGCTCGGCGAAGCGGGAATGCTCGATGAAGCTTTGTACCAGGGCACCATCGCATGGTTCCGCGCGTTCATGACGTGGATGCGCACGAGCCAGTTGGGCATCGACGAGCGCGACCACGGGAACAACCACACGACGTGCTGGGTCTTGCAGGTGGCGGCATACGCGGAGTTGTGCGGCGACGTGGAGGTACTAGCAGAATGCCGCGAGCGCTTCCGCAATGTCCTGCTGCGCCAGATGGACGAGCGCGGCGCGTTCCCGCTCGAACTCGAACGCACGAAGCCGCTCAACTACACGCTCTTCAACATCGACCTGATGACGGCGACGTGCCAGATTCTGTCGCGCACGGGCGAGCCTCTCTGGCACGTGGCGACGGAAGACGGCCGTTGCCTTGCCAAGCCTGCGGAATTTCTCTTTCCCTACCTGCGCGACAAGAGCACATGGCCTTATCCCCGCGACGTCGAATACTTCGACGAGATTCCCGTGCGCCAACCGTTCCTTCTGTTCGCGGGCGTGGCGTACAACAAGGCTGAATACATTGCGCTCTGGAAGGAGCTGGAAAGTGATCCGACTGTCGAGGAAATCATCCGCAACCTGCCGATCCGCCAACCGCTCTTGTGGTTCTAGGGCGGGGCGTTTTGCTTTGGCGTTTCTGCTTTCCTTCGTCACGCTGCTGACGGCTCCACTGTACGCGGACGATCCCGACGGAATGATCGAGCCGTTCCAGGATGGCGAGACGGCCGTTTTCCTTGGCGACAGCATCACGCACAACGGCGACTGGCATTCGTTCCTGTGCCTCTACTACACGACGCGTTTTCCCGAGCGCACGATCCGCTTCGTCAACTCGGGTGTGAGTGGAGGCAAGGCAACGGACGCGCTCGGCCGGCTGGAGTGGGACGTCTTCGTCCACAACCCCGATCATGTGTTCATCATGCTCGGAATGAACGACGTCGGAACGTCGCACTTCACGTCGGACGACGAGGAAGAGAAGACGCAGCTGAACGACCGGATGTACGAACGCTATACGACGCGGATGACAGAGATGGTGGAGAAGCTGCGCGCGCGCCTGCCGGATGCGCAGATCGTTCTGCTCTCCGCGACGCCCTACGATCAGACGGGGACGCAGGAGCGCGAGAGTGCCTTTGGCAAGAACGACGCGATCCGGCGCCAGCTTCCGTTTCTGCGCACGCTCGCCGGGCAGAACGACTGCCGCTTCATCGACCTGAACACGCTGATGCTCGAAATGGACCGCGCGGAAAAGCAACGCGACCCGGACTTCACCATCGTTGGCTCGGACCGCGTTCACCCCGGTCCCATGGGCCACTTGATCATGATGCACGCGATTCTCGAACGCACGCGCCCCGAACGCACGGGGATGGAAGTCTTCCTCGATGCGCGCGCGCCGTCGGTGATCCGCCAGAGTGCGGCCACTGTCAGCGCGATCGAGGGCGATGCCTCGCGCCTGGCGTTCACGGTGGCGTTCGACGCGCTGCCGTATCCGATCGACGCGCGCGTTTGGAGTTCGGGCGCGCCGTCGGCCGCCGACGCGCTCGGGTTCGTTCCGTTCGCTTCGATGTTCAACAGCCAGCTTGTGCGCTTGCGTGGCCTGCGTGGCGGTCAGTACCGCGTGCTGGCGGACGACACGCTCGTGGGCATCTACTCGACGGAGGAACTTGCGGCGGGCGTGAACATCGCAATGAATCCGCACACGCCGCAGTACGCGCAAACGCGGCGCGTGATGGCACTGAACAGCGAACGTACGGCCGCCGAACGCGACCTGCGTTCCATCTACTGGGTGCGCGCACGCGTGCTGTTGCCTCTGGGCGTCGATCCCGCAGACCAGGAGGCGAGCCTTGCGGCGTTGGACGAATGGCCGCAGCATCCCGACTATGCGGAGTTCCACAGCCGCTACCTTGCATTGTACCGCGAAAATTGGCCGAAGGAAGACGCGCTGAAGGCGCACATCGCAGAGTTGTACGAGGCCATGCGTGCGGCGGCGGTTCCGGCGCCGGTGCGCCTTCGCGTCGAGCGCATTGACGCGGAGTAGGCTTCAGCCGGGGACAAACACGGCGGCGTGGAGAGTCTCGGGGTGTGTGGGAACGGCCTACGCTTTCAACGCGGCCATGGCGATGGCGGTGCGGCGTTCGACTTCCTTCCAGTCCCTCGCTTCGAGAAGTTCGGAGGCGACGATCCAACTGCCGCCGACGGCGACGACTTCCTTCATCGCAAGGTATGCGGCCGCGTTCTTCTCGTTGATGCCGCCGGTGGGAACGAAGCGCACGCCGCGATGCTTGTAGGGCGCGGCGATGGCCTTGAGGAACTTGACGCCTCCTGCAGCCTCGGCCGGAAAGAACTTGAGCAACGTCACACCACACGCGAGCGCGGCCTCGATATCCGATGGCGTGCAGACGCCGGGGGAGAAGGGGAGCCCGGCGGCGAGCGCGGTTTCGATGACGTGCGGATTCGTGCCCGGCGCAACGGCGAAGCGCGCTCCGGCATCGGCGGCCTGCTTTGCTTCTTCGGGCGTCGTCACGGTCCCGGCGCCAACGAGGAAGTCGGGAAAGCGCTCGACGGCCAGCTTCAGCCCCTCGCGTCCCGCAGCGGTGCGAAATGTCATTTCGGCGCAGCGCAATCCGCCCGCGCCGAGCGCTTCGCACAACGGCACAGCGTCCTCCGCGCGCGGCAGGGCAATCACCGGGACGAGACGCGCTTCGGCCAGACGTTCTTCGATGCTCATGGGCATTCCTCCGTTATCGGATCACGCGGGCGGTGCCGCCCTGCATGACGCGTTCAACTTCGCCGCGTGTCACCATCGACGTGTCGCCGGGCGTCGTCATCGCCAGGGCACCGTGCGCGGCGCCGTAGTTGACGCACTCGGCGGGCGGACGCCCTTCGAGCAAACCGAAGAGCAGGCCGGACGCGAAGCTGTCGCCGCCGCCAACGCGGTCGAAGATCTCGAGGTCCGGGCGCTGGATTGCCTCGTGGAACTCGCCGTTCATCCATAGAACGGCACCCCAGTCATTGACGGTTGCCGTCTTCGCATTGCGCAGCGTCGTTGCCACGGCGGCGAAGTTCGGAAACTCGGCGACGACCTTGCGGATCATGCGCTTGAAGCTGGCGGGATCGAGTTTCGAGAAGCCCTCGTCCGCCCCCTCGATTTCAAAGCCAAGGCACGCGCTGAAGTCCTCCTCGTTGCCGATCATGACATCGACATACGGAGCGAGCGCGCGATTGACTTCCTGGGCGCGCGCCTTGCCGCCGTGTGATTTCCAGAGCGAGGCGCGATAATTGAGATCGTAGGAAACAATGGTGCCGTTGGCCTTGGCGGCCTTCATGGCTTCGAGGGCAACGTCGGGGGTCGTTTCGGAGAGCGCGGCGAAGATGCCGCCGCAGTGGAAGACGCGCACGCCCTCGGATGCGAAGAGGCGCTGCCAGTCGATGTCGCCGGGCTTGAGCTGGCTGACGGCGGTGTGCGCGCGGTCCGAGCATCCCGCTGCGGCGCGCACGCCAAAGCCGCGCTCGGTGAAGTTCAGCCCGTTGCGTGCAGCGCGCCCGATACCATCGTAGGGCACCCACTTCACGTGGCTCATATCGACGCCGCCCTGCAGGATCAGGTCTTCAAGCAGACGGCCGACGTCGTTGTCGGCGAACGCGGTGACAACGGCGGTGCGCAGTCCGAAGCAGCGGCGCAGGCCGCGCGCGACGTTGTATTCGCCGCCGCCCTCCCAGGCGCGGAACGTGCGCGCCGTGCGCACTCGCCCGTCGCCGGGATCGAGGCGCAGCATCACCTCGCCGAGCGACACGGCATCCCAGAGGCATTCTTCACGGGAACGAAACGCGAGTGCAGTCATGGCCGAATCCTCCGATCAGAGACGATGCAGATTGAACCCACCGCTGACGTCGATGACGGCGCCAGTCGAATAATCGAGATCGCCGCGGGCGAAGGCGGAAACGGCCCGTGCGATGTCCTCGGGCTGGCCCCAGCGGCGCTGCGGGAAGATGCCGCCCGCGATCAGCGCGTCGTACTTTTCCTTCACGCCGGAAGTCATGTCGGTGGCAATGACGCCGGGCCGAATGTCCACGACGGGGATGTCGTGCTCGCCGAGACGATCGGCGAAGAGAGACGCGGCCATCGACAGCCCCGCCTTCGAGATGCAGTAGTCGCCGCGATTGACCGACGCCGTGAACGACGAGATCGACGTGACGAAGGCAATGCGGGCCTTCTCGACAACGCCCGCCTGCTTGTAGCCGATCATGCGCTTTGCCGCGAGTTGCGTGAGGAAGTACGGCCCCTTGAGGTTGATGCCGATCAGGCGGTCGAAACTTTCCTCGCCCGCGTCGAGAATATCGGCGCGCACGTTGGGCGCGACGCCCGCGTTGTTGACGAGCAGATCAAGGCGCCCGTGGCGTTCGTCGATGGTGTCGAGCAGACGCTGGCGATCCTGTGCGCTGGAGACGTCGGCGCGCACGATGTCCGCCTCGCCACCCTCGCGTTCAATGGTGGCTTTCACTTCGCCCGCGCCGCGATCCGTGATGGCCGGATCGGCCGAACGGCTGTTGACGACGACGAGGTAGCCGTCGCGCGCGAGCTGCAGGGCCACGGCGCGGCCGATGCCCGCCCCCGATCCCGTTACCAGTGCCACACGCTTCTTCGACGCCATGGGTGATTCTCCTCTCAGCTGTTCTTCAGGTAGGCGGCCTTGATCTTCTCAATGTAGGCTTGCTGGTTCATGCCCCAATACTCCGTGGAGAAAACCTCGACTTCGTTGAAGCCGCGAAAGCCGTTTGCTTCGACCCAACCGCGAATGCTGGGAATGTCGATGCAGCCGTCGCCCATGAGGCCGCGGTCGTTGAGCAGATCGCGTGTGGGCGTGCGCCAGTCGCAGATGTGAAAAGCGAAGAGCGCGTCGAGCGCGGCGCAGCGCGCGATCTGGGCTTCAAGTTCGGGGTCCCACCACAGATGGAAAATGTCGACGGCGACGCCGACGGATTTGCTGGCGAGTTGTTCCACCATGTCGTTGGCCTGGCGCATCGTGTTCACGGCCGAACGATCGTCGGCGTACATGGGATGCAGCGGCTCGATGGCGAGGCGGACGCCGGCCTGCTCCGCGTGCGGCAGCACGGCGGCAATGCCGTCGGTGATCTGGCGGCGCGATTCGTCGAGCGGCAGCCCCGGCACGGCGCCGCACACGAGCACGACATGCGGCGCGCCGATGGCGGCGGCTTCATCCACGGCGCGGCGGTTGTCATCGATGGCCTTGCGGCGGCCTTCCTCCGACGTTGCGGGAAAGAACCCACCGCGGCAGAGGCTGACAACGCGGAGTCCCGATTCGCGCAGCCACGCGCCGGCTTGTTCGGCGCCGACGCCTTCGAGCACGTTGCGCCACACCGTGATGGCCGGAATGCCCGCCTGCACGTAGGCGTCGATGCACTGACGCAGCGACAACGGCTTCGTCGTCATCGTGTGCACGCACAGGCGCGAGAGATCCTTGAGCGGTTCGGTCATGTCGTTCTCCTCGGTCAGAGTGCGGGGACGTCGAGCCAGCAGCGCTTCTTCCACGATTCAAGGCCGAGTTCGGCGAGCTGCACGCCCTTGGCGGCCTCGCGCAGCGTCCAGCGGTACGGATCGCCGAGCACCACGTGGCGCAGGAAGAGTTCCCACTGCACCTTGAATGCGTTGTCGTAGGTCTCGTTCTCGGGCATCGGAATCCACCAGTCGCGGTACTTCACGGGGCTTTCGATGTCGGGGTTCCAGACGGCGCGCGGCGTGTTGCCGCGATGCTGGATCTTCACATTGCGCAGTCCGGCAACTGCCGAACCGTTCGTGCCATCCACGTGCATCTCGAACAATTCGTCACGGTTCACGCGCGTCGCCCACGACGAGTTGAACTGGCAGATGATCCCCTTTTCCGTCTCGAAGGTGGCGTAGGCTGCGTCGTCCGTGTCGCAGGTGTAGGGTTTGCCGGACTCGTCCCAGCGCGTGCCGATGTGCGTGGCACCGAGGCACGAGAGCGACGTGATGTCGCCGAAGAGGTTATCGACGACGTAGCGCCAGTGGCACAACATGTCGACGATGATGCCGCCGCCGTCGGCTTTGCGGTAGTTCCAGGACGGGCGCTGGAGCGGCTCGTGCTCGCCCTCGAAGACCCAGTAGCCGAACTCGCCGCGCACGGAGAGAATCTCGCCGAAGAAGCCGCTGTCGATCAGGTAGCGGAGCTTGCGCAGCCCGGGGAGCCAGAGCTTGTCCTGGACGGCGCCGTTCTTCACGCCCTTCTTCTCGGCGGCCTGCGCGAGGGCGATGGCCTCGGCGGAGTTTTCCGCCGTCGGCTTCTCGCAGTAGATGTGCTTGCCCGCCGCGATGGCCTGCTTCACGGCGGCGGCGCGGCGCAGCGTCGTCTGCGCGTCGAAGTAGATCGTGTACTTCTCGTCCTTCAGGCACGCATCGAGATCGGTGGACCAGGCGATGCCGTCGCCCATGGCGGCGAGTTCCTTCAGCTTGTTCTCGTTGCGGCCGACGAGGATTGGCTCGGGCATGATCGTCTCGGAGTCCGAGATGCGCACGCCGCCCTGCTTGCGAATGGCGAGGATCGAGCGGATGTAGTGCTGGTTCCTGCCCATCCGGCCCGTCACGCCGTTCATGATGATCCCGATGCGATGCGTCTTCATGATCTCGTTCCTTTCGTGTTGGCCGTTTCAGGCAAAGAAGGTGGGGTAGGGTTCGCCGTTGAGCACGCGATGCAGATAAACGGCCAGTTCGACGGCGTGGTAGTCGCCCCACATCGACGATTCACCCTGGGGGATTTTCTTGCCGGGCGGCGTGTAGTCCCAATCGTTGGGGCGATGGTAGATGGAGTGCAGGATCAGGCCTTCGTGCTTGGGGTTCGTGGAGAGGTACGGAGCGGCGAGCAGCGTGCGCGCAACGGTGAGGCCCGCCTGCCAGTACTTGCGGCCCTCCGCGGTGCGGATGCCGAGATACCGGCCGAGGCGCAGGAGGCCCTGGGCACTGATGGCGGCGGCCGAGCTGTCGACCGGTTCATAGGGATTGTCGGGGCGCGACTTCACCTTCAGGTGGTTGGGCATTTTCGCCAGCCCGGGCGCGCCGGTGTCCCAGTAGGGAATGCCGTCGGCGGCGGCGTTCTCGATGAAGAAATCGCAGGTGGCCTTTGCCGTTCTGAGCAGGTCGCGCTTGAAGGCCTCGTGTGCTTTTCCGCCGTGTGCCTCGAAAAACTCGAGTTCCTCGGCGGCCCCGGCGATGACCCACGAGAGCCCGCGCGTCCACGTG
Source organism: Candidatus Sumerlaeota bacterium (assembly GCA_030156535.1). Classification (GTDB taxonomy): domain Bacteria; phylum Sumerlaeota; class Sumerlaeia; order SLMS01; family JAHLLQ01; genus JAHCAW01. The sequence goes on from JASGMJ010000008.1 coordinate 90,174, forward strand.
GAGAAGGGCGAGTAGCCCTGCTGGGTGCTCGGGCAGCGATACGCGCCGTCCTTGCAGTTGAAGATGCTCTCATGGACGACGCGGCCGCGCACATCATAGGCGTCGCGTCCCTCGCCGAAGTACACGTTGTATTTGAACGTGTTGTTCATGTGCTCGATGGCGCGCTGGAGCAGCGAGAACTTGCGGTCCCCTTCGCCCATCAGGCAATGGCCGAGATGATGCGCGGCGACCAGCGCGCGGCACGAGCGAATCGTGTCGGAGAACAGCGAGTGCGGCCCGTTGAACGAATGAATGAAGCCGGTGCCGTCGGCGATCGTCGTCCAGCGCGCGGCCTGCACCGCGCCGGAGACCTTCAACGCCATGTCGTAGTAGGCAAGGCGGTCGGCGCCCTCGCCGGATTTCCCTTCGAGCAGAAGGCGGCGCAGATTGCCGTAGGTCGAGACGTTATTGAAGCCGTGATCGTGGACGCCGATATGGCTGACGTGCGGCGCCATGTAGCGGTCGGTGTTTGCGATGCCCATGTCGAGCAGCTTGCGGTCGCCCGTGGCGTCAAAGAGCAGCACCTGGATGCCGAACTGGAATCCCTGGGTCCATTCCGTCCAGCCGCGCGTGGTGTACCTGCCCTTGACGGTGAAGACGGGCGAGCCCTTCGCCGGGTTCCAGCTCTTGTTCAGACGCTCGGCCTTGGCGGCGGCGAGCGAGAAGAAGCGGTCGAGGGGCTTGCGCAGATCCTCTGCCTTCAGTTTCCGGTCGATTTTCATGGAGCGCCTCTCGGTGTGATCGTCCTGATGATAGGAGGCTGGCACGGAGAGGCTTGACGTGTCTTGGCGTTCGATGTTCGTGTTCTTTGCGTATTGGGCAATTCACGTTCCCGGAGGGTTGCAATGCCGGCGACCGCCGTTTCCCGTCCGCTCCGCCTCCAGCTTCCCCAGAGCGGCGTGCTCGCCGCGGAGAGCATCCACGGCCCGGCGTTCCGGATGCCGGAGGAGAAGCACCCCTTCCACGAACTTTACTTCGTTTACCGTGGGAATCTGAAGGTTTTCGCGGGCACGCGGATCGACCCGGTGTATCTGAGCGAAGGCTCGCTCTTCCCGATCGAGCGCGAAACGGTGCACCGGATCGAGGACCAGTCCGGGGCGGTGCTGCTGATTCTGGCGCTGGCCGAGGACTTCATCGCGGTCCATCCGGCGCGGCGCGACGTGTGGCGCATCCTGCAACGCAAGGGAGCGGCGGGGTTTCGGCCGGGGCTGTTCGAACGCGAACGCATCGAGCGCTCGTTCCGCACGATCCTGGCCGAGCAGGCCGCCGCGCGCACGGGCGCGGAACTCGTGCTGCGCTCCGAGGCCGACGCGATCCTCGTGGCGCTCGCGCGGCTCCCCGAGGAATGCCGCGAGCGCAACTCGTACGTTCGCGTGGCCGACGTGCTGCGCAGCCTGGAAGCGACGTTCTTCGAGGATTGGGACATCGACCTCGCGGCGCGGCGGGCGCACTTGTCGCGCCGGCGCTTCTCGATGATCTTTCGCGAGATTGCGGGGATGAGCTTCGTCGACAAGCGCAACGAGCTGCGGCTGGAGTACGCGGCGGGGCTGATCGCGGAGGGACGGAACACGATCATCGGCGCGGCGTTTTCGAGCGGCTTCGGCGACCTGGCGCATTTCTACCGGCTGTTCCGGCGACGCTTCGGCGCCCCGCCCGGCAAGTGGGCGGGAAGGAAATGATCAGAAGTCGAGCGCGAGGGCGCTGGCGGCGCCGCGTGCGAGTTCCCAGAACGCGTTGGGTGCCGTGCCCATCCAGACGACGACGATGCAGGCGAGCGAGGCGGCGGCAAACGTCATGGGGCTGGTGCGCAGCGCAGGAGCGCTCTCCTCCGGTGCGATGAGGTAGGCCTGACGCACCAGGCGCATGTAGTAGTACAGCGCGATGGCGGAGTTGATGGCGGCAAGCAGGACGGCGAGGAACTGGCCGCGTTCGAGAGCGGCGGAGAACAGGAACCATTTGCCGATGAAGCCGACGGTGGGGGGAAGGCCCGTGAGGCCGAAGACGCCGACGAGCAGGCAGAGGCCAAGGAAGGGGGAACGTTTCCAGAGACCGGCGAGAGCCTCGACGCCAACGTGGTCGTCGTCGCGCCCGATTTCGCAGACGACAACGAAGACAAGGTAGCTCATGGCGAAGTAGCCGAGAACGTAGAAGAGGGCGGAGGTGACACCGAGGCTGCTGAAGGCCTGGAGGCCGACGAGCAGGTAGCCCGCGTGCGCGGCGGCGGAGTAGCCGAGCAGGCGCTTGAGGTCCTTCTGCACGAGGGCGGCGAGGTTGCCGATCGTCATGGCGGCGAGGGCGCAGACGAGCAGGGCGGTGCGCAGTCCCTCGGCGCCGCCGCCGATGCTGAACAGCGAGACGATGCGGCAGAGCACGGCGACCGTGGCCACCTTCGACGAGGTCGCGATGAAGGCGACGACGGGATGCGGGGCGCTCTGGTAGGTGTCGGGTGCCCAGAAGTGGAACGGGAAGAGGGCGATCTTGAAGAGAAATCCGGCGAGCGTGAGCGCGAGGCCGAACCAGAAGAGCGGCGTGGCGGCGAGCTGGGGCGCCTGCGCCGCGATGTCGGCAAGGTAGGTCGATTGCGTCAGGCCGAAGAGGAAGCTCATGCCGTAGATCGTGACGGCGGAGGCGACCATGCCCTGGAGCATGTACTTCGCGGCGCCTTCGCTCCCCAGACGCGACTGGCGATTGAGCGCGACGAGAATGTAGAGCGGGAACGCGGAGAGTTCGAGCGCGATGTAGAGCGTGAGGAGCTCGGTGGCGCTGACGAGCATCATCATGCCGACGGTCGAAAAGAGCAGGAACAGCGGGTACTCCGGCCAGGCGCACTTGCGCACGGTGTGCGGCTCGCGCCCGAGCATCAGGACGAGAATCAGACCGGCGGAGAAGATGGTCTTCATCGACTGCGAAAAGAAATCAACGCGGTAGATGTCCGGGAAGAAGGGCTCCCCCGTCATGGAGAACGTCGCGGCCGAGGCCACGAGCATAAACAGGCCGCCCACGAGTGCCGTGCCCCACGCGGCACGATGCGACATGCCCAGAATCGGTACGATGAAGACCACCGCAGCCGTGAGGAGCGCGAGCGTTTCAGGGAGGAAGAGGAGGAAGTTATCCATGGATCAGAATCCCGCGGCCAGAAGATTGGTGGAGGACCCGATCAGGTCGAGCATGGCACGGGGCGCGAAACCGAAGAAGAGCAGAACAGCGACGAGAAGAGCGCGCGGGAAAACCTCCCAGCCTTCGAGGTCGCGCAGCGAATTCCACTTCGGATTCGGTGGGCCGAAGAAGGCCTGTTCGAAGACGCGCAGCACGTAGAGCGCGGTGACCACAAGGGCCGCGATGATGCACACGCCGATGAAGGGCACGGTCTTCATGGCGGCGAGGAACACGAGCATCTCGGGCCAGAAGCTGGCGAGGCCGGGCAGGCCCGCGCCGCACAGGCCCGCGACGATGAAGATCGAAACGGCACGCGGCATCTGCGAGCCGAGCCCGCCGAAGTCCGCGATGGTCTTGGAGTGAGCGCGGTCGTAAATGAAGCCCACGGTGCTGAAGAACAACGCCGTCATGATGCCATGGGCAAACATCTGGAAGACGGCGCCGTTGAACGCGTCGGCCGAGGCGATTCCCATCACGCCCAGATTGATGCCGAGCAGCACGATGCCCATGTGCGAAACGGAGGAGAAGCCGATGACGAACTTGAAGTCGGTTTGCTTGAGCGCAACGAAGGCTCCGTAGACGACGCCTGCGGCGGCAAAGCCCGCGAAGATCGGCGCCCAGTAGACCGCGCCGTCGGGAAGCAGCCGCACGCAGACGGCAAGCACGCCGAACGCGCCGAGCTTCATCAGCACGCCCGCGTGCAGCATCGAAACGGCGGACGGCGCGGCAACGTGGCCCGTGGGCGACCAGCCGTGGAACGGGAACATGCCCGCGAGCACCCCGAAGCCCACGTAGGCGAACGGGTAGACGAAAATCTGGAACTCGCGCGTGAATTCATGCTGGGCAAGCGCGACGAGGCTGAACGTGCCGAGCCCGGCTTCGTGGTAGATCGCCAGCAGCGCGGGGAAGAGCAGGGCGCTGCCCGCGAGCAGGAAGAGCATCAGCTTCATCGCCGCGTATTCCTTGCGCGTGCTCCCCCAAATCAGGATCAGCGGGTACATCGGAACGACGGCGATCTCGTAGAAGAAGAAAAAGAAGAAGAGGTCCTGCGTCATGAAGACGCCGTAGACGCCGATCACGAGCAGGATCATGAAGGCGAAGTATTCCTTCACGCGCAGCGAGAGGTCCCACATCGTCAGAACGCCCGCGAAGTAAACGAGCGAGTTCAGCATCAGCAGCGCGACGCCGTAACCATCGACAGCCATGTGGTACGTGATGCCCACGGAGGGGACCCAGGGGACGATTTCCTCGAACTGGAGGCCGCCCGCCGCCGCGTCGTACCCCAGCCAGACGAACACGGAAAGGGCGAGCGAGAGCGCGCTCGAAACCGCCGCCGTCCATCGGACGAACGACACGCGCGAGGCAGGCGTCGCCATGATGACGAGCAACGCCAGCGTCGGGCAGAGCAGAATGAAAGTCAGAACCGGAAAACCCATCGAGCCGTTCTTCCTTTACCGTAGTCCCAGGTAGATTCCGAGAATCGACATCATGGCAATGGCCACGGCGGCGTAGGATTGCACCCAGCCGCTCTGAAGTTTCGCGGTGAACGAGCCGGTCTCCACGACGCCGCGCGCCGCGCCGTCGAACGAATCGTCGAACCCTTTGTTTTCGACGGTCTGCAGCAGCCCCGCCAGCATGTCGGTCAGGCGCGCCACGACATTGGCGTAGAAGGCATCGACGTACCACTTGTTGGTGAAGAGCGTGTGGAGGGGCTTGACGGCGGTAATGAATCCGGTGCGTGTGGCGGCGCGGCGGCCGAAGTCCCACCAGGCGAGCGCAACGCCCGCCAGCACGATGCCGATGGCCGGAAGCATCGAGGTGATGGCGTGGTGTTCGCGCTCGACGTCGAGCAGGCGGGCGAGCCAGCCGCCACCAAATCCCACGCCCGCAGCCGCCAGCGTCAGCAGCATTATCGGCGCCAGCATCGGCAGGGGAGAGTCGTTCCCGTGGCCGTGGGCGTGGGCGGGCTCTTCGGTGCGCGCGGGGAGCAGGATCAGGAAGATCATGCGGAACGTGTAGTACGCCGTGAGGAACGCGGCGGCAAACGCGCCGGCCTGGAAGATGAGAATGCCGCGATGCGAGAGCGCCGCGAAAATCTCTTCCTTGCTGAAAAAGCCCGCGAGCGGCGGAATGCCGGCGAGCGCGCCGCCACCAATGACGAGCCCCACCGTCGTCCAGCGCATTTTGCGTCCGCCACGCCGGCCGATCTCTTCCATGTCGTTCGTTTCGAGATGGTGGATGTAGGAGCCCGCGCAGAGGAAGAGCAACGCCTTGAAGAGCGCGTGCGTGATGAGATGGAAAACGCCGGCGAAGAAGCCCCCCGCAGCAAGCGCCATCAGCATAAAGCCGAGCTGGCTGATCGAGGAGTACGCGAGCACCTTCTTGATGTCGCGCTCCACCATGGCAACGGTGGACGAAAGAATGGCCGTGAACGTCGAAATGTACAGCACCGTGAGCAGCGTGGTCTCCGATGCCATGAAGAGCGGATTGAGGCGCGCGAAGAGGTAGACGCCCGCGGCGACCATCGTGGCCGAGTGGAGCAGCGCGCTGACGGGCGTGGGGCCTTCCATGGCATCGGGCAGCCAGGTGTGCAGGGGGAACTGGGCGCTCTTGCCCATGATGCCGACGAAGATGAGGAGCATGACGATCGTCAGCATTCCCGGCGAGAGCGCGGCGCGCAGCCCCGTCTCGGGATCGAGCAGCGCGGGAATGTCGAAGATGCCGACGCTGTTCAGAATGATGAGGATGCCGATGAACAGCCCGACATCACCGACGCGCGTCATGATGAAGGCCTTCTTCGCCGCCGCCGCGGCCGAAGGCTTCTCGTACCAGAAGCCGATCAGAAAGAAGGACGCCAGGCCGACGAGCTCCCAGAAGATGAACGCCTGGAGCAGATCGACGGAGTAGACAAACCCGAGCATCGCCCAGCCGAACAAGCCGAGCATCGCAAAGAAGCGCGTCTTCGCGGGATCGTGCGCCATGTAGCCGATCGAGTAGACCTGGATGCAGAACGTGATGACGGCGACGACGGCGCCGAAGGAAAGCGAAAGGCCGTCGTAGAGAAAACCGAACCGCAGGGCGACGTCGCCGCTCGCAAACCAGAGGAAGCGCACGGGCTCGCGCGGTCCGCCGGCGAGCAGCATCAGCGAGCCCACAACGGAGACCAGACCGCCGAGCAGCACGATCGCCTTGGCCAGGACGGGGCGCTTCATAAAGAAGAGCAACGCCACCGCGAAGGCGAGGAAGGGAGCGAAGGTTGTCGCGACTGTGATCGCCGTGGGGTTCATGGTTTCGGATCAGCCCTTGAGTTCGCGAATCTCTTCGACAGTGATGCCGTGGTGCGCACGGTACACCACCATCAGAATCGACAGGAAGATGGAGACTTCGGCGGCGGCGAGGCCGATGATTACGAGGGCGACGATCTGGCCGACGGCCGGATCGGGCGCCACGAAACGATTGAAGGCGAGGAAGTTCAGGCTCGCCGCGCTCATCATCAGTTCGATGCCGACGAGAATCGCGATCTGATTGCGGCGCGAGAGCACCGTCGTCAGGCCCAGCGTGAAGAGCAGAAGCCCCGCGAGGAGGAACGCAGTCAGAGTCATTTGGCCTTGGCCTCCCGTTTGGCGACGATCACCGCCCCGATAATGGCCAGGAGCAGCACGAGCGAGAGTCCCTCGAAGACGAGGTTGTAGGTGGTCAGGAACGAGTGCCCGATGCGGTCGGGGCCCCACATTTCCGGCGGCGCCGGTTCATGCACGGCAAACGGCGTCTTCACGATCAGGTAGCCCGTCGTGGCGAAGAACAGCAGGCCGCACAGCGCGGCGGAAAGCCACTTGAAGAGCGAGTGCTTGCGCCGCTTGGCGAGCGACACCGAGAGCATCATCGCGAAGACCATGGCGATGGAAATGCCACCGATGTAGATCAGAATCTGCATGGCGGCAACGAAGGGCGCGCCGAGGTTGAGGAACAAACCGGCGGCGCCGAGCAGGGCGACGCCGAGCCCGATGATGCAGTAGAGCACGTTGTGCGCGAAGGCGGCCATCGAGCCGCCTGTGGTGATGAGCGCCACCATCAGGAAGAGCGTGATCGTTTCGGCTGTCATGGACCTGCGGCCGGATGCTTTCGGCCTTTCTCCCTTCCGCGATGCCTATTCTGCCTTGGCTTCCTTGCGTGCCTTGGCCTCGGCGTCGGCTTTGCGTTTCGCCTCGCGTTCGGCTTTCTTCTTCCGGTTGATCTCGCGCAGTGTTTCGACGGCCTCTTCCTCGGATTCGCGGTAATCGGCGAGAAGGTCGAAGAAGAAGTCCGCGCGGCTGTAGCCCGCCTTGTCGTAGATCTTGGTGTAGCCGAGGGTCTGCGTCGGGCAGACGTCGAGGCACAGGCCGCACTCGCTGCAAAGCGCGTAGTTCAGGTCGAACTTCTCGGGGCGCTTCATGGCCAGCCCTTCGGGGCGGTAGCCGGTGATGGAAATGCAGTTCGACGGGCAGATCTTTTCGCACTGAAGACAGGCGATGCAGTTGTGCGAGCCACCGACCTCTTCCTTCTCGATGAGGCGGATGGCGTTGCGTTGCAGGGCGGAAATGGGGGCGCGCTCGGCAGGGTACTCGACGGTGGCCGGGGGGGTCTTGAGATGCCTGAACGTCACGCTCATGCTCTGGAGCAGGGAGTACGCGCCCTTTGCGATTTCACGGAAAACACCCATGGCGCGCCCTTTCACAAGAGTTTCTGCACGACGGCAGTGACGAACAGGTTGGCAATCGCGATCGGCGTCAGCACCAGCCACGAGAACGAGAGCAACTGGTCGAAGCGAATTCGCGGGAACGTCCACCGAAACCACATCATGACGAAGATCAGGCCATAGACCTTGAGGAAGAACCAGACGAAGCCCGGCAGAAACGGCCCGCGCCAGCCGCCCAGGAACAACACCGTGGCCAGCGAGCATGCGATGATCATGTTCGAGTATTCCGCGAAGAAGAACAGGCCGAAGCGCATCCCGGAGTACTCGGTGTGGAATCCGCCGACGAGTTCGGACTCCGCCTCGGGAATGTCGAACGGCGCGCGGTTCGTCTCGGCCGTTGCGGAAATCAGAAAGACCACCGCCGCCACGGGTTGGAGCACGATGTACCACACCGGTGTCTGCTTCGCGACGATCTGGTAGAGGCTCAGCTCCCGCGCCATCAGGACGACGGCGAGGGCCGAGAGGATCAGCGGGATTTCGTACGCGATGTTCTGCGAGACGGAACGCACCGCGCCCATCAGCGAGTACTTGTTGTTCGAGCCCCACCCGGCCGAGAAAATGCCGATGACGCTGAGACCGCTGAAGGCCAGCAGCATGACCAGCGCGATGTCGTAGTCATGGAAGACCCACGACTCGGAAATCGGAATGAGCGAGCAGAGCGCGAGGATCGGCGCGAAGACGAGCACGGGCGCGGCGAGGAACAGGCCGCGGCTGACGTGGGTCGGCGTGATCAGCTCCTTGCCGAAGAGCTTGCCCATGTCGAAGACGCTCTGGAGAAGGCCGAACGCGCCGCGCTCGGTCGGCCCCAGACGGAGCTGCATCCGCGCGCTGACCTTGCGCTCCATCCAGATGATCATCAGGGCGTTGACCGTGAGATAGCCCATGATGGCCACAACGGCGGCGCCGATGGCGAGGTAGGGGTTGCCGAAAATCTCGGTGAAGTTGCGCGGCGTCACTAGCGGTCGATCTCCGGCAGAACGATATCGATGCTTCCCAGAATGGCAACGGTGTCGGCCATCAGTGTTCCGGGCAGAACCGTGCGCATCGTGGCGAGGTTCGCGAACGACGGCGTCCGCAGGTGAATGCGGTAGGGGATTTCGGTGCCGTCGCTGACGATGAACATGCCGAAGTGCCCGCGTGCGGACTCCACGGCGAAGTAGTACTCACCCTTGGGCGGGGCGATCTTGCGGGGGACTTTCTTGGCAATGATGTCGCCATCGGGGAGTGCGGAGAGCGCCTGCTCGACGATGCGGACGCTCTGCTCCATTTCCTCGATGCGGACCATGTAGCGGTCGAAGCAGTCGCTATTCTCACGGGTGGGAATGTCGAAGTCGAATTTCGAGTAGATGCCGTAGGGCTCGTCGCGGCGCACGTCGTGCGGCTTGCCCATGGCGCGGAGGGTGGGCCCGGTGAGGGCAAAATCGTTTGCGAGCTCGGGCCCGATGACGCCGACGCCGACGGTGCGCTTGCGGAAGATGACGTTGTTGGTGACGAGTTTGTGGTACTCGCGAATGCGTTCGGGGAAACTCTTGCAGAAGGCGGCGACGCCTTCGAGGAACTCGTCGGTGACGTCGTTGACGAGGCCGCCGAAACGTCCATAGCAGTATGTGAGACGGGAGCCGGAAACGAGGTCGAGGAGATCGAGGATTTTCTCGCGGTCGTCGAAACAATAGAGGAACGGCGTCACGCCGCCGAGGTCGAGCAGATAGGTTCCGAACCAGAGCAGGTGGCTGGAGATGCGGTTGAGCTCGCAACAGATGACGCGGATGTACTCGGCGCGCTCGGGGACTTCCAGGCCGATGGCCTTCTCGATGGCCTGGCAGTAGCCGATGTTATAGATCATGCCCGAGAGGTAGTCCACCCGGCTGGGGTTGGGGAGAAACTGGATGTAGTTGCGGTTCTCCGCCATTTTCTCGTGGGCGCGGTGCGAGTAGCCGATGATCGGCTTGGCGGCCAGGATCGTCTCGCCCTTCAGGTGCAGGCGCAGGCGCAGCACGCCGTGGGTGGACGGGTGCTGGGGCCCCATGTTGAGGTAGAATGTGTCGCGATCCTCGTCGTCGGCCACATGGATGAACTCAGCCATTGGAAGCCTCCGGCGCCGCAGGCTCGGCTGCGCTGAAATCCTTGAGCAGCGGGTGGTAGTCGGCGCCCTCCTCGGTCAGGATCCGCGTCAGGTTGGGGTGGCCTTCGAAGGTGACGCCGAGCATGTCGAACGCCTCGCGCTCGTACCAGTTCGCAGCCTGGAAGATGCTGGCGATGCTGGGAGCGGCTTGCCCGGCGGGCAGGACGGCGCGGACGCGATGGCGGTCGGGCGCGCCCATGCGGTTGAACTGATAGACCAGGTGCATGGCCTGCTCGGTGGCACGCATGTCGAGCGCCGTGAGCATCTCCAGATAATAGCCTGCCTGGGCAAACACCTCGGCCACCGGCGGGATGGTCTCCAGCGCGACGGTGTGGATGAAGTGGCAGCCGGTGGTGCCATAGGCGGACTCGGCGGTTTCAACCGATTCCAGGCGCGCCAGTGCTTGTGCGACTGCGTTCGGTTCAGCCATTGAACTTCTTGCCTGCCTTGATCTTCTGCTCGAGCATCAGGAGCCCGGCGATCAGCGCCTCGGGGCGCGGGGGACAGCCGGGGATGTAGATGTCCACGGGGATGATCTTGTCCGCACCCTCGATGATGGCGTACTGGCCGGGGTACTTGAACGGGCCGCCGTCGATCGTGCAGCCCCCCATCGCAATCGCCCATTTGGGCGACGGCATCTGGTCCCACAGGGCCTTCACGACGGGCCCCATCTTGCGCGAAATCGTGCCTGCCAGAATCATGACGTCGGCCTGACGGGCGCTGGGGCGGAAAACGCCCGAGCCAAAGCGGTCCATGTCGAAACGCGACGCGCCGGCGGCCATCATTTCGATCGCGCAGCACGCCAGCCCGAACGTCAGCGGCCAGAGCGAGCGCGCCCGCGCGTGATTCAGCAGGTTCTCCAACACGTCCAGATGGACGAGCGGACCCACCTGGGCCAGCAGTTCCTCCTGCGTCGCCGAGGGAGAGGGGGGAGAAGGGGCGCCTTCCGTCATGATTCGCTCCGGGGCGAGGGCGTTTCCGTCCCGTTGGCACCAAGGGTGTAGGGGAGGCGGATGGCTTCCGGCCGGAAGACACCCTTGTGCCAGGCATACAGGATGCCGAGCGAGAGGATGCCGACGAAGAGGCTGACCTCCACGAGGTCGCGCCACGCGTAGGTGCCATCGTCGTACACAAGGACAACGGGCAACAGGTAGAGCACGTCGACTTCAAAAGCCACGAAGATGAGGGCGAACAGATAGAACGAGATGCCGAAGCGCACCCAGGCGCTGCCGATCGTATCCATCCCGCATTCGTAGGTTTCGCCGGTTTTCAGCCCCCGGCTGCGCGGGGAAATCAGCAACGGAATGATGACCGGCGCGAGCCCCATGAGGAGGCCGACGGCCAGCAACGCTCCGAAAAACCCGTATTCCGCGAATGAACTCATGGTGCTCCTGCTCCCTGCCGGCGCGGCGCGCCGACCGGATCGGCCGCCCCGGCGGGCAGCCTGAAAGGGAGTGTTCGACCGGGAGGCCGCGAGGTCAAGCATGGAATACCGATGCCACATGCCCAAATTATCCGGTTTTGGCATTGAGGGGCGGAATTTCGAGTGCAAATGGTGCGGCCAAGGTGGCCAACCAACGTGGCTTGGATGACAGGGCCCAGCCAGCCACAGCCTTGTCGGCGGCTGGCCCAAGCTGGGCAAACTCGCCCCCCTTGCCGCACCCCTTCGGGTCCTCGCTGTTCCTTTCGGTCCCTCCTGTCCCTTTCGTCCCTTGCCGCCTTCCCCGCCTTCCTCCCCAACGGCGCCCTTGCTCTTCTGCTCCGTTGTGGCGAGAGAGTAGGGCGAACGGCGCGGCGGACGGGAGGGCATTCCGGGTCCGCGCGCCTCCGGAGGACGCATGGTTTTCCCCAGGAAGTTTGCGACGGCGGCGCTTGTCGGCGTGCTGATGCTGACGAGCGGTTGCCGCAACGAGGACGGCCCGCTGGTGGCGAGCGGGCGCGTGGAGGTGGACCGCATTCACGCGGGGTCGAAGATCGTGGGGCGGGTGTGGAAGGTGAACTTCGAGGAGGGCGACCGGGTGCCCGCGGGCGAGGCGGTCGTCGTGCTGGAGCAAACCGAGATCCGGGCCCAGTTGGCGCAGGCGGAGGCCACCCTCGCGCAGGCGACCGCGCAGCTCGACCTGTTGCTGGCCGGGACGCGGGCGGAGGACATCCGCAGCATGGAGGCGATCGTGGCGGCGCGGCGCGCGGAGCTGGAGCTGCGCGAGCAGGGATTCCGCGAGGAGGAAATCCGCGAGGCCGAGGCGCAGGCGGCATCGGCGCGCAGTGCCCTGGAGCTGGCGCGCAAGGAGTCCGAGCGCGCCCACTCGCTGGTGAAGACAGGGGCGGCGACCCAGCAGGACGTGGATGCGCGCGAGTCGGCCGTGGAGACGGCGCAGGCGAGTCTGGACGTGGCGTTGCAGCGCGTGGCGCTGCGCCGCAGCGGGTCGCGCCCGCAGGAGATCGCGATGGCGCGCGCACAACTGGAGCAGGCCGAGGCCGACCTGGAGCGTTTGCGCAACGGCCCGCGCCCGCAGGAGATCGCGGCGGCGCAGGCGGCCGTCTCGGCGGCGAAGGCAGCGGCCGAGCGTATTCAGGCCCAGCTTGAGGAGACGCTGATTCTGTCGCCCGTGGACACCGTGGTGGAGACGCTGGACCTGGAACCGGGCGACCTGGTGAAGGCGGGGCAGACCGTGGCGGTGCTGGACCTGCATCGCAGCCCGTGGGTGCGGTGCTACCTGCCGGAGAACCGCTTGGGGATGGCGCGCGTGGGCACGGCGGTGGAGGTGACGGTGGACTCGTATCCCGGGCGGCAGTTCGAGGGCACGATCCGCCACATCGCCGGCGAGGCGGAGTTCACGCCGCGCAACGTGCAGACCACCGAGAAGCGCGCGGAACTCGTCTTCGAGGTGAAGGTCGATGTCGAGGACGCCGGGGGAGACCTGCGGGCGGGAATGTACGCGGACGTTTCCTTTGGAACGCCGGAGGGGAAATGAGTCCCTCGGACGGCAGCGCCCCGATGATCCGCGTGCGCAACCTGACGCGCCGGTTCGGCTCGTTCACGGCGGTGGACGCGATCGACTTCGATGTCGAGCCGGGGGCGATCTACGGTTTTCTCGGGCCGAACGGCTCGGGGAAGTCCACGGTTATCCGAATGCTGTGCGGCCTGCTGGAGCCGAGCGAGGGCGAGGCGGTGCTCGACGGCATCGACGTGGTGCGGCGCCCCGAGGCGATCAAGCAGCGCATCGGCTACACGTCGCAGCGCTTCAGTTTGTACGAGGACCTGACCGTGCGCGAGAACATCCAGTTCTTCGGCGCCGTGTACGGTCTGACGCCCGGGCGCATTCGCACGCGGCGCGACGACGTGGCCGCGTTGGTGGGGATCGGCCCGTACATGGACCGCCTGGCCGGGCGGCTCTCCGGGGGATGGAAGCAGCGTCTCGCCGTGGCGTGCGCGCTGCTGCACGAACCCCGCATCATCTTTCTCGACGAGCCGACGGCGGGCATCGACCCCGTGGCGCGCCGTGACTTGTGGGACCTGCTGTTCAAGCTGGCCGGGGAAGGCACGACGCTGTTTGTCACGACGCACTACATGGACGAGGCGGAGCGCTGCACGGACGTGGGCTATCTGTACATGTCGAAGCTCGTCGTGGCGGGCAAGCCGGCGGACCTCAAGCGCATGCCGGAAGTGACGCCGCCGGGGTTTCACCGGCTGGAGGTGGAATGCGACCGGCCGGCGCGGACGCTCGGCGTCCTGCGCGCGAGCGAAGGCGTTGCCGACGCCACGCTGTTCGGCCAGGCGATTCACCTGCTGGCCGCAGAGTCCCTCGGCCCGGATGACGTGCGCGCGATCATCGAGAAAGCCGGTATTGCCACGCGGGAAATCCGCGACATCGAGCCCTCGCTGGAGGACGTCTTCGTGATGCTCACCCGCCTGCACACGGCGCAGGCCGCCAACGGCGCATCCGCCGCCAGGGGAGGCGCCTGATGCTGCGCGGCCTGCTCGCCATCATGTACAAGGAAATCCTGCAGGTGCGCCGCGATCCGGCGACGCGCTTCGTGTTCCTGATTCCCGTCATCCAGACGATCATCTTCGGCTTTGCCATCGACATGGACGTGCAGCACATCCCGACGGTGGTGTTCGACCAGGACCGCAGCATGGAAAGCCGCCGCGTCGTCGAGCGGCTCGAGAACACCGGCACGTTCGAGATCGTCGGTACGGCGCTGAGCTCCGACGAAGTCTACGAGACCATCGTGGTCGGACGCGCGAAGGTGGGCATCATCGTGCCGCCGGACTACAGCGCGCGCCTGCTCGACAGCGAACAGGCCACGATTCAGGTTCTGATCGACGGGTCGGACTCCACCGTCGCGAACAACGCGATGCAAACGTCGCGGGCCATCGGGCAGTTGCAGGCGATGGAGATGGGCGGCCTCGACATCGACGAAATGCCGGTGGAGGTGCGGCCGCGCGTCCTGTTCAATCCCGACCTTGAGAGTGCGCACTTCTATGTTCCCGGGCTGATCGGGATCATCCTGCAACTGGTGACGGTGTTGCTGACGGCGTTCTCGATCGTGCGTGAACGCGAGCGGGGGACGCTGGAGCAGCTTGTCGTGACGCCCGTGTCGAAGTCCGCGCTGATCATCGGCAAGCTGGTGCCGTACGCCGTGATCGGCATGGCGCAGACGGTGTTCGTTCTGGCGTTGATGCGGTTCCTGTTTGGCGTGCCGATTTCGGGCGACGTGGGGTTGCTGCTGGCGCTGTCGGGTTTGTTCCTGCTGCCGAGCCTGGCGCTGGGCATTCTGATTTCGACGCTGTCGGTGAACCAGGCGCAGGCGATGCAGATGGCGCTGCTCGTGATGCTGCCCTCGGTGCTGCTGTCGGGGTTTGCGTTTCCGCGCGAGACGATGCCGCTGCCGATCTACGGCCTGTCGTTTTGCGTTCCCGTGACGTACTACATTCAGATTCTGCGGGGCCTGATCCTGCGTGGTGCGGGGCTTCAGGCGCTGTGGCCGCAGACGGCCGCGCTGGCGGGCTTCGCGGTGCTGCTGGTGATGCTGAGCATGATGCGCTTCAAGAAACGACTGGCATAGCGCGCCTCGCCCATCGCATTCGAGAATCTGACAAACGGGAGACAGTCTGTGTGAACTCCCGGTTGACCATGCGCTTCTGATATCGCATAACTGGATGGACAAGGGACTCCCTGTCCGGCTTGTGGCCAAGGCCACCGGTTACCTACCCGAAGGTCATGGTCACGAATGCTTCCTCTCGACGACTTGCTTCACGCAGACACTCCCCGCCCCGCCACCCTGGTCGTCTGCGACCTTGAGGAGAGCACTCTGCGCGGCAACCGGGCAGGGTCGGCCGCGTGGAGGAACCTGTCGATCGAGCTCGAGCGCCGCGTGCGCGAGCAGTTGCATCTGGCCGGCGGCATCGAGATCGACAAGACCGACGGTTGGCTGTGCCTCTTTCCGGCGGGGGCGCTGGAAGCCATTCGGTTCTGCATGGAAGCGCACCGCGAGCTCGCGCGTTTGTCGGCGGAGTTCTCTTCGGACTTGGAGGGCAACCCCCTGCGGCTTCGCGCGGCCGTGCATCACGGCATGGTGATGCTGCGCCGCAATCCCGCCGAGCACGTCGCGCGCGGTGCCAAGGCCGTTGAACTCGACAGCCCGGCGGACAAGCCCCTTGCCGGCCGCTTGATGGCGCTCGCACTCGGCGGCCAGACCCTTGTCTCCGGCGCCACCGCCGAACTCCTCCTCCCCAACTGGGGATACCTTGCCCACTTCGAGGCCATGCAGGCCGTCCTCCACGGCACCTGGGAGTTCAAGGGAGTCGTGGATCACGAGGGCCGCCCCCGAACCATCGACGTCTGGGAGTTTGGGCTCCGGGGCGAGGCGCCCTTCGAGCGTCCCCCGGACAGCGAGAAGGCCCGCCTGCTCCTGCTCCCCGACGGCCAGCCCCCGCCGCCGTGGCTTCCCGCGGCGGACCAGATCGTCCCCGGGCGCCACTACCGTCTTCGCAGTCTCCTCGGGAAAGGGGGCTATGGCGAGGTTTGGCACGCCGTGGACGAGCGCATTGGCGGCGAGTTCGCGATCAAGTTCTGCACCGATCGCCTGCGCCAGCGCGCCCTCCTGCGCGACGCCAAGCTCCTTGGCGCCGCCCAGAAGGAACTCGGCTTTCGCGAGGACATCGTCCGCATTACCGACCACAATCTGGAGGCCGATCCCAGCTTCATCGTCTACGAGTACGACGCCTCGCGCGACCTCGCCGCCTGGGCAGACTCCCTTCCCGGGGGCTTCGCCTCCCTGACGTTGGAGGCACGCGTGGACCTGGTCCGTCAGGCGGCGGAGGCCGTCGGGGCCGCCCAGGCCGTCGGCATCCACCATCGCGACATCAAGCCCGGCAACATCCTGGTGCGCCAGGGAGCGGGTGGCAGATTGCTCATCCGCCTGACCGACTTCGGTGCCGGCACCCTGAACGACCCGGCCATCCTCGAACGCCACGGCCTGACCACCGGCGGCGTCACCAGCCTGAAAAACCTCGGTCCAACCCCGTCCGCCAGCGGCACCCACGGCTACCGGGCCCCCGAGGTCGCGCTGCCCCCGCGCCCCACTCCCTCAGTGGGGGAGGACGGCGTCCCGGACCTCGACGACTTCCACGCCCGCGCCGACGTCTACAGTCTGGGCGTCGTGCTCTTCCAGGCCGCCGCCGCCGACTTCAACCAGCCCCACCACCCGCAGGTTCTGGAGAAGTACGTCGCCGATCCCGGGCTACGTGCCCTGATCGACCGCTGCACGCGGTTCGACCCGCAGGAGCGCCCCGCGAATGGCGCTGCCGTGGCGGCGGAACTCAGCGCCTGGCGCGCGTCAGACACGCCGCTCCCCGTCGCGCCGCCTCCACCCGCCGGTCACTCACGGCGGAGGGTGCCCCTGCTGCTCGTGGCCCTGCTTGGCGGCGGAACACTGCTGCTCCTGCTGTGTGGCGGAGCCGCCGGACTGACGCATCTGATGCGCGGCACGAACGAGGGGGCCACCCCTCGGGAAGCCCCCGTCTCCGGTCTTTCCACCCCCGCCCGGGGTCAGCTCCGGATGGTCCGGGAAGACGCGATCAGGGTGGTGGCTTCGGGATCGAACCGCGACATCAACGCCGTCGCCGTCAGTGGTGATGGACGCTTCGGCCTGACGGGAACCCCCGACGGCAAGGTTCGCTACTGGGACCTCCAGAGCGGAAGGCTGAAGGAGGAGTTCTCCGGGCACGCCCTCTCGGTTACGGCCGTTGCCTTCGATTCCACGGGCAGCTTTGCACTCTCGGCCTCGCATGACAAAACCGCGCGCATCTGGGACCTGCGCAACGCCTCCCTTGTGGGGGTCCTGGAAGGCCACGAGGAGCGGGTGACGGACGTCGCCTTTTCGCCCGACGGCCGCCACATCCTCACGATGTCGCGCGGGGACGGCACGGTGCGCGTCTGGGACGCCGTGCTGCATAACCTGCGATTTCCCCCCTGGAGGGACACGGCAGGAAAGGGAGTGGTCCCCAACTTTTCCGCCAACGGCGCCGTCCTGCGGCTCTTCCTCCGGGGCGGCAACATTGTGTATCTCGACCCCTTCACGGGCCGGGAACTCCCAGCCGCCGATGCCGCCAACCTCGTCTACCGGGACCCGACCTATTCAGCCGACGGACTGCTGGGCATCCTGATCACCGATGGGGCGCTGACCCTGGTGGACATGGCCTCCGGGAACATCTTGTCGGCGGTGAATCCCGACAACGCCTCCTCCTACACGGTGGCCTGCCTGTCGGCGGACGGCGGCACCGTCCTCGCCGGACAGGAGAACGGAACGCTGATCGTGTACTCTGTCCGGGAGTAGGCGGGACGGGCGCGCTGGCGGTGCCGCTGAGCATGATGCGCTTCAGGAAGCGAGCTGCGCAGCGCGTCTCACCACACCGGTTTGGTCTTGTTGCGCCAGGGGCCGCGGGCGAGGGCGCTCCGCATGGCGGGGGTCGTGGTCTCCCAGTTGAAGAGTGCCTGGCCGGTGGCGCCTGCCTCGCGGGTGGCGCCGATCTGCTCGATGAGCTGGCGCGGCGTCAGCCCGAGGAACGGCCCGATGCCGACGACGAGTGGCCCGCCCTCGGGTACGACACCGTCGAGTTCGTGCACCGTGCCCGTGAGACTGCGGGTATCGGTGACGTAGGCCATCGGAACGAGGGCGTCGACGCGGCCGGAGCGGCCCCACTCCGCCCAGTTCTGCGCCTTGATGGCAACGGCGGAGTCGATGTCGGGAAAGACGTCGGCGCTCAGGATCAGACCGGGACGCACGGCGCGCACGGCGGCGCTGGCTTCGTCGACGAAACTGGTGATGACGTTCTCGCGCCACGCCAGCCAGCGGGCCCACTCGGCCGGGTTGGCGTCGGGCGTGATGGCGAGCGGGTCGAAGCCGAGTTCGTCGCGCACCCGCTCGCGCGTGTAGTCGCTGAAGTCATACGTCGTCTTCCACGACTCGGCCTGGCCATAGCGAATGTAGTCGAACTGAAACCCGTCGATGGCGTAGTCGCGGGCGAGCGCCGTGTAGGCGGCGATCATCCGTGCGCGCAGTTCGGGAATCGCGGGATTGAAGAAGAGAAAGTTCTCTTCGACGACGGACGCCTGGCGCTCTTCGCGGTTGACGGCGAGCCATTCGGGGTACGTCTCGGCGAGCAGGGGCGGCTCCTCGGTGCTGCCAACGATGCCGATAAAGAAGCAATGCACCCACGCGTGGACTTCGATGCCGCGCGCATGGCATTCCTCGATCATCGCGGCGAGAATGTCGAACTCGCCGAACTGGGGAAAGCGCGCGTAGAACCCGGTGGCATCGGGATAGATGGCCTGAGAGGCGTAGATCGTCTCGGGGAAGACGACGTTGACGCCGGCGGCGGCCCACGCCTCGGCGAGAGCAACGACTTCGGCGCGCGACTTCTCGCGCGGCCGATACCAGACCGCGTGGATTTCGCCGGCGGGCGCGGGGCTGCTTTCGAGTTCCATGGTCCAGACTTCCTGATCGAGTTCATCGACGGCGCTGCGCAAGGCGGCAACCGCCTCGGCGGAATCGTGGTCGTCAATGGCGCGCAGGCGTTCGGCGAGAGCTGCGGCGCGCTCCCCGTATCCGCCGGGATCGGCAAGCGATTCGATGCGCGGCTTCAGGGCGTCGACGCGAAATAGGAGCGAGCGGATTTCCGCGCCGCGCGACGTGTCGAGGCACAGTTCGTCGCGCGTGAAGTAGAGGGCGACGCCGGGTTGGAGCATCTGGCTGATCCAGCGGGCCGCGTTGCCGTGGCCGGAGACGACAAAGCCATCGGCGGGGATCTCGTTATCGTTGCCGCCGTTGGCAACGACGACCCCGCCGCGCACGATAGCCTCGCTCCCCCACGGGTTCGTGCCCGTGGATGTGCGCCCGGCGAAGGGCGTGTAGACGATCAGTTCATTCGTGCCGCGGCCGCCGGGAAAGGTGCCCTCGGCGGGCGGGTTGATCTTCGCAATGGGGTGGACGCTCTGCGCGAAAAGCGCTGGGACGAGCGCCAGCAAGGCGGCGATCAGGATCGACGTACGGGAAGGGCGGAAGCGCGTGGTCATGGGGGTCTCCTCCTGCAAACGAACGCATCGTGAAGCACCAGGTTGCGGGAGGGCGAGAAGGAAGTGCGAAGCCAATTGCGGCCACCAACGTAGCTTGGCGGCTTGCCCAGGCTCGGCAAGCTCACCCCTTCCCGCAACCCCTCGGGAGGCTGTTGCTTCTTTCGGTCCCTGTTGTCACTTCTGTCCCGTGCCGCTCAGCCTGATCGCGCCCGCGCCTCAGGCGAGTGAGAGGCGGCGGTCGAGATAGCGGCCGCGCACGGCGGTGTCGGCTCCGGCACCATGCACGCAGCGACCGCGCAGATAGACGGCTTCGACGACGTCGGCGCACTCCATGCCCGAGTAGGGGTCGGCAAGCCGGGAGTCGCTGGTGAAGCGATCAACGGTGCCTGCGGCGCGGGGATTCAGCAGCACGAAGTCCGCGTCGCTGCCGATCTGCAGGCTCCCCTTCCGGGGATAGAGCCCGGCGAGCTTGGCGGGGTCGGCGCAGGCGCACAGCGAAAGGCTCTCGATCGAGAGGCGCCACTTCGCAATTCCTTCGGCGTGGAGCAGGGGAAGCAGACCGGCGATGCCACCCGCGCCGTCCGCGCTGGCAAGCGCGTCGGTGTGCCCCGCGCGCGCTTCATCGGTGGTGACGGGATGATGCCCGGAGCTGACGACGGAGAGGGTGCCGGAATCGAGGGCGTTCCAGAGGCTCTGCTGGTCGGCGCGTTCGCGCAGTGGGGGACACGTGAGCGGGAGAATCGTGCCCGCGTCCTCCTCCAGCATGTCGGCCGTGCGGACGAGATGGGGAAGCGTGGCGCCGCCGAGAATCGAAACGCCCTGCTCGCGCAGCGACTGGATGGCGGCGAGCGCCGGGGTGCTCGAAATGCCGAGAACGAGAAGCCGCGGGCGGCTGCCCCGTGCGATTGCGCCGAGCAGGTGGACGGCGCTTTCCTCCAGCCAGGAGGGGAACGTCTGGGAGTGATAGGCGGGCTGGACAAAGCCCTTCGCGCGCAGCGTGCGCCGCAGGTGGTACTCAAGGCACGCCTCGGACGGGCGCGTGAGGAGCAGCGTGGACTCGGGCAGGTCCTGCGCGACGGCGTGGAGCAGCGCGGTGCCCGGGTGCTCGGCCTCGATGGGACAGCGCGCCACCCAGACGGAGGCGATGCCCGCCGAGGCGGCCGTGCGCACATGGCGCTCGCGCTCGGGCGACCAGTCGCGCAGCAGATAGTGGTAGCCGAAATCCGTGCGTGCGAGGGCGGCGTCGGCGGTGCGGCGCTCGGCCAGCTCCTCGGTGAGGATACGGCCCTCGTCGAACGGCTCGGCGAGCACGACCGTCGTGATGCCACCGGCGAGCGCCTCGGCCGTCAGCGCATCGAGCGACTGCCCGGAATCGAGCGTATACTCATTCTCGCAGTAAAGAGAGACGCCGACATCCACCAGACCCGGCAGGATGACCTTGCCCGCAGCGTCGATGACGTTCGCCGCCGGGACTTTTTCGAGACGGCCGATTTGCGTGACAACGCCGTTGGCAATGCCGAGATCGGCATTCATCTCCAGACCGTCGGTGACGATCGAGGCATTCCGAATGACCAGATCCATGGGGTACTCGTTCCACCGGCGCAGATATTGACCGACTCAAATCTCGCGGAACGTTCCCATCTGGCGATACTTGTCGAAACGCTTCTGGAGAAGTTCAGCTTCCGACAAGTCTTGGATACCCTTTAAGTGCTCGACAAGGGCTTTCTCGACATTGGCGAAGGTTTCGCCCGGATGGCGGTGGGCACCGCCCAGCGGCTCGGGCACGATGGCGTCGATCACGCCGAGCGACAGGAGATCAGAGGCCGTGAGCTTCAGCGCCTCGGCGGCCCGCGGGGCCATCGAGCCTTCCTTCCACAGAATCGCCGCGCATCCCTCCGGCGAAATCACGCAGTACCACGCGTTCTCCAGCATCAGCACCCGGTCGGCCAGCCCCACGCCCAGGGCGCCGCCGCTGGCTCCCTCGCCGATCACCAGCGCGATGATCGGCACGCGCAGGCCGAACATCTCCTGCATATTGCGGGCGATGGCCTCGGCCTGGCCGCGCTCCTCCGCCCCCACCCCGGGGAACGCCCCCGGCGTATCGATGAAAACGAGGATCGGCATCCCGAACTTCTCGGCCAGCCGCATCATGCGCAACGCCTTGCGATAGCCCTCGGGGTGCATCATCCCGAAGTTGCGCGTCACGTTCTCTTTGGTGTCTTTCCCCTTTTGCTGGCCGATGACGACGACGGGGCTGCCCTGAAAGCGCGCCGTGCCGCAGATCACGGCCTTGTCGTCGGCGAAACCGCGGTCGCCGTGCAGTTCCACGAACTCGGTGGTCAGGGCCTTGATGTAATCGAAGGCGCGGGGGCGGTCCTTGTGGCGGGCAAAGAGCACGCGCTCCCAGGGAGTCAGCTTGTTGTAGACATCGCGGCGGGTGCGGTCGAGTTCGGCTTCGGCGCGTGCCAGCCGCTCCTTGGCGCGCTCGTCGCCCTCCTCGGCGCGCCGGCGCAGATCGCCGAGCCGCTCCTCGAGTTCCATGATCGGTTTTTCAAAATCAAAGGCCTGGACGGACACGGCAGACGCCTCGCTCGGGATTCAGAACAGGGTAGCCCGGGAGCCGTGCCGGGCAACCAACAAAAGCAGGGGGGACAGGTGCTTTCCGTTCCTTGTGGCTCGGTTTTCGACCGCCGCCTCCCGGCCACCGGCATGGCTCGGAACCCTGCCCGCCACTCTGGGGCAGACGGATCGGCTTCGCCAAGCGGATTGTGACGGAAGGCGTGGCGCGGGGCGCATCCTGGGTTGTTCCCCGAAGGGTGGAGAAAACGTTGGGACGTGCCGTGCGCGGGGCATTGGGGAAGAGGGTGTTCGACCCCTGCCGGGGTCGTGGTTTGTTGCGCCGGCAACCCCGGCATCAATGCCGGGGCTAGGGTTGTATGGCCCCTGCCGGGGCCCATTGCGGCAGGCGACGCGACGGACGATTCGGAGAGAGAGGCCGTTTGGCCTGACAAGGCACCGCTTGCTTCCGCTGGCGTCCCTCGTCCCGGCAGGGACGCCACATCATCAGCCCCGCGTTTCAACGCGGGGTACCCGGGTTGATGAACAGCCCGGACCCCGGCAGGGGTCCAACATCCATCTTTGAGGACGTCCCGGGAAATCCGCTTGCGAGCACGGGCTCCCGGGCGGATCACTGACGGCTCAAGTGCCCGGGTGGCGGAACTGGCAGACGCGCTGGATTTAGGTTCCAGTACCGCAAGGTGTGGAGGTTCGAGTCCTCTCCCGGGCACCATGTTTACCCTTCTCCGCCCCTTTTCTCTCCCCCCCTCAGATCTTCTCCAGCAGTGTGCTGTTGCGTTCGGCGGATTGGACGTTGAACAGCTCGAACGCGCGTTGTGTCAGGACTTTGCCGACTTCTTCCTCCTCGTCGACGACGAGGGCGCCGGCGTGTTGGATGTCCGCGGCGCTGCGGTGCTGGCGCACGCGCGCAATAATCGGTGTGCCGGGCGAGACGTTGCGCACCGACGCGATGACCTGCAGCACCGTCGCGGGCGAGGGGAGCGCAATGACGACGGCCACGGCGGTGGCCAGCCCGTGGTGCTCGAGGACCTCGGGGTGCGTGGCGTCGCCCAGATGCGCGTCGATGCCGCGAATGCGCGCATGCTCGACGGTCGACGGGTTCATTTCGAGCACCACGGTGCCGACGCCGCGCTCCACCAGGTTCTGATGCACGCACTGGCCGGAGGGGCCGAAGCCGACGAGGATGACGTGCCCGCGGGGGTGTTCGCCGCTCAGGCGGGCGCGTTCGGGTTCGCGGTGGCGGATGAACCCGGCGCCGCGCAGCCCGGCGACGGCCCGGCCGGCCAGCCGTGGCGCCGCGCGCACGAGCGGGGGCGTGAGGAACATTGAGGCCAGCGCGGCCGACAGGATCAGGTTCAGCGTGTCCTGGTCGATTGCCCCTTCCTCGATGGCCATCAGCCCGAGGACAAAGCCGAACTCGCCGCCCTGAGCCAGGCAGATCGCGGCGGCCAGCGCGTTGGTGTTCGACGGCTGCAGCAAACGCAGGCCGCCCCAGATAATCACGCCCTTGAGCAGTATCATCACCGGCAGGAAGAGCAGCAGGCGCCCCCAGTTCTCCGCGATCCACGGCAAATCGGCCAACATGCCGACAGAAACGAAGAAGAGCGTGACGAAGAGCACGCGCACCGTGGAGACGTCGGCGCGCAGTTGGGTGGCGAACGGCGACCCGGCGAGCATGAGCCCGGCAACGAAGGCGCCCAGGGCGGGGGAGACGCCGAGCGCGTGGGCCCCCCACGTGGCGGCCAGGCAGATCGAGACGGCGAGGAGCACGGGGAGTTCGCGGTTGCGCGTCAGGGCGGCCACGGTGAGCAGGCGCGGCAGGACATAGAGGCTGGCCGCGAGGAGCACGGCGACGAGTGCGCCAAAGGCCAGCGTGGCCTTGCCCAGTGACGCGAACATTTCGCCCACCTGCGCTTCCCCGCCCAGAATGGAAATCAGAACGACGAGCGGGATGACGGACAGGTCCTGGAAGAGAAGAATGCCGAGCGAGAGCCGCCCGTGCAGCCCTTCGAGCTCGCCTTCCTCGATCAGCACGCGCAGTACGCAGGCGGTGCTCGACGGCGCGATCAGCGCGCCCGCCGTGATCGCCGTCTGGGCGTCCCATCCAATGGCCAGGCCCGCCATGGTCACGGCAATGATCGTCAGGATCATCTGGATGGCGCCGCCAATGAGCGCGGCCTTGCCCAGCGCGCGCAGACGCTGGAACGAGAATTCAAGCCCGATGGTGAAGAGCAGCAGCGCGACGCCGAGTTCGGCGACCAGGTGCACGGCATCCTCGGAATGCACCAGGTTGAGCGCGCCGGGGCCGAGGATCGTCCCGGCCAGCAGGTAGCCGAGCAGGGCGCTTTGCTTCAGTCGCTCGAAGATGGCGCCGAGTATCAGCGCCGCCGTGAGCAGGATCACCAGCTCGAGCAGGAAACTCCAAAAATCCATCGGCACCGTCCGGCGAACAGAATCACATCCTGAGAAACGTGGCACGCCGGGAGGGGTGGGGAAAGAGGGGATTCATCGGCGCGGCGTGCCATCATTTGCGCGGCCGGAGAGGAATTCGATTTTCACATCTTTTTTTGCGACATTCATTCTTGACATTGTTCAGGGGTCTGGGGCGTGGTGCTGGGGAAATTGGCAAGTGGAAGACAGCAACCACCAGATTGCGCAAGGAGGAAGCCGCCCCCGACATCGCCAGACCAGGAATGTCTCTCCCAGGACAATTGGGTGTTCTCGCTGATCCCGCTCCCGAACCCGCTGTTCCCGTTCCGATTCCAGATTCCCGTTCCCGAGAGGTAGTACCATGCCCGAATTTATCCTCGAAGACGAGCCCGCAGGGTTCGCCCGCATCAAGGTGGTAGGCGTTGGAGGCGGCGGATGCAACGCCGTCGACTCCATGTTCGACCTCGGCCTCCAAGCCGTCGATTTCTACGTCATCAACACAGACCTCCAGGCTCTCAAACGCAGCAAGTGCCAGAACCGCATCCAGATCGGCGCGGAACTGACGCAGGGGCGCGGTTGTGGCGCGGACCCGAGTTTGGGCGAGCGTTGCATGGAGGAAGCACACGAAGTTTTGCGCGACACGCTGCATGGCGCGGACATCGTCTTCGTCACGGCCGGTCTTGGCGGCGGCACGGGAACCGGGGCGGCTCCCGTTGTTGCGCGTGTTGCCAAGGAAATGGGGATCCTGACCGTCTGCGTCGTGACGAAGCCCTTCAAGTTCGAGGGGCCGCGGCGCATGAAGTCGGCCATCGGCGGACTCGAGAAGATCCGCGAGAGCGCGGACACGATGATCGCCATCAACAACGAGCGCCTGCTCGAAGTCGTCGGCGCGAAGGCCGCCATCAAGGACGCCTTTGCCGCGTCGGACAAGGTCCTCAGCCAGGCCGTCCAGTCGATCAGCGACCTGGTCAGCACGCCGGGCCTGATCAACGTGGACTTCAACGACATCCGCACGATCATGGGCGGACGCGGCGGTGCCGTGATGGGCGTCGGACTGGGCAAGGGCGAGTCCCGCGCCACCGAAGCCGTCAAGAAGGCCACCAACAGCCCGCTGCTCGACAAGGTCGTCATCGACGGCGCCACCGGGATTCTGATCTGCATCACCGGCGGACCGGACATGACGCTGGCGGAAATCAGCGAGGCAACCGAACTCGTTGCCCAGGTTGCCGATCCCGATGCCGAGATCATCTTCGGCGCGGTGGTGGACGAGAGCATGGCCGACTCCATGCGCGTCACGCTGATCGCCACGGGCTTCAGCGACGAACTGCACCGCAAGCGCGAGATTGAACGGGCGTTCGAGTCTGCTCCCGTCGCCGGACGCCGTCCGGTCGAAGCACCCGTTGCCCGCCACGCCACGCCGGCGCCCGTCGGCGAGTCCTGCGACGAAGTCGACGCGCTCCCCATCTTCAACGAGCCGACGCCCGCCGCCGAACTCCCCAAGCCCGCTCCGGCCCCCCAGGCCGAGGCACCCCGCCGGCCCAGCCTGCGCGATGAAATCTCGCGCATGGACCGCCCCGAGCACGCCCCCGCCTCCAATGGCGGCAACGGCGGTGCCCGTATCCTGCGCGAGCAGGAAGACGAAACGCCGGCCCAGCCGCCGATCCGCGTGGCGCAGTCGCGCCCGAGCAATGGCGACGGCATCGTGCGCCCCGCGCCGCGCCCCGTCGTCCGTCCCAAGTCCTCCGAGCCCGCCGAGGAACCCCGCCGCGCTCCCGAAGAGCCCGTCGCCAAGGTGGCCCAGTACACCCCGGACAAGGAAGAAGCCCGCGAAGACTACGACCAGCCGGCATTCCTGCGCCGCAATCGCAGCCTCTTCGACTAACGCCAGACCCCAGCGCCTGCTGGTTCAACAATGGAAGACCCCCGAGAGCGCCGAGCCCTCGGGGGTCTTTTCTTTTCCGGGATGATCGGTTGCCGACGCCTCAGTCGTGCGAGAAGCGGCTGAGCAGCGTGCCGACTTCGCCGCGTTCGACGTGCGCATAGGCATCATGGTTGTGGATGCTCTCGTAGTTGTTCGACGAAACGAAGAAGTACTTGATGCGGTTCTCGTTGAGGAGGCCGAGCAGCTCGACGGCGACGTCGCGCACGATGTCCTCGACGAACTTGGGATTCTCGTAGGCTTTCTCGGTGACGAACTTTTCGTCCGGGCGCTTGAGAATCGGGTAGAGCTGGCAGCTTGCGTTGCGCTCGGCAATATCGATCAGATCTTCGAACCACATCAGTTCGCTGTGTTCGCGCACCTTGATGGTGATGCGCGAGCGCTGATTGTGGGCGCCGTACTCGCTGATGTTCTTGCTGCACGGGCAGAGGCTGGCGGCGTTGACGCGCACCTCGACGATCTTGTCGTAGGTGCCGTCCTTCTTGAGGACCCCCTTGAAGGCGCATTCGAAATCGAGCAGCCCTTCGAGCCCGGTGACGGGCGCCTTGCGTTTCAGGAAGATCGGGAACGTCATGTCGAGGTAGGCCGTGTCCGCATCGAGCAACCCCAGGAGTTCGCGCAGGACGTGTTCGACGCTCGCCGGACTGAGCTCGCGCACGTTTTCCTGCAGCGCGATCATGAAGCGCGACATGTGCGTGCCCTTCTCGTAGTGAGGGAGGCTGACGCGCATGGAGACCGTGGCGACCGTGTTGCAGTGGCCGCCGTCGCGCAGAGGGAAGGCAATCGGGTAGCGGATGTTGGAGACACCGACTTCGTCGATGTCGATGCCGCGCTCGTCAGGCGTTTTCTGGACGTCGGGCAGGGGCTTTGATGCTCGGATCATGGGGCGCATTCCATCCGTGGAAATGACGATCAGTGAGGCGAAAGAGCACGAATCGTACCCGGCCCCGGGTGGGGGAAAGCCCGATCTGCCCCGATTGACTACTCCTCTTCCGTGGAGATCGGCAGGGTGATGGCGCAGGAGGTGCCCTCGTTGGCGGCGGGCCAGATTTCGATGCTGCCGTCGTGGGCCTCGATGATGCGGCGGGTAATGGCCAGGCCCAGGCCGGTGCCGCCGTCGCGGCGGGTGAAGAATGGCTCGAAGGCGCGTTCGGCGTCCTCGGGCGAAATCCCGGGGCCGTTGTCGTGGACGGTGATTTCGATGGGAGCACGCGGGCCGGGAAGCTGGCGCAGACGAATCAGCACCTCGCCCGGTTTCTCCATTTTCGACAGAATCTGCCGGGCGTTGATCAGCACGTTCAGCAGGGCCTGCTTGATCTGGCCCGCGTCGCCGCGAATCGGCGGAATCTTCCCCTCGAATTCCACCCGGGCAGAGACCTTTCCCTTCGCCTTCTCGTGGAAGACGAAAGCCACGACTTCCTCGATCAGCGCCTTGGGATCGAACTCGGTGACTTCGCGCACGTTGGGATTGGCGAAGTCCAGGAGACGGCGCACGATTTTCTCGCAGCGCTCGGCCTCTTTCTGGATGATCTCGTAGTCCTCGTGGTGGGGGCTTTCTTCTCCGGCGGCGCGCCGCAGGTACTCGGCGTAGGTCTTGATGATGCCGATGGGGTTGTTGATTTCGTGGGCGACGCCGGCGGCGAGCTCGCCCAGGGCGGCCAGCCCCTCGGATTTCACCAGGCGCTCGCGCACGCGCAGGACTTCCTCCTGCTGGCGGCTGACGATGCTGACGATGAACGTGGCGAGCAGCATGATCGCCCAGATCAGCGCCAGCCGCAGGACAACGGCCTTGCTGCCGAGCGCCACGAGCTCCTGCCCCGTCCACAGCAGCGAGATGACGAACAGGATGCTGATCAGCCCGGCGACGATGGTGTTTTCCGCAGCGGTGCGGAACAGGGCAAAGCCGCGCAGGATCAGCAGCAGATACAGGATGTAGAAGTCGCTCCCCGGGGCCACGGTGACCAGATCCAGCGGGGGCTCGCGCGTGTCGAGATAGATGACCAGCGTGATGAAAATCAGGTCCAGCGCGTAGGAGACGAAGACGAGAGGGCGGACCTGGGCGAGGGTGACGCGGTCGGCGGCGAACAGATAGTGCTCGGCGGCCGTGGTGGCGGCGTAGATGAAGAAGAGCATGAAGGCGGCGGTGGTGGGCAGGGCCCAGTCGCGGACCCAGAGCCAGTACAGCAGGCACATGACCAGCATCCCCCACTTCATGGGGAGGATGGCCTTGCCCTCCACGCGGCCGAGCCAGCGGGCATACTCGCGCCCGGCGCCTCGGGAGGATCGCAGGGCGAAGCCCGAACTCGCCGTCGAGGAGAGGAGGTCGATCTTGCTGTCGGTCGAACGGAGCAGAGACACGCGGGTTTCCCTCCGGGAGCCGCCTCCCCGCCAGAGTATGGGACACGGCTTTGTATCCGGCACCTGAATACGATGGGCAAGGGAAGGGAAGAGCGCGGTTCGTTGCTCGTGGTTCGAAAAGGACGACTTTCCGTGGATGAGAGCAAACCTGCTCCATTCATCCGTGTGGGAAGGAGCCTCCGGGCCAAGGGCATTCCCCGTTGGGCATCGCTGCCACTCGGTTTTTCCGAACCACGCACCACGGCCCACGAACCACGCGTCTCCGGCGTTTGCCCCAAAAAACGTTGACAGCGCTAGCGATCCGCTCGTGTCTTTCATCGAGGAGAAACAAAGCTGTGCAGGTGGGTGGACAGGGATGCGTATGACGGACAAGGATATCACATCGGCCATCGTTGTTCGGGAGGAGGAGCGCGGCTTTGCGGCCGCCGCGCATCTGCTCGGAGCGATTCCGCTCTGGGGGCTGGTGTTTCTCGCCGCGCTATGGATTTACTTCAAGGAACGCAGCCGCGAGGTGGTGTTCCACGTGCAGCAGGCCATGATGTTCCAGGGGGCGATCCTGCTGGCGTTTCTGGTCTGGCTGGCGGTGGAGTTCGTGTCGCTGCCGATCGAGGTGCTCAGCCCCGGGCTGGCCGAACTCATCAGCCGCGCGAATCTGTTTCTGCTGGTCTCCTGCTATGCCATCTATGCTGCGGTGTGCTTGACGGGCACCGCCTTCATCATGATTGGCAGGCCCTTCCTCTACCCCATTGTGGGCCGGCGCGTTCTGGAAGGAAACCTGACAAAATCAAGGACGGAGGCATGAGGCATGAAACGCCATCTCACCGAGCAGCAGAAGCGCTGCGTGAGCCTGATCCTGGGGTTCATGCGCGAGTACCTCGACCTTCGCTTCCTTGTTTCGATCCGGGCGAATCCGCGCTTTGAATCACCTTGGCACGACTTGCAGTTCCTCCTGCTGGCGCAGCTTCGCAACACACTGGAAAACGACAAGATGTGGGGCCCCCAGCGCTATGTGATCGGCGAGGTGCTGTGCAGCACCGACAAGCTGAAGCATCGCGATCTGTTCAGCTCGACGCACCAGTCCTCCCTGCAGGCCGAGATCGTCGAGCGCACGGACAAGGCCGGGCACAAGACATCGGACGTGCTGGAAATCCACGACTTCAAGACGTTGTACTCGGCCATGGACCCGGCAGTGGCGAACATCGCCAGCGTGATCCAGATTTACATGTGGTGGGACTTGCCGGACGGCACCGACCTGGCCAGGTTCCACTACCGCGCGCACTGCTACAAGGAGGTCCAGAAGGGCCTCACCGACCAGCACAAGCAATACTACTCGCACCTGATTAACAAGGGCGAGGGAGAGGGCGCGGTGACGCAGGAGGACGTTCTGGACTTCGAGTGCGCGGCGATGCGCGACGCGCTCGAGTGTTTTTGCGAACGGCGCAACGCGGAACCGGGGTACAAGTTGATCCTGGCGCGCCGCGACGTCGCGCACGATCAGACCACGGACAACCTGATTTCCACGCTGGCCCGCGAGCTGGTCCTGCTGTCCAAGGTGGAGAAGGGCGAAAAACTCGACGACGCGATCAACAACCATCTGGCCCAGGCAATGAATGTGAAGCCCGAACAGTTGAAGCAGGACGCCGTGATAAGCTATCTGGGGTCGGCGATCAGCGAGACAAAACGGCGGCTGCGCAACGCGCTCAACGAATCGACCGGTGGCGAGATGTACAACTTCAAGCAAAGCCAGGCCGACGGCATCCGCCGCATGTACCACGAACTGGTGGGCGAGCGGCACAACCGCCTCGTTGCCCGTGAGGAAGCCGAACGCCAGCAACGGCTCTCCAGCGCGCAGCAGGATGGCGGTCAGAAGACCTGAGGCGGATGGGCATTTTCTCAGCATGGGCAAGATGCCCAAGCCGTTTCGGCGCGCTTGCGCTGGTGCTGCTCTTTATGGCGTCGGGGTTGTCCGCGCAGGAGCAGCGCGTGTCTCCCGCGATGGCCGGGGAGATTGCGGGCGAAGGGACGTACCGGCTGGCGGCCGGGGTCTACCGATTGCAGCCCGTGGCGGTTTCCGGCGCGCTTGTCCTGCTGGGGCCGGAGAAGGGTGAAGCGGTGCTGGAGGCAGCGCGCGAAGGCGTGCTCTTCGAGGTGCGCGGCTCGCTGACGCTCGACGGCATCACCGTGGCCGCGCCGCCGCGTGCCGAGCCACTGATCGCCGTGGAACCCGGCGGACAACTGAACATTACACGAAACCGGTTCACGGGAAGCGGTGCACGCCTGCGCACACGCGGCGCGGATGTGCGGGTGCAGGACACGACGTTCTTTCGCGCCGCGACGACGCTCGAAACGAGCGGGGGCGGCAGCATCCTGCTGCGCGATTCGGAATTCATCGGCAAGCCGGGAACGCGCGCCCCGCTGCTTGTTCTCGGCGGACCCGCTTCCATCGAAATCGAGGACTGCACGTTCCGCTCGGTGGAGCGGATTCTCGCCGCCGACGGCCCCGCGAGCGTGCGCGTGCGCGGCGCGGCTGCGGCGTGGCTGGGCGCGGGCGGGTTTCTGGTTCGCAACCCGGCCGGTGCGGTTTCGTTCGCCGGCCTGACGTTCGAAGGGCCGTGCGTGGGCGCGGGCGTGCACGTTGTCGGGGGAGCGCCGGAGCAGCCGCTGCCGCCCCTTGAGATCGCGGGCATCCGGGCCGACGCGGGCGCGGGCGGTTCCGGTGGGCTCGGGTTTCTGACGATTGCCGACCCGGGGGCTTTCGAGCGCGTGGTTCTCTCGGACTGCGTGCTGCGTGGCGCGGGGAGCGCCGGCATGCAGGTGCTCTCGCGGGGCGAAGCACGCGGGGCGAACGTGGCGATTTCCGGCTCGGCGCTGGAGGGATGGGAGAGCGGCATCGAACTGCGCGCCGAGCACTCCGGGCGCTTCGCCGCTCTGGTCGCCGACACGCGCCTTGAGGACAACGGCGTGGGCCTGGACGCGGCCGGGGCGGGGCTCTCGCTCGAAGCGCGTTCCCTCTCCGCCAGCGCCAATCGCATGGGCGTGCGCGTGGGTGGCGGGGCACACGCGGCGCTCGCTGACGCGCGCCTCGCCCACTCCGTCGAGGCCGCCGTTCATGTTGGAGACGCGGGCGCGTTGGCGATGAGACGCACGCACCTGCTCGCAAACGGAATCGGGGTGGACGTTGCGGAGGACGCCGGAACAGTGGACCTGGGGCAGCGGGAGGAGGCCGGGGAAAATCGCTTTGAAGTGCGGGGCGCACGGACGTGGGCGGTGCGCGCGAAATCGCCCGAGCCCATTGCGGCATTCGGCAACACGTGGGGCGAGCAGCGCCCGTACACGGGCGCGGTGGCGATCGACGATCTGATCGACGACGGCGACGCGGCCAATCCGGTTCAGGAAACGGGAAACGGCATCGTGCTCGCCGATTCGCAGCCCGGCCGGGCAACGCGGCTGCGCTGGGACGCGGTGGCCTCGCGCACCACGCCGGGCTACGGCACCGATGTGTTCCGCTCCTTTGCGGACGTCGAGCCGGTGCTGGGCGATTTGGAAGTACTGGAACTCGGCGCGGGGGAGTACGTCCTGCCGGTGCTGCACACGGGGTTGCGCGAACTCGCGGGTGCTGGACGCGGGCGGACGATTCTGCGCCCCGAGACGGATGCCACGGCGGCGGTGGTTGCCTCGGGCGAGTCGTTCGTCCTGCGCGACCTGACGATCCTGCTGCCGGAAGAGACGCGTCTTCCCGCCGTGGCGTGGACGGGCGGAAAGCTGCGGCTGGAACGGTTGGCCATCGAGGGAGCCGGCCCCGGAGCGTTGCGCGTGGCCCCCGGCGGGCAGGCCGTCGAAGTCGCCGACGTGACCGTGACGGCCGGGGGGACGGAGGGCGGCACGGTGCTGGACGTGGGGGCGCGCCCGAGCACCTGGAGCAGGGTGCGCGTGACGCTGGCGGGCCCGCTGACGGCGCTCGAGACCCACGGCCGCGCGTCATTGGGGCACACCACGATTCTCTACACGGCCGCGCACGAGGGGCCGGGCGTCGTGCTGCGCGGGGAGGCAGGCGCGGCGCAACTGACCGTGACGGGGCCGTGCGCGACGGCGGTGGAGTTGGCGGCTGCGGATTCTCCCAGCACGGCGACGCTGATCCAGACGCGGCTCGAAGGCTTTCGCGGCGCGGGAATTCGCCTCACCGGCGGCGTGGGGCACGACCTCACGGTGCGCAACGCGCGCCTGACGGCGAGTGACGACGCGGGCTTTCGCGCGGCCGGGCTGAGCGTGGCGCCGCAGGCGCGCCTGGCTCTGCGGATCGACGATTTCGAGGCGACGAACGCGCGCCCGGGGCTCGACGTTGCGGGCACGGCGCGGGCCATGGTGCTCGAACGCATCATGCTGCAACTCAATGGCAGCCACAACGCCGTCGAGAGCGAGGAGCAGGGCATCCGGCTGGCGCTGGCATCCGGTGCGGGGAGAAGGACGCTGGCGGGCGTGGAAGCCGGTGGCTACGACGTGGGGTTAGACGTGACGCGCCAGCACGATGACGCGACGACGCTGGTGTTGGGGAACTTCGATGCGCGCAGTGCGTGCCGCTTTCTGCGCAACGGAATCGGCATTCGGCTTTCCTCGCCCGCCGCCCGCGTGGCGATGCGCGAGGACCGCAACCGCAGCCTGCTGGCGGAGAACAGCGCGGCGGTGCTGCTGGAAGCGGGAAGCCTGATGATGGAGAACGTGCGGGTGGAGAACAACCAGACGGGGGTGATCGTGCGCGGCGGCGTGGCGGACCTGGGAGGCGGGGCGCTGGGATCGCGCGGCGGCAACGTCTTGTGGCCGCAGGCCGGGCCGTTTGCGATTGTCAACGAGTCGCCCGCGCCCGTGGCGGCGCGCCACAATGTCTGGGGGGCGATGAAGCCGTTCCTGAAAACCGATGGCGCGCCGATCTCCGATGCGCGCAAGGACCCGGATGTGGGGATGGTGGAGACAGAACCGCCGCGCTGACGGCTCACTGATCGGTCAGCCAGCCCATCTTGGAGAAGGGGGCATAGCGATAGACGGCGCGGCCGAGGATTCGGTCGCGCGTGACGGCTCCGAAACTCGTGGAGTCGAAGCTGTTGCCGTAATTGTCGCCAACGACGAAGTACTCGTCCTCGCGGAGCGTGAGGGAATTGAACGCCACGGCGTTGGGAATGCCCTTCTCCTCGAAGCGCTCGCGGGTGGGTTGCTCGTTGACGAAGATGGCGTGGTCGATCCACGAGATGGTGTCGCCGGGCACGCCGAGCACGCGCTTGAGCAGCGGCAGTTCGTAGTCCTTCGCGGGGGCAACCATCACGATTTCGCCGCGCTTGACCTCGTCCGTCCCGTCCTTGCTCAGCACCAGGATACGGTCTCCCTTCGTCACGGTGGGTGCCATTGAAGAGCTGATGACTTCCTGCGCCTGAATCTGGCCGCCGACGAGCAGCGCCCAGAAGACCATCACGATCAGCAGCAGAATCGACGAGACGATAATGCGGAACGGAGTGACGCGGCGTCTGGCGTTTTTTTGCTCGGTGGTCATGGGGAGTGACAGTGTGCAGCTTCTTCTGCTCATGTTTTTCGTGGTGAAGGACGACAGGCCTTCGAAGAAGCTTAGCGGGATTCCGTGCCAGAAAGTGGCAGGAGGCACTGGACGCAAAACCGGCCCGCGGGGTGAGCCGCGGGCCGGTGGGGGAAAGGAGCCGGTTTGTTGGGGAATCCGGGGTTACTTGTCCTTGCGGTCGCCGATGATCTTTTCGGCAACGAAGTTGGGGACGGGTTCGTAGTGGCTGAACTGCATGGAGAAGCTGGCACGGCCGGACGAAATGTTGCGGATGTCGGTGGCGTAGCCGAACATTTCGGCAAGCGGCGAGAGCGCGGTGATCGTGCCGAGATGGCCGCGGGGCTTGATCTCCTCGATCTTGGCGCGGCGCTGGTTCAGGTTGCCAATCACGTCGCCCTGGTAGTCGGGGGGCGTGGTGACTTCGAGGGCCATCATGGGCTCAAGCAGGATCATGCCGGCCTTCTTGCAGGCTTCCTTGAAGGCCATGGAGCCCGCGATCTTGAAGGCCATTTCCGAGGAGTCGACGTCGTGGTAGCTGCCGTCGTACAGGGTGGCACGGATGTCGACGACCGGGTAGCCGGCGACGACGCCGTTGTTCATGGCTTCGATGATGCCCTTCTCGACGGCGGGGATGAATTCCTTGGGGACGACGCCGCCGACGATTTCGTTCTTGAAGGTGAAGCCGTGTCCCGGGTCGTTCGGCTCGATGCGAATCTTCACTTCGGCGAACTGGCCGCGGCCGCCGGACTGGCGGGCGAACTTGGTGTGCTGCTCGGCCGCGCGGGTGACGGTCTCGCGGTAGGCGACCTGAGGACGGCCGACGTTGGCTTCGACTTTGAACTCGCGCTTCATGCGATCGACGAGGATTTCAAGGTGCAACTCGCCCATGCCGTGGATGACCGTCTGCCCGGTTTCGTGGTCGAGCTGAACGCGGAAGGTCGGGTCTTCATCGGCGAGCTTGGCGAGAGCAGTGGACATCTTTTCGAGGTCGGCCTTGCTCTTGGGCTCGACGGCGATGGAGATGACCGGCTCGGGGAAGGTCATGGACTCCAGCTTGATGGGGTTGTCGGGGTCGCACAGCGTGTCGCCGGTGCGGACGTTCTTCATGCCAACCAGGGCAACGATGTCGCCCGTGCGGGCCTCATCCACGGGATCGCGGTTGATGGCGTGCATGACGTAGATGCGCCCGACGCGCTCGGAGTGGTCGGAGGAGGAGTTGTAAACGTAGGAACCGGCCTTCATGATGCCCGAGTAGATGCGGACGTAGGTGAGGCGGTCGACGCCACGCGGGTCGCGCATAACCTTGAAGGCGAGGGCGGCCAGAGGCTCGTCGTCGCGCGGGCCACGGGTCAGGGGCTCGTCGGTTTCGACGTGATGGCCCTGGATGGCTTCAACGTCGGTGGGCGCGGGGAGGTACTTGATCACCGCGTCGAGCAGCATCTGGACGCCCTTGTTCTTGAAGGCAGAACCGCAGAGCACCGGGGTGATCTTGGCGCGCAGCGTGGCGCTGCGGATGGCCTCGTGGAGTTCGTCCGTGGTGAACTCGCCGCCATCGAGGAATTTCTCGGCAAACAGGTCGTCATACTCGGAGAGGGCTTCGAGCATTTTCTCGCGGTACTCGGCCGCCTCGTCAACATAGGCCTCGGGAATGGGGCCATGGACGAAGGGGGAGTCCTTGTCGTTGGTCTCCCAGATGCGCGACTCCATGTCGACGAGGTCGATGATACCAGTGAACTGGTCCTCGGCGCCGATGGGCAGGTGAATCGGAACGGCATGGCAGCCCAGGCGTTCGCGCATCATCTCGACGCACTGAAGGAAGTCGGCGCCGATGCGGTCCATCTTGTTAATAAAGGCGAGGCGGGGAACGCCGTACTTGTCGGCCTGACGCCAGACGGTTTCGGATTGAGGCTCGACACCGCCGACGGCGCAGAAAACGGCAACGGCGCCGTCGAGAACGCGCACGGAGCGCTCGACCTCGACGGTGAAGTCGACGTGGCCGGGGGTGTCGATAATGTTGATTTCGTGGTTGGCCCAGTAGCAGCGGGTGGCTGCCGACGTAATCGTGATGCCGCGCTCCCGCTCCTGCTCCATCCAGTCCATCTCGGCGGCACCCTCGTGCACCTCACCCATTTTGTGGGATTTGCCGGTGTAATAGAGAATGCGCTCTGTGGTGGTCGTCTTGCCCGCGTCGATATGGGCCATAATGCCGATATTTCGGACGCGGTTCAGCGGGGTCTTGCGTGCCATGGGAACTCTTCCTTCGGGCTTGTTTGAGTGGAGCGTGGCCGTCTGGGGCACTTTGGAGAGCAGCCGCCCCTGTGGCCGGGGAGGCCGTTGACCGAAGTGCCCGTCGAGCAGCCGCGCGGTGAGTCGCGCCGGTTTGTGCCTGGGGAGGCCTGGCCATACGCAACGGTCAGGCGGAGCAGGAGCCGCGCCAACTCGGGCGCAAGGGGTGTAGGGACACCCCTCATGCCGGTCAAGGCGGAAAAACTCCCCCTCGCCGAATCCGCCCTTGGCTAACGGCCTTCTAACACTCCCGCAGGCCCGCCCGCGAGGGCTTCCACCACCCCTCGACCAGGTGGGTGATTTGGGCCCCGCCGGGCTTTTGCAGCTTCAGCCCGCCGCGCCCGGTCAGCGGCACAAAGACAGTAAAAGACGTCCGCTTCTTCCCCTGCACATCGTCGATGCTGTGAAATCGGCGCAAATAATGGAGCCCGTTCACGGGGCATTGGACGATGACTTCGGTGCCGTCGGGGATCTCCTCGCCGCTGTGCCATTCGCGCACAAAGGCCAGAATCGTGTCGCCCGAGCCAAACGGGGTGGCAGCGCGGTCGAGCAGCAGCGCCTGCAAAGGGCGGTGCCCGCCGTTGGCGAAGCGTGGAATGCACGATTCCAGCTTGGCCAGATCATAGCCCGACGGGCGCTCGAAGACGACCTCGAAGTCCTCCTGCGAAAAACGAATCAGGCCCTCGATCCGAGGAACGGAATCGAGCTCGGTCTGCCGAATTTCCACGAAATTACTGAGCAATTTGCGGAAATCCACCTGTTCGGCGTCCGTCCCGCAACTTTCTGCGACGGCATCGCCCGTGGCCTCGTCGAGCTCGCTGCGCACCTGTTTCACCGCATCGATAACGGGGTCGTATTCCGGGTGGGCGCGATCGAGCTGCCAGTCCAGCCGCGCCAACACGTCCTGCATCAAATCCAACCGGGGATACGCCCCGCGCAGCCAGCGCGAAATGTACGGGGGTTCAATTCCGAGGAATTCGGCCAACTGGGCCTGATTGAGGCCCTTTTCCTTCAGCGCCTTGCGCAGTGCATCCGCAAAGAAGTTCATGGTACATTTCCGCCTTTGCCGACCCCATTTGTCCCCCAAGATCAGCCCTATCCATTGAATACGGCGCTGGAATGCCGCCCGGTTCGCATTACGCCATGATAATGGGCACCTGCTCGTTTATTCAACTCGATAGATGGCGGACAGTAGGGAGCTGCTCCCCTGAAATCAAAGGCTTTTTGCTTTTTCTCGGGAGCAGGGGAGAAGCGTGGCTCGAAACGGCGTCGTGGGGTGCTGCGGGGGGCCGGTTGTTGGGCTATTGGACGGGTTGGGGGACGGCGGCGAGGCGCTGCTGGGCGGCGCGGATCATGTTCTCGACTTCAACCACCTTCTGGTGTCCCTGCCCGTAGGTTTGCACGCGCAGCTTCCATGCTTCCTCGGCGTGCTTCATGGAAGTCTGGATGTCGTTCGCGCGCCAGCGTTCGCTGGCCTTCTGGATGTGCATGTCGGCCATCTGGTCGGCGGTCATCTGCCCGCCTGCCTGAGGCTGATTGGCGAGCGGCTGGCCTGCGGCGCCGCCTTGCCGGGCCGCCATGATGTGCGGGCCGTACTTCGCCCGGCGGTCGTTGAGCACCTGCTGGATCGTGCCCTCTTCCTGGAGATTCTGGCGCTCCCACTCGAACCCGCCGGGTGCATCGATCAGGACAGAGTTCACGGCTTCTTCTGGCGGCGACTCGTACGCAAATTCCAGTTTCAGATCATACTCGGCCTGGAGCAGCGTCTGCGTGTCGGTGATAAGAAGGTACATCGGCTCCTCCGCGTCCGGAGTTTCGATGTACCACTGCGGCCGTTGCTGCTTCAGGCCTTGAATCACGGTTTCCGTGTAGACGGGGCCTTCGCTGTCGAGACGCTCCCTGAAGGCGGCCTCACTGGCCGCGATTTCCTCCTCCAATTTTCCCGCGACGCTGTCGACTGCCCCAAGCGTCAGTATCACTCCCCCCAAACACATCCCGCCGAGGCAATAGAGCACCCCGACGACCCGGATGACCCATTTCTGGACGTCTTCCGAGAACATCATGATGACAAAGCCGAGAAGACCGAACCAGCGGAAGTATTTCAGCCAGCTCCCGCCGATGAAGGAAACCGGCGAAATAATGAAGAAAATCCCGAGCACGAAGATGACGAGCACGAGCAAATAGGGAATGACGCCTTCCATATGAGCGACCCCCGGCGACCCCACGCCGCCTCGTTCGTTTCTGGATTGGAACCTTCCCTCCCGGTAGGCTTTTGCCCTGCCACGTGTCACGTGAAAAAAAAACCAAAATTCCGGGAAGGAAGAAGCGCAGGATGTTGGAGAGCAGGATGTCCTTCGAATCCCCGGGATCAGGGCCCGCGCGAGCCCGGTGCCGATGCAGAGAGAGGGGATTTCGAGAACGACTTGGGAAAGGCGTCAGCCCGCAGCCACTTTGGACATGCTTGGGGTCAGGACTTCGCCGCGCAGCGTGTGCGACCAGGCGTTGGTGATGCGCACCTGAACGAGCTGGCCGGCGAGGCTGGCGTCGCCGGGGAAAACGACGGTCTTGTCCGTGCGCGTGCGCCCCATCATGTCGTCGCCGCGGCGTGCGGGGCCTTCGACAAGAACTTCGTGCAGGCGGCCGATTTCGGCGCGGTTGACCTCGGTGCTGATTTCCTCCTGCAACTGGATCAGCCGCTGGAGGCGGTCCTTCTTCATGGCCAGAGGCACGTCGTTGCGCATGGTGTCGGCGGCGGGGGTGCCCTTGCGCGGGGAGTACATGAACATGAATTGCTGGTCGAAGCGCATTTCCTCGGTCAGGCGCAGGGTGTCGCGGAATTCCGCCTCGGATTCCGAGGGGAAGCCGACGATCATGTCGGTCGTGAGGGCGCCGCCGGGGCAGAGGTCGCGGTACATGGCGACGAGGAAGCGGTAGCGCTCGACGTTGTAGGCGCGCTTCATCTGGCGCAGGACGCGGTTGTTGCCGGACTGCACGGGGAGGTGCAGGTTCTCCATCACCTTGGGGCACTGGGCGATGGCGGCGAGGTGGCGGTGCTTGGCGCTCTTGGGATTGCTGGTGGTGTAGCGAATGCGCCAGATGCCGTCGATCTCGTCGAGGGCGTGCAGGAGGTCGGCGAAGTCGTGGCGCTGGGCATCGACGTAGGAGTTCACGTTCTGGCCAAGGAGGCAGACCTCGCGGTAGCCTTGGGCGGCGAGGCGTTTGACTTCTTCGACGATTTCTTCGAGCGGGCGGCTGAACTCCACGCCCCGCGTCTTGGGCACGATGCAGAACGTGCAGCGGTTGTTACAGCCGAACATGATGTTGACGTAGGCCTTGAGGGAGGAGCGGCGGACGGGGACGGTGGGAAGGCTCAGGGGCTTGTCGATGTCGTCGATGGCGACGAGACGCTGCTGCGAGCGCCAGACCTCCTCGACGAGCTGATCCACCTTCACGTAGTCGCGCGTGCCGATGACGAGATCGACGTGCTCGTAGCGCTCAAGCAGGGCCTGCCCGCGGTCCTGCGCCGAGCAGCCGCAGACGGCGATCACCATGTCGGGATTGGCGCGCTTGGCGGAAACGAGGCTTTCGACGCGGCCGTAGGCGCGCGACTCGGCGCCGTCGCGCACCGTGCAGGTGTTGAAGAGAACGACGTCGGCGCCGTTTTCGTCTTCGACGCGGGTCATGCCCCGTGTCTCCAACAGGCCGGCCATGATTTCGGAGTCGTGCTCGTTCATCTGGCAGCCATAGGTGACGATCGCGTAGGTGCGTGGGGCCATGCGGGCGTAATCCTTGTCCGCGTTGGAGTGTTTGCCGGGCGGCGCGCAGTTTCCGGAGAAGGGTGGGCGCTGTCAAGCAGGGGAGCGGGGGAGAAAGCGCGGGGGGCGTGTCTCAGGTCTGTATTCGGCGGGAGAGCCGGGGAAAGGCGTTGCGCTGCCAGTGAACGTTTTTCCCGCGTGGGGTCCGGACGTTCCCAAAGTGCAAGACGCTCTCAGCGCTGCAGAGTCCAGCAGCTGTCTGCTTGGGAAGAAGTGCCGCTTGCCTGGGTAAAGGAGTCACGAAAGGGAGGCTGAACGGTTGATTTCAAAGGGTACGCTGCTTTGAGATCATCCTGGGCCATTGGTGTCTCATTGCAAAGGGGACCTCCCCCCCTCCGCACTCATTGAACGGTGAATGTATCGAGTTCAACAGGCAGGGAAATGTTGCTGCTGCGGGAAACGAAGATGTCGTTGTCGGTTCCGA
Organism: Candidatus Sumerlaeota bacterium; assembly: GCA_030156535.1. Taxonomy (GTDB): domain Bacteria; phylum Sumerlaeota; class Sumerlaeia; order SLMS01; family JAHLLQ01; genus JAHCAW01. Next base: position 131,196 of record JASGMJ010000008.1, read on the forward strand.
GGAAGCCACTGAACGTTTCGTTGGAGTGCCAGGTGACAACCCAGTTGCCCGTGCCATCGGTTGCGATGGCCGGGTACTGATCCGAGCCGGAATCCGTTGTGGCGTTTGCGCTGACGGGGGCGGGCGCGGTCCAGGTTATGCCGTTGTCCGTCGAGCGCGCGGCCAGGATGTCGCGGTCGATATCGATCTTTGTGCCCAGCGTATTGGTCGACTGCCATACCGCCATCCAATTGCCCATTCCGTCGGGTGCGATTCGTGGTGAGTAATCGAAGTCGCTGGAGTCCGTGGGGGCGGAGGTGTTGAGTGCGGTGGGTGCGGTCCAGGTTGCTCCGTTGTCCGTCGAGCGCGCGAACAGGATGTCGTAGTCTGTGCCGATGGTCGAGCCGAGCGAATCGGTGGAAGACCAGATGGCTATCCAGTTGCCGCTGCCGTCGGTTTCCAGCATGGGCTTTTCATCCGCGCCGGAGTCCGTTGTTGCGTTGCTGTTGAGCGGGGCGGATGTTGTCCAGGTTGCCCCGTTGTCCGTCGAGCGCGAGAAGAAGATGTCCCAGTCCGTGCCGTAGACGCCATTATCCACCCTGGACTCCCATGTGACGACCCAGTTGCCTGCTCCATCGGTGGCGATCCGGGGAGACCGGTCATCCTTTCCGTCGTAGCTGGCATAGTCATTGAGACAGGTGAGGGCAGTCCAGGTTGCTCCGTTATCCGTCGAACGAGCGAAAAAAATGTCCTCGTCCGCCCCGACTGTTGCGTCGAGGTCATTCGTCGAAGACCATACGGCGATCCAGTTGCCAGCGCCATCGGGTGCAATGTCGGGGTCAATATCCTCCTCGAAACTCTCATCGGTGGAGGCGCTGGAGTTGAGCGGAGCGGGGGGGCTCCAAGTGGCTCCGCCGTCGGTCGAGCGTGCGAACAGGATGTCGTCGTCCGTTCCGGTGGTCCCGCCAAGCGAGTCGTTGGATGACCACACCGCGATCCAGTTCCCCGCCCCGTCGTACTTTACGTGGGGGTTGATATCCGAGCCCGAGTCGCTCGCAGCGTTGGAGTTGAGTGCCGCGGGGGCGCTCCAGGTTGCACCATTGTCGGTGGAACGCGCGAACAGGATGTCCCAATCCGTCCCGACGGTTCCGCCGAGACTTTCGCCCGAGTACCACACCGTCACCCAGTTGCCCGAGCCGTCGGTTGCGATGAACGGCCAGTAATCAATGCCCGAATCGCTGCCCGCATTCGTGTTCAGTGTTGCGGCGGAAGTGAATCCGTATTCGGCGTGGGCTGGGGCGAGCATCCCTCCCAGAAGTACCCCCAGCACGGCCCAGCCACCCCGATTGAGAAGTACTGAATGGCCTGTGTGTGTCCTTTGATACATTCTAATAACGACCTCCTATTACATGAAAACTAGAATATATTTTTCCGTACAATAGGGTGCCCGGATTCGTGCAACGAGAAAATTCGCGGGAAGTGGGGCGCCCCGCCGTCGCCTGGCGGCAAAGGCCGTGCTTGCCCTCCGGGCAATTCGTCGCCCTAAATCCCCTGTTGCGTTGCCGCAGGGCCGGTTTATGGTCTCTTGAAGTCTGAGCGGTGCCTCCGGCAGTGGGAGAGGCATTCGGCCCGAAAACCGGAGAAGCGAAGCGGCAGCAACGCTCCCGTGTCGAAAATTTGCGAGAAAATCGGGACTCTCGTCCAGGGAATCGGTATGGCCAACGAAGATCGCATCATCGGAATTGACCTGGGGACGACGAACTCCGTCGTGGCCATCTGTATGGGTTCGGAGCCCGAGGTCATCCCCACGCCCGAGGGAAGTAACAAGACTCCCTCCATCGTGGCGTTTTTGGAGAACGGCGAAGTGGTCGTTGGCGAAATCGCCCGGCGCCAGGCCGCGACGAATCCGAAGCGCACGATCTCCAGCGTCAAGCGCCTGATGGGTCAGAGCCTGGAGGACGTGGAAGAGCACGGCACGCTCTTCCCCTTCCAGTTGGTCGAGCACGACGACGAACTGCTGATCGACATCGACGGGATGGGCTACCGCCCCGAGCAGATCTCCGCGCTGGTTCTCAAGAAGCTGAAGGAGTCCGCCGAGGAGTACCTTGGCGACGAGTTGACGAAAGCCGTCATCACCGTTCCCGCCTACTTCGACGACATCCAGCGCCAGGCAACGATCGACGCGGCGCAAATGGCCGGCCTCGAAGTGTTGCGTCTGATCAACGAGCCCACCGCCGCGGCCATGGCCTACGGCATGGGCCAGGGGCAGGACACCGAAGAGATCATCGCGGTCTACGACTTCGGCGGCGGAACGTTCGACATCAGTATTCTGGAGATTACGGGACGCACGTTCGAGGTGCTCACCTCCACGGGGGATTCGCGCCTGGGCGGCGACGACCTCGACAACGCGATCGTCAATCTCATCGTTGACGAGTTCCAGGAGGAGCACGGCATCGATCTGATGCAGGACCCCGTGACTTTGAGGCGCCTGAAGGAAGTGGCGGAGCGCGCGAAGTGCGAGCTGTCCATGACGCAGAAGACGGCGATCGCGCTCCCCTTCATCACGTACAAGGACGGGCAGCCGCTGCACTTGGACCGGATGCTCTCGCGGCGGGATTTCGAGGCATTGATCGAGGATTTCGTGCGCCGCACGATCCGTTGCTGCAAGCGGGCATTGGAGGAGGCGAACCTCAGGAAGTCCGACATCAACCGGGTGATCATGGTGGGCGGGACGACGCGCATTCCGATGGTCGAGGAGAGCGTGGAAGAGTTTTTCGACCAGGCGGTTTTCAAGGGCGTGAACCCCGACGAGGTCGTGGCGCTGGGCGCGGCGACGCAGGCGGGCGTCTTCGGAGGGCACGTGCAGGAAGTCGTCCTGCTGGACGTGACGCCGCATTCGCTGGGAATCGAAGTGGAGGGCGGCAAGTTCGTGGAGATTATCGAGAAGAACTCCACGATTCCGATCAAGGCGGCAAAGACGTTTACGACGACGGAAGACGACCAGGAGTTTGTGCGGATTCACGTCTTGCAGGGTGAAAGCAAGGAAACGGCGGAGAACCGCAGTCTGGGCAAGTTCAGCCTCTCGGGGATGCCTCCGGGGGCGCCCGCGGGCGTTCCGCGCGTGCGCGTGACGTTCTTCATCAATGCCGACGGCGTTGTCGAGATTTCAGCCGAGGAAATGAACTCGGGCAAGTCCGAGGCGATGACCATCGTGCACTCGAACCTGACCGACGACGAGAAGCAGAAGCGCTCGCGGCGGCGTTCGCGCGCCCGCAAGGGAAGCAGCGGAACGCGGCGTGCCTCGACGGCCCGGCGCAAGTCCAACCGCGCTGTTGGCGCCGACGACAGCGGCGTACGCGGAGAAAAACCGTTCACCAAGGGCACGGCCCTGCGCGGCAAGAAGGCACAGCCGGAAGCCGCCCTCCCGCCCTCCGTGCCGCCTGCCCCTCCGGCGCGCGAACCCGATGAGACCGCCCCCGATCACCAGCAATTCGCCGTCCTTGGCGACACCCAGCCCAGCCCCACGGAACGCGGGCATCGCAGCCGGGAAGCAGTCGGGCACTCGCTCGCCCCGGTCGACTATTCCAAGACACCGCCAACATACTCGCACATGAGCTCGGGGCAGGTGCGGCAAATCCCCGACCCCCCTCCGGCGGAGAACGAGCCCATCGTTCCCGATTCCCCCGGCGGGCCCGAACGTGTCCCCGAGACCATCCGCGAGACCGATTATCTGCGCGACGGCTCGCTCCCCGAGGACCTCGTCGAAGCGCGCGACCTGGCCGAACAGGGGCGGGACGACAAGGCCGCGCAGGAGATTTACGCCAAGGCCGTCAATCGCCTCAAGGAAGCGCCGTTCGACACGGACAAGTCCTTCGCCACCGCCAAGGCACGGGTTCTGATCTGCACCATGGCCGGGATGCTGGAGGAAGCGCGGGCCGGTCTGGCCACGCTGCGCGAGGGCCACCTGGCCGAAAACGGCGAGACGATTCTCGCCCTCCACGACAAGGTGCTCGAACGCTTTGGCGCCCCCAGTGTGCTGCGCGACCGCGGTCTGGCGCGCCGGGCTCTTGGGATGCTGGCCGAGGCGTGCGCCGACATCGAGCAGGCCACGCGCCAGGAACCGCTGGCGAGTGACCGCGACCTGCTCTCGGAGATGTACCGCCAGCGCTCCGAGGAACACGAAGACCCGCAGGCAATGTTCAAGCTCGTCAAGTTGCTGCTGAAGAAGAACGAGGTGGACGAGGCCATCGAGGTGCTTCAGATCCTGAAGGGGCACGAGGCCTACGAGCAGCGCGCCCTCAAGGTTCTGGGCCTGTGCCACTGGCAGAAGAACCTGCACTTCCTGGCATGGCAGAGCTTCAAGGTGCTGCCGGTCGACGACGACATGAAGGACATCCTCTACCGCCTGGCGGGCGACATGGAGTCCTCCGACCAGCTCAAGAACGCAGTCAGCGTGCTTGAGCATCTCGTCGCCTCCGCGCCCACGTACCTCGACACCGAGGCGCGCCTGCGCAAACTCAACTACCGCCTCAAGCTCCAGCGCGAAGAGGAACTCAGCCACCGCGACGTGCCCGTGCTCAGCCGCGAGAGCCGCTTCACGATTCTCGAGGAAATCAACCGCGGCAGCATGGGCATCATCTACAAGGCGAAGGACAAGACGCTCAACGAGATCCTGGCGCTCAAGGTGCTGAACGACTACCTGTGCAGCGACCCGGCCGCCGTCGAACGCTTCAAGGCCGAGGCCCGCGCGGCCAAGCGCCTCTCGCACCCCTACATCGTGCGCATCCACGACCTGTTCGAGTTCGACTCCAAGCGCTTCATCAGCATGGAGTACATCGAGGGCGTCGATCTCAAGCGCATGATCAGCGAGCGCACCAGGTTCACCGAAGAGCAGATCATCTACTACTTCATCCAGATCTGCGACGCGCTCAGCTACGCGCATCAACTCGGCATCGTGCACCGCGACATCAAGCCCGCGAACATCATGATCACCGACAAGAACAACGTGAAGATCACGGACTTCGGCATCGCCAAGATCCTGCTGGGCGAGGACGCCACGAAGAGCGGCACGGCCGTGATCGGCACCCCTCTCTACATGGCACCCGAGCAGATCATCGGCGAGCGCGTGGACGGCCGGACGGACATCTACGCGCTCGGCATCATGATGTACGAGATGGTCTCGGGCAACCCGCCGTTCTATCTGGGCAACATCGAGTACCACCACATCCACACGGCACCGCCGGAATTGCCGGAGCGCGTTTCGCCCAAGCTGGCGAAGATCATCGTGAAGATGATCGCGAAGAAGCCCGAAGACCGCTACCAGAGCGTGGACGAAATCCTGGCCGAAGTCCGGTCCTGAGGACGGAACTTCCCGCTTGTTTCCGCAAGCGTTTACACCCATGTTTCCTCCGATCCTCGGAGGGGTAGTCCGTGAGCGTTCCGCGTCTGCGCCCCGGCACCACCGGTGCCACCATCGCCCTCATCGTTCTCGCGGCCGTCGCCGCGTGGCTGCTCTATCCGCATCCGCGCCGCGAGGCCGCCGCCCAGGGTGTCACGGAAATCGTTCTCTGGACGCCTCCCGGGCCCTTGCAGGACGCCTCCCGTCTGGTCGCCACCGAGTTTGAACGCCGCAACCCGGCCTATCGTGTCGTCATCAGCAGCGCCACGTCGCGCGACGCAACGGGCGACCCCTCGCGCTTCCTCCTCTCCATGGCGGGCGACATGCCGCCCGACGTGATCCTGTTCGACCGCTTTGCGATTGTGGAATGGGCGAGCCGCGGCGCGTTCACCGATCTGCAGCCGTTCGTCGAGGCCCAGCAAGCGGACGATCCGATGGCCGTGCGGCGCGAGAATTTCTTCGCGCCGACGTGGGACGAGGCCGTCTACCGCGGCGGGCTGTACGCCATTCCGCGCGATGCGGACACACGCGCGATGTATTACGACCGCAACGCGCTCGTGCGCGCGGGGTTCGTGTATGAGGCCGGCGACCCGGACGTCGAGGCGGGACGCGCGCGGCCCGGGGAGGCCCGTCCCCCGAAAACGTGGGAGGAGCTTTGCACCAAGCGGCTGCACGCCGTGGGTACGGCCGAGGCGGACGGCACGGTGCACCTCGGGGACTTCCTGCGCCGCACGGCCGTGAACGAAGACGTGGCGGAGGGTGCGCGGCCGGATGCCCTGGCGGCCGGCGTGCGTCCTGGCGACGTGGCCGTGCTGCTGAAGGACGGCGCGCTCTTCCGCGCACGCATCGCCGAGGTCATCGATGCACAGACGCTGCGGCTCGACCTGGACGCCGAACAACCTCCGTCCCTCGACTCCGTCCCTGATTCCTTCGCGAGTGATGCCGAGATCAAGGTCTTCGACGCCGACGGCTATGTGATCCGCATGACGCGGTTCGACGCGGAGACGGGACGGCTGGAAGCCGCCGGCTTCATTCCGCTCTATGGGAGTTCATGGTTCTACCTGTTTGGCTGGCAGAATGGCGGCGAGTTCATGAGCGCCGACGGAACGAAGTGTACGATCGCGGACCCGCGCATCGTTGGGGCGTTGCAATGGTTGCAGGACGTGTACGACGCGATGGGGGGCAGCTTTGAAGTGACGTCGGTGCAGACGGCGCAGCGCGCAAGTGCCAACCAGGCGAGCGGCGTCACCGATCCGTTTCTGACGGGGCGCGTGGCGATGCGCATCGACGCGGATTCGTTTCTGCGCGACATCATGAACGTCAAGCCGGGGCTGGACTTCGGCGTCGCCCCGGCGCCGTTGCCGCGCGCTCAACTCGACGCGGGGGTCGAGCCGTTTGGCTGGGGGGGCGGCTGGGCGTACGCGATGCCCTCGACGGCGCGCGAGAAGGAAGGCGCGTGGGAGCTGATTCGCTGGATGGCGTCCGTCGAGGGGAACCAGGTGCTCGCTGAGTACGAGGCCTCGCTCGCCCGCGCGCAGGGCAGGCGCTACCTGCCGCGTCTGCATGCGGACAAGCGCGTGCTCTCCTGGCTGGAACAGCGTTTTCTCGACAACAATCCGAACGTGCCCGCGTCGCTCGCGGAGGCGTACAGCACGTTTGCCGAACTCATGCCCGTCAGCCGCTACCGCCCGGTGACGCCGGTGGGGCAGAAGTTGTGGAGTGAGCACATTCGCGCGGCGAGCAACGGCGTCGATCATTTGCGGACGCCGCCCGAGGCGCTGGGCAACGCGCAGGCGCAGGTGCAGCGCGCGCTCGACGCCGTGCTGCATCCGCCCGAGGGGCCGCGCGTGAACTGGAAGATCGTGATCGCGTTGTACGTGCTGGGCGTCGTGGCGTTGTTCGCGGGACTGGCGATGGTGCAGGAACGCAGGCGGCGTCTCCATGGCGGCGGACGGCGCACGTCGTGGTTCGAGGGCTACGTGTGCGCCTCGCCCTGGTTGCTGGGCTTCATCGTGTTTGGCGCGGGGCCAATTCTCTTCTCCTTCGTCATCAGCTTCTGCCACTACGATGTTCTGAACGACGCGCGCTTCGTTGGGTTGGACAACTACATAAACCTTCTGGGGACGCACCTCGACCCCGCGAGCGGGCAGCGCGTGGCGAACGATCCGCTGTTCTGGATCAGCATGAGGAACACGGGGTTCATGATCCTGAGTGTTCCGTTGCAGATTGTCATCGGCCTGGCCATCGCCGTGCTGCTCGACGCGAAGGTGAAAGGCATGACGGCGTACCGCACGATTTACTACCTGCCCGCCATCGTGCCTGCCGTCGCCGGTTTCATCCTGTGGATGTGGTTGTTTGATCCGGGGCAGGGATTCATCAACCAGGTGCTGATGGAGATGGGAGTGCGCAATCCGCCGCGTTGGCTGGAAGACCCGGCGTGGTCGAAGCCGTCGCTGATCCTGATGGGACTGTGGGGCGTGGGCGCGAGCATGATCATTTGGCTCGCTGGGCTGAAGGATATTCCCGAGTCGCTGCACGAGGCTGCGAGCGTCGACGGCGCCGGGCGCATTCAACGCTTCTTCCGCATCACGATTCCGCTGCTCACTCCATACATTCTGTTCAACCTCATCATGGGGATGATCGCGATCTTCCAGATTTTCGAGGCCGCCTACATCATGACCGACGGCGGCCCCTCGGACTCCACGTTGTTCTATGCGTACAAGCTGTTCAACGAGGCCTTCCGTTACCTGAATATGGGAACGGCAAGCGCGATGGCGTGGATCCTTTTCGCCGTGGTGCTGACGGTGACGATGGTGCAGTTGTGGTCGAGCAAGCGTTGGGTGCATTACGGGAGCTGAAGGAATGGCGGCACCGCGTCTGAATCCGATCGAACGCCTGGGCACCCACGCGGTGCTGGTGGCCGGAGCCGCGCTCTTCATTGCGCCGCTGCTGTGGATGATTGCGACGAGCATCAAGGTGCCGCGCGAAATGGCCACGCAGGACGTCGATCTGTTGCCGCGCGCGCCGCTTCCGTCGCCGCATTCGCCCTACATTGACACGCGTGCTTTCGACGAGCCCGAACGGCCGGATGGCATTGACGAGGCAACATGGGAAGAGGCGCTGCCGCGCATCGATGCCCTGATCGAATCGCGCCTCAATGCGTGGAGTCCCGAAACGCCGGGCCCGGCCGAGGACGTTCCGCCCCTCGTTGACCGGCACGGCATCGTGTTCCGCACGGAGATGCGCGAGGGTCTGCTGCACCTGTTGCGCGTGCGTCTCGGCGACGCCGCCCGCGCCGCGGGCGCCGACGCCATCATTGCCAATGCGGAGCAACTGCTCGATGAGGACGCGCTGCGGCGTGTGTTCGAGGAGTGCTACCGGCGCTTTTCCGTCGGCGAGGTTCGCGTGCGGACGACGGACTTGCTGACGTATTCGCTCGGCGCGGCGGACGAGTGGGAAGTCGTCTCCGGCACGTCGGCCAGTCTGGCGGCGCGCAACGACGGTGCGGTTAGTGCACGCGAGGTGCGTTATGAATTCAAGGGGAGCGCGGAGGCGCACGTGCTCCAGCGTGCGGCGGCGCGTCCCGAGTTCGAGCCCGCAAAGGTTGACCGTGTTTTCGTGAACTACCGGGGCGACGCGTCGTGGGCGCGGGTGCGCTTCGAGGTCGTGCGTGATGGCCGCCTGTGGCGGGCGGAAACGGACGTGCCGCTTTACGAGCGCGACTGGATCGAGCAGGAGTTGCGCTGGCCGGAAGCCAATGCCGATCCGATGGAGCGCCGCCTGTACCTGACGCTGCGAGACGTGGGGGCGGCGCCGGTGGACGCTCCGTTTGCGGTGCGCCTCGTGCTGCGCGAAACGACGCCGATGCGCGCATGGGCGGACAAGACGGCGCGCGCGTACCGCCAGGCGTTCCGCGAGGTTCCCTTCGCGCGGTACATGATGACCAGTTTCTCGCTTTCGATCCTCAACATCCTGCTGGCGATTTTCTCGTGCACGCTGACGGGGTACGCGTTCGCGCGGCTGCAATGGCCGGGGCGCGATCTGTGTTTCGTGCTGCTGCTGGCGACGATGATGCTGCCGCCGCAGGTCACGATGGTGCCGCACTTCATCATCGTCAAAAGCCTTGGCTGGTACAACACGCTGCTGCCGCTGTGGATTCCCGCAGCGTTCGGGATTCCGTTCTTCGTGTTTCTGGTGCGCCAGTTTTTCAAGAACATCCCGGCGGACCTTGAGGACGCGGCGCGGATCGACGGCTGTGGGTTCCTGCGGATTTACTGGCACGTGATGCTGCCGCTGGTGCGGCCGGTGGTGGCGACGATCGCGATCTTCACGTTCATGGGGACGTGGAACAACTTCATGGGGCCGCTGATTTATCTGAGCGACGAGCGGCTGTTTCCGCTGGCACTGGGGTTGTTCAAGTTCAACTTGCAGAGCGGCGGCGACGTCACGCTGATGATGGCGGGTTCGTTCGTGATGACGCTCCCGATTCTCGTGCTCTTCGCGTTCCTCCAGCGGTACTTCATCCAGGGCATTACTCTCACCGGCACGAAGGGCTGATCCGCGATGGCGTTTCCGTTTCAAGATCCCGGCCTCCCGATCGAGGAGCGCCTCGACGATCTTCTGGCGCGTCTGACGCTGGACGAAAAGATCGCGCGCCTGATGCACGAATCGCCCGCCATCGAGCGGCTCGGCATTCCCGCGTTCAATTGGTGGAACGAGTGCCTGCACGGCGTGGCGCGCGCGGGAAAAGCCACGGTCTTTCCGCAGGCCATCGGGCTGGCCGCCGCGTTCAACCGCACACTGATGCACGAGGTGGCCTCCGTGATCGCGGACGAGGGACGCGCGAAGCACCACGACGCCGTGCGCCGGGGCGAGCGCGGCATGTACCAGGGGCTGACGTTCTGGACGCCGAACATCAACATCTTCCGCGACCCGCGATGGGGGCGCGGCCAGGAAACCTACGGCGAGGACCCGTGCCTGACGGCCGAGCTCGGCGTGGCGTTCATCCGCGGCCTGCAGGGCGGCGACACGCACTACCTGAAGGCCGCCGCATGCGCAAAGCACTATGCCGTCCACAGCGGCCCCGAGGTGGGGCGCCACTCCTTCGATGCGCGCGTGGACGAACGCGATTTGCACGAGACGTACCTGCCTGCCTTCCGCGCCGCTGTCGTGGACGCAGGCGTTGCCGGGGTGATGGGCGCGTACAATCGCACGAACGGCGACCCGTGCTGCGCGCACGCGCATCTGAATCAAACGATCCTGCGCGCGCAGTGGGGCTTCGAGGGGTACTACGTTTCCGACGTCGGCGCGATTCAGGACATCTGGAAGAATCACTGCTGGGTGGAGAGCGTTGAGGAAGCATGTGCCGCCGCCGTGAAAGCCACATGCGACCTGAATGGCGGGTGGGAGTACGGCGCGCTGAAGAAGGCCGTGGAACAGGGCCTCGTGGACGAGGCGGCCATCGACGCCTCCGTGCGGCGGCTGTTTCGCATCCTGCTGCGGCTTGGGCTTTTTGATCCGGAGGAGAGCGTTCCCTTCGCGGGCGTGCCGATCGAAGTGAACGACTGCGAAGCGCACCGCGCGCTGGCCCGCGAGGCCGCGCGCCAGTCACTCGTCCTCCTGACCAACGACGGGACGCTTCCGCTCGACCGCGCCGCGCTGCGCCGCATTGCCGTGATCGGGCCGGTGGCGGACTCGCTGCGCGTGCTGCTCGGCAACTACCACGGCACGCCCTCGCGCCACGTCACGATCCTCGACGGCATTCGCGCGGCGGTGGAGGAAGGGACGGAGGTGCTCCACGATCCGGGGTGCCATCTGGCCGCGGGGACGGGCGATCCGGTGCCCGTGCCGCCGTATGTGCTGCGCACGGAGAGCGGGGAGGGCGCGGCGCCCGGGCTGGCGGCGGAGTATTTCGACGGCCACGGCCTGGCCGGCGAGCCCGTGCTGCGGCGCACGGACATGGGCATCGCCTTCAACTGGGGGGACCAACAGCCCGACGCGCGCTCGTTTGCCTCGCCGCGCTTTTCCGCCCGCTGGAGCGGCGTGCTCGCGATTCCCCGCGCGGGTGTCTATCGGCTCGGCGTGACGGCCGACGCGCACATCCGCCTCTTCCTCGACGGCGAGCTCGTGGCAGCCAAATCCCCCATCCACGGCGCCGAAACAAAATCCGTGGCGCGGGAATTCAAGGCGGGCGACTCCATCCCCGTTACGGTTGTCTACGACGGCAACACGAACGCCGCGTCGGCGCGCTTCGTCTGGCTGCCGCCCGAGGAGGAAGAGGAACGCCCCTTCGCCTCGGCGCTGGCCGCCGCCGCACAGGCCGACGTCGTGATCGCGTGCCTGGGCCTGACGGCCGACCTCGAAGGCGAGGAGGGGGACTCAGGCGGCATTCCCGGCTTCAAGGGGGGCGACCGTTTGACACTCGACCTCCCGGGCAGGCAAGGCGAGCTGCTTGACGCACTGTGCGCCACGGGGCGCCCGGTTGTCGCTGTCACGACGAGCGGCAGTGCGCTGGCGCTCGGGCGTGCTGCCGACCAGTGCGCCGCTCTCCTTCACGCCTGGTACCCGGGCGAGGAGGGGGGCGCGGCCATCGCCGAAGCGCTGTTCGGCGACGCCAACCCGGGCGGACGGCTCCCCGTCACGTTCTATCGCAGCGCCGACGACCTTCCGCCGTTCGAGGACTACGCGATGGAGGGGCGCACGTACCGCTTCTTCCGGGGCGAGCCGCTGTTCCCCTTCGGGCACGGGTTGTCCTACACGCGGTTCGTTTACTCGGACCTGCGGATCGGGGCCGAAGCGGAGATCGGCGCCGACGTCCCCGTGGCCGTCACCGTTGCGAATGCGGGTGGGCGGGCGGGCGACGAAGTCGTCCAGCTTTACGTGGAGCACGTGGAGGCGGGGGTGCGGGTGCCGATTCGCTCGCTGGTGGGGTTCGAGCGCGTGCGGCTGGAAGCGGGAGAGGCGCGTGCCGTGCGGTTCGTGCTTTCGGCGCGGGCGCTTTCGGTGGTGCATCCGGATGGGCGGCGAGTGGTGGAGCCCGGGCGGGTGCGGGTGTTTGCGGGGGGGGGCCAACCCACGGCTCCGGGGCTGGAGAGGGGGGCGGTAGTGGCGGCGGAGGTGCTGTTGACGGGTAAACCGCTTGATCTGGCGCTATGAGTGCGGTAATGCTCTCCCCGGAGGAGAATAAAGAGATAAAGCGATTTCGGACATCCGAATAACAAAAGGTATGCTGTTTGATCCACGATCCGGGGTAACATAACTCAATTGTACTCAAAAGTCCCTGAATTCCAAAGGACTTAGGCGGAGGTTTTCTCCGATTTTGTCAGAAGTCGGCTCCTCTTGGCTTGTCCGGGGGGAGGAAATATTCCTCTGGCACCACCTCGTCCGGCGCGGCTAATCACCGCGCGCCATCTTGTTAGGAAATTTCTGCGGAGATAGCCACATGAGTCCTAAAGCAAACCAGAGTTCGGAACCTGAGAAGACGCCAGCCGCTGCACCGAAGGCAGACGCTGCGCCGAAGACATCCCCTGCATCGCCAGCCGCTGCACCGCCAGCTGCGGCACCGAAGGCTGCGGCGGCAGCGTCCAAGCCTCGCGCTGCCTCTCCGGGCGGCACCGATGTCCGTCTGTCTTCCAAGGTGGAACAGCGCTATCACGAGCGTTCCGGCCGTCAGCTCATGTATGCTCCGACCGAGAAAATCCCGATCATCGAAGTTTCGAATTTCCCGGCCCTTGGGCGCCTGACGGCACTGCGCTTTCTGGAGTGGGTGCAGCAGAACCCCAACGGCGTTGTCAGCCTGCCCACCGGCAAGACGCCGGAGTACTTCATTAAGTGGACGCAGCACTTCCTCGACACCTGGAACGACGCGGGGACGCAGGCGGAACTGACCGAGGCCGGCCTTGACGTTTCCACCAAGCCGAACCTGAGCAATCTGCGGTTTGTGCAGATCGACGAATTCTACCCGATCGACCCCAATCAGCAGAACAGCTTCTTCTACTATGTGAACAAGCACTACATCCGCGGGTTCGGCCTCGATCCGAAGAACGCGCTGCTCATCAATCCGGCGGAGATCGGCATTCCGGAAGGCATGACGCTGGACACCGTTTTCCCCGGCGGCAAGGTTGACCTCGGTCTGCGCCATCGCGTTCCCACGACGGCGCTCGAACGCATCCAGTACGAAGTGATTCTGGCCGTCGATCAGTTCTGCTCGGAGTACGAGGCGCGCATCCGCGAGTGGGGCGGCATCGGCTTCTTCCTGGGCGGCATTGGCCCGGACGGACACATCGGCTTCAACGCGCGCGGCTCCGATCTTGAGAGCCCGACGCGCCTGACACTGACCAATTACGAAACGGAAGCGGCCGCGGCCGGCGATCTCGGCGGAATCGAAGTCTCGCGCAACCGCCCCGTGATTACCATCGGCCTGGGGACGATCACGTTCAAGCGCGACGCCGTTGTCCTGGTCTTCGCTGCGGGCGAGGCCAAGGGCGGCGTCGTTGCCGACGCGATCCAGAACACCAAGAACGTGCGCTATCCGGCGTCCGCGCTCCAGGGACTGCCCAACGCGCGCTTCTACCTGACGCACGGCGCCACCGTGCGCCTGACCGAACGCATCATCGAGGACATCGAAAAGGCGCCGGAACTCTCGCCCGCCGAACTCGACAAGCGCGTCATCAACCTTTGCCTGAAGCTGAACAAGCGCCTCGACGATCTGCGCGAGGAAGACGCCAAGGAGTGCCGCATCGTCACCGCCGCCCTGAAGAAGAGCGGCCTGAAGCTGAAGGATGTCGCCGCCACCACCAAGGCGGGCCTGCTGCGCAAGATCGAGTCAGGCCTCGACAACCCCAAGAACCAGACGCTGCTGCACACCGGGCCGCACCACGACGACATCATGCTCGGCTACATGAACTACATTCTCCACACGGTGCGCCGCCCCTCCAACAAGAACTACTTCACCGTCCTCACCTCCGGCTTCACCGCCGTCACGAGCTCCTTCCTCGCCACCATCCTGGAAGACCTCAAGATGCTGACGGACCGCCGCGAGTACCTGGAAGAGCGCAACAAGGGCGCCCTGCGCATCGACACCGAGAACACCGCCGCACGCGCCGAGGAAGTCTACGGCTTCCTCGACGGCATCGCCGCCCGCAACGAAATGGAAATGAAGCGCTGGCAGTGCCGCCGCATGTTGCACAGCCTCATGGTCGTCTATGAGGACGAGGACATCGAGAACATCCGCGACCGGATCGACGAGCTGCTCAACTACCTGCGCACCGTCTACCCCGGCAAGAAGGACATCAAGATCGTCCAGACGCTCAAGGGGATGCAGCGCGAGTTCGAGGAAGAACTGATCTGGGGCTACATCGGCACGCGCCCCGAGGATGTCTTCCACGGCCGCCTCGGCTTCTACACCGGCGATATCTTCACCCGCCAGCCCTCGCAGGACCGCGATGTGAAGCCGGTGCTCAAGATGCTGACGGACATCAAGCCCGACATCGTGACGCTCGCCTTCGACCCCGAGGGCACAGGCCCCGACACGCACTACAAGGTGATGCAGGTGCTGCACGAGGCACTGATTCAGTACGCCGCGAAGACGAAGAAGAAGCCCGAGGTGTGGGGCTACCGCAACGTCTGGCATCGCTTCCACCCGGCCGACGCGAACGCACTCGTGCCGATGTCGCTCAACTCGATGGCGATCATGGAGCACTCGTTCCTGAACTGCTTCGGCTCGCAGAAGCACGCTTCCTTCCCGAGCTTCGAGTACGACGGCCCATTCTGCCACCAGGCACAGCTTGTGTTCGTGGATCAGTACCGGATGCTGCGCACCTGCCTGGGCCGCGAGTTCTTCGAGCACAGCGAGAACCCGCGCCTGCGCGCTGCACGCGGCTTTGTGTACCTGCGCAAGATGGCACTGGACGAGTTCTCGGGCAACGCCCGCGCGCTCGCCGAGATCACCGAAGCCGTCTGACAGCCGCCACCAACCTGAAGACCCCGCCGCGCCCCCGGATGAAATTGCCGGGGGCGCGGTTCTTTAATCCTTGCTCCCCCTCATTTGCTCCCTACTAGTGCAGTTATCCTATATCTTTTGGGGAGACCGGCAATGAAGAAGCTGTTACCCTTTGTCCTGTTTGTGGCAGTGATGATTTTTTCGACGGGTTGCATCACCTACAGCACGCCCGTGATGCCTCCTCAGGGGCTGCTTTTCTCCTCCATTCAGGCGCCTTTGGATGCGAACGCGGACAGTACTGATTTTTCGAACGAAAAGCAGGGCGAGGCGTCGAGCACTGCCATTCTCGGCCTTTTTGCCTTTGGCGATGCCAGCCTCAACACGGCGGCCCGCGATGGTGGCCTGACCACCGTGAACCACGTCGATTATTCGTACCAGAACATCCTGTTCTTCTATCAGCAGTTCACCATTGTGGCCTACGGAGAGTAAGATGAAGCCAAACAGACGCGGCATCGTTGCAAACTGCTGCCTGACGCTTCTCTTCTCCGCGGTTCTCCTCTGCCTCGGAGGGTGTGCCTTTCTGTCGGCACCCGTCCAGCCCCCTACCGGGCTCGTGTTTACCAGCGTTCAGGCCCCTGTCTCCGCCGATTACGACGCAACGGTCGTTCGTTCGGAGGACGAAAAGCACGCACAGGCGACGTCGTACTTTTTTTTCGAGCCACTCATCACTCGCCTGTCATTTGGTTGGGATGATGTGGCGATCGCCAAAATCGCCCAGGATGGCGGCATCAAGGAAGTGCATTATGCCGACTACGAATTCATGCACGTCCTGGGGATCTTCGCCAAAGTCACGATCTCTGTCTACGGAGAATAGAGGAGAAACGCAGGATGAAGATTGCGACGAAGTTTCTCAAGACCTGTCTGGTTGGGGGTCTTGCCCTGGGCCTGAGCGGTTGCCTCATGGTGCGCACGCCTTTTCTCCCTCCTCTTGGCAGCGGCCTGAATCAAACATCGTTTCCGGTGGATACGACGTTCAACGGTTCGAAGATCGGAACGCGGGAAGGACGCGCAGAGAGCACCTCAGTCCTCTTTGGCCTCTTCGCATGGGGTGATTGCAGCGCAAGCACGGCGGCGCGTAACGGCGGTGTCGATGTCGTGGAGCAAGTGGATGCGGACCTGCTGAATATCCTGACCATCTACGTGAAGTACGAAACGATCGTCACCGGTTATTCCAGGGAAGAGTACGAGGCGGCGCTGGCCCAGGCGCAGTAAGGCCGGCGCTTCCTTCCCCCCCGGTGCGGAACAAGGAGGCGGCGAAGTCAGGTCTCCCTCCACTTCCACCTTGCCAGAGTTCCGCCTCCCGCGAAAGGCTCAGGGCCGGGTCCGCTCGCCGGACCACTCGATTCCTACGAGGCCTTTCGGACCCCGATGCCGACGACTTTACCCGTCGCCGTACCCGATCAGGAAGAAAGCACAGACACCGAGCATCTCCATGCGCCCCGGTATCATGTCATCCTGTTCGACGACGATTCCCATACCTACGAGTACGTCATCGAAATGATGGTCGTGCTCTTTGCCATGACCGTGGAGCAGGGCTTCGAGATCGCCTATGAGGTCGATCACATCGGCCAGGCGATCGTCATGACCGTGCCACACGCCGAGGCTCTCGAAGCGCGGCAGAAGATTATCACCTACGGCGCCGATCCGCGAATGCCCGGCAGCACGGGGTCGATGGGATGCATGATTCAGAAAGCCGAAGCGTGAGCGCACCCGCCGCTTCCCCCGCGCCCCGTCTTGCCTCGGGGCGCAAAACGATCCTGCTCGTCTTTCTCGCGATTCCCGTGGCCGCGATTGCGCTGCTGCTGGCCGGGCCGCGCGATGAGCATCAGGTCTGCCTGCACACGCTCCAGCAGCGCCACCGCTCCTCGTGGGCCATCGGCTCGCTGGCGGTGCGTTCGTCGGGATGGGAAGTGATCGACGAATGGCCGGTGATCGAGTCGCCCATGGTGGCCGGGGCGCTCGCGCCGCCGAACCGCTCGCCGGGCGAGACCGCGGCACTGCTCTGGCCCGATGCCGAGCCGCCGCGCCTGTGGACGACGACGAGCCGGGGAATGCCCTTCGCCCTTGTCATCCAGATCGAGAACAAGCGCGCGCTGCCGCAACGGCTGAAGCAGGTGCTCGAAGCGCAACTCGCGGCGCGCAGTCTGCTCGACCCGGCGGACGACGCGGAGTGCCTGCGCGCGTTCGACGCGGCGGTGCTCGACAGCGTGGTGGTGCCCGACGATCTGGACCGGCGCGAACGGCGGCGCTATTCCACGCGGCCGCTGGCCCCGGGCGAGGAGCACGCGCTCGCCGTCCTGACGCAACTCAGCGCCGCGCACGACGCGGGGTCCCTGGACGCGGATGCACGCGGTGTTCTGTGCACGGCGGCCAATGGCCCCAACGGGGCCGAATCCCTTAGCCCAGGGCAAGCGCCGCAGGCGCGCCGCCCTGGGTCCGGCCACCACCAATGACCGCGCCCTGAAAGCGGCGCGATCCCAAGGGTCGATTCCGAAGAGGCGTTCAGTTGTGGATCGCACCACCTTCGGGGTGCGGGATGAAACGCTGCGCCTACCCAGGGCGGCGCGCCTACGGCGCTTGCCCTGGGCTGTGTGATCTCGCCTCTTCGAGGCGTACCACGCTCCTTCGGCATAACCGCTTCCTCATGCTCCTCAACACCGGGTCTGTTTTGAGATGCGCTCGGCCACAATGTTGACCTCTCAGAAACGATAAGCACCGAAGCGCTGGGTTACGTTCAGCCGTCCCATTCTTGATCCCACGTTTCCAGCGCTGGGGTATTGTCCTTCCGAAGCTGGCCACGTTCCGGCCGCAACGGCCCCAACGGGGCCGAATCCCTTAGCCCAGGGCAAGCGCCGTAAGGCGCGCCGCCCTGGGTCCGGCCACCACCAATGACCGCGCCCTGAAAGCGGCGCGATCCCATGGGTCGATTCCGAAGAGGCGTTGAGTTGTGGATCGCACCACCTTCGGGGTGCGGGTTGAAACGCTGCGCCTACCCAGGGCGGCGCGCCTTACGGCGCTTGCCCTGGGCTATGGGATCTCGCCTCTTCGAGGCGTACCACGCTCCTTCGACAATCGCGTACTCTCTGCCATCCTCAAGGCTGACGCCTCCCCGTAACGTGCGTCCGGCCACGATGCATCGGAGAATGCCATGGGCCGCGTTCTCCGTTTTTTTTCGTGGTGCCCGAGGATCCATAGAGGATTTTCGGAAGAGGCGCGGTTGTTTTCGATGGGAAGGAGCTCTTCTTGAGGAAGAATTCGTTCCGCCCGCAACGGCCCCAACGGGGCCGAATCCCTTAGCCCAGGGCAAGCGCCGCAGGCGCGCCGCCCTGGGTCCGGCCACCAACAATGACCGCGCCCTGAAAGCGGCGCG